>CAZCYF010000006.1:0-52577 GCA_964502835.1 uncultured Halobacteriales archaeon | reverse complement strand
CACGAGTACCAGGCGAAGGCACGCTTCGCCGAGGCGGGCATCGAGACGCCTGCCTTCGAGCTCGCCGAAACCGTCGATGCGGTTCTCGAGGCGGCCGACTCGATCGGGTATCCGGTCGCCATCAAGGCGCAGGTGCACGTCGGCGGGCGGGGCAAGGCCGGTGGCATCGAGCTCGTCGACGACGAGGTGGCCGCACGGGACGCGGCGGAGCGCATCCTCGGCATGGAGCTGAAGGGACTGACCGTCGATCGGGTCATCGTCGAGGAGGCGGTCGACTTCGTCGACGAGCTGTATGTCGGGGTGACCATGGATCGAACGGCCGGCCGACCGGTGCTCATGGCGTCGACGGAGGGGGGCGTCGACATCGAGGCGGTCGCCGAACGCGACCCCGAGGCGATCGCCCGCATCCCCGTCGATCCGGCGTACGGCGTCCATCGGTATCAGACCAGACTGGCCGTGCACCGGGCTGGCGTCGACCGGTCCATCGCCAGTGACGTGGCGACGGTGCTCGCCACCCTCTATGAGCTGTTCGCCTCGAGTGACGCGAGCGAGATCGAGATCAACCCGCTGATGCAGACGGTCGACGGTGGCGTCGTCGCTGCCGATGCGGTCATGAACGTCGATGATGACGCCCTCTTTCGCCACCCCGAGCTGGCCGCGTTGGAGGACGAGGCGACGGGGGATGCGCTCGAACGCCGCGCCAGCGAGGTCGATCTGGACTACGTTCGCCTCGATGGCTCGGTGGGGATCGTCGGCAACGGGGCGGGGTTGGTGATGACGACTCTCGACCTCGTTGATCACTTCGGCGGCTCGCCGGCGAACTTCCTCGACATCGGCGGGGGCGCTCGGGCGGAGCGCGTGCGAAACGCGTTGGACCTGGTCTTTTCGGACGACAATGCCGAGGTCGTCCTCTTCAACATCTTCGGCGGGATCACCCGGGGCGATGAGGTGGCGCGTGGGATCAACGAGGCGATCGAGGCGTTTGACGAGCTCCCAAAGCCCGTGGTCGTTCGCCTCGCCGGGACGAAGGCAGCCGAGGGGCGTGCGGTGTTGAACACCGACCGTCTCGAGGTGGCCGACTCCCTCGAGGGGGCCGTTCAGCTGGCCGTCGATCGCTCGACGGGGGTGACCGCCGAATGAGCATTCTCGTTCATGACGACACGCGGGTGGTGGTCCAGGGGATCACGGGCGACGAGGGACGTTTTCACACCGAGCGGATGCGCGAGTATGGGACGAACGTCGTCGCCGGGGTGGTCCCGAACCGTGCCGGGAGCGAGGTCGCCGGGGTGCCGGTGTTCGATACCGTCGAGGGGGCCGTCGAGGCGACGGGCGCCGAGGCCAGCGTGGTGTTCGTCCCGCCGGCGTTCGCCGCCGATGCGCTCTTCGAGGCGATCGACGCGAGCCTCGACCTCGTCGTCGCCATCACGGAGGGGATTCCCACCCAGGACATGAGCCGCGTGAATCGCCGCCTCTCGGAGACGGATACGACCCTCGTCGGGCCGAACTGTCCCGGCGTGATCACCCCGGGGGCGGCCAAGCTCGGCATCCTCCCCGGCGACATTTTCGAGGCGGGATCGGTGGGTCTCGTCTCGCGATCGGGCACGCTCACTTACCAGATCGTCGACGACCTCACCACGGCGGACATCGGCCAGTCAACCGCCGTCGGTATCGGCGGAGATCCCATCATCGGGACGCCCTTCGTGGACGTGCTCCCCCGGTTCGAGGCCGACGTGGACACGGACGCCGTCGTCCTGTGTGGCGAGATCGGCGGCGAGGCCGAAGAGCGCGCTGCCGCGTTCATCGACGCGGAGATGTCCACGCCCGTGGTGGCCTTCGTCGCCGGACGGACCGCACCTCCTGGCAAGCGGATGGGCCACGCGGGTGCCATCGTCTCCGGCGGGGGCGATACTGGCACGGCCCGGAGCAAGATCGAGGCCTTCGAGTCCGTGGGCGTTCCGGTTGGCCGGACGCCCTCGGAGGTGGCCGAACTGGTCGCCGAGCGCGTTTGATCGGGTCTCCGGTCGGTCTGACGCTGGTCAGTCCACATCGGAGTCAGCAGGGTTTAGTGGCTCTGTGTGGTGCCGACGGATAGCATGGGGACCGGGGCGGACGAGGCGTCGACGGACCGACCGTCACCCGACGGTCTCCGCTCGCGAATCCGTCACCATGCGAGTCGGGCCTGGGCCCATTTCGATCGTCGCTACCGGGCCATCCCTCGGTCACGCACAGACCTCCGGCGCTGGCTCGAGGCCACGGATCACCTGATTCACCTCTCGGTCTTGTTGCTCGTCCCGGTCCTTATCGCGGTGGTGACGGCGGTATCAAACGCGGCCGTCGAGCTGTCCTTCCTGTTGTTCCCGCCGCTTGCGGCCGGGGCGTACTCGCTGTTTGCCGATCCACAGGCGGAATACGCCTCTCCGACACACTTCGTCGGCGGCATCACCCTTGGAGCCGGCTGCGGCTGGCTGAGCGAACTGTTCATCAATGGCGACTCGGTGGGTGCGGTCGATCCCGTCGCCGCCGGAACGTCGATCCTGCTCGTTGGGGTGCTGACCTGGGCCCTCGACATCGAGGAACCGGTGGCCTATTCGACGGCCCTGCTGGCACTCGTCACCCAGGAGGCATCCGCCGTCGGGTACGTCCTCAGCGTGGCGATCGGCAGCCTCCTCGTGGCCGGCGTGTTCGTCATCTGGCGACAGACGGTGTATCGCCGTCGGGCGGAACTCCTCTATGGGACGCTCTCGGCGGACGATCACGTGCTCGTGATCGCGAGCGATGCGGACGACTCCGCCATTCACCTCGGCGCGAGCCTCGCCGGCGCCCACGACGCGGGTCGGCTCATCATCGCCGCCATGCTCGAATCGGACGACTCACCCGAGGCCGTCGCCGACGCCCTCGAAGCCGAGGCGCAGACGGTCAGGGATCGATACGACCTGCCCTGTGACGTGATCGTCCTGACGGGCCCGGTTGAGGAGGCGATCGAATGGGTCGGTCGCGAGACGGGATCGGACCTGCTGGTCGTCGGCGTCGATGACGCGAGTGATCGGCTCGTCCAGGCCGTGTTGGCGCATCCGCTCGATGCGGTGGTGCTTCGTGCACACTCAGAGCGAAGAGCCTGGCGGCGGTCCCTGGTGATGGTGGCACGTCCCGGCGACACCGCCCATGCCATGGTGGATTTCGCCAGTCGCCTCGCCACCACGGCCCGTGACGTCGCGGTCTGTCATTGCATCGCCGACGAACGCCACCGACGCCGCGGTGAGCGGTTGCTTGCCCACGTGGTCGAGACGGAGTCGGCCGTCGAGGAGTCCCGCCTTGCTCGGGAGGATCCCGCCACGTTCGTCCGCGAACACGCCGGCGAATACGATCTCGTCTGGTTCGGTGCGCCGAAGTACGGCGGTGATCCGCTTCGCTTTCTCACTGGCTCGGACACCGATCGCATGGGGTCGATCGACTGCGACGTCGCCCTCGTCGCGCGCGGATCGGTCCGGTAGCGGGGCGACCCCGGGGCGATTATAGGGGACCAACCCGCAGGCTGGTCCATGGCGGATGACGACATTCCGGCCATGCGGCGGTTTCCCGTTCCCACGGTTGACGAGTTGCCCGATGACGTCCAATCACGGATCGAGGCCGAGACGGAGGAGGCGGGGTTTACCCCCAACGTCTTCCTCGCGTTGGCGTATCGCCCCTCGCATTTCCGGGCGTTCTTCCAGTACTACGACGCGCTCGTCGACGAGTCCGAGCTGACGCGGACGGAGATCGAGATGATCGTCGTCGCGACGAGTGCGGCCAACGACTGTTATTACTGCAACGTCGCCCATGGTGCGTTGGTCCGGCTGTACGGCGACGACCCGCTGCTCGCCGACCAGCTCGTCGCCAACTACCGCATCGCCGATATCAGCGAACGCCACCGGGCGATGCTAGATTTCGCGGTCAAGCTCACTGATTCACCGGCCTCGGCCACCGCCGATGATCTCGATGCCCTCGAGGAACACGGCTTTTCCCGACGGGCAATCTGGGATATCGGAAGCGTGACGGCGTTTTTCAACCTCTCCAATCGCATGGCGCACCTCGCCGACATGCGGCCGAACGCTGAGTTTCACACGATCGGGTATCCGTTCCCCGCGGATGACTGATGCGTGTCTTGCCGGCAGCGATCGATCGCTGCGGATCGACGCGACCGGGTCGGATCCGGGTTGGGAGGCCTGAGCCACCACCGTGACTGTCGTGGGGCTGACCGCCGCGCCCGGCGCGATGTGGGACCGATTCGGTGGCCCCTTCATGAGGACGCGGTGCCCGTCGACGGGTGCTGAGGGACGTGGGCAAGCGTGAGCCGCGGACCGGTAGCCATTTTTGACCGCGACGGCTTTCAACACGTAATGTCGATCGAAGCTCGCGTTCGTGGGATGACCTGTCAAGGATGCGAAGAAGTCGTCGAGTCTGCGGTCGAGCTGGCCGATGGCGTCGAGGCGGTCGACGCCGACCGATACGACAACGTCGTCACCGTGGAGGGAGACGTCGATGCGGAAGTGGTCTCCGAGAAGATCGAGTTGGCCGGCTATCGGGTCGAATCAGCCGGTACCGCCCCGACCGAGCCCGAGGACGACGCTGACGGGTCGGTGGTCGTCGACGAGGCCATCGATGAGGAGTTCGAGGCCGATGCGGCCGCCGGCGGGATGGATGACGCAACGGCCGACGAGGGCGAGGTCGAGCCGGACGCGGCCGCGGCCATCGAGGAGGACGAAGAGGTCGAGGAGGAACTCGAGGAGATCGCCGAGGACCTCGAGGACGTCGACGAGGCGTAAGTCAGTCTCGCTCGAAGTCGCTGAGCTGGCGCTGTGACCGACCGGAGGGCGTGGCCTCCCACCGGGTATCCGTCGGCGATTGCTCCGCCGTCCAGTCGCCAAGTGACGCCTGATCCGCGGCAAAATCCAGGTTCGCGACGCGCACTCCAATCTTCCTGACCGGCTGGCCGCCGAACTCCTCGAACAGGTCGAGCGCAGTCGACTCGACGAGTTCGGGATCGGCGAACGGTCCGGCGAAGGTGCGCTCGCGGGTGTTGACGTCGAACGGCGGCGTCACGACCTTGATCCCGACGGTCCGGTACTGTGCGCCTTTTCGTGCTGCCCTGGCGGCGACCGCGTGGGCCAATTCGGCGAGGCGGTCGCGGATCATCGCGGTGTCGTCCGTCGCCTCACCCAGCGAGGACTCGCGAGCGAGGCTCTTTGGCCGGCCCTGCGGGGTGACCTCGCTTGGCCCGTCCCCACGGGCACGGCGTACGAGTTCGCGCCCCCGGTCCCCGAAGTGCTCGGCCAGGTGCGCCGGCGAGCGCTGGGCGACGTCGCCGATGGTCTCGATGCCGAGGTCGCGAAGTGTCTCGGCCGTCACCGGCCCCACGCCATGGAGGTCCTCGACGGGTAAGTCGGCGAGGAATTCGGTGATCGCCTCAGGCGCGACGACGGTCAGTCCGTCCGGCTTGTCGAAGTCCGATGCGATCTTGGCCACTCCTCGCGTTGGCGCGATGCCCACGCTCGCCGTGACGCCAACCTCTTCGTCAACGGCGTCTTTGAGCTGGCGGCCGAATGCCGCCGCCGTCGACCAGTCGGTGCGACCGGTCACGTCGAGGTACGCCTCATCGAGGCTCGCGACCCGCATCGCGTCGGCACGCTCGTCCAACACCGAGAGGACGCGCTCGCTCACCTCCTGGTAAAACTCCATGTCCACCGGCCGGTACTGCCCCACCGGCCCGGCGTAATCCGCCGGCATCACGGCGGCCCGCGGCAGCGCCTCGAGGGCGTCGGAAATGGGCTGGGCGCTGTGAATCCCGTAGTCGCGTGCCTCGTAACTGGCCGTGGCCACCACGCCGCCGTCATCCTCCGGCTCGTATCCCATGCCGACGATGACCGCCTGGCCCACCAGTTCGGGCTCGCGAAGGCGCTCACAGGCGGCGTAGAAACAGTCCATGTCCACGTGACAGACGATCCGGTCGTCCGCGGTGGATTCCTCAACGCCGGGCAGCGTCGTGACGTTCCGGCTCACGGCCTCAATACGGACGACTGGGTGCCAGACCGTCGTGAACGTTCCGACCCCCGGTCGGTCTCATCGATCGTGTGGGACGCGCTCGTCGGCACGGTCGGCGACCTCCTCGATGGCCTCCTCCTGGTCGGCCCGCGAGAGCCCGCCCGACTCGACGTGACGACCCTCGTACTGCCAGTCAGGGATTGCCGCCCAGACGTCGCCGTCCGCGTCGGTGTCCGTCCCGGCATGTACCAGTTGAAGAGCACCGCAACCGCGATAACGGCGACGAGGGCACCGGCAATCACCGGGTCGAACCAGACGATGGGGACCGCCAGCAGGACCAGCATGAGTCCGACCACGAGAGCCCGCCCGAGACGCCAGGACGCCATCGTTGTGGCATGGTTCCGGGCGAGGGGGAATAAATCGTCGACACAATCACCCGGCTGTCGGCGCGGCGACGGTCGACCGATGTGGGCGTTCTGGCCGTCGTATCGGCCGATACCACCTGGCCGACGCCTCCGGGGTGTCGGCCCCGTTAGGCTTTTGTACCCCTCCGCTGGTAGGCCAAGCCACCGAATGCCAAGAGTCGAAGTAAACATCCCGGAACACCTCGAGATGCGCATCACCCGGTTGATCGATCGCGGTGAGTTCGTCAACCGGGAGGAGGCGCTCGAGGCCCTCCTGTCGGCCGGCCTCAAGGCCTACGAGGCCGGCGGTTCTCAGCCGGACGAACAGGAGTACGCGATGGAGGGCGAGGGTATGATGGATCACGACGACGAGTACGTCTTTTGACACCAGCTCACGATCAGTCCTGATCGGACCGTTTCTGGGGCAGCCGTCGTGGCTAGAGGAGGAAATAGGGGACGACGAAGGCGATGATTGCACCGACGATGAGCACCAGGGCACCGATGCGGACCTCGTGCGCGCCGTACGGGCTTTGTGGGGCGGTCGTCCGACCCGCGGTGTCGTCGTGATCAGTCATACTGTGTCGTGTTGATGGGCCGTGACTAAAGCCGTTCTCACTCAACCTAGGCGGCGTTCTCGTACGCCTCGATGAACGCGTCGACGCGCGTGCCGATCGTCCGGCTGGCTTCGCCGAGCACCTCGAGGGGGTCGGCGTTGCCGTCGGTTTTGATCGACAGGATCGGCTCGGTCTGACCGCCGGACTGCTCGGGATTCATGTCGTAGGTGGCCGCGGCGACGTGCTCGGTCTCGAGGAGGGTGCCCTTGAGCGCGTTCATGAAGGTGTGGTCCTCGCCGCCGATCTCGATCTCGAGAGAGTCCTCAGTGCGTTCGATGACCCGGAGTTCCATGGTCGGCGGTCGGGCCCGCCCGCGCAAGTAGCTTGCGACCCGGGGTGGCAATCCCTTTAGGCGCGCTGTGTGAACCCAGCCTCGATGCGGCCGGCGTACTGGGTCGCGATCGCCGTCGCCCTCCTGGCCTCCGCGTGGTGGATGTTGCGACTCGATCCGACCGTCCGACGGGTCCAGGACCGCCTGCGCGAGCGCTGGCTCCTCGGCGTGCCGTGGGGGACGCTCACGTCGATCGGTCTCGTGCTCGTCGTGTATCTCTTCGTGCAAGATGGCCTCACCGACATCCACGCGCCGGTCGAGCTGCCGTTTCGGTCCTGGTCATACGCCTATCCGACCGGCTGGCTGACCGCGAGCTTCGCCCACAGCGACCTCGGTCACCTCCAGGGCAACCTGACCTCGGCGCTCGTCCTCGGCGCGATCGCCGAATACGCCTGGGGTCACTATCCAACCGCCCGGGGTCGCGTCAGCTTTGCCACCTGGCGGTCGAATCCGTACGTCCGCGCGTTCGGCGTCGTGCCGGGGGCCGTCGTGCTCGTCGGCCTGGTGACCTCGCTGTTCGGGCTCGGCCCGGTCATCGGGTTCTCGAGCGTCGTGTTCGCCCTCGCCGGGTTCGCGCTCGTGCGGTACCCGCTCACGACCGTCGTGGCGGTCCTCGGCTACCGCGCGCTTCGCCAGCTGCTCGAGACGCTTCGCAATCCCGAGCTGGTCGGCGGCATCGCCCAACCAGCACCGTCCCAGCCGTGGTGGTCGGAAATCGCGATTCAGGGCCACGCCATCGGCCTCCTGATCGGCGTCGTGGTCGGCGTGGCGCTGTTCAGGCGCCGTGACACCCTGGCCACGCCCTGGCGGGTCTGGACGGCGACCGCGCTGTTCGCCATCGCCCAGTCGCTCTGGGCGGTCTACTGGTACGAGGGCACGGACCAGTACCGGCTGTATCAGGCCCTCGGGTTCGTCCTCGTCCTCGTGTTGGCCGGGTTGGTCGCCACCGCGGCCGCCTCGGACCGGTCGATTCGCAACTGGTCGATCAGCCGTCGGCAGGTCGCCGTCGGTGGCCTCGTCTTTGGCCTGGTGTTGCTCGCGGCCCCGGCCGTTCCGGTCAACCTGGTGACGACCGACCCGGGGCCGGCGGCGGCACAGCCCGGCATCGAGGTGGGCGACTACCGCGTCATCTACGCCGAGGACGTCACGAACGAGATGGTGGCCGTCGTCGATACCGACCTGCTCGATCTTGGCGAGGTCCGCACGAGCGGCGTCATCGTGGCGAGCGAGCGCCGTGACATCTGGTATCGCGCGGCCTCGTCGGCCCGCCTGGCCAACCAGGGCTTCGCGTGGGTCACGCTCGGCGGCGTTGGGTGGCGCCATCCCGTCTACGCTGACCGCGCCACCTGGTCGGTCGTGGGCAACGACTCGGTCTATCAGGTCTGGCTGGGCGACGCGGACGAACGGGTGCACGCCTTCGCGTCGCCGGCGCGCACGGCCGAGCCCGTCGTCAACGGCCGAACGGTGACCCTCGGGGTCGATGGCGAACGCTTCGTGGTGACGGTCAATCGCGAGGGCGACCCCGTCGAGACCGTGGCCCTCCCGGAACCGAACGCGTCCGTGACCGCAGGTGGCATCCTGATTGAGAACGATGGAGGAACGCTCTATGTGGCGCACGAACACACCCGCGTCCCCGTGGCGAGCCGGTCGGGTTAGGCCCAGGCGATACGCACGACCTCGGCCGCAATCGACGTCGATGCCTCTCGATGGAAGTCGAACTGGTGCGCGAGGGCCACCGTGGCACGATAGCGGTGTGTGATCCGTCCGTCGTGGTCGTCGACGAACGCCTCGAGGAACGCCTGGCTCCCCGCGTTGTGGATCGAATACGAGACGGTGGCCATGTCGGCAGCCGTCCGAAGGAACGTCCGGTCGGCGCCACGGTGGCCGGTTTGTGCCCCGAAGGGTGGGTTCATGAGCACCGTGACGGGATCATCTGGGTCAATCGGTTCCGACGCCACGTCGCCGTGAACCCATGCGATGTCGACACCCATCGTCTGGGCGTTCGAGCGGGCGATCACGAGCGCATCACGGTCGACCTCGAGGCCGATGATTCGACGGTCGGTCCGCATGGCCGCACCGATGGCGAGCCGTCCCGTACCGGCACCGAGATCGACGACCGTCCGGGCGAGGTCGCCGCGCAGATCGGCCTCATGGATGATCGACGCCGCGACGGTGGCCGGCGTGGCGTACTGTTCCAGCTCGATGCGCGGGTCGTCGAAGCCGTCGACCCGTTCGAGGTCACGTTCGAGGGAGCGCCGAGACGACATGGCGAGCGGTGCTCAACGTTGTCGGCGCCACGCCCGTTGGTCCTGGTCCTCGCGGGCGGCCATCACCAGGTCCCGTGGAAGGTGTCGAAGCTGAGGTCCTCGAGGTCGCGCTCGCCGATGGCGATCTCGAACTCACCGGGGGTCAACAGCGGCTTTGGAAACCGCGGGCCGTCGTCCGTCGTCACCCGGGGACAGCCCGTGTTGACGAAGGCGTCGTAGTCGAAATGCAACAGGCGATCGGGCGTGATCTCGTTGAGGGTGATCAGGTGGGCGTTCGCGTGGTTCTCGACGATGCGCTCCGCGCGGGTCTGGCGGCGCTGACCGATCTTCGTACACAGGATGACGCCCCAGGTCTCGGCGTCCATCGCGGCGTGGACCGCGGCGTAGCGCTGTTTGATGAACGGGTCCGGATCGGCCACGTCGACCAGGTTGTTGATCGGATCGGCGATGACGACGTGTTTGTCCGGATGCTCCATCGCGAGGCCGAGGGGGTGGAACTTGCCGCCGCCGACGTACAACACCTCGTCGGCGTCGACGTCCGCGCTGGCGTAGTTGCACCCGAGGACCTGTCCCTCGTGGGTCAGCCGCTCGTCACCGCGACGGGTCTCGACCTGCAAGCCCTCCGCCTCGAGGAAGTCCGCCATCTCGTCGAAGCGGTTCATGTGCTGGGCGGTCGTGACGAGGCCGACCGTAGGCCCATCGAGTTCCTCGAGGGCCTCCGCCATGATCGGGGTGACCTCCACGTTCGAGAACAGGGGCACGTAGACGATCTTGTCCGACTGCTTCATCGGGCTATGACCGAAGTGGACGAACACGTCCGAGCGTCGCAGCAGGTTGACGTCGAGGTCGCACGCCCCGTAACACGCCTCGCCGGAGACCGCGACGGTCACCTCCTCCGGCAGGTGCGCCTCGAGGTCCGAAATGACGCGCCTGGCGCGGCGTTTCAACCCCTCGGGGAACTGCAGGCCGACGAAGGTGGCCTCGTGCTCGTCGACCGCCGACGCGATGCGGTCGAGCTCGTAATCCCATTCGCGATCGTGGGTGAGGGCCATCCCCGTGCGACGGAGGTCTCCGGGCGACCGGTCGGCATCACTCATTGCCGGGCATACCCCGTCGAGCCCTATAACCTCGGCGTTCGGTGGTGCCAGTCGGCAGGTTGAAACGCCCCGGGCCGGAAGGGCAGACCATGAGCGTCGACCTCGAGACCGACGTCGAGGCGGTGGGCGAGCGACTGGGTGAGGCGATCGCCCAGCTCCCGGAATACGAACGCTTCGAGGCGGCTCAGCAGGCCGTCAAGAACTCCGACGAGGCCCAAGAGCACATCGAGACGCTTGAGCGACGCCGCATGGAGTACATGCAGGCCCGCCAGCGGGGCGAGGCCACCCAGGAGGCTGCGACCGAGCTCAAGCGCATCCAGTCGGAGCTGCATGCCATGCCCGTCATGGAGGACTACGCTGCGGCCCAACAGGCCCTCGAGCGCCGTCTCGGTGCGGTCAACGATGCCGTCTCGCGCGGGCTCGCGGTCGACTTCGCCGACGCGGCCGGGTCGTGCTGTCACGACTGAGTGTTACGTGTCCTTGAGGCCGAGCAGGCGGTCGTGTCGTGTCACCAGGAGGGCGCCATCACGCGGGACGGGCTCGACGGGGCCGATCGGGGGCGCACCCGGCAGGGTGTGACGGTCGTGGATCGATCCGTCGTTTCGATCGAGCGTGACGAGCGTGTCGCCATCGAGCAGGTAGACCACCTCCCCGCCGAGGGTCGGGTACATCGGGCTGACGTCGACGGTCTGGGTCCAGTCACGCTCGCCGCTGGCGACGTGGACGGCGGCCAGGTCGCCGTCCTCGGGGACGTACAGCTGGCCGCCGCGGATGGCGTTGGTTGTGACGACGTCGCCGCTTGTGGCGTCCAGCGGTTCGCGCCACTCGATCGAGCGGTCGTCACGTCGCCACGCGATGAGTTCGTCGGTATCGTCCGGGCGGGTGACGCGGAGGTGCAGGTGAAACCCATCCACGAGCGGTGGCGCGGTTCGGTCGGCAGCGCCGGGGAGGGGGTGCTCGCTCAGCGGTTCGCCGTCACCGCGTCGCAACGTCACCACACGCTCGTCGACGGGGACGAACATCCGGTCTTCGAGGACCGTGATCGGGTTGACCGGGTGGATGGTCGCCTCGGTCTCCGTGCGGTCCCAGCGGACCTCTTCTGACTCCTCGAGGTCGGCCATCGCGACGAGTGCACCGCCCAGGGCGATCAGGTAGCGGTCGCCGCCGGGTGCGGTCGTCGGGACCCAGGGCAGGTCGAACTCGAGGTGGCTCTGGCCGGTCTCGCGCTCGACGACGACGCCACGATCGCCGGCGACGACGAACAGGAACTCCTCGGCAACGACGGGAGGATGCACGATAGCCGCGTCGATCGGTGGGTGGGCCAGCTGTCGGCGCCACTCGACGGTGCCGTCCTCGACGTCGATCGCGAGCACGCCGGTACCGGTGCCGGTCTCGCCGCCGAGGCGGACGGCGACGTAGGCCAGGTCCTCGTCCGCCACGGCCGACGAGGGGGCCATCGTGGACACGGGCCGGTCGAATGCATCCGCAAAGTGGAGGTCCCATCCGACCTCGAGGGCCGTGCCGGGTTGCGCTCGGGTCCCGGCCTCGTTGTTTCCCTGCGCCCGGAACATCGGCCAGCGCGTGGGTTCGCCGAGGCCGAGACAGCCCGCGACCGCCAGACCCACTCCGGTGGCACCAACTTGTAGCAACCGACGTCGTCCGATGGCAGCCATGTCACCTCGGCGATACCCGTCGCCGAGCTAAATGGGTTACCAACCGGACATCGGCGTTCACTCCTCCTTGAGGCGTTCGTAGCGCTTCTCGTACTCCTCGTCGTCGACCTCGCCGCGGGCGTAGGCGATGCGCAGCTCCCGGAGGGCCTCGTCAGTCGTGTCGTCGGTAGAGCTGATGAGCCGAACGCCGAGAACCCCGGTCGCGACGACCACCACCGCGAGACCGACCCAGCCAACGAGCCACCACAGCGGTCCGACCGTACCCCCCAGCGGTCCCGAGCCGTCAAGCCCGGCCAACCAGGCGCCCGTCGCAACGACGGGGACCACGATCAACAGACCGATCCCAACGAGCATGACGACGAGCAGTCGGTCGGCGTCGATCATGGCCCTCGCCCCCAGGTGGGTGTGCGGCTGCGCTGCCCGCGGCGGGGGGTCATCGTCGACGAGGAGCGGATGGGCATGGTCGGCGATGGGAGGGTGAACGGTGGGTCACACCGGGAGCTCACACCTCGAGTTCGCGGAGCGCGTCCCCGCCACAGTAGGGACATCGAAAGTCGTCGACGGTGGTGTCCTCTGGCATGTCGTACGTGTAATGGAGGGTCACCATGTCGAGCGGACAGTCCGGGTCCGTGCAGGCCGCCTCCAGGGTCGTCGGCATGTCAGTCGCTCCGTGCTTGTGCCACGGGGGCGTGGGTCTGCTTGAGGAATGCCACGATCCGGTCCGACTCGGCCATCACCACTTCATTGTCGTCGTCGACGAGCACGGGCACGCTCCGTTGTCCGGAGACGCGCTTGACCTCGTCACGCTCGGAATGCCTCGCTTCGACCCAGACGCTCTCGAAGGGGCAATCGAACGCCTCGAGCGCATCGACGACCCGTTCGCAGTGGGGACACCCCTCGAGTCGGTACAGTGTCAGCGTCATGGCGTGAGTTACGGGACGGGTCGCAAAAAGGGCGAGGTCGCCGGGCGTTCACTCGAGGTGGTCGGCGAACGCGTAATCCTCCGGCCGGGCCGTCGGCTGTGCGCCGTCGAGGCTGATCCTCCAGCCGTCGATGACGCTTGCGTCCTCACGGGCGACGTCGAGGGTGTGGCGGACATCGGCGACGTCGACGCCGTAGAAATCGACCGGCACGTCGGAGAGGTACTGAGCGGCCGTGGTGAACAGGGACTGACGGCCGGCGGCGTCATCACGATCGAGGTGCTTGAAACATCCGGCCGCCACCTGGGTCATGCCGTGGAGGAACGCGCTTTCGGTCGAGCCGGCGCCGTACTGGAACCACTCTGCCTCGAAGCAGTCGTGGCTTTCGTGGTAGGCCTGGTCGTTGAACAGCCGGACGCCGTGGACGACCGCCCGGCGCAACGTGGCGTGTTCCCAGCGAGCCTGCGACGGCTGCCACCCCGTGGGCGTGCCCCGCGGCGGCGCCACGGTGGCGTCATCGGTGTGTTCGTCCACGACCGGTGTTCGCCCCGAGGGACCGTCAGTCCGTCGCCACCGTCAGAACACCCCGGTGATGACGAGCAGGTTCCACGTCGTCACGACGCCACCAACGCCCGCGAGCGCCACGGGGACGGCCACCCGACCCGGCGTTCGCAGCACCCGCCACAGGAGTGCGGCCACCGCGAACAGGAGCAGTTTCAGGCCCACGAGACCGAGGGGGCCGAAGCGGTCGATCGCCGGTGCAGCCAGGGCCCCGACCTCCGCCACGCCGGCCAGCTCCATCCCGACGAGCGTGGTCGCGCCGTCACCGAGGCCGTACAGCAAGAGGGCGGCCAGCCACAGCTCACGCTCGTGGGCGAAGAGCCCGCGAACGAAGCCGGTCTGCGGACCGTTAGGGGGCGACGACTGCGACGCCGAGAGAGGCGACGACACCCGTAATCACCAGGACGAGCAAAAAGTCGGCGAGCGGACCGATATAACTCTCGATATCGGTCCCAGCGGACGTGGTAATCGTCTCAGATTCTTCAACTGCCATCGTATCTACCATCGTCTACGCCAGAGCACTACATATACCGCCGGTCCAAATTATCTGTAGTGATAATAGAGAGGGGTGTCATTGCGACATCCGTGGACCCACCGATGCGAACGCTTTAGGAATTCACCCGTGACGGCCACCGTAGCCGATGTCATCCACCCGGTCGACGGTCATTCGGACCGACGACCTCCGCAAGGAGTATGGCGAGACGGTCGCCGTCGACGACCTCTCACTGGAGATCTACGAGAACGAAATCTTCGCCCTGCTCGGCCCCAACGGTGCCGGCAAGACCACCACGATCGAGCTGTTGCAGGGGCTTCGCACCCCGACGAGCGGGGCGGCCACGGTCCTCGGCCTGGACCTGTCCACGAACCTGTACGCGCTGAAAGAGCGCATCGGCGTCGTCCCGCAGTCGTTTCACACGTTCGAGCGCCTCACGGTGCGCGAAAACGTCGCGCTCATTCACGACCTCCATGCCGACCCGATCGCGGTGGACGTCGTCATCGACGAGCTCGGCCTCGGAGCGTACGCGGACACCCGATTCGCCGCGCTCTCGGGCGGCTATCAGCGCCGGACGGGCATCGCGATGGCCCTCGTGAGCGACCCTGACGTGTTGTTCCTCGACGAACCGACCACCGGGCTCGATCCCGCCGCCCGTCGTGCGACGTGGGACCAGATCGCTGGGCTGCCCGCCATGGGGACCACCGTCGTCCTCACCAGTCACGACATGGACGAGGTGGCGTATCTCGCCGATCGCGTGGGCTTGCTCGTGGAGGGTGCCATGGAGGCGGTCGATACCGTCCCGGGACTCATCGACCGATATGCCGGCGAGGTCAAGGTCGTGGTGCACCGACACGGCGAGGTCGATGTGGCTGTCGGTGCAGCGTTGCAGACGACCCTCGAGGAGGCGGCACAATCGACCTACACGACGGATGATGGCGACCTGGTCGGGGTGTTCGACGACCGCCAGCAGGCTCAGGCAGTGTATGGTCGGTTGCACGACCGCGGCTCGGGGCAGTCGATCGACCTCGTGAGCCCGGACATGGAGGACGTCTTCCTCGCGCTGGCCGGGCGCACCCTCGGTCCCGGAGGTGAGCTCCAGTGAGGCGGCTGCGACGCCTCGTCGTCACGCTGTTGCGCAACTGGGTGCGCGATCGCGAGGCCGTCTTTTTCGCCCTGTTGTTCCCGCTCATCCTGCTCGTGCTCTTCAGCGTCGTCTTTGCGGGCGGTGCCTCGGAGTTCGACGTGGCCGTCCAGAACAACGACCTCGATGCGTCGGGGGCTCCCTCGAACCTGTCGACGACCTTCATCGACGCCCTCGAAGCGGCCGACGCGCTTTCGGTGCAGACGGTCGACCCCGACGTCGACCTCGCGGCCGGCGGATCGATCGAGCAGGCGACCGGCCACTCGCGCGTGCTGGTCATCCCGGCGGGCTTTGACGCGCAGGTGCGAAACGCAAGCACCCGGGTTCGGACCACCGTCATCCGCGAGACGGTCGATCGCTTCGGGGCGAACCTCTCCGAGGACCGCCGTCGAGCCATCGAGGCGGCCCTCGGGCGCATTGACCCGGCAGGTGATGCCGGGACCGCCAACGTCAGCCTGCTGACGGCACCCGACGACGAGGGCGCCGGCGCCGTGGCGGGCATCCTCGAGAGCATCGTGGCGACGTTCAACCAGCGCGCCATCGGGGTCGACGCACCGCCGGCCGGCGTGACTACCGAGGAGCGCGGCCAGGCTGACCTCACGGCCGCGGATTACTACCTCCCGGCGTTCATCATCGCGGTGATCCTCATCAACGGGTTGTTGACCCTGCCCTCGACCGTCGCCGGGTTCAAACGCGATGGCACCTTGAAACGCCTCGCCACCACCCCGCTTCGCAAGCGCGAGTGGATCGCCGCGAACGTCCTGTACCAGACCGTCCTGGCCGTCGTCATCACGCTCATCCTCGTCGCGGTCGCGTGGGTGCTGTTCGGCGTGACGCCGGTGGCGAGCCCGCTCGCGCTCGGGCTGATCGTCCTTGCGGCGGTCGCCTTCACCGCCCTTGGGATGATCGTGGGGGCGGTCATCGAGGATCCTGGCTCGGCCATCAGCCTCGGCGGGGCGATCGCGTTTCCGTTGATGTTCGTCTCCGGCGTGTTCTGGGAGCTCGATCTGATGCCGGGAAGCGTCCGCACCCTGGCCGAGGTCAGTCCCGTCACGCACCTCCATCGCAGCCTCCGCGAGGTCATGATCCTGGACTCAACCGACGGGGTGGCCCTGACCGTCACCGTCACGGCCGTGCTGGCCGTGGTGTTTCTCGCCGGTGCGGCACGGCTGACCAACTGGCGCGAGTTCGACTAACCGGTCGGCCACGACGGGCGCCACCGATCGAACGCAAGCGGGAGGCCAACCGGGCCACCCGGGACAACACGCCGAGAACGCCCAGGGCCAGTGCCGCGGGAACGATGAGCCCGTACATGGCGGCGACGACGCCCCACAACAGGGCGAAGCTGACCAGATCGTCGAGCATGAACGGACAGGTCGAGCATCGCTCGGCGAGACGTGCACGATCGAGCGCCACGTCGAGTCCGATAATGACCACGCTCGCGGAGAGGACCCACCCGAGGACGTTCGTGAGCGGGACGCCGTAATACGCTCCACCGGCGGCATACGACCAAAAGCCAAGCGCCACGGCGGCCGGATCGAGGAGCAGATCCAGACCGACCAGGATGGCCACCTCCAGGCCGATCCGGGCGAGCCGTCGTGAGGACCGAAGCCGAGGGCGAATCCGGCGAGGAGGTACGCGTTCGCGGCGATCGGCAGGAACAACAGCGGCAACGCGAGGGGGACCTCACCGAGCATTGGCCCGAGGGTCACCTCATCGGTAAAAAGTCCGTTGGGCCATCCCGTCGTACCCTCGCCCGCGGTCGGGGCCGATGGGCGTTCGATCGTGGGCAGGGCCTCCTTGCCGGCGTTGCCCACCACGTTAAGTGCCTCCCCGGGCCACCCTCGTGGCATGACCGAGCCTGAACGGACCGCCATCCTCGGCGGGACCTTCACGCCGATTCACAACGGCCATCGCGCGCTCTTTCATACGGCCTTTCAGACGGCCAGCCACGACGGCGCCGGCGACGGTCGTGTGACCGTGGCGATCACGTCGTCAGCCCTCGCGGCCGAGACGCGGAGCAATCCGGACCATGTCGACCTGCTGGGCTCCTTCGACGACCGACGAGCAGCCCTTGCGGCTGAGCTCGAGCGCACCGCCGAGGCGTATTCGGCCGGCTTCGAGGTCACCGAATTGGACGACGCGTACGGCCCGGCTGCCACACGCGACGACGTGCACGCGTTGGTCGTCTCACCCGAGGCCAAGGCCCAACGGCGAGCGTACGAGCTCAATGAGAAGCGTCGCGAGGGGGGATTGCGCCCGCTCGAGATCCACACGCCGCCGTTCGTGGTGGCCGAAGACGGCCGTCGCATCAGCAGCACGCGGATCCGCAACGGCGAGATCGACGTGCACGGTCGACTGCTCGACGGGGACGACGAGCGGGGATGATGGCTGCTCAGCCGGCGACGTAAATGCTCGTCCTTGGCGACGCCCACGCGGCCGATCCGGTCAAGCGCCGAGCACTGCTGCGTGCGTATGAGGCGGCTGGCGCCACCCACGCCCTGCAGGCCGGCGACCTGGAGCACTACGACCTGCCGGTCCCGACGTGGTTTATCGCCGGCAACAACGAGGATTTCGACGTCATCGAGGCACTGCGCGCCGGAAGTGCACCCGATGGTGTCACCAATGCCCATCTGCTCGCGAGCACGGTGACGACGGTCAACGGGGTACGCATCGCGGGGCTTTCGGGCAATTTCGCGCCCTCGCGGTTCGACAACTCTCGTGGCGCGCTCAAGGGGCGCCGTCGGCGCCACTTCGTCCGTGAGGAGGTGGAGGCGGCCAAACGCCTCGACCACGTCGACGTCTTCCTCTGCCACGAGGCACCCCACGGCCTGGCGCTGTCCGAGGCCTATGCGGTCGGCTGTAGCCACATCGATGCGATCCTCGAGGCGGTGGAGCCGTCGCTGTGTCTCTTGGGCCATCACCACCAACACGTCGAGGGAACGTTCGGGTCCACGCGGGTGGTGAGTCTGGCGCCGGCGTGGGAGTCGTACTACCGGCTCGATCCGGCCTCACTCCGCCTCGAGCGCCACCCTACGCCGTCTGCGTAGGGACGCCAGGAATGGAACTCGCCCGGTCGACCGTCGGGTCGGAGCATGTCTCGTAGCCGTCCTGCGGGCGATCGGCTACTCCCGTTCGCCGCCACGGCGGAACATGAGGTCGACCAGCGACCGAATCGTGCTGAACAGCCCGCGATTGACCTCGTTTTGGGTGGTGATTTCGTCGGACTCACTCGGCTCGCGGTACTCGTATTGCCCCACGTCGACGTCGTCGTGGATGGTATACTTCTCCCGGGGGACCCTCGTCTCCTGGCGTCGACGGTCGATGGTGTCATCGCCAGGCACCTCCGCGACCGTCTGAAATCGGTTCCAGACCCACTGGATGGCGATGATCGCCCCCATGCCGATGATGAGCCAGACGAACAGCGGGAGCAGTTCGTAGATGTCGACGGCCGTCCGGAGGAGCTCCTCGATGTCTTCGACGGGCGGGGCGTCCTGGAGCGGCCACATGCGTTGGCTACCGCTTCGGGCGCCCTGGCCATAACAGTCATGGACCATCGGACGTATCGGTAGCCCTAAGCCCGAAACTTGGGTAGGGACGGCCAACGATGGGATTGCTCGACCGATTGCGCGGTGATGCCGGCCCCAAGGTGGTCTTTCTCGGGATCGACGGTGTGCCGTTTTCGCTGATCGCTGACCATCCCTCGGTCTTCGACAACCTCCACGACATCATGGCCGAGGGGACCGGCGGGGCCATCGACAGCATCGTGCCGCCGGAATCCAGCGCGTGCTGGCCGGCGCTGACCTGCGGTGTCAACCCCGGCACGACCGGCGTCTACGGCTTTCAGGACCGCGAGGTGGGCTCGTTGGAGACGTACATCCCCCTCGGGAGTCACGTCCGGGCAACCCGACTGTGGGATCGCGCCACGGCGGCCGGCCGACAGGCAAGCGTGTTCAACGTGCCGGTCACCTTTCCGCCACAGAATGACGTCAACCGGATGGTGTCGGGCTTTCTCTCACCCGGCATCGAGGAGGCCGCCCATCCGGACGAGCTCGGCGCCGCGCTCGCCGCCAGCGGCTACCGGATCGACGTCGACGCAAGCCTCGGCCACGACGCGGACAAGGCCGACTTCATCGCGGACGCCCACGAGGTGCTCGAGCGCCGCTACGAGACGTTCGCCGACGAGCTCGACCGCCACGACTGGGACCTCTTTTTCGGCGTGTTCATGACGACCGACCGCGTCAATCACTTCCTCTTTGGCGACTACGAGGGCGACGGTCCCTACCACGACGAGTTTCTGGAGTTCTATGGGACCCTCGACGATTACATCGGCCGACTCCATGCCGCGTTGGATGACGACGTCACGCTCATCATCGCCTCCGACCACGGCTTCACCACCCTCGACCACGAGGTGCATTGCAACGCGTGGCTCGCGCGCGAGGGATGGCTCAACTTCGACACGGACGAGCCCGAGGAGCTGGCCGACATCGGGGCCGAGACACGGGCGTATTCGCTGATTCCGGGACGGTTCTTCCTCAATCTCGAAGGGCGCGAACCCGGGGGGAGCGTGCCGAAGTCGGCATACGAGGAGACACGCGACGAGCTCAAAACGGCACTCGCGGCGCTTGAAGGCCCCGACGGTCGGACCGTCGTCGACCGGGTGGTCTCCGGCGAGGTGGCGTTCGACGGCCCCCATACCGACATCGCGCCTGACCTCGTCGCGATCCCCAACGACGGCTTCGACCTCAAGGCCGGGTTTTCGGGGGAGGAGGCGGTCTTCACCGACGGGCCACGAAACGGCATGCATACGTTTGCAAACGCGACGCTCATCGCCGACGACCCGTCGGTTACGATCGGCGATGCGGACCTGCTCGACATCGCGCCGACCATCCTCGAGCTCCTCGATGTCGAGGTCGACGCAGACGCCCTCGACGGGGCGAGCCTGCTGGCGTAACCGGTCGGTCCGCGGTGGCGCGCGATCGGTTACGCACGTAACTTTATCTGGCTGACAGGAGAATGACCACCCACGCATGGCCGACGCTTCGAGCGATGACGATGGCGACGGGCCCACTCGAACGGTTCGTGAGCCGATGGAGACACCGAGCGGGGGATTGCCCGACGTCGACCAGGTCGAGGACCCGACCGCCAGGGGCCTTCTCGATGGGGCCGTCGTGGGCGCGTTGGTGTTCCTGTTGATCGGTCTCGGCATGTTCCTCGCCCTGTGGTTCATGGCGGTGATCGGTGATGAGGCCCGCCTCGCGTTCGGCCTCGGCAGCCTCGCCCAGTTCGACAGCTACGAGGTGTTCTACGCCGCGTTGTACGCCTACTCGGAGCTGACGTTGTTGGTGCCGGCGATCGCCGTAGCCCTCGGGGTGTATGCCGCCGACATCGACAGTGCCACCATCCACCCCGGGCTGTACGCGGGTGTCGCGGCGCTGGTGGGTGCATTTTGCATGCTATTGGTGTTGTTGGCGATCGCCCTGATCTACGAGCCGACGAACCTCGCCATCGAACTCGACGTTGTCGACGAGCTGCTCGGCATGGTGGGGGCGGTCATCGCGTCCGTGGTCGCCGGTGGCGTGACGGGCAGCCTGTTCCACGCGCGTCGGACCTGAGGCGCCGATCAGGGACACCACGAACGGATAAAGTACTTCCCTGCGAGCGAACTACCGCCAGCGACGATGAGCGACGTCCCAGATGTCGACGTGGAGTACGCCTTCGGCGACGGCGAATCACCCGAGGACTACCCGACCCTCCAGGACAAGCTCGAGCAGGCGGTTGACGTCGTCCACCGCGCGCTCGAGGCGTACGACCACCCCGCGATCATGTGGACCGGTGGGAAGGACTCGACGCTCGCCCTGTATATTACGCGGGAGGTGGCCGCGGACCTCGACGTCGCGACCCCGCCGGCGGTCTTCATCGACCACTACCAGCACTTCGACGAGATTCACGACTTCGTCGACCGGTGGGCCACGCGGTGGAACCTCGAGGTGGTGTATGCCCGCAACGAGGACGTCGGCACCTACGTCCAGACCCACGACCTGGACCCGGGCGACGACGTCCCGGTGGACGCCCTCAGCGAGCACAACCGACACCACGTCCGCGACATCCTCGAGTACGAGGAGGACACCTTCCCGTTCCTGTTGGACACGTACGTCGGCAACCACCTGCTGAAGACGGTGGCGTTGAACGACACCCTCGAGGCCGAGGGGTATGACGCCATCATCAGCGGCGTGCGCTGGGACGAACAGGAGGCTCGTGCCGACGAGACGTTCTTCTCGCCGCGCCACGACCCGGACATCTATCCGCCCCACGACCGGGTGCATCCGATCCTCCAGTTCGCCGAACGTGACGTCTGGGACGGCACCTGGGAGTTCGTCGTCCCCGAGGTGGTTGACGGCTATCCGCAGGGCCACGTGCCCCAGTCCGCCGACGACCTCCCCGAGGGAATCTCCATGGCCGACCTGCCCATCTCTCCCAAGTACTTTGCCGGGTATCGCTCCCTCGGTAGCGAGATCTCAACGGAGAAGACGAGCGCCGAGCCGGCATGGGTCCAGAACCTGGAGGCGACGACCGAGCGTGCCGGTCGCGCCCAGGACAAGGAGGACCTCATGGAACGGTTGCGCGATCTCGGCTACATGTAGGGCGGCGCCGGGTCGACCGACGGGTTTCGTCGGTCACTGCCGGGTCGCATCGACCGCGTCGGCCACGGCACGGGCGTTCGCCTCGATGGTTTCGAAGGACCCCTCCTCGATGGCCTGGTGGTCCACGATCGCTCCACCGACACCGACGGCGACCGCCCCGGCGTCGATGAAGGCCCCGGCATTGTCCGCATTGATACCACCCGTCGGGAGCAGGGGAATGTCGCCAAGGGGGCCGCGGATCGCGCGTACGTGCGCCGGTCCGCCACTCGCCGCCGGAAACACCTTGACCAGATCCGCACCGGCCTCGTGGGCACCGTATACCTCCGTCGGCGTGTAGGCTCCGGGGGCGACGAGCACATCGGCCCGGTGACACACGTCGATCACGTCCGGGTCGGTCACGGGGCTCACGATGAACGACGCGCCCGCGCTGACGAGCTGTGAAACGGCGGCGGGGTCGAGGACCGTTCCCGCCCCGACGAGGACGTCATCGAAGGTCGCGTCGATCGTCGCGATCGCCTCGCGGGCATCGGGTGACTCCGCGGTCACCTCGACGACCGTCACGCCACCGTCGACGATGGCCTCCACGACGTCGACGATCGCGTCGGGATCGACGCCCCGCAGGACGGCGATGACGCCCGCCTCCTCGATGTGTTGGCGAGGTGACGTCGTCATCGGTCGATCCCACCGGGTGAGCTGTCGAGGGTCATCGCCACCTCAGCCTCGGTGATCGTCGCTGCATCCCCCTCGATCGTCCGCTTGATGGCCGCGGCGCCGGCTCCGGTGGCGAGCGCCTCCTGGAGGGTTCCACCACGGAAGTGGGTCGCGAGGAAGCCGCCGGCGAAGGCGTCGCCCGTGCCGATGGCATCGACCGTGTCGGCGTCGATCGCCGGCTGGGTCACCGTCTCGTCGGCCGCGACGGCCACGGCCCCATCCTGGCCAGCCGTGATCACGGCGATATCGAGGTCGTACCGATCGCGAAGCGCGACCCCGATGGCCGCCGGGTCGCCGTCGGTCTCGAGGATCCGTCGGGCGTCGCGAGCGGGCGCGAACAACACGTCGACGTGGGGGAACACGGTCTCGTAGCCCTCGCGGGCAGCGTCGATCGACCAGAGCTTGCTCCGATAGTTCAGGTCGAAGCACGCCGTGTCGGCCACCGAGAGCAGCTCCTCGACGGTCGAGGCGAGCGCGTCGGAGAGAGCCAGCGTGATGCCGGTGGTGTGAACGGCGTCCGCGGCGGCGACGCGATCGCGAAAGAGGTCCTCGGGTGTGGCTGTCCGAATCGGTGACCCATCCCGGTCATAGATGACGGTCGACTCGCGCGGGGATCGGCCGCGTTCGAGGAAATACAGCCCCTGACGTCCCTCATCACTCCAGGTGACCCGCGGTTCGACGCCGCGTCCGCGCAACTCGGTGGTGACGCGGTGACCCAGGGGCGAGTCGGCCACCTTGGAGACCCAGACGCTATCGACACCGAGTCCCGCGGCGGTGACGGCCACGTTGCTTTCGGCGCCGCCGACGTGGACGTCGAGCCGGTTGGCGCGCGCGAGGCGCTCGCCGGGAGGGACGCTCAGGCGCAACATCGTCTCCCCGACGGTGACGAGCTCCGTCATGGGTGTGGTCCGTCTCCGTCGCAGTGGTGCATCACGCGGTCGTCAGCGCGGTGAGCTATTAAAGCCTCAACGCGGGATGGGTGACGAGGGCCCGTCGGCGGGTCACTCCACGCGAATGACCTGCAGGAGCGAGTAGATCGGGACGCCGTCGAGCCGGTCGAGGCCCTGTTTGTCCGCGAGAACGACGCCGGCGACGGGGTCACCCCCCTCGGCTCGCACCGCCTCCAGGGTCTCGCCCATGGTCGTGCCGGACGTGATGGTGTCGTCAACGACGTAGCAGTCGCGGGCACGGATATCAGCGAAATTGCGCGAGAAGGTCCCCTGGAGCTCCTCGATGTCGCCGTCCTCCCACTGGTGCTTTCGGGGCACGTAGGTGGCGATGTCGGCGGCAAGCTCGGTCGCGACGACCGTCGCGAGCGGGACGCCGGCCTTCTCGATACCGACGACGAGATCGATGTCCTCGCCGTGTTTGGTCAGCAGGTCGGCCATCGCCGCACCGGCGTACTGCAGGCGGGTGGCGTCGCGACCGATCGCCTGCCAGTCGACGTGGACGTCGTCGAGGTCCGTTCCGGGGTCAATGTCGTCGGTGTCATCGGGTTGTCGGTCGACGAGCCACCGCGCCGTCTCGCGGGAGACGTTGAGTTCGTCGGCGATCTCGCCCCGGGTGAGCCCCCGGTCGGCCAGGTCACGGGCGTCTTCGATGAGGTCGTCCACGTTCTTCATGCCCCTGGCTTCGAGGGCAGTCGCCATGTGGATTTGGTTGCAGGGTGTGGACTGCAGGCACCGACAGCACCTAAACCGTGCCATCCCGCATGGTCGCTTATGGACCGACACGAGCAGCTCTATCGCCTCTATGCGAGCTTCGATACCGAACGCTTGCGCCACTATCAGCGCTTCGTCGACCTGAGCCCACCCATCGACTCACCAGTCCTGTTGGCGTACTGGCAGGAGGCTCGCGACTCGATGACGGAGCTTCGCGATGCCATCGCCGCGGGGTTTGACGCGCGCGGTGAGACGCTCGCCACGATCGCCGCTGCGGCCTCCCGTGACGAGGCCTTCACCGCGTTGGACCTCTATCGCAAGTACGGCCGTGCCGTCAACGTGTTGGTCCTCGACGTGGATGACACGTTGCGCACCGCGGGGACGACCGACAACGAGATCCCGCGCGAGACGTTGTACTTGCTCACGCGGTTGCACGAGGCCGGCCTCCCGATCGTGATCTGCACGGGGCAGACGCTGGAGAACGTGAAGGGGTTTCTCGTCCAGGGCCTCGGCAACGACGTCGCGCTCTCAGACGGCGTCAGCATCGTGTACGAGGCCGGCACCGGCGTCTTCTCACCCGGACGGGGGCCGGACACCAAGCGCCTCCTGTATACGGAGCTCGACGAGCCGGTCCCGACGGTCTTCGACCGGCTCCGCACGGCGGTCTTCCACGACGCACCCGACCCCATCCGCGAGGAGTGTCATCTCCAGGGCAACGAGTTCAACGTGACCCTCAAGCCCAACCACGAGGTCGGCACCGAGGCAGCCGACACCGTCATTCGACAGGGACTCATCCATCTGCTCGACCTCCTCGAAGCGAGCATCGAGGCGGCGCTTGAGGCTCCGACGGCACCGTCGGGCTGGGCGCGTCGGTACTACGGGGATGACGATCCAGAGATTCGGAGAGCGCTCGAGACCGCGGATGCCTGGCCAGAGCCGGTCGAGGTGCCCGATCGCCTCCGCGGCGTCGCCGATCGGATCGACGTGGGCTACTATGCCGCGGACGCCGCCGAGGTGCGATCGCTCGAGCTGAACAAGGTCGTCGGCGTCAAAAGCGCCCTGGACGTCCTCGGGGTGGCTGATCCCTTCGCCGCCGTCTTGGGCGATTCGAAAAGCGACCTCCGGGTGATGGAGTGGGCCGAGTCCACCACGTCCGGCATCGCGGCCGCCCCGGAGCACTCCTCCGCGGTGGTCCTCGAGCACGTTCGACGAACCGACGGCCTCGTCTTCGAACCCGGCGATGCGGCCGCCATGTTGCGGATCGTCCTCGCAATGGTCCACCTGGACGCCCTCGAAACGGCGGCCGACTGACCCGCGGTATCGCCGAGCACCCACAGGGCCGGGGGTCGAGGGCAGCCACACGAGTGTCGAGTCATTTTAGCCCTGCCCCGTCAGGGGGTACCCATGGGACGGGATTACCGCTCGTTGCGCGACCCGAACGCCGAGTACACCGGTCGCGACCTGTCGGCCACCGCGATGGGGCTGACCGCCGACCGGGGCGACCGCGACGTCGCCATCACCGACGTCCAGACGGCGATGGTCGACGGGAACTTCCCGTGGACGCTCGTGCGCGTCACGACGGACGCCGGCGTCGTGGGCACCGGTGAGTCGTACTGGGGGGCCGGCGTCCCCGAGCTCATCGACCGGATGACGCCGTTTCTCGTCGGCGAGAACCCCCTCGACCTCGACCGGCTGGTCGAACACCTCATCCAGAAGATGTCCGGAGAGGGCTCGGTCGAGGGCGTGACCGTGACGGCGATCGCCGGCATCGAGATCGCCCTCCACGACCTCACCGGCAAGCTGCTCGAGGTGCCCGCGTATCAGCTGCTCGGCGGAAAGTACCGCGATGCGGTCCGCGTCTACTGCGACTGTCACACGGCCAACGAGGCCGATCCCGAGGCGTGTGCCGACGAGGCCGAACGCGTGGTCGAGGAGCTCGGCTTTGACGCGCTCAAGTTCGACCTGGACGTCGAATCCGGCCACGAGAAGGATCGCGCGAACCGCCATCTGCGCCCCGCCGAGGTCGACCACAAGGCCACCATCGTCGAGCGCGTCACCGAGCGCGTCGGGGACCGCGCCGACGTCGCCTTCGACTGCCACTGGGCGTATTCCGCTGATGCAGCCAATCGGCTGGCTGCGGCGGTCGAGCCGTTCGACGTCTGGTGGCTCGAGGATCCCGTCCCCCCGGAGAACCTTGCCGTGCAACGCGAGGTGACGACCCGGACGACGACGCCGATCGCCGCCGGAGAGAACCGCTATCGCGCCAGTGAGCACCGGCAATTGATCGAGGATCGCGCCGTCGATATCGTCGCGCCGGACCTCCCGAAGGTGGGGGGGATGCGCGAGACGCGCAAGATCGCCGATCTCGCCAACCTCCAGTACATCCCGCTTGCGCTGCACAACGTGGCGTCGCCGATCGCCACCATGGCGGGGGCCCACCTGGGTGCGGCGATCCCCAACGTGCTCGCGCTCGAGTACCACAGCTACGGGCTCGGCTGGTGGGAGGATCTCGTCGAGGAGTCCGTCATCGAGGACGGCCGGATCGCGGTGCCGGAGCGGCCGGGATTGGGCGTGACGCTCGACCTCGACGTGGTGGCCGACCACCTGGTGGACGGCGAGACGCTGTTCGCGTGAGCCGCGACGTGGCGCGTTACAGGCTGGCGATGGCTTCGATTTCGACGCCGATGGCGACCGGGTGATCGACGACCTCGACGGCGCTTCGGGCGGGATAGGGCGCGGAGAAGTGCTCGGCGTACACCTGGTTGATCGCGTCGTAGTCGGCCATGTCCGCGACGAAGACCGTCGTCTTGACGACGTCATCGAGCCCGCCGCCTGCCGCGTCGAGGAGGGCTCGGATGTTCCGAAGGGTCCGCTCGGTTTCGGCGCGGATGTCACCCGTGATGACGTCCCCGGTGTCCGGATCGACCGGGCCCTGGCCGGAGACGTAGACGGTGTCGCCGTCGCGAACCGCCTGGGAGAACGGGCCGATGCTCGGTGGCGCTCGATCGGTTTCGATTTCCTGCATGGGTGGTCACTCGAGATATGCGACGGGGCGCTCATGAAGGGGGCTGAATCCCTCGGCGTATCGGACCCCCGCCCGTGATCCGTACAGGCGGGCGGCGGCACGGGTGTCCTCGACGAGGTCGTCCCACGCGCCGTCGATGCCGTCGTGAGCGGCCATGAAGCCGGCCTGTGAGTCGTGTTCGGCGATGGCCTCGAGCTTTCGATCCAGGTAGCCCTCGATGTCCACGAACGTCGTCGCCTCGAAGGCCGCGTCCACCTTGCCGAAGTGATAGACGTTGTCCGGGTCGTGGGGCTCACCCTCCACGGGGGCGAGCGGTAACGACGCCATGTAGTAGGCCTCCGCAACGAGGGTGGCGGTGGCGACGTGATCGGGGTGGGGGTCGCGACGGTCGTGGGTGAGGACGACCCGCGGCTCGTATCGTCGCAGCGTCTCGACCACGTCCATCCGTGCGTCGAGGGTCGCCTGGAGCCGTCCGTCGGCATACCCGAGGAAGTCGACCGTCTCCACCCCGAGTACGTCCGCTCCCGCGGCTGCCTCGGCCTCGCGGGTCGAGGCAACGGCCGTCGTGGTCGACCCCTCGAGGCCGCCGAGCTCACCCCTGGTGAGGTAGACGATCGCGACCTCGTCGCCGCGGTCGGCGTGTTTGGCGATCGTGCCGCCACAGAAGATGGCCGCGTCGTCAGGATGGGCCACCACGGCTAGTACGTCCACCATGCTGGCTGGGGGGTTCCCAAGCCCCGGCCAAATAGCTACGTGTCGCCGGCCGGCTGACTTATGGGGCCCCTCTCGGAACCCGTTGGGCATGGACGGCGATTCCGTCTACGCCGACCTCGGCGTGCCCACGGTGATCAACGCGACGGGGACGAAGACGCGCATCGGCGGGAGCCGGATGCGACCGGCGGCCCGCGAGGCCATGGTGGCGGCCGCCGACTCCTTCGTCCGGCTGTCAGACCTCCAGGCGGCAGCGAGCGAGCGCATCGCCGCGGTCACCGGCGCCGAAGCCGGGTACGTCACCAACGGCGCCGCCGGGGCGTTGCAGCTCGCGGCGGCCGCCTGCATCGCCGGTGACGACCCGGGGGTGATGGCACGGTTGCCCGACACGGAGGGGATGGCCGACGAGATCGTCATGCCGCGCACGCATCGGACGGGGTACGATCACGCCCTCAGAACGGCCGGCGCGACGATCGTCGACGTCGGGACGAACGACCGCCAGCTCGGCACCGGCTCGCGAAACGTCGAATCGTGGGAGTACCGCGAGGCGATCGGCGAGGCGACCGCCGCCGTTGCCCACGTGTACAAGGCCGACGTGGGTCCGCCTCTGTCGAGGGTCTGTGCCATCGCACACGACCACGACCTCCCGGTGATCGTCGACGCGGCCGCCGAACTCCCCCCGCCAGAGAACCTGACGTGGTTCACCGAGCAGGGGGCCGACCTCGTGGCCTTCAGCGGTGGCAAGGGTCTCAGGGGCCCACAGACGACCGGCATCCTTGCTGGGCGGGGTGACCTGATCGCCTCCGTGGCCATGCAACACCTCGACATGCACGCCGCGGCGGCCGTGTGGGATCCACCCACGAGCCTGTTCGGTACCTCCCTCCCGGATGGCGTCCCCCGCCAGGGCATCGGCCGTCCCCTCAAGGTCGGCAAGGAGGAACTCGTGGGGCTGCTCGCCGCGCTGGACGCGTTTTTGGAGGAGGATCACGCGGCGGTCCGGGCGACCTGGCGCGAGCGGTGTGCACGGATCGTCGACGAACTCGACGGCCGTCAAGGCCTGACGGTCGCCGTCGAGGAGGGCGCCACGGCGGTCGCACCCGAGGTCGTCGTCGAGGTCGACCCGAACGATGCGGGCTTGGACGCCGTCGACCTGGTACGGTCGCTGCGCGACGAGTCACCGCGGATTTTCGTCGGTGCCGACGACGTCGAGGCCGGCCGGATCACGATCAACCCGATGTGTCTGGAGGACGATGAAGCGGCGTACGTCCTCGAGCGGCTCACGGCCACGCTCGATGGGGCCGCCACCTAAGCTGACGCGGTCACCGGTTCCGAAAACGGTACGCTCCTCGGGGTCGAGCCACCCGACATGGCATCCGACAGCTTTGGCATCGGCATCGTCAGTTGCGGATTCATCACGCAGGAGGCCCACGCCCCCAGCATCGGGTATCTCCCGGGCGCCGAACTGGCGGCCGTGCAAAACCGCACCCGGGCGACGGCCGAGGACCTCGCCGAGCGAAGCCGCGAGGAGGGGTGGGGGGATCCGACGGTCTACGGCGAGGGGCAGTTCGCCGACCTGGTCGCCGACCCGGCCGTGGATGGCGTCTGGGTGACGAGCCCGAACTTCCTGCGCGCCGACGTGGTCGATGCGGTCGTCGATGCGGTCGAGGACGGCGCGGACATCGACGGCATCGCCCTCGAAAAGCCCATCGCGCGCACCGTCGACGAGGGCCGCCACATCCTCTCGCGCGTCGAGGGCGCGGGCCTGTCACACGCCTACCTGGAGAACTGGCCGCACGAACCTGGCATCAGTAAGATGCGCGACCTCCTGTGGAGCCAGGGGCGGTCGGCCGGCCGGCCATATCTGGCTCGGGCGCAGGCCGAACACGGTGGCCCACACTCGGCGTGGTTCTGGGACGGCCGCAAGCAAGGCGGCGGCGCCCTGACGGACATGCTGTGTCACTCCCTTGCCGGCAACCACGTCCTGCTGTCCGATCCCGCGACGGCCGAGGACGACATCGAACCCGTCTCGATCTCGGCGGACACGGCGACGCTCAAGTGGAGCCAGGACGCCTATGCCGAGCAGTTAGCCGAGGAACACGGAATCGACTTCGCGGCGCGGCCCGTGGACGATTACGCCCGCGTCACGATCCGGTATGCGGACGCGGACGGCGAGACCGTCATGTCGGAGGCGACCGGGTCGTGGTGTTACGTGGGCGCGGGCGTCAAGCGCTCGATCGAGCTGTTGGGTCCGGAGTACTCCGGGCAGATCGTCACGGACGAGGAATCCTCGAGCGTGTTCTTCTCGGACGACCTCGGCGACGGGGAGGGGTGGGCCGAAAAGCAAACCGCGACGAGCGGTCGCCTCCCCGTCGCGGCCGCGTTCGAGGTCGAAGAGGGGTTCGTCGCCGAGAACCGCGACGCGGTCGCCGCGTTTCGCGCCGGCGAACACGGCATGCTCGACCTCGCGGACGGCCTGCAGGTGCTCGAGATCTGTATGGCCGCCTACAAGGCGGCCGAGGAGGGCCGCGAGATCACGTTCGACGCGGTGGACCTCTCGGGCTACGTCCCCGAGGTGGCTCGCGACTAGGCGGCCGACGCACCCTACAGGTTGGACTCGACCCAGTAGGCCTCCCCGGGTTGGGTCCCGAAGATGGCGGCCTGCATGGTGTCGATGGCCTTCTCGAGGCCCTCCCGGGGTGAGGTGAGCGCGTCCTCGTGCTCGATGGAGATGGTCCCCTCGTAGCCGACCAGCCGCAACGTCGAGACGATGTCGCGCCAGGTGTCGAGGTCGTGGCCGTACCCGATCGACCGAAAGAGCCAGGCGCGGTCGGCCTCCTCGGTGTATGGCGTCGTGTCGAGGACCCCGCTGACGGCAGCGTTGGACTCGTACACGCGGGTGTCCTTGGCGTGGACGTGGTGGATGGCATTCGCGTCGCCGAGGACGCGAATCGCCTCCGTGACGTCGATCCCCTGCCAGAAGAGATGCGAGGGGTCGAGGTTTGCCCCGATGCGCTCGTTCGTCGCCGCCCGAAGCCGGAGCATCGTCGGGGGGTTGTAGACCAGGAAGTTCGGGTGCATCTCGATGGCGACGTCGATACCATGCTCGTCCGCGACGTCGGCGACGTCGGACCAGTAGGGAATGGCGACCTCCTCCCACTGGTAGGTCAGTGCCTCCAGATGTTCGGTCGGCCACGGTGCGGTGATCCAGTTGGGCACCTCGTCGTTCGGGCCGCCACCCGGGAGGCCGGAGAAGGTCGTGACACACCCGACGTCCAGCTGGTCCGCGAGTCGGATGGCGTTTCGCAGCTGTTCGTCGGCGGCGCCAGCGCGCTCGTCTACGGGGTGGATGGGGTTGTTGTGGGTGGCCAGGGCACTGATGCCCATGTCGTGACGATCGAGCAGCTCGCGAAGCTCGCGCTGAGCGTCGACGTCGTCGAGATACGCGTCCATCGGCAAGTGGCCGTCCCCGGGGTTGCCGCCACACCCGAGCTCGACCATCTCGACGCCCAGGTCGTCGAGGTAGGCGAGGGCGTCTTCGAGGGGCTGTTCGTGCAACGGCACGGTGAGCACGCCCAGATTCATACACGGAATGGCTCGCCGACCGCGCTAATAAATCCGCCAGCCTCGCGGTCTGCACCTACCATGCAACGAGACCCAGCCGGTGGGCGAGCCCGACGGCCACATAGTAGTCCGTCCAGATCAGCTCGTGGTTGTCGGCGTAGCCGGCCGGCCCGTTGAAACAGCCGTCGGTGACCATGCCAGGCGGCCGGCCATCGTCGGCACCCACGGGCGTGAGATAGTTCGCGACGAGCGACTCGAGCACGCGGTCGCCATAGGTGCGCAACGCGGCGACCGTGTCGTCGGCCGGATCCAGCCGCGTCAGGCCGTACGCGGCGAGCGCCGCCGCGCTGGTGTCGCGCCCAACGTCCGGCGCGTCCGGATGGTCGAAGTCCCAGTGGGGCACCTCGTCGTCGGGGGTGTGTGTGCGATAGTAGTCGGTCGTCCGTTCGAGCGCGTGTCGGTACCGCCCGGCCCCGGTCTCGCGATACGCGCGGGCGAGGCCGGCGATGCACCACCCCTGACCACGCGCCCAGCACGTGTCGTCATCGAACGCCAGCTCGTTGTACTGCCGGCGGAGCGACCCCGTCGCCGGGTCGAACTCGGCGTGGTGCCAGGTGCGACCGTCGGGCCGGATGTACCAGTCGAGGTGGCGATCCGCGTGGGAGATGGCGACGTCGCGGTCGCGGGGATCGCCGGTCTCGCGATAGGCCCGCCAGAGCACCGGCACGGCGGTGTAAATGGCGTCGACGGCGCCCAGTCGGTGGCCCGAGGGGCCGCCATCGTCGGCCGGACCACGGAAGTTGTTCGCGGGCGCCTCGATGGGCTGGACGCCGAGGGGGACCTGTCGGGCCAACTCGTGGAAGTAGCGCACCATCGCGTCGGCACCGTCACGCCCGATCGCGGTGGAGTCGGTCTCACCGGTGAGGTCCGCCAGGCGGTACCCGACGTAAAGGGCGTTCATCCCGAAAAACATCGACTCGCGCTCGACGGACGCCACAACAACCTCGGTGAGATCGGTTGCCGTCTGCCCCAGTCGGTCGGCGCCGGTGTGCTCCGCGGCGAGGTGCAACAGACCGACCCAGTGGCCGCCACACCAGTTTCCGTCGTCGGTCGTCGTCCAGGTACCCGTCGCCGGATCGGCAAAATACGGGAACGCGCCATCCACGCGGTCATGCGTGGAGACGACCCGCTCCATCATGGCATCGAACGCGTCCCGAAGGTGCGACTCCATCAGGGTCCCGGACGGGCATGCCGGACAAATCACTTTGGAGATGGTGACCGGATGCCAAGCGATGACCGCTCGCGGTGGTGGCCTCGCGACCGGCGACGACCCCAGCCCCAGTGCAGCGTCCAACTGTCTTCGGACGGGTGACCGTCACGCCGCGAACCGCGCGTGGGACACGGTACCCTGTGACAATGGGCCGCGAAACCGGAGCGTGTTGCCTTGATCGCCCCAGGAGTGCCGACTGCGACGGTGTGTGATGGCCCCATCCGGACTGTCGTTCTTAAGGACGGACCGGCATCGCCGGCAGAATACCTAAGTATTAACTCATCCCGCTCGGCAACCTTGGGCAGTTATGGGGTTTAACAGACGGCAACTCCTCAAAACCGCCGGCGTAGCGACCATCGGCATGACCCCGCTCGCGGGGTGTCTCGGCGACGACGATGACGGCGGTGACGACGAGTTGAGTCTCGCCATCATTTCCGGCCCGGGGGGGTTCGGCGACCAGGCGTACAACGACTTCGCGCTCGAGGGCCTCGAACAGGCTGCCGACGACTTCGGTGGCAGCGTCGATACCGTCACGGGCGAACAGGGCGAGTACGAGAGCATCCAGCGCACGACGGCCGAGGCCGGCCACGACCTGATCGTCTGCGTCGGCTTCTACCAGGCCGACGCCCTCCGCGTGAACGCGAGTGAGTTCCCGGATACCTACTGGATGCTCATCAACCAGGGGCTCTACGACGAGGACGGCAACCACTTCGAGAACGTCGCGGGATACGTCTGGGCCAACCACGAGATGTCCTTCCAGGCGGGCGTCCTCGCGGCGACCATGACGACGCGCGACTTCCAGTACGACGACAACTCCACGGATCCCGGCGGACAGACCGTCGGCTTCGTCGGTGGGGTCGACTCGGCGTTGATCAACGCCTTCGAGGAGGCCTTCGTTGCCGGCGTGGAGTACCAAAACGCCGACGTCGACGCGCTCACCGGCTATGCCGGCTCGTTCGAGGACCCGTCCGCCGGCGAGGAGGTGGCCGAATCGCAGATCAACAACGGGGCGGACATCGTCTATCACGCTGCCGCCGGTACCGGTCCCGGCATCTTCGACGCCGCCCAGGCGAACGACGTGTTCGCCATCGGCGTTGACGCCGACCAGTCCGTCACCCTCGAGCAGTACTCCGACGTGATCATGGGCAGCGCGGTGAAGTTCATGGACGTCGGCACCTACGAGGTCGCCGAGGCGGTCAACAACGACAGCTGGGAAGACGTCCAGGGCGAACACACCCTCGGCCTCGCCCAGGACGCGGTGGAGCTCGTGTTGGGCCAGGACATCGGGCCGGAGCTCCCCGCCGTGGTCACGGAGAACCTCGAGGCCTCCAAGCAGGCGATCGTCGACGGCGAGGTCGACGTGCCGTGTGAGGCCACCGGGTGCTAAGCGAGGTCGTCGACGGCCACTGGACGGGGCACCGCTCACGAGCGGACGTGTGACACCCATCACAGCATGCAGGAAGCTTGAATGACTGACGGACGCGGTACGGACACCAGCGACGCGACGCCCCCGGTCGTTCGACTCGAGGGCATCACCAAGCGGTTCGATGACGTCGTCGCCTGTCGCGACGTGGACTTCGAGCTTCGCCCCGGGACCGTCCACGGCCTCGTGGGTGAAAACGGGGCGGGCAAGACCACGCTGATGAACGTCCTGTATGGGTTGTACGAGGCCGATGCGGGGACGGTCGCCGTCAATGGCGAGCCCGTCGACTTCGAGTCGCCCCGTGACGCAATCGATGCGGGGATCGGCATGATCCACCAGCATTTCATGCTCGTCGGGCGGATGACGGTCCTCCAAAACATCGTCCTCGGCCACGAGCCGACGAGTCGCGGGCTCGTCGATCGCCAGACGGCCCGTGAGGAGATCACGGCCATCTCCGACCGCTTTGGGTTCGACGTGGCCAAGCATCTCGACGATCCCGTCGAGGACCTCGGCGTGGGCGAGCGCCAACGGGTCGAGATCTGCAAGGCGCTTTATCGCGGGGCCGACATCCTCATCCTCGACGAGCCGACGGCCGTGTTGACGCCACAGGAGGTGGAGGTGCTGTATGAGGTGATGGCGGAGCTGGTGGCCGATGGCCACTCGATCATCTTCATCACCCACAAGCTCGATGAGGCTCTTCGCGCGGCCGACGCAATCACGGTGTTGCGAGACGGCGAGAACGTCGGCACGGTGGCGGCGGCCGACACCACCAAGGCGGATCTCGCCCGGATGATGGTGGGGCGTGACGTCCTGTTCACCGTCGAGAGCCGCGAAGGCGACCCGGGTGCGGAGATCTTCTCGGTGCGCGACCTCGTCGTGGAGGACGACCGCGGGTTGCGCCAGGTCGAGGGGGTCTCCTTCACCGTGCGCGAGGGCGAGGTGTTCGGCATCGCCGGCGTCGAGGGCAACGGCCAGCGCGAACTCGTGGAGGCGATCACCGGCCTGCGGACGCCCACGGCAGGGTCGATCTCGTTCGACGGCGAGGACGTCACGCAGACCTCCCGTCGCGACCGCATCGAGGCTGGGATGTCCTACATCCCCGAGGACCGCCACGAGGAGGGCCTCGTCCTCGACTATGAACTGACCCAAAACGGCCTGTTGGGCAACCAGACCCTGCGGCCGTTTCGCTCGAACTGGTTCCTCAACTGGCCACACATCAACACCCATGCCGACGAGATCGTCGACACCTACAACATCGAGCCGACGGAGCCGCGATCGGCGGCGAAGGATTTCTCTGGCGGCAACCAACAGAAGTTCATCGTCGGTCGCGAGTTCGAGCGCAATCCCACGCTGATCGTCGCGGCACACCCCACCCGTGGCGTCGACGTCGGGAGCATCGAGTTCGTGCACAAGCGCCTGCTCGAAATGCGGGATGAGGGGACCGCCGTCGTGCTCGTCTCCTCGAAGCTCGACGAGGTGCACAAGCTCTCCGACCGAATGGCGGTCATGTACGAGGGACGCTTCGTCGACGTCGTCAATCCCGAGGACGTGTCGACGGAGGAGATTGGCATGCTCATGGCCGGGGGCGAGGAGACCGCACACTCGACGACGACCGCGGACGAGCGAGCCCAGCCCGAGACGGCAGGTGGTGATTCGTGAGTCGCGTCGACCGGCTGCGGACGCTGCTCGGGCAGGCGTCCACGCGCATGATGCAGGCGAGCGTCCTCGAGCGGCTGATGATCGCCGTCGGGTCAACCGGTCTCGCCTTGCTGTTCGCCATCGCCATCGTCGTCGCCACCGGCCACGACCCCTACGAGTTCCTCTACAACCTCCTGTACGGGTCGTTCGGGACGGAATCGCGGTTGGGCCAGACGCTGCGCCACACGACGTTTCTGATCCTCGCGGGGCTGGCGGTGGCGATCGCCTTTCGCGCCAACGTGTTCAACATCGGCGTGCAGGGCCAGCTCGTCGTCGGCGCCTTCACCGGCGCGATGACGATTTTGTTGCTCGCCCCCGTCCTCCCCGACGGGGCGCTCGGTGGCACCCTCCTGATGGGGCTGGCGATCGTGGCCGGTGCCATCGGTGGCGGCGCCTACGCCGCCTTGCCCGGTCTGATGAAGGCCTACGCCGAGGCGAATGAGGTGATCACCACGATCATGCTGAACTTCATCGCGATCGGGGTGTTGTTCACGGCCGTCGACGGGCCGCTGAAGGACCCGGAGTCCCCCGCCCCACGGACGGTCCACTTCCCCGACTACGTCGAGTTCCCCCAGGTGGTGTTCACCACGGGGCGATTTTCGCTCGTCGCACTGATCGTCGCGTTGTTCGTGGTGGTCATCGCGTACTTCGTGGTCTCGAACACGCCCTACGGGTTCGACCTGCGCACGAGCGGCCGCCAGGCCGCGGCGGCGGCGTACAGTGGCGTGATCCCCGAACGAATGATCGTCTCCACGATGACGCTGTCGGGGATGGTCGCCGGCATCACGGGGACGATCTACGTCATCATGACGCTGGATTACTTCGGCGATCCGAACGGCTACCCGACGTACGGCTTCGACGCCATCGCGGTGAGCCTCCTCGGGGCCAACAACCCCCTCGGCGTCGTCCCGGCCGGGCTGTTGTTCGGCAGCCTCGAGAGTGGCGGCCAGTTCGTCAACGTGGCGACGGACGTCCCGGCGCAGCTCGTCGAGGGGGTCGTCGGATTGATCGTCCTATTCGTCGCCGCCCCGGAGATGTTCCGCATGGGACGGCGGTACCTCTCGCGAGGTGATGACTCGTGAGTGCGAGCGGGTGGATCGATCGGCTTCGCGCCGGGCTGTCCCGATGGCAGTCATGGACGCGGTGGGCGATCGTGGCCACGTTCATCGTCGTGCTCGTCCTGTGGGTGATCGGGATCGCCCTTCCGGAGAGTCCGATCGCCACGCTGGTCAACATCGACGTCATGGGCCGCGCGCTGCGGCTCTCGACGCCGATCACGCTGGCGGCACTCGGCGGGCTGTTCGCCGAGAAAAGCGGCGTGTTCAACATCGGCCTCGAGGGGTTTCTCATCTTCGGCGCCTTCACCGCCGTCGCGGCGGCGTCGGTCCTCTCCGGCGGGGCGACCGGCAGCGACGTCAGCCAACTCGACCTCTGGCTGGCACTCGTCATCGCGGTCGTCGTCACGGCCCTCCTCGCGGCCATCTTCGCCGTGTTCACGATCAAGTTCAAGGCCGACCAGATCGTCGCCGGGTTGGCCGTCTGGTTCATGGGCCTCGGGTTCGCGCCCTTCATGGCGATCCTCCTGTGGGAGCAGGTCAACAGCCCCCGGCTGGATCGCATCGACGGGATCACGATCGGTGGCGAGACCATCTCGCCGTTCGTGCCCATCATGCTGGCCATCGTCGTGCTGGCCTGGGTTGGGCTGTTTTACACCCGGTATGGCTACTGGATCCGGGCGGCGGGGGAGAACCCCGAGGCGCTCGACACGGCCGGCATCAGCGTCAATCGGGTGCGCTACGGCGCGGTCATCCTGTCGGGCGTGCTCTGTGGGATCGGCGGGGCGGCGCTGTCGATCGGGTTCTCGTCGGGGTTCGTCGGCCGAGACGTGACCATGGTCAACGGCCGCGGCTGGATCGCCATCACGGCCTATCTCTTCGGCAACTACAACCCGATCGGCACGTTCGGGGCATCCCTGCTGTTCGGCGGCGTCGACGCCATCCAGGTGCAACTGCAGACCATCGGCGTCGCGATCCCGGGCAGCCTCACCGAGTTGTTCCCCTACGTGGCGGTCCTCGTCGTGCTCGTGATCGTCGGCAAGACACGCATGCCGTCGTCGGTCGGTGAGCCCTACGACCCCACCGAGGAGTGAGCTACGTCACCCGGTCGATGATGGCCCCCCAGATGCGCGGGAGGTGCTCCCACTCGAGGAACGCCGCCGTCGCCCAATGTGGCGCACAGTCGGTCGCGAACGAGACGGCGGCGCCGTCGCCCACGTCGTCGACCAGCACCAGTGGATCGTCGTCGACGGTTGCCCAGACGGTGGCCCCGTCGGGGTCGAGCCGGTTGTAGCCGAGGACTGGCGGCCACGTCGTCGGCACCGCGGGGTCGGGAACGCCCACGTTTTCGGGCCGGACGCCGGCCGGGCGCTCGACGCGGTCGTCGTGGGTGGCGATGCGCCCGGGGAGGACGTCGGCGAGGGCGGTCCGATAATAGCCGGCGCGGCCCCCTTCGCCGGCGAAGCTCAGGTAGCCGCCGATCATGCCAAGGGCGCCACCGCCACGGACGTACTCGGCGAGGGCGCGACAGCGATTCGGGGCGGTGTCGCCCGCCGCCACCGAGGGGGGCACCAGCAGCGTCTGTGCGCCGATGTCGCTGAGCAGAACGAGGTCGTAGGCGGCGAGGTCCGCGGCGGTCGACGGGAACGACTCGCGGGCGACGTGACAGGGCTGATAGGTCACCGTCGCGCCGGCCGCCTCGAGGGCGGCGATGAGGTGATCGCCCGCCTCGACGTACCGACTCGCCGTCGAGACGTCCACGCCCTTTACGTACAGGGAGAGCTCCTCCCATGATTCACCGGCAAGCAGGATCTCCGTCATACTCGCGGCGTCGACACCCGGGTCCGTCAGTGCTTCGGGGCGGGGTGCCCAACGGTTAAGCGGGCGGTGGGCGGACCGTCTGGGCGTACATGGACCCACACAGCCATGCCGGCAAAGCCGTCATCGTCACCGGTGCGTCCAGCGGGATCGGCCGACGCATCGCCTTCGCCTTCGCCGAGCGAGGTGCGTCGGTGGCGTGTGCCTCGCCGGACAACGAGCCACTCACGGGCGAGTACCACGACACGGACGTGACCCGCCCCACGGAGGTCGTCATCAACGACGACCTCGAGGGTGCGGCACGCTTCGTCGAGACCGACGTGAGCGACCCCGACGCCGCCCGCGCCATGGTCGAGGCGACCGTCGACACCTTCGGGGGCGTTGACGTGCTCGTGAACAACGCGGGCATCTTCATCGAGGGGACCTCTCAGACGATCGACGTCGAGGAGTGGAACCACCTGCTCGGCGTCGACCTTGCGGGGACGTTTTACTGCGCGAAGTATGCCGTGCCACACCTCAAGGCGGCGGAGGGGTGGCTGATCAACATCACCTCGGTCAACGCCACCGAGGGCGGGGCGGGCCCCGCCTACACGGCGGCCAAGGCCGGGCAGTTGAACCTCACCCGCGATCTCGCGGTCGAACTGGGCCCACACCGCGTGAACGTGAACGCGATCTCGCCGGGGTACATCAAGACGCCCATCCAGGACTACCAGGACGAAGAGAGCATCGAGACGAGCCGCGAGCACACCCTCCTGCCACGGCTTGGCGAGCCCGAGGACATCGCCAAGGTGGCGTCGTTCCTCGCGACGGACGCGGCGAGTTTCATCCATGGCGCCGAGATCCCCGTCGATGGCGGCTGGATGGCCCACCGCGTCTGAGTCGCGCGCACCGATTTGGTGGGGTCTTTTAGGGTACCTGTCGATGTGTCACGTGACACCATGCCCTACAACGTGGCCGGCATCAACTTCGCCCACTTTCACATGGGCGATCAGCTGCGACTGGTCGAGGAGCACCCCGACGCAGAGCTGGTCGCCATCTGCGATGAGGATCCCGACATCGCCACGCTGTCGCTCGAGGCGACCGCCGAGGAGTTCGATCTGCCCGACGCGGCCGTCTATCGGGATCACGAGGCCTGTCTCGCGGAGAACGACGTCGACCTCGTGATTACCTGTCCCGTGCCGACCGAACACGCCGACTGGGTCGAGCGCCTGGCGGCCCATGACGTCCACGTCCAGCTCGAAAAGCCCTTCGCGACCTCGGTCGAGGACTGCGAGCGGGCGATCGCGGCGATGAACGAGGCGGACCGAAAGCTCGCCATCAACTGGCCGCTGGCGTGGTATGCCTCCCACCGGACGACCAAGCGCCTCGTCGATGAGGGGGCGATCGGTCAGCTCATCGAGGTGCACTTCTACGACGGCAACCGCGGCGGCCAGCGGTTCACGAACGTCGACTACGAGGCGGGTGACATGCACTTCCTCGGCGACCTGAAGGGGGGTGGACCGATCGAGAACGTCGAGGCGGTCGACCGCGACGAACACGCCTGGTGGCACCGCGAGGAGTACGGCGGCGGGTCGCTCGTGGACTACCTCGGCTACGGGACGACGCTTGGCACCTGGTTCCGTGACGGCGAGCTCCCCGAGGCGGTCTCCGCGATGACGTTCGAGCCCGACCACCTCGGCGTCGACACCCACGCCGTGGCCGTGGCGAAGTACGACACCGGCCTGTCGAAATTCGAGTCCCGCTGGGGGACGTTCACCGACCCGTGGGTCGACCAGCCCCAACCGACGTGCGGGTTCGTCCTCGTGGGGACGGAGGGAACGATAGCGAGCGAGGATTACGCCGATGCGGTGCGCGTCCAGGACGAGGACCACCCCGAGGGGTACGAGGTGGCGGTTGACGAGCTCAAGGCGCCCAAACAAAACCCCGTCCAGTACATGCTCGATCGGATCGATCGCGACCGCCCCGTGGCGTTCGGCCCGCTCCGACCCGACCTCAACCGTGACGCCCAGCGGATCACCGATGCGGCCGTCGAAAGCGCCCGTCGCGGCGAGACCGTGTCCCTATGAGCGACGAGGATGACGAGGCGTACGGCCTCGCCGAGATCGTCGACCTGGAGGAGATGCCGGCACCGGCGTATCCCGCTCAACCCACCGAACCCGATGCCTACGAGCCAACCATCGGTCTGATCGGCACCGGCGGCATCAGCGAACAACATCTCACCGCCTACACGAACGCGGGCTACGAGGTGGCGGCGCTGTGCAACCGGACCCGCTCGAAGGCCGTCGATAGACGCGAGGAGTTCGGCCTCGATGACGCCGCGATCTACACGGACTACGAGGCGCTGCTCGAGCGCGACGACATCGACGTGGTTGACGTCACGCCGCACCCGGAAAACCGCACGCCCATCCTCCGGGCGGCGATCCGCGCCGGCAAGCACGTCCTCAGCCAGAAGCCGTTCACGGTCGACGTCGACGAGGCCGAAGCGCTCGTCGAGCTCGCCGACGCCAACGACGTCAAGCTGGCCGTCAATCAGAACGGTCGCTTTGCGCCGCATTTCAGCTACCTTCGCCACGCCGTCGCCGACGGCCTCATCGGTGACGTCCACGGCGTGCACTGTAACGTCCACTGGGACCACAACTGGATCCACGACACGCCCTTCGACGACGTCGAGCACATCATCCTCTACGACTTCGCGATCCACTGGTTCGACATCGTCACGTGTCTCGTCGACGCGACACCACGACGCGTGTTCGCGAACTACGAACGGAGTCCGTCCCAGGATGCGACCCCGCCGCTTCTGGGGAGCGCCATCGTCGCGTTCGATGGCGTCCAGGCGACGCTGACCTTCGACGGTGACACCACGGTCGGCCCGGAGGATCGCACCGTCGTCACCGGGGCCGAGGGGACGCTCAAAAGCGAGGGCCCCGACCTCGAGGAGCAGTCGGTGACCGTGTTCACCGACGAGGGGTATGCCACGCCCGACCTCGAGGGGACGTGGTTTCCCGACGGCTTTCACGGGGCGATGGCCGAGTTGCTCTGTGCGATCGAGGCGGACCGCGAGCCGACACACAGCGGTCGGAACAACCTCGCGACGCTGGAGTTGACCTTCGCCGCCGTGGCCAGTGCCGAACGCGGCGAGCCAGTGGTCCCCGGCGAGGTGCGGCGACTCCCGGGGGCCGATTGAGGCGCTCCCGTGGCGCTTTAAGCGGGGGGTCTCCAACCAGCACCATGGAAATCACCGCCATCGAGGCCCACCCCCTGCGTGATGACCTCTGGAACCCCTGGTGCGTCGTCACCGTGGAGACCGACGCCGGCATCCGCGGCATCGGAGAGGCAGGGGGCCTCTGGGCGAACACCGACCTGGACGCCAAGGTGGCCCACGTCGACAAAGTGGAGGAGTGGTTCGTTGGGCATGACCCACGTCACATCGAGAAGCTGCGCGTCGACGCCCAGGAGACGCCTTGGGGCCTGTCGCGGCTGAACCAGGCGTTACTATCGGGCGTGGAGATGGCCTGTTGGGACATCATCGGCAAGCACCACGACGTCCCCGTCCACGAGGCGCTGGGCGGCAAGGTGCGCGATGAATTGCGCGTCTATGCCAACGGCTGGTACGACTCGCTGGAGACGCCCGAGGAGTGGGCGGCCGGGGCGGCGGACGTCATCGATCGCGGTTACACGGCGATGAAGTTCGACCCGTTCGAAACCGCGCATCGCGACATCTCGAACGAGGCGCTTGATCTCGCGATCGACCGCATCGAGGCAATCCGCGAGGCGATCGGGCCAGGACCCGACCTCATCATCGAGGCGCACGAGCGCTTTACGCCCGCCGAAGCGATCCGCGTGGGCCAGCGGCTCGAGCCGTACAATCCACTGTGGTTCGAGGCGCCCGTGCAGGCCCACCAGGGCCCGGCCGCGTTCCGCGAGGTGCGCGAAGCGCTGTCGATCCCCATCACGGACGACCTCGCCAGCATCCAGCACAAGTTCGACGCCTTCGAGTTCATCGCCGCGCGCGCGATCGACGGCATCCAGCCCGACACGGGCAACGTCGGCGGGCTTCGCGAGACGCAGTACATCGCGCAGATGGCCGACGCGGCCTCGATGTTCACCGCGCCGCACGCCGCGGCCGGGCCGATCAGCCTGACGGCGTGCATCCACGTCGATGCCGTCATCCCGAACTTCAAGATCCAGGAGGGCTTCGAGCCGGCCACCCGCCCCGACTGGGTGGCTGACGTCATCGAGACACCGATCACCGTCGAGGACGGCCACGTGCGCGTCCCCGACGCGCCGGGCCTCGGCGTGCGCTTCGACGCAGCAGCCGCGGCCGAGCACGACCGCAACCCGATGCCCGACCACAACTACCTCGATCCCGACTTCAAGGACACCTACCAGGCCCATGAGCGGTGACCGCGACGACCTCACGGTCGATCGGCTGACCGCGGACGTCACGCGGATCGAGACCGTCGAGGACGGCAAGCGCCACGGGTACCACCTCCTCGACGGTCGAGCGGGACCGGTGGTGCTCGATTCGGGCTTTGCCGCGGCTCCCGAACGGGTGTATGCGCCCGTGCTCGCGGAGCGAGACACCGGCCTCGATGACATCCAGCTAGCGGTCATCACCCACGCCGACGCCGACCACTTCGGCGGGAACCACGCGCTGCGGTCGGCGAATCCGTCGGTGTCGCTGGCCTGTCACCGGGCCGATGCCCGGTGGGTCGAAAGCGTCGAGCGCGCCATGGCCGAGCGCTACGGCGGGTTCGAGGCCGACCACGGCGTGACCTACGACGCGGAGACGCTGTCGTGGCTCCGGTCGATCATGGGTCCGGACGAGCCCGTCGACTGGAACCTCACCGGCGGCGAGCACCTCAACCTCGCGGAGTCGACCCTCGAGGTGGTCCACACCCCCGGGCACTCGCCCGGCCACCTCATGGCGTATGACCGCGCGGCGGACGTGCTCCTGGGCGCGGACGGCGTCTTCGGCCGGGGGCTGGTCGATACGGACGGGACGTTCATCCAGCCGCCGCCGTACTTCGATCGGGACGCCTACCTCCGGACGATCGACCTCGTCGAGGCGCTCGACCCCGAACTGGTCTCCTGGACGCATTACGACGTGATGGACCGCGATGCCCTGGCCACGTTCATTGCAGAGTCGCGCGCGTTCGTGCGGACGCTCGACCGGTTCGCGCGCGACCTCCTCGATGCGCACGACGCGATTTCCCTCGCCGAGGCGATCGAGGCGACGGCCGACCGTGTCGGCACGTTCGGCTTCAAGACCGACCTGGCGATCCCGCTATCGGCGCATTTCGACGCCCTCGTCGACTGCGACGAGGCCGACGCCGCCGACCGCGATGGTCGCGTGGTGTGGCACGCAGCGACCGGGTAGCGACGGTCCCGTCGGGCTTCGTCCCGTGCGTAGGAACTCCATTCTCGAGGCCCACCAACGGCGATGGAGCTGTCACTCGACCGCCTCACACAGTGGATCAATCATGGCCGGATCAACCGGCTCGACGGGTCGCTTCTCACGCGTCCTCGTCCAGGTCGTCGATGAGCGCCTCGAGGAGCTCGATGTGCTCCTCGAAGAGCTCGCGGCCCGCCTCGGTGAGCCGGTAGCTCGTGCGTGGCTTGCGGTCGACGAACTCCTTTTCGACCGCGACGGCGCCGGCCTCTTCCATCCGGCCGAGGTGGCTCGCAAGGTTGCCCTCCGTGACGTCGAGGGCGGCCTTGAGGTCCTGAAACGGGGTCTGGCCGTGCCGGTAGAGGTGGGCGAAGATTTGCAACCGCGTGGGTTGGTGCACGAGCTTGTCGAAGTCCATGGTCACTCCCGGAGGTAGCGCCAGGAGGCCACCGCATACAGCATGAACAACAGCCCGAAGAGGCCGATGCCGACGTACCGCAGGAGCTCGACGTGGGGGTAGATCACGGTGAACACGAGCACCCACGCGCCGCCACCGTAGAACACGAGGCGATCGCGGCGGCTGATGTGATAGGCGGACAGCACCGCCCCCGTCAGCAACAGGCCGAGGCCGACGGCCGCGATGACGGACCCGAAGAACATGGTGCCGACCTCGAGGCCGGGTGCGTAGTCGGCCACGCGCGTCATGAGGTTCGAGAGGACGGCCACGAAGACGAAAACCGCCCCGAACACCGCCCGCCAGCTGGGTGCGTTCGCGGGCGGGTCGGCGGGCGGCAGGCGGGCGGCCGTCTGCCAGGCCGCGACGACGGCGACGACGAGAAACGCCACCCAGACCGCGGCGTACGCCGAGCCGGACAGCTCCTCGTTGAACGCGTAGGTGAGCTGGACGAGGACGGCGGCGAGCCCGATCAACAGCCCCCCGACGAGCCAGAGCCTGGCCCGACCGGGATACTGCTCCTCGAGGCCCATCGCCCCCTTGATCTCGAGCAGCTGTTCCTGCAACTCCGCCGGATCGACGTCCTGGTTGCTCACGGTCGCTCACCTCCCCGGGTCAAGACGAGAGACGCGATGCCGGCATAGCCGGCGAACACCGCGCCGAACGCGGCGAATCCCCAGGTGTGCAAGAGCTCAACGTTCGGGATGGCGACGCCGAGGGGGACCAACACGAGCCCGCCAACGTACAGCGCCAGCCGATCGCGGCGACGGATGTAGTACGCCCGCAACAGGTTGCCCATCAGCAGGTAGGCCGCACCAACGAGGATGACGATCAGACCGAGGACGATCGCCGTCGACTGGCGGGTCCCGGGATCGCCCCAGACGGGGGCGAACACCAGCTGGATCGGCACGACGAGCAGGTACGTAACGAGAAAGACGATGAGGGGGCTCGGCTTGCCGTCGGAGGCGCCGGCCGGGCGGTGCCAGCCGAGAAGGTATCCGCCCAGGAGGCTGCCTCCGCCGATGCCGACGACCCAGATGACGGGATGCCACCAGCTGGAGAGGTCCTCGAGGACGACCAGCTGTGACGCGGCGGCCGAGACGGCGACGAGGAGGCCATACAGCAGCCACGTGCGCGGGGCGTCCCGGTAGCGTTCGGTCAGCCCCATCGCGTCCTTGATCTGGTCGAGCTCGGCGCGAAGCTCCTCGACGTCGATCTCCGTGTCGGTCGTCATCGTGGCCCTCCCGCGACGTGCACGTGGTAGTTGAACATGTCCGCGTGCGTCGGCGTGATCGTCTCGACGGTGACGTCGTCGTGGCCGGCCGCACCCAGGCCGCGGCGAAGGTCGTCGACCGCAACGCCCTCGGCGAGAAAGCCACGGACCTCGCCGCCGAGGGGGAACAACTCCCCACCGGCGACGTACTCGCCGGCCGTCGCCATCGCCTCCGTGCCGGTCAGGCGGACGACGGGCGGGACGTCGTCCATGAGCGCGGTGGGTGACCCGACGGCACCGATGCCCCCCTCGACGACGAACGCGATACGGTCGGCGATGGTGGCGTCCAGCGGGTTGTGCGAGGACAGGACGACCGCCGCACCGGCGTGATGGCGCTCGAGGATAACGTCATGGAATCGCTGGGTCATCGTGAGGTCGACGCCCGCAGTTGGCTCGTCGAGCAGGTAGATCGGGACGTCGATCGAGAGGGTCAACGCGAGCTCGAGCTTGCGGCGCATCCCGCCGGAGTAGTGGTTGACGAGCTTGTCGAGCTCGTCGGTGAGCGCAAAGCGCTCGACGTAGTCCCGCCAGCGGTCGGTGAAGGCCGGATGCAATCCGGCGTAAAACCGGGCGTTCTCCCGGCCGGTGAGCGTCTCGATGGCCATGGTCTCCTGCGCGAGGAACGCCAGCTGGTCGCCGGGGTGGCCGTCGGTCGCGCCCTGGATCGCGACCTCGCCGTCGGTGGCGGGCTCGCTCCCGGCGAGGCAGGCGAGCAGGACGGATTTGCCGACGCCGTTTGGGCCCATGAGGACGAGCACCTCGTCATCCGCGACGGTGAGGTCGACCCCCTCGAGGACGCCATCGGCACCGAAGCGCTTGGTCAGCCCGCGGGCGGCCAGCGCCGTGCTCATGGCCAGACCCCCCGCCGATAGATGTGGCGACGCATGCCGACGGCCGCGACGAGGACGGCGACGACGCCGTAGCCGAGGGTGGTGATCGTGCCGACGACCCTGTCGGGGGCCTCGAGGGTGCCCGGCTCGGCGAACTCGGCCGGCGCCGCGGCGATCTCGGCGACGATCAGCCGCGTCGGCAGCGTGTTCGGCAGCCAGTTGAGCCAGACGTCCGGGCCGCCGAAGACGCTCGGGTCGCCCCCGTTGTAGCCGGTGAGGAAGTACAGCGCGAGCGCGAGGCTGACCGTGATGATCGACGCGTAGCGCGTGTCACGGACGACGGTCGTGATCAACACGGCGACGGCCATCCAGAAGACGGCGAAGGCGACGAACGCGACGGTGACGACCGGAATCGAGGCACCCGAGGCAAGGGTGAACGTGCCACCGGTGAAGACGGCCACGGCGAGGACGACGAGCATGGCGACGCCCGCGAGGACGGTCCCCGCCGCCATCCGGCCGAACAGGTCGGCGCTCGGAGCGACCGGGAGGGCGCGATACAGCCGGTAGCGCTCGTCCTCGAGGTCCATCGCGAGTTGTTGGCCGAAGGAGTTCAACGCGGCGATGATCGCCCCGAAGGTGCCGTAGGTGATCGCGGTGCCGGATTTGACGTACGGGATCGCCCCCTCGGGGATCTCGCTCGTGTCCATGAAGATCGTGATGGTCAGGAGGTAGAACCCGACGGGGAAGACGATCGTCCAAAAGAGGACGGCCTTGTTCCGGACGAGTTCGCGGAGGTAGCGGGTGGCGAACGCCCGGGCCTGGTCGGCCCAGGGCCCGAGGGCGGGGCCGCCTCCGGGGTCGGGAAGGCGTTCGTGGGCGATGTCGGTCGACATGGTGGTGTGGGTGAGCGGTCATTTTGTGCTCCAATAAACTTTGCGATACAAATTAACTTTGTAGGGCAAAGTTTGCGACGCCACCGATGTCCTCGGGTATCGGTTCCGATGACACGGACGAGGCAGACAGCCATGCAGGGCTCCGAGGAGAGCCAATGCTCACCGTTGTCGGCCTCGTCGATGGTGGCCCTACCTGTCGCGCATCCGTGCCGAGCAGGTCGACGTCACCACCAAACCTGAGAGGGCGAGTGAACGACCGGCGATGGCGGTTAGTCGGCCTGGTCGGTGATTTCGACCCGGGCACCGCCGAGGTCACCCGCGGTCACGGCCACGTCCCAGCCGTGGGCGTCACAGATCTGGGCGACGATGCTCAGGCCGATCCCCTTGTGGTCGCCGTTCGACGACGAGCCCCAGGCGAACGCATCGCCGCGCAGCCCCGAGGGGATGCCCGGGCCGTCATCCTCGACGAAAAAGCCGTCTTCGGTGGTCCCCACGAGAACGTGCTCACCGCCGTGTTCGACGGCGTTCGCGAGCAGGTTTCGAATCACCTGCTCGAGGGCGTACCGGTCGGCCACGACGGGCCGGGAGTCGCGGACCTCGAGGCTGGTGTCACCGTCGGTCAGCTCCGGCCAGACCTCCTCGACGACCCCACGGAGCTCGATCACCTCCCGGCGCCCCCCGTGTTCCTCGGTGCGACCCAGTCGCCTCGCACCTGCCAGCAGGTGCTCGATCCGATCGGCGGCCCGGCGGGCCCGTTCGAACTGACCGGGGTCGCCCTCGGCCTCGGCGAGGTGGATCGAGCCGCGCAACACCGCGAGCGGGTCGGCGAACTCCTGATCGAGCACGCGAAGCACGCGCGCCAGCGTGTCGTCGGCGGGGTCGTCCCCCTCGGCCTCGTCGGTCAACCGCCCCTCGACGAACGTGGCCAGCTGCTCACCCCACTGGCGGTCCCCGTCGTCGAAGGCACCCACGTCGGTGGACACGGCCACGAGCAGGCCGACCTCGTCGATCGGCACGAGCAACATCGCCCGCGGGGCATCGGAGCGAGTGGTCACCTCGGCGTTGGCGGCGACGCTGCGCACGTTGCGGATGTCGTCGAAGACGTGTGAGCGGCCGATCAGGTCGAGCTGGTCGAGGATGTCCTCGGCGACGGGCACCATCTGGGCGTCACACTGGGGGTCGCCCGTGCTCGCGAGATGGGCCAACTCGCCGTCGTGACGGCGCAACAGATGGGCGTCGTCCGCGCCGAAGACCTCCTTGGCGACGGCGACCGTGGCGTCATGGATCGCCGCCGGGGAGTCTGCATCGAGCAGCCGGCGGAGGGCCACCTGGTCGAGGTCGGGGTCAGCCATTCGGCGACTCACCCTCTGGCGTGACCCGACCGGGTTGGCGTCCGATCATGGTTCCCCCTGGTTGCGTGTGTCGGTTCCCACGTCGCGACGGACGATGACGCCCGCCACGGCTTCCTCGCCGTGGACCTCGACGGTCGCCACCTCGAGCGCGACCGGAATGGCCCCGGCGTTCGTCTTGACGGTCGAGCGATAGCGCGCCGTCTCCGCCCCGGACGGGACGGCGTCGAGGACGGACCCCTCGGCGGCGCCATCGGGCCCCTCCATCGCGATGTCGGTTACGGGCCGATCGCGGAGCTCCTCGGGCGGGTAGCCGAAGACGTCCGCGACGTACTCGTTGGCGTAGATGAACCGGCCGTCCTGGACGAGGTAGACGCCGGCGAGCTCCTGTTCCATCAGGTGCTTGCTGAGCCCGAGCGTCTCCCAGAGCTGTTGGCTCGTCCGGTAGCGGTCGATGGCGTTGGTCACCCGGTTCGCCAGGACCTCCCACTGGTCCGTGTCGGTGCCCTTTTGGATGTAATCGGTGACGTCCGCGGCGATCGCCTCGCTGGCGACCTCCTCCGAGCCCCGGGCCGTACAAAGGATGAACGGCAGGTCGGGGTACTCCCGGCGGACGGCCTGGAGCAGCTCGATGCCGTCCATACGGGGCATCTGATAATCGCTGATGATGGCGTCGACGGCCTCGTCCTCGAGTCGCTCGAGGGCGTCCGCACCGCGGTACTCCGTCAGGACGGTCAGGTCGTCGCGTTTGCGCTCGAGGAAGGCCTTGGCCATTTCGGCGAAGTCCGGGTCGTCGTCGACGTGAAGGACGCACTTCTCGGCGGTCTCGAACTCGTACAGCGTCTCCGACCCCGAGGTGAAGATGGACCGGTAGACGTCCTCGGTATCGGCCGGAAAGGGCGTCGATGGTGGAATGGGTGATCAACTCCGAGACGTGTGGCGGCCGGTGGTGTCGTCCCTCTCGGTTGCTGCAGCGTTTACAGGGCTATGATGTCGGTTATCATAAATGGTACCCCTTCGGGACGTTGCGGGTGGCTGCATCGCCCATAGGTATTTATGAATGGTTGCAGTATCCCACCGTCCATGGACGGTCCCCGGCAGGCGATTGCGGGGGAGGTTGGTGCTGGCTGCCTGCCCGCTCGGGGGGCCCTGTCCCCGTCGCGGGAGGTGTCACCATGACGGACAGTTCCGAGTACGGCATCTCATTCATCTCGCTCCCGGGGATGCGTTCGGTCGAGATCGTTGACCCGATCGAGCGCCGGCGGTATCGGCTGGATACGGCCGATGACGTTCGACCGGAGACGATCGATCCGGACGGCTTTCGGTTTCCGGTTGACCGTGCGATCGGGATTACCACCTCGGCGATCACCCTCCCGACACTTGAGGCGGTGTTGATCCGGAAGGCGGACGGCGAGATGCTCTCCGAGGTCGATCACGACTCCGAGACGAGGCTTCCAGATGGGTCGTACATTTTGGACATTAACGCCCCCATCAAGGTCTATCTCGAGTTTGACGGTGGCCTCTCAATCCATCCCGGTAATGAGACGATCACGTTCACGTTTGATGGTGAAGCGAGGGTCAAGGTCGGGGCACGATCGGCACACGACCATCCCGAAACGACGCTGCAAACGACGACCGATCCGGTCGACCAGATGGAGACGGTGTCGGCCTTCGCTTCGGCGCTGAAGACCACCTCGCCGGAACGGTCCTTCCCGGCGCAACGCGGGCATCCGCCGCGCGTCGAGGTCGGCGACGAAGTGGTCATCCCAGATGCCCTCGAACCACCCGAGACGGGCATCACGCTCGAACTCGAACCGGCCTCTGCGGCCGTCTTTACGGGGGCACCGTTGTCGTACTACCTCGGGGCGCGCATGGTCCCGGCCGATCGCAACGCCGTGGTAGTGGACGGGTCCGCAGTCCGCGACCTCGGTCAGGATGCGGCGCTCCGGGAGAACGTCGAGGAGGTCCTCAAACACGTTTTTACACTCGATTGTATCACGCGAACCGAAGGGGCCTACCAGATCGACCTCGACGAGCGTCGTCGTCTGGAGAAGCGGGTCGATCTGGATTTCGCCGAGCTCTACGAGCTCTCGAGCGACGAGCGCCTCCGTCGCTATCTCGAGGTTCCCCACACCTACGTGAGCGACCTCGTCCCCGATTGGGGTATGACCGCCCACGTGGTGGATGACCCCCACCACGTCGAGTTGCTCCCGTATCTCGTCGAGGACCTCGCACTGGTGCACGTTCACCAGCCTGGAAACCTTCCGGAGGCGTCCTCGCCCAGCGCTATAGCTGGCAAAGCTCCGACCCGAGCTGGCGCAATCACTCGGTCCACTGGTGCAACCACCACGGCGCGGGAAGATTTCGTCAAACCACCAGAAACCGGCTCAGTGGATCAGCTTTGGGTTGGCGACGGGACGCCCATCGGCGCGAGCAAGGCCATCCCTGAGGCGTTTGAGCACCGACTCGGGCGTGAACCAACGGATGCGGATATCGATATCACGGTCATCTGTAACGATCAACAGATGAACCGAGAGTCAAACGTCCTCGAGAAAATTTACGGCTCCCGGGAGGATCTCTCCTTCAACCTATCCATCCACCAAAATCTGACTCAAGAGAGTCTCAAAGAAGCACTCCGGGAAGACTCCGACTTCCTCCATTACATCGGACATATCGATGATGATGGAGTCGAGTGTGCGGACGGAAAGCTGGATATTGCGGTTTTGGACGAAGTCGGCACATCGGCCTTTCTCCTCAATGCGTGTCAGTCATATGAACAGGGCGAAAACCTCATCGAACGTGGAGCAATCGGTGGCATCGTTACACTGTCTGAGGTAATCAATGAGAGTGCCGTGGAGATGGGCGGTACACTGGCGAGATTACTGAACGCTGGATTCCCCATGTATGCAGCACTGGATATCGCAAAAGAGGAAAGTCTGATGGGACTTCGGTATATCGTCGTTGGCGATGGTCGAGTGGCTCTTACCCAGCCGAAATCGATTCCCCAACTCTACCAAATTGACTCGGAATCCGAATCAATCGAGTTTACCTACGCAACGTATCCCACGGAACGGGCTGATCTGGGCAGTTTGGCCATTCCATTTATCGGGGATAACGACTGGTATTTCCTCGTCTCAAATTCTGTCGATTCGATCGATCCGACGAAGGAAGAGTTGCTCTCGTTCCTAGAAGTCGAAAACATGCCGACGTATCTCAACGGACGCTTTACCTGGAGCAGCGACGTTGAGGAACTGTAATTACGTCCCGGTAATTACGCCCTGATTTCC
>CAZCYF010000005.1:0-55654 GCA_964502835.1 uncultured Halobacteriales archaeon | reverse complement strand
GACCGACCGAGTGCGTGGGACCGGATTCGAACCGGCGGACCCCTGCGGGACAGCGCCCTCAACGCTGCGCCGTTGACCTGGCTTGGCTACCCACGCTCGAGACGGAGGGCATCCCGTGAGTAGTCCGTCGGGCGATAATATGGCTTATCCTTCGCCACCGGCCGCGGGGTGGTGCTTAAAGGGACCCGTCACCAAGCCCCCGTCATGCCGAAGTACTCGACGGGCGGCTCCGCCGGTGGCGGCGACGGAGACGCCTGCGAGCTCTGTGGGTCGCCGAGCGACGCCCTCGAGACGGCCACGGTCGCCGGGGCCCAGCTGCAGGTCTGCCCCTCCTGTCGTCCCCACGATGACACGGCCCACCAACGCCAGAAGAAGGCCGAGCAGTCCAGCGAGCGCGACACGCCCGACCGGAAGAAGGAGTTGGCCCGTCGGATCGCTCAGGCGCGGGATGCGATCAAGCCCGATACCACCCGCTGGGAGCAAGAGGGGGCCGGCTACGACGACGACCCCCTTCCCTATCTGGTCTCGGGCTACGGCCAGCGGGTGACCGAGGCCCGCCAGGAGGAAGGCCTGACCCTCGAAGAACTCGCGGAGGCGCTCGAGGTGCCCGAAGGCGATCTCCTCGCGATCGAGCAGGGTCGCGCCGCGCGGGCCGGCGTGGGTGGGACCGTCATCGAGGCCCTCGAGCGCGCGCTGGAGATCGAGCTGGCCGAGGAGTGAACCCCATCAGGTCGGCAGAGCGCACGGTTTATGCGACCACGGCGGGTGCGCGACCGTAATGAGCGATGCTCTCGCACCGGCTGACCCGTACACCACGAGCTTCGAAGCGACCGTCGAGCGCGTCGACGGCGACACGGTCGTCCTCGACCGCACGTACTTCTACGCCGAAAGCGGTGGCCAACCGCCCGACCGGGGTGTCATCGGCGACGTGGCCGTGACCGACGTGCAACACGCCGGCGACGAGATCGTCCACACCGTCACCGAGACGCCCGGGTTTACTGCCGGCGAGACCGTCGCTGCGCAGGTCGACGACGCGTTTCGAACCTACTGCATGCGTGCACACACCGCCAGTCACGTGCTGTACGGGGCTGGTCGTCGACTGCTCGATGAGCTCGGCTACGGGGGGTTCGACATCTCGCCGGAGAAGGTGCGGGTCGATTTTACCACGCCAACGGCGATCGACGACGCGGTCCTCCTCGAGCTCGAGCGCCTGACCAATCGGGCGGTGTGGGAATCACGGCCGGTCGATTGGACCGTCCACCCGCAGGACGAGGCCCTCGAGATGGACCACATCGCCTTCAACACGAAGACGGAGGAGGGCCTCGCGGGCGACGAGGTGCGGGTGGTGACCGTCGGCGGCCAGGGCGACGAGGACGACCCCTGGGACGTGGCCGCGTGTGGCGGCACGCACGTCGCCAACACCAGGGAGATCGGCCCGGTCACGGTGCTCGAACGCGCCAATCCGGGAGAGGGATTGACTCGCGTCGAGTTTGCCGTCGGCCCGACCGCGATCGGCCGTCGCATCGAGGAGAAACGCCTGGCGTTCGAGGCGGCGAGCCACCTGGATGCCGGCGTCGACGACCTCCCCGAGGAGGTGGCCCGCCTGATTGAGACCGTCCGCGATCTCGAGGCCGAACGCACCTCGCTGCAGGAACGGATCGCGACGATGCGCATCGACGAGCTCCGGGACGAGGTGTTCGAGCGCGACGGGGCGACCTGGCTCGTCGGGCGGCTCGACGGCCTCGACGCGAACACCCTCATGGAGGAGGCGAAGACGCTCGCGGGTGACGCGGCCGAGGTGGTCGCACTCGTCGGGTCCGACGGCCGGACGTTCCTCGCCACGGCCACGACGGCGGACGTGGATGCGGCCGCAATCGTCGACGACGTGACTGACACCTACGGCGGCGGGGGCGGTGGCAGTCCCGACGCCGCCCAGGGGGGCGGCATCGACGCGGATCCCGACGAGGTGGTGGAGTACCTCCGATAGCCAGGTGTCGCCAGACCGGGCAGCTTTATTCGCCGTCACCTCCGACCGGCGGGCATGAACGAGACCGCCGAACAGGCGGCGATGCGTGAGGTGCTCCACGAGCTGGCCGTCGAGGAGATCCAACCCAGGGCGCAGGAGTGCGACCGAGAACAGGCGTTTCCCGAGGAGGTCTGGGACCGCCTCGCCGAACTCGACGTGACCGGGATGGCCGTCCCGGAGTCCTATGGCGGGTTGGGTTTGAACCGACGGACGGCCTGCGTCGTCTTCGAGGAGGTTGCCTACGGCATGCTCGCCGTCGCAACGGCCCTCGGGGTGCACGGGCTCGCGACGTCATGCATCGCGACGTTCGGCGACGAATCGGTCAGGGAGGAGTGGCTCGCGGACATGGCCGAGGGCCGCCCCGTCGGCGCGTTCGCGCTGTCGGAGCCCCAGGCGGGATCGAACCCGCGGGCCATGTCGACGACGGCGACGCGCGCCGGCGACGGCTTCGTGGTGAACGGGACGAAACAGTGGATCACGAACGGTACTCGCGCGGGCGCCATCATCGTCTTCGCCCGGACCGACGAGGACGACCCCAACTCGGTCACGCAGTTCCTCGTGCCGGCGGATGCGGACGGTCTCGAGATCACCCGCAAGGAGGACAAGCTCGGGCTGCGCGCGAGCGATACCTGTCAGCTCAGCTTCGACGACGTACACATCCCACGGCGGTATCAGCTCACCCCCGAGGGGCGCGGCCTCCGGGCGGCGTTCGAGATCCTCAATGGCGGCCGGATCGCCATCGCGGCCCAGTCGGTTGGGGTGGCTCGGTGTGCGCGTGATGCGGCCGTGTCGTATGCGACCGAGCGCGAACAGTTCGACCGCCCGATCGGGGAGTTCCAGGCGATCCGTCACAAGCTGGCCGACATGGAGACGGCCATCGTCACGGGGCGTACGCTCACCGCCGAGGCGGCCCGACGCGACGACGCGGGCGAGCCGGCCGCCAAACACGCGAGCATCGCGAAGTACGTCGCCAGCGAGGCGGCCGTCGACGTCGCGAACGAGGCCGTCCAGATCCACGGTGGTGCGGGCTACATCAGCGACACGGACGTCGAACGCCTCTATCGCGACGCCAAGGTCCTCCCGATCTACGAGGGCACCACACAGATTCAAAAGAAGATCATTGCCCGGCACGTGCTCGACGCTGCCTGACGCGACGCCAGTCGCGAAGGTACAACGCGAGGGCCGTACCGAGCCAGAGGCTCCCGCCGAAGGTGCCCGCATACGCGGCCCTGGCGGACCAGGTAGGCAAGTCGACGAACAGGCTGCCGATGGCCAGCGCCGGGGCGCCGATGACCACCGTCACGACGAACGTCTGCTGGAGGATCCGCGTGTGATCGACGCCGGCGTCATCCTCGACCATGGTCAGACCACTCCCGAAGGACTGCACTGATTGTCCCACGCCACGCCATGGTGGGCAATCGACGCGGTCGCTCAAGAAGCCCCCGCCAGCCCAGCGAAGCGCCAACGCCCGGACCGGCGGGCTTTAGGACGTCACGGCGAGTACCCCGACGGTATGGCCGTCACGGTGCGAACCATTCGGGAGTGGGAGGAGGACCGACCGATCACGATGCTCACCGCCTACGATGCACCCTCGGCGTCGATCGTCGACGACGCCGGTATCGACGTGATTCTCGTCGGCGATAGCGTGGGGAACGCGATGCTCGGATACGAGTCGACGCTCCCGGTGACCAGCGACGAGATCGCCAGCCACACCGGTGCCGTGGCCCGGGCGACCGAGGAGGCCCTCGTCGTGGCCGACATGCCGTTTCTGAGCTACGGCGTCGAGGACGGCGAGTCGATCGCCAACTGCGGCCGGATGATCAAGGAGGCGGGTGCCTCCGCGGTCAAGCTCGAGTCGGGGCCGCACACGGTCGACCTGACGGAACGGCTCGTCGAACTCGGCATTCCGGTGATGGCCCATCTCGGGCTGACGCCCCAGCGAGTCAACCAGCTCGGCGGCTTCACCCGCCAGGGGACACAGACGGCCGCCGCCGAGCGGATCATCGAGCTGGCCGAGGCCCACGAGGCGGCCGGCGCGTTCGCGCTCATCCTCGAGCACGTTCCGGCCAACCTTGCCGCCGCGATCACCGACCGCCTCGAGATGCCGACCATCGGCATCGGGGCGGGTCCGGACTGTGACGGCCAGGTCCTCGTGATCACCGACGTCATCGGGCTCTCGGATCGCGCGCCACCGTTCTCGAAGACGTACGGCGACGTGGCCGACGAGATGGCCGACGCCGTGGCGGGCTTTCGTGAGGAAGTGGTCGACGGCGCATTCCCGGGCCCCGAGCACACCCACGAAGAGGCCGATCTGCTCGACGATTAACCGAGCTGGGCGGCGAACGCATCGACGGCAGCGTTGAACGGCTCCGGGCGTTCGAGCATCACCAGGTGCGCCGCCTCGGGAACCACCTCGAGTTGGGCGTGGGCGATCTCCCCGGCCAGGTACTCGTGGTAGGCGGGCGGGGTGAGCGCGTCCTGCTCGCCACAGATGGCAAGGACGGGGGGTTCGATGTCGGCGAGCCGGTCGCGAACGTCGAACGTGTGACAGGTCAGGTAATCGCGACGGGTCGTTTCCCGGCCACACTCGCGCATCGCCGCCGTCGACGCCTCGAGCATCGCCGGCGAGGGGTCCGCGAACAGCCGATTCGTGCCGTGCAGGAACTCGATGGCTCGCTCGAAGTCGTCGGTGAGCCACCCACGGAGATCCTCACGCACGGCGAGCTTGGCGCCCGTGCCCACCAGCACCGCCCCTTCGGGGTCGGCGGCACCCTCGAGAATGGCCCACTGCACGACCGCACCGCCCAACGAGTTGCCGATCAGGACGTCCGCGTCCGTGGCTGCGGCCACCGCGGCCACGTCGCCAGCGTAGACCGCGAGCGTCTCGGGACCGGGCGGGGTGGCGATGTCATCCGACTCGCCGTGGCCGGGCAGATCCACGAACACCGACCGCCGCGTCGAGCCGAGCCGGTGTTGTGCCTTCCAGACGCGACGGTCGGCCCCACTGCCGTGTACGAACAGGCACGTCGGCCCGGATGCACCGCGATCGACGACCTGGTAGTGGACATCGCGTCCGTCACGCTCTAGTACGGCCATGCCCGAGGGTGAAACGGGCACCAATTAAGTCCCGAGGGGCGCATCCCGGAACGACGGCCTTTTATGGTCTCACCGATAACCTAAGGTTAGTCTTAGGGGCGGTACGGGGCCGCCGGCACCGGACACCACACCGCGAGTCCCCATCGGCGACGCCGTATCCCGCACCGTACACACACATGAAACTCCAAGTCAAGCAACTCAGTCAGAAGGATGCCGGCCGTGGCCTCGCTGCGATCGATCGGGAAGCCATCGAGCGCATGGGCGTCGATAGCGGCGACTACATCGTCATCGAGGGCCCCGGCGGTGAACGCGCCGTGGCCAGGGTGTGGCCAGGATACCCGGACGACACCGGCAAGGGCATCATCCGCATCGACGGGAACCTTCGCCAGACGGTCGGCGTCAACGTCGACGACATGGTCGCGGTCGAGCCCGCGGACGTGAAACCGGCCACGCACATCAGCGTCGCGCTCCCACAGAATCTGCGCATCCGGGGCGACATCGCCCCGCTCATTCGTGACCGCCTCAGCGGCCAGGCGATCACCGAGGGCCAGACCGTCCCGTTCCGCTTCGGGTTCGGCTCGCTCGCCGGGAGCCAGCCGGTACCGATCCGGATCGCCGGCGCCGAACCCGAGGATACCGTCGTCGTGACGGAGACGACCGAGATTGAGGTCAGCGAGCAATCGATCGAGCAGCTGGCGGCCGGCGACGAAGCCAAGCGATCGAGCCCGTCGGTGACCTACGAGGACATCGGCGGCCTGGACGACGAACTCGAACGGATCCGGGAGATCATCGAGCTGCCGATGCGCCACCCGGAGTTGTTCCGACAGCTCGGCATCGAGCCGCCAAAGGGCGTCTTGCTGTACGGCCCGCCCGGCACGGGCAAGACGCTGATGGCGAAGGCGATCGCCAACGAGATCGACGCCCACTTCACGACCATCTCGGGCCCGGAGATCATGTCGAAGTACTACGGCGAGAGCGAGGAGCAACTCCGTGAGATCTTCGACCAGGCCGAGCAAAACGCCCCCGCGATCGTCTTCATCGACGAGATCGACTCGATCGCCCCCAAGCGCGAGGAGGTGACCGGTGACGTGGAGCGGCGCGTCGTGGCCCAGCTCCTGTCGCTCATGGACGGGCTCGAAGAGCGTGGTGACGTCATCGTCATCGGGGCGACGAACCGGCCGGACGCCATCGATCCCGCGCTCCGACGCGGTGGCCGGTTCGACCGCGAGGTCGAGGTCGGCGTCCCAGACCGCGACGGCCGCCTCGAGATCCTCCAGGTGCACACCCGCGGCATGCCCCTGGCCGACGACGTCGACCTGGAAACGCTCGCGGAGAGCACCCACGGCTTCGTCGGCGCCGACATCGAGAGCCTGTCCAAGGAGGCGGCGATGAACGCGCTGCGTCGCATCCGACCCCAGATCGACCTCGAATCGCAGGAGATCGACGCCGAGGTCCTCGAGGGGCTGCGCATCACCCGCACCGACTTCAAGGACGCCCTCAAGGGGGTCGAGCCCTCGGCGATGCGGGAGGTCTTCGCCGAGGTACCGGACGTCAGCTGGGACGAGGTGGGCGGGCTGGCCTCGACCAAGGAGCGCCTGCAGGAGACGATCCAATGGCCGCTGGCCTATCCGGGCGTCTTCGAGTTCATGGACCTCCAGGCCGCCAAGGGCGTCTTGCTGTACGGGCCACCCGGCACGGGCAAGACCCTGCTGGCGAAGGCGGTCGCCAACGAGTCGGACAGCAACTTCATCCCGATCAAGGGGCCCGAGCTGATCAACAAGTTCGTCGGCGAGTCCGAGCGTGGCGTGCGCGAGATCTTCAGCAAGGCCCGCGAGAACGCCCCCTCGATCGTCTTCTTCGACGAGATCGACTCGATCGCCACCGAACGCGGCGGCGCCGGGACCGACTCGCAGGTGACCGAACGCGTCGTCTCCCAGTTGCTGACCGAGCTCGACGGGCTCGAGGAGCTAGAGGACGTGGTCGTCATCGCGACGACGAACCGACCCGACCTGATCGATCGCGCGCTGTTGCGACCCGGCCGCCTGGACCGCCACATCAACGTCCCCGCGCCCGACCGCGACGCCAGACGGGCCATCTTCGAGGTCCACACGCGACACAAGCCCCTCGCGGAGGACGTCGACCTCGACGACCTCGCCGACCGGACCGACGGCTACGTCGGGGCGGACATCGAGGCGGTCTGTCGGGAGGCGGCCATGGCGGCCAGCCGCGAACTGATCGAGTCCGTCGACCCCGAGGAGGTCGACGAAAGCGTGAAGAACGTGCGCATCACGGCTGACCACTTCGAGCGGGCCCTGGGCGAGGTCCCGCCATCGTACACGGACGAGATGCGCGAGACCTACGAGCACATCGAAGAGCGGTTCGCGACCGTGCCGGACGAGCCCGACCGCGAGGAAGAGCGGATCGAACGGACCTTCTACTGATCGGATTCGACCGCCTCGGCCGCCTCGCGCTCGATCAAGGCCCGGGCGTTCTCGACGGGCAGGGCGACGACGTCGCCGGGGCGAAGCTCGTACTCGCGCTCGTCGATGCCGAGGATGGTGCCGACATCGGCCGTGACCCGAACCGTCTGGCGATCGAGCTGCTCGTCCGCTTCCGGCGCCGGTTCAGACGCGTCCGATCGGTCGGCGTCCGGGGTGTGTGGCGCCTTCGCCTCCCCGGTATCGACCTCGAAGTCGACCGACTCTCCCTGCAGTACGGCCCCCTTCGTCCGCGTGATCGCCGCGACGAGTGTATCGTAGAGCTCGCGCTCCTCACGCGTCATCGCCGGCGGGTCGGACTCCTCGGCGGACGCCGCCGTGGCGGCATGGCGGAGGAGCTTGGCGACGCGATTCTGGTAGATGGACTCGAGGACGTCTCGAGCCGATTCGAGCCGGTCGGACAGCCGGGATATCTCAGGATCGCCGAAGGGGTCATCGCTGGTCTCGGCCAGGCGATCGCGCTCCTCACGCAGCTCCTCGATGAACTGGCGGGCCTCCTCGTAAAACGAGGCTCGAAGGGGCTGTAGCTCGCCGGTTTCGCGGGCATCATCGCGGACCGACCGGAGCTCATCGAGGTTCATTCTCGAGCCTTCTCGGCCACCCCCCGGGCCATCAGATAGATGCCGACGAACTCGGGTACCCGCCGTCGGCCGGCCGCAAGCTGGAAGGTCTCGCCGGCGAGCTCGGTCCGGTGATCGGCCTCGAGGTCGATGGCGATCCCCGTGGTGCGAAACATCGACGGGATGGCCGACTCGAGCGGGTCGAACGTCGCGAGGTCGTCCGGTGGGATCGGCCGGACCACGAATCCGGTCTTGCCGTGGAGGCTGCCGGGGAGGCGGATGAGGCGGTGGACGTCCGTGGTGACGGGGTCGTCGATCGCGGGTCCTGAGCCGGCAACGCGTTGCTCGACGAAGGCCCGGACGAAGTGCAGGTAATCCGGATGCAGATCGATCTCCCCCCGCTCGATCGCCGACCACCGCGTATCGATGAGCCGGGCGACCGAGTCGGCCCGGGAGGGCCCGATCCCGTCGAGCGCCTCGAGGGTCTCGACACGCTCGTCTCGAGGGTGCTCACGGAGCCCGTCGAGGGTGGCAACGAGGCGGTCGCGGATGCGAGCCCCCCAACCACCCGAGGTATCGAGCCGACGTTTCGTATCCTCGGTGCCGGGGATGGGTGCCTGTCGGACGAGGGCATCGAAGGAGAGCCCCTCGCCGCGGACGTACTCGACAACCTCCCGCCTGGCCGACTGGCCGAGGTCGAGGACGTCCGAATCGCGAACGTGCACGTGATAGCCGCGATTGCCGGAGAAGATGACGGTGAGGTCGTCGAACCCGAAATCGCCCGTCAGCATGTCGACCAGCTCGACGGTCGCGTCCCGACAGCGCTCGAGCATGATCGGGTACGGATCACGGGCGGCATCGACCTCCGGCAGGTGATCGGCGTCGAGGTCGAACACGAGGTCGGCCCCGCGCCAGCCCTTCGCGCCCATCGACTCGGCGCCAGGGTCGTCGTATCGGGCGGTCGAATGGTAGACGTGGCGAGGGCGGTGTCGCAGGAGGAACTCGGAAACCGCATCGCCGTCGTGGATCGACCGATGCCTGACCATCGGCGTGCCCTCGCGGTCGGCAAACGGGATGTAGGCCCACTCGCGGCGATCCGGCTCGGGTGGGAGCGCCAATGCTGAGCCCTGGCCGGGCGGTCCCTGACGACGGTAATAGTCCCGAAACCGCCCGCGAAGGTACGTTCGCGTACGCTCGTTCACGTCGGGCCAAAGGTCACCCACCGGCGATAAAGGTCTGCCGGAGGCACGACTCACGTCGGGATGAACTCGCGCAACCGATCGGACAGCCGAGGTGGGTCGCCCAACCGGAGCATGTAGGCATCGCCGCCATCCTCGTAATAGCCCTCAAGGCGGCGGACGGTCTCGAACCCGAGATGACGATAAAAGCCCAGGGCCTCCTCGTTCGTGCACCGGGCGTGGCAGGTGACCCGGTCGTGCTCGTCGGCCACCTCGGCGACGAGGCGTCGACCGAGGCCGATCCCCCGGTACTCGGTATCGACGGCCAAAAAGAGCAAGTAGCCGTCACGACGAGCCGCCGCGAACCCGACGAGCCCCTCGGATCCGTCGAGGGCGATGTAGACCGTCGCCCGTCGATACGCGCGAGAGAAGAAGCCTCGACGTTGCTTGAGAACGCCCTCGCGTGCCCTGATGCGCTCTTTGAGGGCCCAGGCCGCGTCGAGGTGGTCGTCGTCACCGCGGGCGACGACCTGGAGCTCGACCGTGGTGCTCACTGGTGCTGGCGTTGGGCAAACGTCGATATAAGTCCTCCGCCGCGCGACACGTCGTTTATTGGCTGGCGGCTCGCAGGGACGGCGATGCCCCATCGACTCGTCGACCATACCGCAGACGTGGCCGTCGAAGCCACGGGGGCGACCCTCGGGGCGGCGTTCGCGGCCGCCGCCGACGGGATGGCCGCCTGTCAGGTCGATGGGGAGCTTCCCGACGGGGGCGACCGCTTCTCCGTCTCGGTCGAGGCGGAGTGCCGCGGCGCCCTCCTGTTCGACTATCTCGACCAGCTGATCTTCGAACGGGACGTCCGTGGGGTGTTGCCGGTCGACAACGAGGCGACGGTCGAGGGCAGCGGGCCGGCTTGGTCGCTCGCCGGTTCGGCGCGGGGGGTGGCGCTCGACCGGATCAGCGCCCGGGAGGTCAAGGCGGTCACGTACTCGGACATGACCATCGAGGCTACTGCGGATGGCTGGCGGGTGTACGTCGTCCTCGACGTGTAATCAGATCGGGAGGACGGTCCCACCGGTGAGCACGACCACCGCCGTCGCCCCGGCGGGGATGGCCACGGCGAGGTACACCCCAGGGTGGTACTGCCACACGCTGCGGCCGTCGAGCGGCCCGATGGGGAGCATGTTGAACGCCGCAAGCAGGGCGTTGATCCAGACGCCGAAGATCCCGACCAGGGCGATCAGCGGGACCGGCGCGAGGATCAATGGGGCGAAGCCGACGACGAGGGCGAGGTTCGTGACCGGACCGGCGACCGAGACCAGTCCGATCTCGCGCGCATCGTCCGGCCCCCGGTGGACCACGGCGCCCGGTGCCGCGAACAGGATGCCCACCATCGCCGTGAGGACGGCCAGGATGAGGAACTGGTAGTCGGCGCGAAACGCGGCGGCACGGCCGAGGCGTTGGGCGACGAACTTGTGGGCGAGTTCGTGGGCGAGAAAGCCGACCCCCGCGGTGATCAGGCACACGACGAGCAGTTGGGCCGCCACCATCGGCCGCGTCACGATGCCAGGGCCCCCGACGAACACGGTGAACGCGATGCCGAGGACGAACCAGGCGACCGTCAGATCGCGCCGCTCGCGGGCGTCGAAGCGACTCATGGAAGCCACTCGAGCAGGAGGTCGAGGCTGTTCTCAACCCCCTCGAGGAGGAGCGAACCCAGCCCACCGACGCCACCGACCTCGGGGGCGAGCCACGGGAGCACGACGAAGGGGAAGAGGAAGGTGGCGATCATGCTCCCCACGTTCGTCATCGCCACCACGGCGATCAGGCGAAACAGCGGGACCTCGATAATGTCGCCCAACAGGTCCCGGAGCGGTTTGGTCTCGTCGGCGAGCAGGTCGTTGAGCGTCTGGATGTCAGCCACGTTCACCGGTCGAGAGCGCAACTCGACGTAGCCGGCGAACCAGCCGGGGGCCAACAGCGGGTTGATGCTCGTCAGCCACGCGACGCCGCCGCCGACGCCCGCGCTCGTCCACTTCGCCCCCGCCAGCTTCGCCATCGTGAAGGCGAAGATGCCGTTGAAGAGGAACCAGGCGACGAAGAGCTTGAGCAAGAAGGTGTTCTCGACGCCCGCCATCACGAGGAGGAAGACAAACCCGATGACGGCGACGGCGACGAGGTAGGCGAGTACCCGCATCACGGAGAACCGTCTGCCGCTCGTCCCGGTCAGCTCGTCCATCGCCGGTAGTCCCGCGGGATTCGACAAGTGCTCGCGAATGCCGGCTTCGTGGCCCTTGCCGACGACGGCGAGCACGTGAAAGCCTTGCTGGCGCAGCGCCTCGAGTTGGTGGGCGATGTAGGCGTCGCGTTCGTCGATGAGTGCCGCCGCACCGCCAGGGCTGAAACGGCGAAACTCCTCCAGCATCGCCGTGACGAGATCGACGTCGGTCAAGGACCCGTCGTCCTCGAGCTCATCGAGGCCGAGGTCACCCGACCGCCCGAGGCCGACCATGCCGAAGGCGAGGCTGAAGATGAATCGGAACTTCTCGCGCAGCCGCATGCGCGACCAGAACCGCTGGATCGTGACCTGGATGTCCCGGTCGACGAGAGCGACCGGAAGCGACCGTGCTTCGGCCTCCTCGATGGCCGCCCGCATGTCGGCCCCCGGCGTGACGTCAAAGCGCTCGCCGAGGCGGGCCTGCAGGTAGGCCAATAGCCAGTAGGCCAGCATCTGGGCGGCGGTACTGCCGCGAAGGAGATCCGCCGGTTCGATGTCGTCCGGCGTGTCGCCACGCATCTGCCGATAGCGGCCCTCGTCGAGTTCGACGGCCACGATGTCGGGGTTGTCGGTAGCGATGGCTTCGCGGACCTCCTCGACGCTGTGTTTGGACACGTGCGCCGTCCCGACGAGCGTGATCGACCCCTGACCGTCCCGACCGGACATCTTCTGGCGACCCTCGGAAGCGCGCCACCATAAGTCGGGCGATGGGACCGACCGTTTGATGGCGTCCGCCGACCCACCGCCCGCATGGCCGATGCCGTCGCACTCGCGTCATCACACACCGAGATGACCGAAATCCTCCTGCCGAACGATACCAACCGATTCGGACGGGCGTTGGGCGGGGCGGTGTTGCACTGGATGGACATCTGTGGCGCGATCGCCTCGATGCGGTTTGCGGGCCAGCTCTGTGTCACCGCTGCGATGGATCACGTCGACTTCATCTCGCCGATCGAGCAGGGCGAGATCGCCGTCGTCCAGGCCTACGTCTTCGAGACCGGGCGGACCAGCCTCGAGGTGATCGTGGACGTGTACGCGGAAGCACCATGGGCTGACGAGACGCCCCGGGAGGCCACGACCTCGTTTTTCACGTTCGTCGCCCTCGACGAGTCCGGTGAACCCACGCCAGTGCCCGACCTCGTCTGTCCCACGGATGACGAGGAGGCGCTGCGCCGTGAGGCGATCGAGCGGCGGCGCCGACAGCGCGATGCGTTCGTGGACGAATACCGTGAGTAGCCTCCGCCGGTAGCTCTATTCGCGTCGCCCCGTTCGATGCGGTCATGGCCCTCGACGTCGACCCGCCGCCGGTCCCCACCATCGCCGAAGCCGGTTCGGCCGACGAGTATCGCCGCGAAGCGATCCAGACACACCTCGAGGCAGGGGCCTGGGCGGAGGCGTTCGACCGCTGGCGCGAGGAGACGACGATCGACCGCGAGACGTTCCAGATCGCCGTCGACCTCGGTCTGGTCGAGGAGTTCGACTTCTTTTGGGACGACTTCGCCGAGCGGGTTGGCTACAATGCGCCAGGCATCCCCGAGGACTGGCGCTCGGCGAGCTATCACCACGACCTGGAATCCTGGGGCCAGGTCTCCGCCATCAATGCCGGTCTGGCCGAGCTCGGCCAGGTCGTGTGTGAGGTCCTTGTGACCGACTATCTTGACGTCGACGACGCCGAGGAGTCGTAGCGGGCGGGTTCGGTCCGGGCGATGAGAAGGAAGGTCTCTGGTCGGGCGCGGGTCTCGCGGACGTGAAATCCCGCGTCCTGCACGGCGGAGACGGCGGCGGATAGATCGAACCGGTCATCCAGGTCGGGCCCATCCTCACCGCGTCCGTCAGCGGCCCAGTCGACGACCACCAGGCGGCCGCGTTCGGTCAGCACGCGCCGAAGCTCGGCGTGGGCTCGTGGGGAGGCGTATTCGTGAAATGTCATCGTCGAGAGCGCGACCGCCACACCCCCGTCGCGAACGGGTATCGATTCGGCCGCCCCTGCGACAGCATGCACGTTCGACGGTGGGTCCTGGCCGCGCAGGTACTCGAGCATCGCCGGCTGCACGTCGATGGCCAGGATCGACTCGACGAAGGGCGCCACGTCTCGGGTGAAAAACCCGGTGCCACACCCGAGGTCGAGGACGCACCCCTCGGGCTCCTCGATGACGGCCGCGACGAGCTCCTCGCGAGAGCAGTAGCGATACCGGCTCGGGTCCTCAAGCGACCCCGCCCGCTCGATCGGGAAGGTGTGAAATCCCATCGGATTCGTCGTCGACCCGGCGATTCAAAAACCCCTCAGGGGAGCGCCGGGCGCACGTCGTCGCCGAGGCGATGGATCGCCGTGCGCATGGTGTCCGTCCCGCATCCGGGGTAGTACGTGCGGAGGATCACGTGGACGTCCGTCCCGATGGCCTCGCCGATCTGTTCGAGTTCGCTCGCCACCGTCTCCGGCTCGCCGACGATGGCTTGGTCCTTGAGCTCCGCCCGACGGTCGGCGTCGAGACGCTCGACGGGTTCGCCGCTGTACCAGCTGGCATACCGCCGCTGGAGGTAGAAGTACCCGGGGCGCATCAGCTCCCAGGCAGTCTCGGCGGAATCGGCGACGAAACCGTGTTTCAGGACGTAGATCTGAAACGGACCGTCCAATCCCTCCGCCTCCCGGACCGACCGAATGTCGGCCACGCGCTTACGAAGCCCCTCGAGGCTGAGCGAGGAGGGTGCGATCCACCCATCGCCAAGCCGGGCGGCCCGGCGAACGGCAGGTTTTGCCGCCCCACCCAACAAGAGCGGCGGTCCCGCACCGCCGGGGACCGGCGTAATCGACACGTCCGGATCGATGGCGTGGTGGGTTGGATCGTACGTCTCACCGCGCCAGGCGGACCGAGCAAGCTTGACGACATCGACCGTCCGTTCGACCCGTTCGTCCTTGGGTACGCCGAACTGGTCGAACTCGACGTCACGGTAGCCGATCGACAGTCCCAGATGCATCCGCCCATCCGACAGCAGGTCGACCGTCGCGGCATCTTCGACCAGGCGCACCGGATCATACAGCGGCGCGAGCGCGATGCAGCTGCCGATCGCGACCGAGTCGGTGCGAGCCGCGAGCGCCCCCAGTGCCGGCATCGTTCCCGAGAGGTAACCGTCCTCGGCGAAGTGGTGCTCGGACACCCAGGCGCTGTCCAGCCCGGCGGTATCGATGGCGCCGGCCACGTCGAGCATCTCCTCGTAGATTGCCGCGAACCGGCGGTCATCGTCCGGACGGCGCTGGCAGGTAAAGAGGCCGGTGCCGAGGTCCATGGATGGCGTGTTCCTACACCCGATCGATGACGATGTGGTCGTCGGTGACCTCGGCGACGGTCCCGTCGATCGAGGCGTGTTGGTAGTTGCTGATGCCGTCGCCCGGTTCGGCCACGACGTCGCCCGTCGTCACCTCGTCGCCGGCCTCGACGACCGGCTCTGACCGGGCGACGAGACCCTCGAAGTCCGGGTTCGTAATCCGAGGGAGGTAGACTCGCTCGGGTTCGAGGCGTTCGGAGGGTTCGCGTTCGTCCTCGGGACCGCCGTAGTCGTAGGCCTCGAGGACGTTGATGCGGCCCTCGCCGAGGGTGTTCTCCTCGACGACCTCCTCGTCAAGCACGAGCAGGGCGTTGGTCCGCTTCGAGACGGGGTAGTCACCGAGGTCGCCCTCACACGCGAAGCACCAGCCCGGGCCCCCGTCCGCCAGGATCTGCCCGTCGGGAACGGCGCCGTCATCGAGGCCGGCCGCCGCGAGCACGTCACTGGCGGGCGTGCCGACCGGGACCTCGAGGAACCGGTGGTCTGGCACGTTCACGCCGGCGTGGACCCACTTCGAGGTGACCGGGGTGTCGGCCGTGAGTGCCTGGTAGATGTTGTACAGCGTCTCCGTATTCTGGACGATCCAGCCGTGATCCATGGGAAGGTCCTTGCCGATGACGGTGTCGGCCGCCATGTTCAACAGGACGCTCTCCATGCCGAGTTGATAGTTGTCGACGGTGTAGGCGTAGACCACGCCCGCCTCGTCATCAGCGGTCACTGGGAGCTCGTCCGGGGTGTAGACCGTCCCCGGGGCGGCCTCCTCGAGGGGCCCCATCCACTCCGACCGGTGTTTCTCCTTGGATCCGACCACGACCGTCTGGAGGTGCTCCTCGAGAAGCGCCTCGAACAGGTCGGCGAACGCCTCCACGTGCGCCTTGCCGAGCCACTTGTCGATGTAGTAGTTCGGCTCACTCTCTTGGTGGTTGACCATGAGGTGGTCGACGTCGTCGATGCGTTCCCACTTGGCGTAGCTCGGAAAGCCTGCGCCGCCCGCGCCGGCCACTCCCGCCCGTTGCAAGGTGGCGGGAATATCGGACAGATCGACCGTCGCGGCAGTCGCTCCGTCATCACTCATAAGTACGTCAGGTGGTTCACTCGGTCAGTCAATAACGGTTCCGAAACGCCCCTCGAGCCGGCAAAAGCGCTTTCCCGGCCGACGAGTTATCTTCGGCCGAATGAGCGAGGAACCCGACCAGACGTGGCGCGAGGAGCTGACCGACGAGGAGTACCGCGTCCTCAGAGAGCGCGGCACGGAGCCGAAGTTCAGCGGCGAATACCTCGACCAGTGGGAGGACGGCACCTACCGGTGTGCCGGGTGTGGTACGGACCTCTTTCCGTCCGATACCAAGTTCGAGGCTGACCACGGCTGGCCGAGCTTCTTCGATGCGAACGAGGACAACCTCGAGTTCGAGCGCGACACCCGACACGGCATGGATCGCATCGAGGTCGTGTGTGCCGCCTGCGGCGGCCATCTTGGCCATCTGTTCGAAGACGGCCCGGAGCCGACGGGTAAGCGCTACTGCATCAACTCGACGGCGCTCGACTTCGAACCGGAAGATGGGGACGGCTCGGACTGACGGCCGTTTGGCCGCCCAATCGCGTTCGTCACGGTAGGTTCGGTGGGGGTAACTCTCGTCATCGCCGCCCCGACGGGACGTCGGGTCGGCCGGGGCATGCGTCTTTTGCCTACCCGTCCTCGGGCGCGAGCACCGCGGCATGGCGCGTCGCCACGTCGCCGATCGCCGCCCGGTCGAGCCGTCCGCGTTCGGTGCAGTAGCCATCGAACCAGTCGCCCGGCGTCCTGTCGAACCGGTCAGTGGACACCGACAGTGGCGCATCCCCGTCGTAGATCTGGCCGACCGGCACATGTTCGGTGAGCGCCTCCACGGGGCCGCATTTCGCCGTCGTGGCGACGACATACGTGGCGACGTCATGGTGGGCCGCCGCCGCGACCAGCGTGCGGGTGCCGAGCTTGTTCACCACGGTCCCATCGGGTGCGATCCCGTCGGCGCCGACCACGACGGCGTCAACGGCCGAGACGGTGGATCCGATGGCCGCGTCGGGGGCGAGGGTCACGGATCGGTCCGCGGCGAGCGACTCGGCGAGGGCCACCCCCTCATCACCAGGCCGAGACCGCGCGACGACCACCCGGCGCGGGTCGATTGCCTCGATGGCCCGCTCGACCGTTCCGGAGCGAGAGATCGTCCCGATGACCGCGTCGCCGGGGACGACCGCGGCCGCGGCTGCAGCCGCTTGGTCGACTGCCCGTCGGGCGTCCGAGATCGCCTCGGCCGCCCGGTGTTGAACCTGACCGGGGTCGGTTCCCGCAGTGAGGGTGCGCGCCACCCGGACCTTGAGGGCGATCATGTCCGGGCGAGCCGAGCGGAGTTCGCGCCCGAGGGCGACCAATTCGTCGCCATCCACGTCGGTTGCGGCGCACACAGCCGCGCGATCGCGGAGAATCTCCAGCGCGCGAAGCGAGAGGTACGAGGAGCCATGCTGGGTGTCGGCCGCGATCGACCGAATCGTGGGTGCGATGGACGCGTACACCGTCCAGAGGCCCGACGGCGTATCCCGGTCCAGGATCGCCGGGGGCGATACCCACTGTACACGATCCGACACGGCCGGTTCCGTCGACCGATCGGCCACCTCAACCAGGACGCCGACGATCCGGTCCGGTGCATCGTCGCGCTCGATCGGCCGACCCGACCGGATACCCTCCACCACGGTCAGGCCGAACCGCTCGGAGAGCGCGGTCCGGGCCCGCTCCAGCGGTTGTGCATCACCGGCCTCGCGGACCGTAGGGACCGTCCACTGCCCCGCAGGCGACCGACAGAGCATGATCGAGCTCCCGTGGCGGGCGAAGCACCACAACTCGACAGCCATGGCGGGTACTACGGGCCGTCGGGGTATGGCGGCTTCGGCGATGGGTCGCGACGTTTTTGGGCGGGCGGCTCCCCTCCAGAGGTATGCGGCTTCGCCCGGTGGAGGGGATTCCCGAAATCGAGGCTGACGATGCAATCGGGCCACTGCTCGAGCGATTGGACCCACCGGACGAGGACACGGTCGTTGTCGTCTCGAGCACGATCGTGTCCAAGGCGGAGAACCGGGGACGACGCCTGGCCGGGTACGACCCGGGCGAGCGCGCGGTGAAGATCGCCGACCGGCTCCAAGCCCGGGCCGGTGATTCGAAGGATCCCCGGTTCGCCCAAGCCGTACTGGACGAGAGCGAGGAACTGCTCATCGACGACCCGTTCCTGCTGGCCGTGACGCGATTCGGCCACGTCGGGGTGAACGCGGGCATCGATCGGACGAACCTGCCGAGCGACGCCGACATCCTCTTGCTCCCCGAAGCGCCAAACGAGAGTGCGAAGCGCATTCGAGCCGGCCTCGAACGGCAGCCACCGGTGATCGTCGCGGATACGAGCGGCCGACCGTTCAGGCTCGGACAACGTGGTGTCGCGATCGGCTGGGCGGGCATGCCGGCGACGGACGATTGGCGGGGGCAAACCGACCGGCGTGGGCGTCCATTATCCGTCACGGTCGAGGCGGTCGTGGACGAGCTGGCGGCCGCCGCGAACGTGATTGCCGGCGAAGCCGACGGCGGGCGGCCGGTCGTGTACGTCGAGGGGATGGAGGTCGACGATCTCGAGGGTGGCGACCGGCTGTTTCGCCCACCTGAGACCGATTACGTCAGACGCGCACTCCGCGACTGGCAATTGGAGCCGCCTTAACCCCACCGCGGCCCGGCGAGGAGGCCCCCGATGGTCAGCCAGGCGGTGACGGCCATGGCCACCCCCACCACCCCGGCGCCGATAAGCAACAACAAGGCGGCGACCGGATCGACGGCGGCGGCATCGCCGAAATGTTCGACCAGGCCGGTCACTTCGTCAGCCGGGTCAACCATGAGAGAGGGACGTCCTGCCACCGTTATGGTCGTTCCGGTCGGCCGTGGTACCAAGGCTTTTGAGCCCGTCCGTCGACCCCTGTATCGTGGGTCGCAACGCCAGCCTCACCGACTTCGATGGCGACGAGTCGACCGTGGAGCCGATCGCAGCCGTTCAGACGTTCCATCCCGAGGGTGTCGCCTGTCCGGGCTGTGACGAGCAGGTGAACGAGCTCTGGCTGGTCGACGGAACGCGACGCTGTCGAACGTGTCGGGAATGGTGAGGGTAAGCGGCAGGGTTACAAGGATTCGGACCGCTACACGAGCCGTGCAACCGACGAGTATGGCCCCCGTACACGACTGGTCCGCCCGGTTCCTCCAGGACCGATGACCGACTCGGAATCGTCCCTCGGCGGTGGTGCCGTCGAGTCAACACCGCTCGGGAGTGACGTCGACGAGGTCGCCGCCAGTGCCGAAGCGATCATCGACCGCATCGAAGACATCCTCGTGGGCCAGCGTTCGACGATCGAGCATCTCGTCGTCGCCACGCTCGCCCGTGGGCACGTCCTCCTCGAAGACGTCCCCGGTGTCGGGAAGACGATGATGGCCCGGGCCCTGGCGGGGTCGATCGACGGTCGCTTCAACCGCGTCCAGTTCACCCCCGACTTACTTCCGTCCGACATTACCGGCGTGAACGTCTACAACCAGCGTTCGGAGACGTTCGAGTTCCAGCCCGGACCCATCTTCGCGAACGTCGTCCTTGGCGACGAGATCAACCGGGCACCGCCGAAGACCCAAAGCGCCATGCTCGAGGCGATGGAGGAGGGCCAAGTGACGGTCGATGGCGAAACGCATCTGCTACCGGAGCCGTTCACGGTAATCGCGACGCGCAACATCGTCGAGCCCCATCGGACCTACGAGCTGCCGCTGGCGGAGCTTGATCGATTCATGAAGACGGTCGAGCTCGGCTATCCGTCCGAACGCGAGGAGGTCGAGCTATTGGAACGCGTCGTCGGGTCGCACCCGATCGACGCGATCGACCCCGTGATCGGCGTCGACGGGCTCGCCCACGCGCAAGCGGTCGTGGCCGACGTGACCATCGAGGACCCGGTGCGTACCTACGCCACGCGGTTGGCCGCGCATACCCGTTCGAACGCCGAGCTCGGCGCCAGTCCACGGGCCACGATCGCCTTGCTCCGGGCCGCACAGGGCCGTGCCGCCCTCGAGGGACGCGCGTACGTCATCCCGGATGACGTCCAGCAGGAGGCCAGACCGGTCCTCGTGCATCGCATCCGACCATCCCTCGACGACCCGACCGCGGACGGAACCGACATCGTCGACAATGCCCTCGATACCGTGGCCGTTCCCTGACCGCGTGCGTGCGAACGTCCATACCGGGGTGTTGACCCCGAGAGGTGTGGCCGTGATCGGTCTCGTCGTGCTCGGCGTGCTCGCCGGGCTGGCGTTCGGCCAGCCCGCCCTCAACGCGGTCGTCGTCCCGGGGGCCATCCTCCTTGGGGTGGCCCTCTGGCGCGTCAGGGAGATCGACCGACCCTCCGTGACCCGCACGTGCCCCACGGAGGGGACCATCGGCGACACGGTGACGGTGACCCTCCGCGTTGACGATCCACCTCGACGCCTTGGCCAGATCGGCGACACGGTCGACGACGGGCTCGAGGCGACGGGCAACCACCGCACGGCCGCCCTGGACGAGGACCAGTCCTACCAGCTTCATCTGGCCGAACGGGGCGTGCACACCCTCGGTCCGATCCGGGTCAGCGTCGCCGATCTTCTCGGCCTGACACGGCAATCCTTCGAGTATGCCGACGCCACGACGACCGTCACCGTCACGCCGCGCATCCGCCCGCTCGCGGTGACCGCCCTGCAGCGCCTCGCCCGGCTGTCTGACCTCGAAATCGAACCCGACCGCCACGAGTTCGACCGGCTCCGCGAGTATCAGCCGAGCGATGCCCTTCGGGACATCCACTGGAAGACCAGCGCGAAACGACCCGACGTCGACTACATCGTCAAGGAGTTCGTACGGGAAGCTGACCGCGGGACGGTCGTCCTCTCCGGAGAGGCCGTCGATGGGGCTGATGACGCCCTCGCTGACGCGATGGCAAGCGTCGCCGTGGCGCTCGCCGAGGCCGGCGTTCGCGTCGGCCTCCACACCGAAGCGGGGTCGGTCGACCCGATCGACCGGCCCGAGGGTGTCGAGGGGCTCATCAGACATCTGGCGACCATTGGCCCCGGCCGTCCGGACGGACGCGGGGACATCCACTTCGAGGCCGCGGGGCCCGACCTTCGTGAGGTCCGGATCGTGATTCGAGACCGACAGCTCACCATGAGCGAGGTGCTGGCCACCGAGGATGTGATGGGAACCCGTGGCCGGGCCGGGGCCGTAGCCACCATGGGGGTGGCCGACTGATGGCCACGACGACGGTGCGTCGTCGGCTACCAGATGCACAGATGTCGATCAATGGGTGGTACCGCCTCGGTGCGCTCGTTGGACTCCTCGCCGTGACGGGCACCCTCGTCAGCACACTCTATGAGATTACCGTCATCCTCGGCGGGTCGGCACAGCTGTTGGCTCGGGTCGGGCTGGCGATCGGGGCAGCCTGGATCGCGGCGCGTGTGATTCGACCACGCATGGCCGTCGCCATCTTTGGACTGGTCGCCGTGGTCGGCTACCTCTGGTATCTGAGCACCGCCACCGCCGATCCCTGGCTCGCCATCCGGGCCCCGCTGACGGTCGCGTTCAACACGATCAACGATACCATTCGCATCGTGACCGGCATGTCAGTGTTGACGATCCAGGCCACCGATGTGTGGGCATTGGCGTTTGCACCAGCACCGGTCTTCCTCAGCTGGTATCTCGGGTTCCGACGCCACTACGTCGCCGCGGCGGCCCTTACGGGTGCGGCCATGGGGGTGTTCGTGCTCTCTGGCGATCTCGAGCTCTGGTGGACGCTCATCGGCGTGATCGGGATCGTGTCGACCGTCGGATTCGGCGAGCTCGAAGGCCACAGCGCCTCGACCGATTACGCCGAGATTCTCGTGGTGGTGATCGCCGTCATGGCCGTCGGTGCCGTGGCGGTGCCCGTCGTGCCGGGCGGGGGCGTGAGCGGTCCGTTGAGCCTCGTTGGTGGCGACGACATCACCGATCCCAACGCGTCGAGCATTCAATCGAGCGTCCTGGGCGCTGACGCGGAGCTCTCCATCGTCGGTGAGATTGAACTCTCACCGGAGGTCCGGTATACCATCGAGAGCGATGACAACGTCTACTGGCGGACCGGCGTGTACGATCGATACACGGGGGAGGGATGGGTGCGCACCGGTACGCGTGCATCGTTCAATGGCCCGCAACCGCCCCCGGGCCCGAACACGACCACGGTCGAACAACGCGTTCGAATCGAGGCCAGATCCGAGCTCATGCCGGCAGCTGCCCAACCGGTTGTCGTCACCGGCGTCGGTGACGTCGAGCAAACCGACCAGGGGGCGGTCGTCGCGAACGATCCACTTGATCCCGGCACCACCTATCGGGTATTGAGTGCGGTTCCGGACGACAACCTGGCCTCGTCAGGGACCGTCCCGGACGACGTCCGGTCGTCGTACACCCAGCTACCAGAAGACGTCCCCGACCGGGTCCATGACGTGGCGGAGCAGGTCGTCAGCGACGCCGACGGCCCGTTGGCGAACGCCGAACGAATCGAAACGTATCTGGAAACCCACAAGGAGTATTCCCTCGAGATCAGCCGCCCCTCCGGCGACATCACCGACGCGTTCCTCTTCGAGATGGACGCCGGCTACTGTACGTACTTCGCGACGACCATGGTGACCATGCTGCGGTCGGCCGACGTCCCCGCCCGGTTCGCCGTCGGCTACGCGAACGGCCAGCAGGTTGCGGAGGATCGGTGGGTCGTTCGGGGATTGAACTCGCATGCCTGGGTCGAGGTCTACCACCCCGATGCCGGCTGGGTGACCTTCGATCCAACCCCGACGGCGCGCGAGACGGCCCGCTCGGACCGCGTTCAGGAGGCTCGGGAGTCGGACCACCCGGCCGTCGATACTGATGCGTCCGAGGACCTGCCGTACGCGTACGACCCGTCGACCAATGCATCCGAACCGAACGCCTCCCCGACCCCCACCGATCCGACGAACGAGTCGACACCCCCGGGTGGCCCAGGGGTCGTCGATCCCGGTGGTGGATTCAATCAGTCGATCCTGGGCCCACCGGATCAGTTCAGCGGCGGTGGCGGGGGCGCCGACGGAGACGCCATGGACGAGCTCACCCGACCGATCGCCTGGGAGCGATTTGGGTTGGCGCTCCTCGTGACCACCGGTCTGGTCACCGGGGTCGCACGGCTGCGCCCGCGACGGCGGCTGGCCCACCAGCTCACCCGCCGGTGGCAACGTCCGACCGGGGACGACCGGACCGACGCTCGGCTCGCCCAGGACCGCGTCGAATGGGCGTTGCACGACCGGTTCCGGCCGCGCAAGCCGGCCGAAACGCCGCGACAGTATTACCGGCTCATCTCGGTGCTCGAGGACGACCCCGCCATCGAGCGCTTCTTCGAGGTGACCGAGCAGATCCGGTACGGCGGCCGGACCGAGGCTGCCCTCGTGGAGGAGGCAATTGCCCTGGCGGACGACATCGTCGCCGACCAGACCCGCCTCGGCGGTGGCCAGTCGTGGCCCGCGCGCCTCGGCGAGTGGGTTTACCCCCGATAGGATTTTGTAGCGGCTTCGCCTAGCGACAGGCCGTAATGCCGGAAGTCTGCTCGACGTGTGGGTTGCCCGATGAGCTGTGCATCTGTGAGGACGTCGCCAAGGAGCGCCAGGAGCTGACCGTCCGTGTCGACGAGCGCCGATACGGCAAGGAGGTGACCATCGTCCAGGGGTTCGATGCCGACGACGTCGACCTGGACGACCTGTCATCCGACCTCAAATCGACGTTCGCCTGCGGTGGGACGGTCGAAGATGACCAGATCGAACTGCAGGGGAATCATACCGACCGGATCGACGACGTACTGCGCGAGCGTGGGTTCAACGTTTCCTGACCGCGGTTGAGTGTGGCGGCCAGCCGGAATCGGTCACGAGCCGACGCTGACCAGTTCAGAGATAGCCCTCCTCCCGGGCGAGGAGCAGGCCCGTGAGACTCGAATCGTTGGCCGGTTGTTCGCGAGTGCGCTCGATCGCCGCCTCGTGATCAACCTCGACGATTCGCAGGTACTCGTTCTCGTCACGGTCCGGTTCGCCGGCCTCGAGATCGGTCGCGATGACGATGCCCCGTTCGTGGCGAAGGACGCCGGTCGCGACCTGGTAGGTCTGCACCAGCGCCACGTCGTTGGCTCGATAGCCCGTCTCCTCGCGCAGCTCGCGCCGGCCGGCCTCGACGTAGCTCTCGTCCGGCTCGACGATGCCCGCCGGAAGTTCCAGGTGGTGCGCCCGGACCGTCGGCCGGTACTGCTCAACGAAGACGACCGAGTCGTCGGTGCGCGCGACGATGACGACCGCGGGTGGGAGGCTCGCCCAGTAGTAGCGCTTCTCGCTCCCGTCGGGCTGTTTCACCAAATCGTAGCCGCCGGTGTACCACCCGGGATCGTACTCCACCACGGATTCGACGACGGGCCAGGGGTCAGCCATACCCGAGTCGGGCATCGGGTGGACCAAAAACGACCCGACCGGTCCGGTCGGTCGCCTCAGCGCGCAGATTCGGCGAGGGTCCGCTCCATGACGAGTGCCGTCTCGCCGTCGGCGTAGTATTCGTGAATGTGGCGGGCGATCTCGTACCCGCGATCCCGGTAGAGCTCGATCGCCGCGGTGTTGGACTCGCGCACCTCGAGGCGGGCCCGGGCGAACCCCTCCATGGCGTAGGGCTGCAGCGAGCGCTCGAGCAGCCTCGACGCGAGTCCCCGCCGACGGTGGGCGGGATCGACCGCGATGTTGCGGATGTGGGCAACGGTGGTCGGCGCCTGGGAGGACGGCGTCGTAACGACGTAGCCGGCCAGGGCGCCGTCCGGGAGGTCCGACTCCGTCCGTGTGCCACCCGGGTCGACGGCCGCGAGAAACCCATCGGCCTCGACGAACTGGGCGAACGCCACCGGTGGCCACGGCTCCTCGAAACAGATGCGTTCGAGGGCGGCGATCGCCCCGATGTCCTCCCGTGTGACCGCCCGAAGATACTGCGGTGTCACCACCGTTGCCCTAGCCGGGCCGCGTATATCAGTCCTCGCTCAGTCGCCAGCAACGGGCGTGTCGCCGCCGGCGTGGCGCTCCCGGGTGTGTTGGAGCTTGCCGCCGGCGGCCAAGATGTCGCGTTCGCGCTCGGTGGCATCAAGCGTCGCCGTTGCCGTCCAGTCACCGTTGACCGCGATCTCGAACCGTTCGGCGCCCGCCGTCACGGCACCGCGCACGTCGGGCTCGGCGATTTCGATGGTGTCGCCCTGCTCGATGCGCTCGTAAGTCGCCTCGTCGATCTCGAGCGGGATGATGCCGAAGTTGAAGAGGTTCGCTCGGTGAATCCGCGCGAAGCTTCGCGCGAAGACCGCCTCGATGCCGAGATACATCGGACACATCGCCGCGTGCTCACGGGAGGAGCCTTGCCCGTAGTTCTCCCCGGCGACCAACACCCCGCCGTTGGCCTCCTTGGCCCGCTCGGGGAACGTCTCGTCGATCCGGCTGAGGGTGTACTCAGACAGCTTGGGGATGTTCGACCGGTACATCAGGATCTCACCCTTGGCCGGGATGATATGGTCGGTCGTCACGTTGTCGCCCATCTTGAGCAGGGTCTCGCCGGCGAGGTCCGCGTCGATGGGATCCTTGAGTGGCACCTCACCGATGTTCGGTCCCTTGACGGGTTCGTCGTCGATCGCCTCCGCGGGGGTGATCAAGTCGGCCGTCGACCCGGTGAACCGATCGGGGATTTCGACGCCGGGGGCCTCGAGCCCGAGTTCGTCAGCCAGATCACGCGGATCGACCAGCTCGCCGGCCAGCGCGGTGGCGGCGGCCACCTCCGGGCTCGACAGGTACACGGCATCCTCCTCGAGGCCGGAGCGGCCCTCGAAGTTCCGGTTGAACGTGCGCACCGAGACGGAGTCGCTGCTTGGGACGTGGCCGACGCCGATGCACGCCCCACAGGTCGCCTCCGACATGTTCACGCCGGCGGCCATGAGTTCTGCCGTCCAGCCCTCCCGGGCGAGCATTTCCGAGGCCTGTTTCGACCCCGGCGCGACGATCGTCTCCGTGTGCCTGGCCACCTCGCGACCCTCGAGCAGCTTGGCGAAGGCAAGGATGTCCTCGTACGCACCGTTCGTGCACGAGCCGACGATCACCTGGTCGACCCTCGTCCCGGCGACCTCCCCCACCGGGCGGACGTTGTCCGGCATCGAGGGTGCGGCCACGAGCGGTTCGATGGTCGACAGGTCCAGGACGATCTCGTCGGCGTACGTCGCGTCCGGGTCCGGCTGGAGTTCGGTGAAGTCCTCCTCGCGGCCGAGCCGGGCGAGATAGTCTCGCGTGTGCTCGTCGGTGGGAAAGAGCGAGGTCGTCGCCCCAAGCTCCGTGCCCATGTTGGTGATCGTCGTTCGTTCGGGCACCGTGAGCGTCTCGACGCCGGGGCCGGTGTATTCGAAGATCGTGTCGACGCCGCCCTTGACGCTCAAGCGACCCAACAGCTCGAGGATGACGTCCTTCGCCGTCGCCCATCCCTCGAGTTCGCCCTCGAGGCGGACGTTGACGACCTCCGGCATCTCGATATAATACGGCGCACCCCCCATCGCCACCGCGACGTCGATCCCGCCGCTGCCGATGGCCAGCTGCCCGAGGCCGCCCGGCGTCGGCGTGTGCGAATCGCTGCCGAGCAAGGTCGTCCCGGGTTTGGCGAAGCGCTCCTTGTGGACCTGGTGGCAAATGCCGTTGCCGGGTCGTGAGAAGTGCGCACCGAACGTGCCGGCCGCAGACCGGAGAAAGCGGTGATCGTCCGTGTTCTTAAAGTCGAACTGGTAGGTCTGGTGGTCGCAGTACTGGGCGGCGAGGTCGGATTGCACCTCGTCGAGACCGAGGGCCTCGAACTGGAGCCACACCATCGTCCCCGTGGTGTCCTGGGTGAGGACTTGGTCGATTTCGATGCCGATCTCCTCGCCGGGGTCGAGTTCCCCCTCGACGAGATGGTCAGCGAGAATCTTCTCCGTGAGCGTTCGTCCCATACGTCATCGAAGGGGTGCTGGCGTAAATAAAGCCGGCGAGACGCCGGTCGGAACCGGAGGGTTTAGGCCGTGACGACGGAGGTGTGAGCCATGTTCCAATCCGGTGCGTTCGTGGCTGAGTACGTCGATCCCGTGTCCACCTCGCAGGTTCAGCCAAACGGCGTCGATCTGACGGTCGCGTCCGTCGAAGCGGTCACGGGTGGGGGCGAGCTTCGCGTCGACGGCAAGACCGTCGGCGACCGCACCCCGGTCGACGCCGAGGACGGGCGCTTCGAGCTGTCCCCCGGCACGTACGTGGTCGCGTACGGCGAACGGGTGAGCATCCCCGACGGCCACCTCGGGTTTATCCTGCCGCGATCGAGCCTGCTGCGAAACGGCGCGAGCCTCCACACGGCCGTCTGGGATACCGGGTACGAGGGCCGTGGCGAGGGACTGCTCACCGTTGGCGCGCCGCTGGCCCTCGAGGTCGGTGCACGAATCGGCCAGTTCGTCCTCGCCGGGGGCGAGCACGACGGAACCTACGACGGAACGTACCAGGGCGAGGGGCTGTAGCCGACGACGATCCATCGATCGCCGCCGCGGTACCTTCACTTTCACCAAGGTAGGCCGAGGTATATCCCCACCGCCACCTGACCTCGGAGTGCCGCTCGCCGGCACCCCCATCGATCCACACGCTCCACCCCATCCCGACCATGGCCGAACGCACGACCCACATCGGACGCTGCCCGCGGTGTACCCGCGCGCTCTCGCCGTCGGCCGTCATCATCGAGTACGAGCGCGATGGCGGCAAACGCGCCCAGTACGCGGCCTGTCCGGACTGTTCTGACGTGGTTCGGCCCGAATAGCCGGGGACGCGGCGACACCCCTGTTTCCTACCTGACCGGGAGGCCTATGGCCGACCGCCTCCGAGGCCAGCCCGATGACGAACTCCCTCGAATCGCTCTTCGAGGCCGACCGTGCGCTCGTGTTCGGCCTCGGTGGCGGCGGGGACGTGGTCAGCACGATCCCCACCGCCAGGTTGCTCGAGGCCAACGACGTCGAGGTGGTACTTGGCGGCGTCTCGTGGATCCCGGCCCCTCGTGACCCGCGGCCAGGACCGCGCAGCCTCGATGAGCTCGAGGGGGTTGATCCTATCGCCGACCGAGTCGGTCGGGCCACGGCTCGGGCACGCACCCGCGACGGGGTTGAACTCCCGGAAGGGGGTGTGGCCAGCCACGTCGACAACCGAACGCTGGTCTTCGACATGTCCGGCGGGGCCCCCGCCGTCGCATCGAGCGTGGCCACGGTCGTCGACCGCGATGACATCGACGCGGTGGTCGGCGTGGACGCTGGCGGTGACGCCATCGCCGTCGGCGACGAACCGGGCATTCGAAGCCCGATCACCGACGCCGTCGGGCTGTCCATCCTCGAGGCGGTCGACGCACAGACCGCCCTCGGCGTGATCGGATTCGGCAGTGATGGCGAGTTGGGACCCGCCGAGCTCACCGACGCGTTCGAGAGCCTGGCCGGGCAGAATGCCGTCCTCGGGGCCTGGGGGATCACCCCGGCGATCCGCGACGAAATGGTCCCCATTCTCGAGACGGTCGACACCGAGGCGAGCCGCCTCCCGGTACTCGCGGCCGGTGGCGAATTCGGCGAACGAACGATCCGTGGCGGCCTGGCCACGGTCGATGTCGGACCAATGACGCCGATCACCGTCTACGTCGAGCCACACGCGGTCATCGAGCGGTCGGCCATCGTCTCGCTCGTGCGCCAGGCCGACGCACTCGACGAGGCGGCCCGTCGACTCCGTGACCGTGGGATCCAGACCGAATTCGACACGGAACGCGCCCGGGTCGACGATGAGTGAGCCTTACGCGGGTTCGCTCGGTCGGCGGTAGGCCTCGAGTCGGTCAGGCGTGACGACCTCGGCGTCCGCAACGGCCGCCTCGGCGAGCTGGGCCAGATCGGCAGGCTCACGCTCCGCGAGCGCCTGGGGAGACAACCGTGTCGCGACGCGATCCGGGACGAGTGCCGGACAGCCGGCGTCCACCTGGGACGACCGATAGGTGTCGATGGCTTCGGCCTGGTCGCGGATCTCGATCTTGTCCAGATCGAACAGCGGCCGATGGATCGGTCGGGTGGTCACCCGGCTGGTTGCCTCGAGGTTGACCGCGGTTTGGCTGGACTTCTGACCGAGTGCCTCACCCGTGACGATGCCGACGGCATCCTCGCGATCGGCAATTCGATCGGCGACTCGAAGCATGAATCGGCGCCAGACCAGCATCCGCCCACGATCGACCGTCTCGACGAGGCGCTCGACGGCGCGACCGGCCGGGACGACGTACGTTGGCCGCGTCTCAGTGCCGGCGAACTCCTGCACGTGGGCGATCGCCTCGAGCGCGCGTGCCTGGTGGTCCGGCCCGCCGTAGGCGCCCAAATCGAGGTAGACCGGGACCACGGGACTGCCCCGTCGCATCGTGCGATAGGCGGCCACCGGCGAATCGATCCCCCCGCTGACCAGTGCCACCATCGGTGCCTGCACCCCCACCGGCAGCCCGCCGGGGCCCGAGACGACCTCGAGGAAGACGTAGGCATGACGCGATCGTACCTCCACGTGGATGGTGACGTCCGGGTCGTCCAGATCGACCGTCGGGTCAACGCCCGTGACCGTCTCGAAGACGACGTCACCCCCGCGGCGCTCGATCGCCTCGCTCGTAAACGGCAGCTCCTTGTCGGCTCGTCGGGCGCGGACCGCGAACGTGCCACCCGTATAGGACGCGTCGGCCACCGCCGAGATCGCCTCGAGGATGGCCGGCAGCGCCGGCTCGGTCCGCCTGGCGGGGCTGGCCGAGACGACCCCTGGCGTCTGGGTGGCGATCGACGTCGCGCGCTCGACCGCCTCGGGATCAACCACGACGACCGGCCGCGTCCACTCGCGCTCAACCCGGGCGTCGATCTCCGCGCGCCGGAGGGCTGTCCGGACGTTGGCCACGAGGCGGTCCTCCATCGATCGCTGGACCGACGTGCTCTTGGTCCCGATGTCGCCGTATCTGACCAGAACCGCATCGGCGGACGGCGGCACCTCCATCACCCTCGCCTAGCCCGTCGGTCGTCTTACCGGTGTCGGGTGGGGGAAGAGCCACCTTGACGGTGGTGGATGGCGGAGACAGGTCCATGGCGGACAAGGAGGCCATCCGCGAGGCGGTCTGGGACGCCCTCGAGGAGGCCGATGCGGCGCGCTTTCCGTTTCCGCCCCACGGGCGAATCCCCAACTTCGACGGTGCCGACGCGGCGGCCGAGCGGCTGTGTACGCTCCCGTGGTGGGCCGACGTCGAGGTCGTGAAATGCAACCCCGATGCACCCCAGCGACCGCTTCGCGAACGGGCCCTCCGCGAGGGTCGGCGGCTCCTCATGGCCAGGCCCCGCCTGCGCGACGAGCGGCCCTTCGTCCTCCTCGACGGCTCGGCAATCGACGATCCCGCCGATGCGGCCACGATCGGCGGTGCCGAGGAGTACGGCCGACCGCTGGCCCTCGACGAGCTGCCCGTCGTCGATGCGATCGTCTGCGGGTCCGTCGCCGTCGACCGCCACGGACGCCGAATCGGCAAGGGCGAGGGGTACAGCGACCTCGAGTTCGCGACGCTCCTCGAGACCGAGCGCATCGATGCCGAGGTCACCATCGCCACCACCGTCCACCCGATCCAGCTCCGTGACGGACCCCTGTTGCAGGACGACCATGACGTTCCCCTTGACGCGATCATCACGCCCGAGACCGCGGTAGTCGCCACGGATCGGCCGGGACGACCGGACGGGATCGACTGGTCGCGGCTCGATCCCGCTCGCCTCTCGGAGATGCCGGCCATCGCCGACCTCCAACCTGACGACCGCGAATCGGGCGCCGTCTCGTAATCAATAAGTGGCCCCGGAGGCCACACACCGCTATCGTGTCTCCAACGAGCGGATGGGGGGTCCACCTCGGGGACGCCCTCGCGGCGTGGATGCCGTTGGCCCACCAGGTCGACGACGGGTTCCGATCCCAGGCCTCGATCTTCGACGAGATCTTCTGGGTGTTTTTGATCCTCGGCACGATCGTCGGCATCGTCGTCATCGCGTACATGACCTACAACGCCTGGAAATACCGGGCCAGTACCGCTGACGGCGACCCGGAGGATCCGCCAACGCTTGGCGAACTGCCCACGGGACAAGGTGGCGGCAAGAAGCTCTTCCTCTCGTTCGGCATCAGCGCGGTGATCGTGATCGTCCTGATCATCTGGACCTACAGCGCCCTGATCGCCGTCGAGGCCGGACCGACCGAGGACGTCGAGGAGACCATGGAGGTCGACCTCGTCGGGCAGACCTTCTTCTGGGAGTTCACCTACGAAAACGGCCAATCGACGACGAACGAGCTGGTCGTTCCCCAGGGGGAGGTGGTCGAGTTACGCACGACCTCCGGCGACGTCTGGCACACGTTCGGATCGACCGATTTACGCATCAAGACCGATGCGATTCCCGGACAGACCTCCTCGTCGTGGTTCATCGGCGAGAACCGCGGCGCATACCTCGCGGAATGCTTCGAGCTCTGTGGAGCGGGTCACTCGGACATGGAGGCGACCATCTACGTTCTGACCCAAAGCGAGTTCGACCAGTGGTACGAGGACTTCTCCGATGAGAACGCAACCGCCGAACTGCCGTCCGACCTGGTGAGCGATCAATGACCGAAACCAACACCGGCCACGGACTGCCGCCTCGTACCTCGATCAAGCGGTGGTTGGTCACGACCAACCACAAGGACGTCGGGATCCTCTACATCGTCACGTCGCTGTTCTTCCTGGTCTTCGGCGGCTCGATCGCGCTGTTGATCCGGCTGCAACTCTGGGAGTCCGGCGAGTTCTTGCTGTCCGGTTCATCCTTCGGCCAGGCCGTGACGGCACACGGGTTGATCATGGTCTTCTTCTTCCTGTCGCCGTTCGCCTTCGGCTTCGCCAACTACATCGTGCCGTTGCAAATCGGGGCGGAGGACCTCTCGTTCCCCCGACTGAACGCCCTGAGCTACTGGTTGTACCTCTTCGCCGGGTTGTTGTTCCTCACGTCGTTCTTCCAGGGCGGGTCGCTCGAGACTGGCTGGACGATGTACGCGCCGTTGAACGTCCCGAGCGTGCTGCCCGATCCGGGCTCGACCGCGGTCATTCTCGGGCTGTTGATGTTCGTCGCCTCGGTCACCGTCTCGACGATCAACTTCCTCGTCACGATCCATCGGGGGAAGGCCGAGGGGCTGTCACTGTGGAACCTGCCGCTGTTCAGCTGGTCGATCCTGCTCACGGTGTGGATGATGCTGTTCGCGTTCGCCGCCCTCGGAGCCGCGTTGTTGTTGCTGTCGGCCGATCACCTCCTCGGATCGGTGTTCTTCACCTCGATCGAGGGCGGCTCGCTGCTGTGGGGGCATCTGTTTTGGTTCTTCGGCCACCCGGAGGTCTACATCGTGTTCTTCCCCGCCCTCGGGGTGATGTTCGAGACCTTCCAGACGTTCACCGGCAAGCGCATCGTCGGCCGGAAATGGGTCATCTTGGCGATGATTCTCGTGGCCCTGCAGAGCTTCCTCGTCTGGATGCACCACATGTTCCTGACGACCATCAACCTCGAGGTGAAGACGCTCATGATGGCGACGACCATCGGCATCTCGCTGCCGTTCGACCTGATGGTCTTCGCGATGATCTACACGCTCGTCAAGGGACGCATCAAGTTCACCACGCCGTTCCTGTTCAACTTCGGCGCCCTCGTGTTGTTCATCATCGGCGGCATCACGGGTGTGTTCCTCGGCGCGATCGTCCTCGATTACGAGTTCCGGGGCACCTACTGGGTAGTCGCACACTTCCATTACGTCATGGTCGCCGGGGTGACCGCGCTCGTCGGCGGGCTGTATTACTGGTGGCCGAAGATCACCGGCACGATGTACTCCGAACGCCTCGGCAAGGCCCACTTCGCCGCGTACTTTGTCGGGTTTAACCTGCTGTACTTCTCGATGTTCCTCGCCTGGGAGATGCCCCGGCGGGTGTTCACCTACGCGACCGGGTTCGAGGCGTACAACCAGATGGCGACGGTCGGCGGATTCATCCTCGGTGCGTCCTTCCTCATCATGTTCTACAACTTCTTCACGAGCTACCGCTCGGGTCCCGACGCCGAGGATAACCCGTGGGAGTACTCCCGGTCGGCCGAATGGGCGGTTCCCTCTCCACCACCGCTCGAGAACTGGCGGGGGATCCCGAGCTACCTGAGCGGATCGCTCGAGTTCGTTGACAAGCCGGCGAGCCTCCCCGACGGTGGGGCGACCGCGTCGGCCCACGACGACGGCCATCCCGACCACGCCAGCATCTGGCCGTTCGCGGTGAGCGCGGCCGCCTTCGTCGCCCTCATCGGCTTTGCACGGGGAGCGGAAGCCGGGCTCTCCGGCTGGCTGGCGATCATCGGGACCACCCTCACGGTGCTCGCCGGGCTCGGCTTCGCCCGCGAACGCTTTCACGCACCCGAGTCGGAGTGGGGGGCGCGATGGCCGTTCGAGGGGATCCACAAGAACAAGCTCGGCATGTGGTTCTTCATCGCCTCGGACGTCATCATCTTTGGCGCCTTCATCAGCTCGTACATCTTCATCCGGTACCACCACGGGTGGGCGGCCTGGCAGAACGTGCCCCACGAATCGCTTCCGGGGCTCGTCAACACGCTGGTGTTGCTGACGAGCAGCTTCACGGTCATCCTCGCGCTCGTTGCCGCCCAGCGGGGCAACCGCCGCGGCCTCCTGGCCAGCCTGGTGGGCACCCTCACCCTCGCCGGGACGTTCCTGGTGGTCAAGTCCTGGGAGTGGGGCATGTTGCTGCCCGAGGCGGAGTCGCTTCCCGAGATGGTGACGACCCTGCTGACGGCCAGTTGGACCGGCGACCTCTTCGTCGCCGAGTTGCCCAACTTCGGCAACAGCATCCAGTACTCGACGTACTACGTCACCACCGGGTTGCACGCGGTGCACGTCATCATCGGCATGATCGCCATCGGCTACCTCGCCGTGCGGGCCTACAGGGGCGCCTACCTCGACAACGACCAGCCCGTCGAGAACGTCGGCCTGTACTGGCACTTCGTCGACATCGTCTGGGTGTTCCTGTTCCCGCTGTTTTACATCCTATGACCATGACACCGACCACACCACCACACGAGACGGCGCCGGAACGCACCCCTCACTGCGGGGAGGTGGGCCGATGAGTTCGCTTCGTCTCTATACGGCGATTTACGTCACCTTGATGGCCCTGGCCATCTCGAAGGTAGTCTTCATGGAGCTGTTCGACTACTGGATGGCGGCCGGGGCGATCCTCATCGCCGCAACCGTGAAGATGACGCTCATCGCGGGGTTCTTCCAGCATCTCAAGGATGAGCCGCGGGCGGTCACCTGGTTGGCGATGATCTCCCTCGGCGCCGTGGCGCTGCTGGCCGCGGCGGCCACCTGGTCGATCGCCTGACTCGCTTCCTGCCGACGCGAATCACTTAAACGGCCACCGTCCCACCTTCGAGTGTGACAGAGGAGAGCCACGGGCGCCCACTCAGGATGCCAAGCGAGGACGAACTGTTCGCCGTCGTCACCAAACATCTCGGCGGGAACCACGTCGAGGTCCACTGCCAGGACGGCCAGACACGCCTCGGCCGCATTCCCGGCCGGATGAAGTACCGGACCTGGATCGAGGAGGACGACGTGGTCCTGGTGGAACCCTGGGACTGGCAGGACGAGAAGGCCAACATCGAGTGGCGCTACTCCGAGGCGGATGCCGAACAGCTCCGAGCCGAGGGGCACATCGACTAGCCGTCAGTCGAGGCCGACCGTTTTCACGGTCCGATCGATCCGTTCTCGTGCGGTATCCGCAAGTGGTTGAAACGGCGATCGTGGATAGCCCGCCGAAACGCCACGCGAGCGCATCGCATACTTGACCCCCGGAATACCATATCGACCGAGAATCTCGGTATCGAGGTGTTGGAGTCGTGTTGCCGCAGGTGCCGGCCGCTCGGCACTCGAGACGACGTCGCCGGCCAGGGCTGGAGCCACGTTCGCGATGCCGAGAATCCCCCCGGCCGCGCCGCGCGCGAGGGCGGGATCCACCGCCGGCGTCGCCCCCACGAGGAGATCGAACGAGGGGCGATTTGCGGTCACCTCCAACAGCCGAAACACCGTGGCGATGTCGCCAGAGGAATCCTTCATGCCGACGATCCCGTCCAGTCCGGCCAGCTGATCGACCGTGTCCGGTTCAAGTCGCGTTCCCGTGAATTTCGGCACCGAATACAGATGGATCGGCACGGAGACCGCATCCACGAGCGACGCGTAATAGTCGGCCAACGCCGGCTGCTCGTGGGCGTAGTAAAAGGGGGTCACCACGAGCACGCCATCGGCTCCCGCCGCGGCGGCGTCACGCGAGGCTGCGACCGTCGCCATCCGTCCGGGCTGGCCCGTCCCCGCGAGCACCGGAACGGACGCGGCGTCGACGACCGTCTCGATGACCGTCCGTCGCTCCGCTGCGGTCAGCAACGGTGCCGATCCGGTCGACCCACACGGGACGAGGAAATCGACGCCGCGAGCTTCGAACCACGCGACCAGCTCGACGAGTCGATCCACGTCGAGTTGCCCCGCCCGATCGAACGGGGTCACCATGGCCGGTGCGAGTCCGTCCATGTCCCATCCGGGTGGGGTGGTCCCTTCGCTGTTGGGGAGGATTCGAAAACTGCGTGTGCGAAGGAACCAGGCCCACACCGAAGGTTCGGAACCACTCTCGGCAGCCAGCCAGGGGTGGGATTCGAACCCACGGACCCTCGATTACAAATCGAGCGCTTGAACCGCCCAAGCTCCCCTGGCGCGATCACCCGTACTCCGGCCAGGTTTGTGTCCCTATCGCTTCACTCGCCTTCGTCGATCCGCTTGCTCACCCGGACCCGGTGGTGGTCGTATCCGGCTGCCTCGTAAAACGCGATCGCCGCCTCGTTGTCGACGAGCGCCTCGATGTCGATCACGTCCACCCCCGCATCGGACAGGGCATCCTCCGCGCGATCAAGGAGGGCCCGACCCACGCCGCGGCCGCGGTGGTCGGGGTCGACGTACAGGAACTCGATGATACCGACCGCCTCGGTTCGCGATAGGGCATCATCGTGGATATCGAAGGCCACCATCCCCACCATGTCCCCCTCGGCCTCGGCAACGATGACCTGCTCGTCGACGATGAGCGTGGCCAGGTGAGAGGCGACCGCGCTGCGGCTGCGGTCGGGGTCGATCCGGCTGCCGAATTGGCGTTGTTCCTCGGCGAGGGCGTACCAGGCGTCGGCCACCGCCCCCTGATCGCTCAGTTCGGCAACGCGATGTCGCATGCCTCCAGAGCAGCCACCCCGGGAAGCGACTCGCCGCTTAACAGCGTCATCGCGGCGCCGCCGCCGGTGGACACGTGATCGAAGGTCTCGATGCCGAATCGTCGGATCGCGGTGGCGGTATCGCCACCTCCCGCGAGGGTGTGGGTTCCCGCCCCCGCCGCCCGAAAGATCGCGCGTGTTCCACGCTCGAATCGGTCGTCCTCGACCAGCCCGAGCGTCCCGTTGACCACGACGGTGCCGGCGCCCGCGAGTCGCGGTTGCCAGGCCTCGATCGTCGCCCCGCCGATATCACGCGGTACCTCGCCGGCCGGCAACGGAAACGATCCGATGGCGACCTCCGCACGCGCACCATCCCGCTCGACGGCCACGTCCTGGGGGAGTTGAATCCGCGTGCCGAACCGATCGTGCAGCGCCTGGGCCCGTTCAGGCGTTGCGCCCAACTCACGCCGATCGAGGTCGGCCGCCGTCGCCTCGTTCGGTGGCCCCTCACCGCCGACGAGGAACGCGTTGGCCACCAAACCACCGACGAACACGGTTTCGACGAGGTCCTCCTCGAGGAGCCGCTCGAGGACGCGCAACGAGTCATCGACCTTCGCACCGGCGAGGACGGCCACTCTGGGCGCCGGCGTCGCGCGCAAATTGCCGAGCGCCTCGAGCTCGCGCGTCAGAAGCCGACCGGCGACACTCGGAAGCCGTCGGGGAAAGCCCACCACGGTGGGCTGGGACCGGTGAGCAACGGCAAACGCGTCATTGACGTACAGATCGAACACGGCCGACAGCCGCTGCACCAGATGGGTTCGAGCGGCCCGCTCGGGGTCAAACGTCATCGGCTCCTCGCTGTAAAACCGGACGTTCTCGAGGCAGACGGCCGCCCCTGGCGGGAGGGTCTCGACGGCTTCGCGCGCGTCCTGGGAGCAGACGGCATCCACGTAGGAGATGTCGTGATCGACCAGGGCACCGAGCCGTCGAGCGTGCGCCTCGAGCGAAGTGAACGTGTCGCCGCCGGGCCGGCCCTGGTGGGCCATGATCGCCACCCGTGCACCGGACGCGAGGAGCTCTTCCAGCGTCTCGCGATGGGCGCGAAGTCGCACGTCGCTGGTCGGCCGGCCCTCGTCGTCCACGGGGCTGTTGATATCGATGCGCACGCCGACGGCGCGTTCAGCCACGTCGACGTCATCGAGGGTCGCGAACGCCATTCGTGAGGTCGTGCTCACCATCGACAAAAAGCCCTGTCGAAGGACGGTCCCCGGCGGGATCTCAGAGGTCGGCACAGCCGGCACACAGCAAGGTGCCGTCGACCTCCGTCAGGCTGTCGACCAGGGCGCCGCAGGACTCACAGACGCCCTGTTCGCTCAGCCGCGGTTGGGCCCGGCCCTCGGCGGCAGCCGTCGTGTGCTCGAGGTGGGGTTCGAGCAGGGTGTCGCTCGCCGAGAGGACGTCCTCCGGCCCGATCACGCCGATGGCCGCGCCGTCAGCGTCGACGACCACGAGTCGTGGCGTGTCCGCTGACAGGAGGCGATCCGCCGCATGGCCGATGGTCGCATCCGTGGGGACGGTCACGACCGGGCCGTGCATGTACCGATCGACCGCCTCCTCGGGATTGCTGCCATCGATCGCGGCCAGGAGATCCGTCGCGGTGACCAGGCCGACCGGTCGGCTCCCCCGCATCACGACGGCCGCCCCCGATCGGTGGTCCTGGAGGAGGTCGGCGACACCGCTGACGGATTCGCCCTCGGTCACGCCGAGGAAGTCCCCGGTCATGACCTCCGTGACCGATACCGCTTGGGCCATGTCCTCAGCTATGACGGCGACGGGCTAAAAGGTACGCCGTCGGATCAAGTACTGGCATAGCGCTCGCGCTCGAGGGACCAGCGTCCCGTCTCGCGCATGGCGGTCCCGAGTGCACTGAGCAGCGCCTCCTGTGACTCGTATGGCCCCGCATCGATCGCCTCAAGCACGGCTTCGGCGGCGATGACCCGGTCGTGGTCGAGCCGGACGGGATGGTCCCCGAAAGCCTCGATACAGTCCGCTCGTGTCATCGGAAAGTCGCCCTCGTCGACCTTTTTCGCGAAGACGGCGAGCCCGTATTTCCGACGGCCCTCGCTTCCCGCATCGCCATCGGGATCGTGCGGCCAGTCCATGTGCGATCGTTCACCTCGACCGGGAAATAGCTCTAGTGTCGCGTCCGGAGTAGGCGGGTCGAGGACCCCCAATCGTGGTGCTTTGGCTGGGCCGTCGACCCACGAACCGAGCCGGGGTTGCGAGGGGGGTTGCGACACGTCGTCATCGCCGATCGTGACGGATAACGAGCGACGGTCCGTCGATCCGGCGTGTGGGCACGTCGAACGGTGGGGATGGGATTTGAACCCATGAGGCCTCTCGGCCACCTGCTCTCAAGGCAGGCGCATTGGGCCGCTCTGCCACCCCACCGCGTGGTGGCCTTCGCCGCCGCGGCACAAAACCGTTGGCGCTTGCCACACGAGCGACGACCCAAGTCGATGGCCCGCTCGGTGGGGTGGTGGCCGTCGCCTTTAGGAGGTGGTCGCGTGTTGACCGTCACATGGACGAGATCAGGCTCCTCGCCGCGCTCGCGTGCGTGTTCGTGGCCGCGTACCTCCTCGGGTCACTGGTCCAACTGGGGAGTTCGATCGCGGACCGACCCGCCATGGTGGTCACGCTCGTGGTGGCGGCAGGGCTCGTGGTCGTGGTGGCGATCGTGGGGACACGAAACGCACACCGACTCGACGGTCCTTACTGGTGAGTGTCCGGGAGATGACCCCGCAATCGGCCGTGACCAGCCGCCTCGAGAAGTTCCGAGAGAGCCGACACTAGCGGGTCGATGCGGCCATCCTTCGCGGTGACCGGAGCGACCCGATCCCGCCATTGCTGCCAGGGTGGGGGGAGACCGAACCGCTCAGCGATGGCATCCAGCGTGGTATCCCGGTCGTCGGCCCGGTCCATCTTGTTCACCGCGAGCACCGGTTCAATGTCGAGGTCCAGCAGCAATTCGTACAGTTCGATCGCGTACGGGGGGTCATGTTGGTCACGATGGCGATCAATGATTTCGACCGCCGCATTGGCATCCAGCACCAACACGCCGGCGAGGATCGCCTCGTGGTTGGTTTCGAGATAGCGGACGATGTCGGTCTTGATCCGTTCGCGCTCGGCGTCGTCGACCCCCGCCATGAAGCCGAACCCGGGCAGGTCGGTCAGCAGAAAGTCGCCCTCCTGCCAGTCGTGGTAGGTGGGTCGCGTGGTCACGCCGGGACGGCGCCCGGTGGGCACCGATCGCCCCGTCAACTGACGCATGATGGTAGATTTGCCGACGTTCGACCGGCCGAGGAGGACGATCTCCACCGAACGATCGGGGCGACCTTCGAACACGGCCGACCCTCCGCAGTCGAGACGGTTAACGCTCGCGCCGGCAGGGACCATTAAGGGTTACCGCCACGATATCGCGAACCGTGCGCCTCGTCCAGGTTGCCGTTCCGACGGGAAGCCTCGACGACGTAACCGGGGCCCTCGAAGCGGCCGACGTCGCCTACGTCGTCGAACCCGAGACGAGCGATCGCGACTTCGAGGCCGTCGTCGTGTTTCCGCTCCCGACGGCGGCGGTCGAGCCCATCCTCGACGAGCTGGAATCGGTGGGGATCGACCGCTCCGGCATCACGATTATCTCCGAGGCGAGTACGGTAATCTCCCAGCAATACGAGGCCCTGGAGGAGCACTGGCAAGAGGACCAGTCCAAGGAGACGATCGCCCGGGAGGAACTGCGATCGAGCGCCAAGGAGCTGTTGCCCTCGCGAAAGACGTACGTGCTCATGACGGCCATCAGTGCCATCGTCGCCACCGCGGGCGTCTTGATGGACTCGGCCGCCGTCGTCGTCGGCTCGATGGTGATCGCCCCGCTCATCGGCCCGGCGCTCGCCGCCAGCGTCGGGACGGTGATCGACGACGGCGACCTCTGGTCGACGGGCGTCCGGTGGCAGCTGTTCGGCGTGGTGCTTGCAGTGACGAGCGCAACGGCCTTCGCGCTCGTGACGCGGTCGGTCAACCTCGTCCCGCCGGGTATTGCCATCACCGAGTTGGCCCAGATCGAAGAGCGCCTCAATCCGGACTTCCTCGCCCTCGCCATCGCACTCGGGGCGGGTGTCGCCGGAGCGTTCAGCCTCTCGACGGGCGTCTCCGCCGCCCTCGTCGGCGTCATGATCGCCGTGGCGCTGATTCCGCCCGCTGCGGTCATCGGCGTCGGCCTCGCCTGGGGGTTGCCGAACGTCGTCCTCGGCTCCTCCGTGTTGTTGGCATTGAACGTCCTGGCGATCAATCTCTCCGCCCTCGGCGTGTTCTGGTATCAGGGCTATCGCCCGCGCTTGTGGTTTCGCGTCGACGAGGCACGTTCGGCGACCATTCGCCGGCTGGGCATCCTGGCCGTGGCGATCCTCGCCATCTCCGTCTTTCTCGGTGTCGTCACGTATGCGTCGTACGAATCAGCCACCCAGGAGAACCGGATCATCGAGGCAGTCGACGATGCGGTCGCCTCGGCGGACGGCCAGCTCGAGGTGATCGATACCCGCGTGACCCGCGAGGACCGGCCCCTCCTGGCGCGTCCCACGGCCGTCCGTGTCACCGTCAGCTATCCCCTCGGCACCGACCCACCGCCGCTTGTGAACGCGATCGACGAGACCGTGGCCGACCGGATCGGCCGCCACCTCGAGGTCGAGGTGCGCTACGTCGAACGCGAAGTGGTCGGCTCAGTCGCGACGTGAGGGCAGTTCGAGGTCGTGATCGGCCGCCTCGACGAGCGCGTCCGTCACGGCGCCCACCCCGTCGTCCTCGGTGACGCTCATCCGATAATCGGCCGCGAGATCCCCCTCGAGGTCGGACTTGTTCGCGACGGTAAGCACGGGAACGTCCCGTTCGGTGAAGCGCTCGACCAGTTCGTCGCGGAGGGCCAGCTGACGCGGTACGGGATAGCCGCAACTCTCACTCGGATCCACGATGACCATGACGACGTCGGCGAGGTGATCGAGCGCCGCCATGGCCTGGTGCTCGATGGCGTTTCGCTCGGCCGCCGGACGGTCCAACAGCCCCGGCGTGTCCATCACCTGGTACATGACGTGTCGGTGCTCGAAATGGCCGAGCTGGACGGCCGTCGTGGTGAAGGGATACGTCGCCGTTTCGGGGCTGGCACGCGTTACCGCCGCGAGGAAGGAGGACTTGCCGACGTTGGGATAGCCCGCAACGACGATGGTCGGCCGGCTGGGGTCGACACCCGGCAGTTGACCGAGCTCGGCGCGAGCCGCCTCGAGGGCCGTGAGATCGTCGTCGACCTCCTCGACCACGTCGGCCATTCTGGCAAAGGCCTGCTTCCGCTGGCGCCGGGCCCGCTCGATGTCTCCCCTGATCCGCGGACGGTATTCGGCCGCGATCGCCTCGACCTGCTCGGCCGCCCAGTCGACGGAGGCGAGGTGCTGACGGAGGGTATCGACCCCAACGACCGCGTCGGCAATCGCGCGGTGGTAGGGATGCAGGCCGTCGAAATCCGGCCACGACCGGACCACGTGGGCCAGGTTGTCCGAGAGGACGTGATCGGCCACGTCGAGCATCGACTGTTGCGCGTCGAGGCCATCCTTGGCCCCACCCGTCCGGGCGGCGCGAGCGAACGCCTGGTCGAGTAAGGCGTCGCCGTCGGCGATCGTCGGGATGTCCTCGAAGCGCATTGGATACGATTCGTATGACAGGAAGGCGTAAATGCACGTCGCACCCGGTCGTTCCTCAGGCGTGCTCGCGGAGTCGGCGAAACTCCGCGAACTCCGAGCGGGGGCGGGCACCGGCCTCGAAGACGGCGGCTTCGATGTCGATTGACGCGTTCGTCCGTGCCGCCAGGGCGAGCGAATCACTCGGGCGGGCATCGATCACCTCGTCGCCGCGCGGGGTCGCGAGGTGGAGGTCGGCGATGTAGGTCTCCTCTTCGAGCCCCGACACCTCGACGCCGGTCACGCGCCCACCGAGCGCCTCGATGACGTCGAGGACGAGGTCGTGCGTAAGCGGTCGACCGATATCGTCGGCATCGAGACCGCGGGCGATCGCCGTCGCCTCCGGGACCCCGACGAAGATGGGCAATACCCGATCGTCACCCTCGACGCCGAGGACGACCACCGGCACCCCGCCCTCTGGCGTGGGCGCGACGCGCACGGCGTCGATCGTTGCGTCCATACCTGTCAGACGGTCCCGACCCTCAAAAGCTCACGCTACCGGTGCGGGAAGCACCTCGGCGAAGGCGAGGCGGTGGATCCGGTCATCGTCGGTCAGTTCGGGGTGAAACGCCGTGCCGATGACGGGCCCCTCTCGCACGGCCACCGGTCGACCCTCGACGGTGGCGAGGACGGCCGTCGATCCGGAATCGGCCACCGCCGGCGCCCGAATGAACACGCCGGTGAAGGGTTCGGATAGCCCCTCGACGTCGAGCGGGACCTGAAAGCTTGCTCGCTGGCGACCGAACGCGTTGCGCTCGATCGAACAGCCCAGGAGATCGAGGGACCGGACCCGCTCGTCGCGGGGATCCCGTGCGGCCACGATGAACCCCGCACAGGTTGCCAGCAGGGGCCGTCCAGCCGCGACGTGGTCACGAAGCTCCTCGTCGAGGCCCTGTTCGTGCACTAATCGGCTGATCGTCGTCGACTCGCCACCGGGCAAGACGACCGCATCGCACGTCGGGACGACGCCTGAACGCCTGACGGTACGGACCTCGACGGCGACGTCCAGGCGACGGCCGAGGCGCTCGATGGCGGCGACGTGCTCGGCGACGTCACCTTGGACGCCCACCACGCCGACGCGGACGCTCATGCGATGGTACACTCCGTCCAGAGGGGTGTCGCGGTCGGTCCGGACCGGCTCGCGATCACGTCACGATCGACAGCAGCTGCACAAAGACGCCGAGGACGATCCCGAAGGCGATGACCGTCCGCGGGTCGAGCTGGGGTGCCTTCGAGTCTTCGGAGTCGAAGTACCGGACGAGACCCGCACTCGACATCAGGCCGCCCGAGTTCTGGCCGCTAGAGCTCATTACCATAGGTCAGCCCGGCTCGTCCCCTAAAGGTTTCGGGGTTAGGGCAAGGGCAATCCTTAACCGGGTTGCAGCGGAACCATTTGGCGTTCTATGCCCGTCACGCTGAAGGATTTCTACGCCGACTGGTGCGGCCCGTGCAAGACACAGGACACCATCCTCGAGGAGATCGAGGCGGACTGGGGCGACGAGTTCGAGGTGGAGGCCATCGACGTGGATGAGAACCCCGACATCGCCAACGAGTATCAGGTGCGGTCCCTACCGACGATCGTCGTCGAGAACGAGGCCGGCATCGTCGACCGGTTCATTGGTGTCACCCAGCGCGAGGACATCGAGGCGGCCCTCGCCGAGGCCGGGGCGGCAATCGCCACTTAACGGGGAACGAAGCGCACGCCAGCACCGCCGAAGTCATCGTTGTATCGGCCGAGGTTGATCAACAGCGGCGTCATCGATTCGACCTCCGCGGCATTGTCGATCGGCCCACCGTCCAGCGCGCGCAGGCCGTCGACCGCCCGGGCGATCTCGATGACGGTGGCCTTCGCCTCGGCGTCATCGCCGACCACGACGGTGTCGATGCCGAGGGGGTCATCGAGGTCGGCCAAGCGATCGGCCGGGAGCGAATGAAACGCCCCGACCACCGGGATCTCGTTCGGGGCGACCGCTCGCGCCAGGGCGGTCACGCTGCCGGCATCCGGGCGATGGTACCGCATGCCGTCGTCGGCCTGGCGCATTCCGACGGCCGGTGAGACGAGCGTCGTCGCCGGGTCGAGTCCGTCGGAGATGGCGTCGATCGCGTCGACCACGCTGTACGGTGGGACGGCCACGACGACGACATCGGCACCCTCGACGGCCGCTGCATTCGTGGTGCCCGTCAGGTCGGGATCGTATCCACGGGCTCGAATCCGGCCACGGTACCGATCGACGGCAGCCTCGGCCCGGTCGGCCTCACGCGAGCCGATGACGATGGTATGGTCGGTGTCTCGCAACCACCGAAGCGCCAGCCCGGCGCCGATGTCACCGGTCCCTCCGACGATGGCGATGCGCATGCCGGCTCGGTGGATGGGGCCAACTAAACCTTCTCCGGTCCAGCGTCGACGGCGGTATACACGGTCGTTCCGGCGACCGTCGTCGGGAAGGCATCGATCAGGATGGGATCGAAGCCGAGGGTGGTGAACCACAAGGGTGCGCTGAGCGCCTCGGCAAGCGCCGCGGTCGACCGCTGGAGTTCGGGCGGGAGCCGACGGGCGTAGACGGCATCGATGGGGGCCACCCGGTCGGGGTCGAGCGCGTGGACGTCATCGTGAATAATTCGAACGCCGGGGGGTTCGACGGTCGGATCGCGGTCGATGGCGATCACCGTCACGCCAGCGCCAACCAACCGCCGAGCGAGGCCCGTCCGGCGACCGATCCCCACCTCGAGCACGCGCTCGCAACGGCGAAGCCGATCCTCGAGCGACGCCGCGGTGGGGTGGCTCACGTCGGGACGTTTATGACCCGACCTTGCTTACGCCTTGCCATGCTCATCGACGTCGTGCCGGTGGGCGACGTGCCGGCACGGGTCAAGCGCGAGGCCTCGACGGCCTTGCGGACGGTCTTCGATTGCGACGTCAGCTTTAGCGACGAGAAGTCGCTGCCCGATCGCGCCTACGACCCGGGGCGGAACCAGTACCGCGCCGAGGTCCTCATCGAGCTGGCCGACGAATCCGGAAGCGGGGACACGAACCTCGCGGTGACGAGCGCCGACCTCTATTATCGCCGGCGGAACTACGTGTTCGGCCTAGCGTATCTCGATGGAGGCGCGAGCGTGGTGTCGACCGCCAGGTTGCAGACCTCGAGCGACGGTGGGTTTTCCGAGCGAAACCCCCAGGAGGTCATCTCCGAACGGGTGCGCAAGGAAATCGTCCACGAGGTCGGCCACACCCTCGGCCTCGAGCACTGTGACAACACCCGGTGCGTGATGAGCTTCTCACCGACGGTCCACGACGTCGACCGCAAGGCCGAAACGCTGTGTGGTACCTGCCAGCGGACGATCAGCTGAGCCGTGCTCACCCGGCCGGTTCGTAGTAATATTCTCCGGACCGACGCTGCTTGCGATCGAGCTGGCTGTCGGGCTTGTTGACGCGGGGGCGCCCGGAGCGTTCGTCGCGCCTGAACGTGACGCCGAGGTTCGACAGGAACCGGTTCATGCCCGCTCGCATCGGCTGTGGCGCACCGGCATGGCCACGTTCGGCCGCCTCCCCCTCGAACACGAGCAGGCGATCGGCGAGCAGGTCGATCATGTAGATGTCGTGGTCGATCACCAGTACCGTCTGATCGGACCGGTCGGCGAACCGTCTGATCGCCGTCGTCGCACCGACACGTTGTTCCACGTCGAGGTGGGCGCTCGGCTCGTCGAGGAGGTACAGGTCGGCCGGTTCGCCGAGGCACGCTGCGATCGCCACCCGTTGACGCTCGCCCCCGGAGAGGTCCGGTAGCCGTCGCTCGTACAGGCGTTCGAGTTGCAGCGGCCGGCCGAGCTCGGTCTCCCACGTCGAGGTCGCGAACCGATCGGTCACCGTCGAGAGGAAGGTCTCGACCGTCATCTGGCGGTCGACCTCCACGTACTGTGGCTTGTACGAAATGGACACGTCGAGGTCGAGGGAGCCTGCTGCCGGCTCGAGGTCACCGGTCAGGACGCGGGCGAACGTTGACTTGCCGATCCCGTTCGGACCGACGATCCCCAAGACCTCGTTTCTCGCGATCGATCCAGCGTCGGCGGTGAGGGTGAAGGCGTCCTCGCCGTAGCTGAACTCGAAGGCCGGATACTCGGCGATCGCCGAATCGATCACGCCCTCGGTCGGGGCCCGGGTCTCGAAGTCGATGGCGGCCTCACGGATGCGCACGTTCTCGTTCTCGAGGTAGCCATCGAGGTAGGCGTTGATTCCACCACGCGTCGAGCGTGGGTCGGTGATGACGCCGAACGCCCCCGGTTCGCCGTAGCCGAGGTGGACCACGTCAGCCAGGAGATCGAGGATCGCGAGATCGTGTTCGACGACGAGCATCGCACGATCCTCGGCGGCCACGTCACGGACAACCCGGGCGACGGTCATGCGCTGGTCGATGTCGAGATACGGGGTGACCTCGTCCAGGAAGTACACGTCGGCGTCGCGGGCGAGTGCGGCCGCCACGGCGACACGCTGTAACTCGCCGCCGGAGAGGGCATCGATCGGCTGTTCGAGGACGGGGGCGATGGCGAGCCGGTCGACCAGCTCGTCGAGCGCGCCGCGTTCGTCCGTCGAGGCCAACAGCTCCGCCGTGGTGCCGTCGAACCGATCTGGAATGCGGTCGACGTACTGTGGTTTGCGGGACACGCTGATCGAGCCATCGATCACGGACTGGAGATACCCCTGCAGCTCCGTCCCGCGAACCGCCTCGAGGACGTCGTCCCAGGTGGGATCCGACTCGTACTCGCCACGGTTCGGCACGAGCTCGCCGGCGAGGACGTGCACGGCGGTGGTCTTGCCGATGCCGTTCGGACCCAACACGCCGGTGACCCGGCCGGGTTCCGGGATCGGCAGCCCGTACAGCTCGAACGTGTTCTCGCCGAAGCGATGGATCGGGTCGTCCGCGAGCGCCTGGGGCAGGTTCACGATCTGGATCGCATCGAACGGACACTTCTCGACACAGATGCCACAGCTCTCACCCAGGCAGATTTCCTCCGAGATCGAGATCTGGTCGGGATCGCCCTCGTAGGGCTCGTCGCCGTGGCGCTCCTCGCGGGTAATGATGCACTCCTTGCCCGTCCGGTTCGGCGGACAGAAGTTGGCGCATTCGTAGTTGCACCGGTCGGGCTGGCAGCGCTCGAGGTCGACGACGGCGATGCTGTCGCGGGCCATCGCCCCTCAGAGGATCTCCACACCGGTCGTCAGAATGATCCCGTAGGTGATGAACCACAACGAGAACGTCATGAAGACGACGTACAACACGTCCTTGCCGCCGCCGAATTCATCGTAGCCGATGACGCGATACAGCGGCAACTGCACGAGGATGGCGAGCAACAAGATCGAAAGCGCGTTGATGTTACCCGCGGCCTCCGAGGGAGAGAGGTCGGCCGTGATGACCCCCGAGAGGATGGCCGCCAGCGCACCCGCCAGGGCGGCCCCGGAGGTGATGGTGACCGCCCGGAGGTGATCCGCTTTGGCCGATGCCGCTTCGGTCGCCATGGATATGCTTCGAGAGGGCGGGGCCAAAAGCCGTTCGTTCCTGACGGTGGAGCTGTACACTTATGTCCGCTCGGAGTTTCGAATCGTAATGATGGGAGCCGAGGTTGAGCTTGGTGACCTCCCACCAAGTGCGAAGCTGGTCTACAAGGTGCTCGAATACGGCGGTCCACAGACGCAAAAACAGATCGTCGAGGAATCGATGCTGTCGCCACGGACGGTCCGATACGCCCTCGAACGGCTCGACGACGCCGAGGTCGTCTCCGAACGGGTCTACGTGGCCGATGCCAGACAGAGCCTGTACGAACTCAACGGCACCCCGGGCGCCGACTCCGGCTGCGGTGGCCCGGAGGCGGGCGCCTGCGCGGAGTGATCGGTCGCGTCAGCCGGTCTCGATCCGGATTGTCCGGCCGGCGTCGATGGCGCGTTCGAGTTCGTCCGCGATCGCACTGCCCCGGGTGACCTTGATGTCACCGCCACGGCCGACGGTCGCGGTGAAGATGTAGTCGCTGTCGGCGTGCACCTCGACGGTCTCACCGACGTGTTCACTCGCGGGGATGACCACGTGGCGGCCGGTGACCTCGGCCTCGACGGCGCTACCGTCCCCGCCGGACGGACGCGGTGTGTCGTCCGACAGCGGCTGGATGTCGAGGTTGACCCCGAGGTTGGCCTCGAGGTCGCGCACGACCTCCCCACCTGAGCCGATCACGGCCGGGATGTCTGGCTCACGCAGATAGACGGTCGCCTCGTTCGGCCCGGTGAGTTCGATCTCCACCGGGCCGTTTGCGATCCGTTGCACCTCCCGCTCGATCTCGTTGGTCGCCAGCCGGTCCACCCCGGAGGAGGTGTCGTCGGTCTCGGCGACCGGGACGGTCACCACCTGGCGGTTGAACGTGTAGATCTCGTACGCGGGCTGGCCGGTCTCGAAGTCGCGGATCATGATGACCGGGCGGGCGAGGTCCTCCTCGGTCAGGCCAGCCGGCACCTTGACCTCGGTCGTGACGTCGTACACGGTGTGCACCTCCCCGGCCTCGATGTAGACCACCGTGTCGACCACCTGGGGGATCATGCCGAGTTCCACCCGACCGACGAGCCGTTGGAGGGCGTCGATCGCCCGGGTGGCGTGCACGACGCCGACCATGCCGACGCCGGCGAGGCGCATGTCGGCAAACACCTCGAAGTCCTCGGTCTTTCGCACCTCGTCGTAGATGGTGTAATCCGGGCGGACCATCAAGAGCGAATCGGCCGTGTTCGCCATCTCCCCGGCGAGGGCGGTGTACTGCGTGATTTCGGGGCCAACTTGGAGGTCCCGTGGCTTCTCCATGGTCTTGACCGCGAAGTCGTGGCCGCTGAGAAACTCCGCCACCGCCTGCGCGAAGGTCGATTTGCCCGCGCCAGGGGCCCCGGCGATGAGAACGCCGCGTTGGTGCTCGAGGAGGCGATCTTTGAGGTCGTCGGCGAACTGGTACTCCTCGAGGGACGTCTCGGCGATCGGGCGGACGGCGGTGATCTCGAGGGCCTCGGCGAACGGTGGGCGGGCGATCGCGATGCGCAGGTCGCGAAACTGCACGATCGTCATGCCCGGCTCGTCGAGCTCGACGAAGCCGTCGGCGCTTTCCTTCGCGCCATCCGTGATCTCCTGGGCGAGCTCCTTGAGGTCGCTTTCGTCGAAGGGCTCGTCACCGATCGTCTCATACCGCATGTCGCCGAGGGTTCCCCGCTTGGCCATCGGCGCCATGCCCACCTTGAGGTGGACGCTCATCGTCGACTCGTCGAAGTAGTCCTCGATCGAGAGCCGATCGACATCCCGGGGCCGTGGGGAGATGTACTCGACCTCGATCCCCTTCGCGCGGGCGACCTCGCTTTGTACCACGTCACTCGTGAAGAACAATGCGTCACGGTCGGCCGCGAGTGCGCGAATCATCGCGTCGACGTCGCCCTCGCTGGCGGCACCGCGCGCCACGGCGTCGGGCCGGTCGCCGATGTACTCGAGGTCGATCGTTCCCTCGTCGGCCAGGTCGGCGAGGCGCTGGAGCTCCTTGAGCCCCTCCCAGCCGGAGGGGAATCCGTCGTTCGCTTGGGCCTCGAGCTCGGCGACCACCGCCTCCGGGACGAGGACGCGCACGTCGGTAAACGCACCCGTTCGGATCTTCTCGGACACGCGCCCGTCAATGACGACGCTCGTGTCCGGCAGGACGTTCATGTGTCAGGTTCGAAGCGGCCGTCCAAAAGCGTGTTTACCCGCGTCCGCCGCCGACGGGCTTACGCCACGGGGCATCCTACCACGCTGGTATGGCTGACGTCGTGGAGCTCGCGCGCGAGCTGGTCGCCATTCCCAGCCACGAGGACCCATCCGCGGTTGGGGCGTTCATCGAGCGATGGCTTCGAGCGGAGACCGCGGCCGAGGTCACGCGTGACGAGGTCGGCAACGTGTTCGCACGCCTCGGCGACGATCCCGACCGACTGGCGCTCGTCGGCCACCACGACGTCGTTCCGCCGGATGAGGACCAGGTCGATTCGGAGGGGGTGCCGACCACGGCGGTGCGCGACGGCCGGCTCTATGGCCGTGGCAGCGCCGACATGAAGGGTGCCGTGGCGGCGATGTTGCTCGCGGTACGTGACGTACCGTCCGGGTCGGACCTTGTCGTTGCGAGCTTCGTCGGGGAGGAGACCGGCGGCGTCGGCGCCCGCCACGCGGTGGAATCGGGCTTTCGACCGGATCGCGCCGTGATCGGCGAGGGCTCGGCGGGCTATGCGACGCCAGGTGCCCTGGACGTGGTCGTGGCCCACCGGGGGCGGCGGGGATCCACCCTCGAAGTCGGGGGTGAAGCCGGGCATGCGAGCAGGCCGGACGTCGGCGTCAACGCGATCTACCGCGCCATCGACGTGATCGGTGCACTCCGTGATCGACCGGCCCCCACCGCGACGCTCGCCGGCGAGCAGCTCCAGGGTAGCCTCGCGGTCACGGGGATCGAGGCGGGAATGGCGGATAACGTCATCCCCGATCGGTGTACGGTGACCCTCGACGAGCGAACGGTGCCCGGCCATCGCCTGGACATCGACGGGGTGATCGCAGACCGGCCGTGGGTGGACTGGGAGGTCACGCAGGACTGGCCGCCGATGGCCTGTTCGGACGACTCGTTCGCCACGGCGGTCCGTGCGTCGGTCAGTGGCGTGCAAGACCGGTCCGTTGCAACGGTCACGAAACCACACGCCACGGATGCGAGCTGGCTCGCCGAGGCCGGAACCGCGACCGTCGTCGTCGGGCCGGCCGAGCGCGATGAGGCCCACACCGCCGACGAGAGCGTCGACGTCGATCTGCTCGAGACGGCACGGGACGCCTACATCGAGATCGCCCGCAGTGTGTGAGTCACTCGACAGCCTCGATCCGACAGCGGTCACCGTAGCTGACGTCCTCCAGGGAGCTCATCGTCGCCTCCGGACCGCAGACGGGACACTCGGGGTTCGACCGGACGTCGATGCGGTCGACCTCGAAGCGCAACGCGTCGACGGCGAGGATGCGTCCGAAGGCGGCCTCGCCGACATCGGCGGCGATCTTGATCGCCTGGACCGCCTGTAGACACCCGATCACACCGGGGACCGGCCCGAGGACGCCGGCGGTGGCACAGTCCGGTACGGCGTCTGCCGGGGGCGCCTCGGGGTACAGACAGCGGTAACACGGTCCGCCGTCGTCGGGGTCGAAGGCGACCACCTGCCCCTCGAATCGATGGACCGCACCGTGGACGAAGGGGACTCCATCGAGCGCGCAGGCGTCGTTGATGAGAAAGCGGGTCGCGACCCGATCGCTCCCGTCGACCACGAGGTCATACCGGTCCAATAGCGGATGGATCGAGTCGCGGTCGACCGTGATCTCGTGGCCGGTCACCGCCACGTCGGGATTGTGGTTCTCGACCCACTCGACCGCACTCGCCACCTTGGGACGCCCCACGTCGGACTCGCCGTGGATGATCTGGCGATGGAGGTTCGATCGCTCCACCACGTCGTCGTCGGCGATGCCGAGCGTGCCGAGTCCGGCCCCGGCGAGGTAACTCACGATCGGCGCGCCGAGCCCGCCAGCGCCAACGACGAGGACGGACGACTCACGGAGACGGCCCTGGGCCGCGGCCCCGAACCCGTCCAACACGAGCTGGCGCGCATAGCGGTCGAGTTGCGCCGCCGAGAGGTCCGCGTCGGCCATGGGCCCACCTTCCACCGGCACGCGCAAAAGCTCGCCGGTGGTCGTCGGAACCACTATACGCCGCTCATCCCACCTTCACGGTGATGGCCGACTGGACGGAGAAGTATCGCCCGACAACGCTCGACGCGGTCCGCGGCAACGATTCCGCCGTCGAGGCGTTGCGCGAATGGGCGCGGACCTGGGAGGACCACCGTGAGGCGGTCATCCTCCACGGTCCCCCGGGAGTCGGCAAGACGTCGAGCGCCCACGCGCTGGCCGAGGAGCACGGCTGGTCCGTCGTCGAGCTCAACGCGAGCGATCAGCGCACCAAGCGCATCATCGAGGCGACCGCCGGCGAGGCGGCTCGCTCGGGCACGTTGACGGAGGGCTCCGGCGGCAAGCGGTTGATCATCCTCGACGAGGCGGACAACCTCCACGGGAACGTCGACCGGGGTGGTGCCGGGGCGATCACGCGCCTCGTCGACGACGCGAGTCAGCCGGTCGTGCTCATCGCGAACGGGTACTACGACATGTCGCGGGGGCTGCGCAATCGCTGTCGGGAGATCGAGTTTCGGGCGATCACCGCCCGATCGATCGTGCCCGTCTTGCGAGACATCTGCCGCAAGGAGGGCATCGACTTCGAGGCGGCCGCGCTCGAACGGATCGCCGAGCGAACCAGCGGCGACCTGCGCTCGGCGATCCAGGACCTGCAGGCGATTGCCGCCGGCCGCGATGCCGTGACCGAGGCTGACGTGGTGACCGGCGATCGCGACCGCACCGACGACATCTTCACCTTCCTCGACGGCGTCATCAAGGAACTCGGGCCCGAGGAGGCCCAGCAAGCGGCCTACCGCGTCGACGAGACGCCCGACGACCTGCTCGCGTGGCTGGACGAGAACCTTCCCAAGGACTTCACCGGCCCCGAACTGGCCGATGCGTACGACCACCTGTCGTTGGCCGATCGGTGGCTCGGCCGCGTCTGGGCGACCCAGGAGTACCGGTTCTGGCGGTACGCGACGAACCACCTGACCGCGGGAGTGGCCAGTGCCCGACGGGGGACGAAGGGTGGCTGGACCCGGTATGGACCCCCGGGGTACCGTCGCCGGCTCGGCCGATCGCGCGGGGCTCGGGGGACGCGTGACGCCATCGCCCGACGAATCGCCGAGACCGGCGGGATGAGCATCGCCACCGCACGCCGGGAGGTCATGCCACTGGTATCCGCCATGACCCACCACTGCAAGCCACGCGAACTCACCGAGGCCGTCGCCGCAACGTTCGAGCTCGACGCCTCGGAGGTCAGCTATCTCACCGGCAGCGGCGAGGACACCCAGAAGGTCGCGCGGATCGTCGAACAGGCCCGACACCGTAGCGACACGGTTCCCGAGCCGGAGATCGAGGTCGACGAGGACGCCGCGACGGAGGACGACGAGGCCACCCAGTCGGGCCTCGGCGACTTCTCTTGAACCCGCCGGGGACGCACTTTTACTTTCGCCGACCCCCTCCGGCGCGCGTTTAACCCCCCGCCAGGACAAGCCCGCGGTCCGGGAGTTGCCATGACCGTCCACCCACACGACGAACTGCCGACCCTCGAACCGGGCCTGACCTACCTCGACGCCGAGGACCCGCGTGCAGCCGCCGTCCATCGGCTGGCGCTCGCGACGGCGGAGGCGGTCGAGGGGCCCGCCTACTGGATCGACGCCCGCAACACGGCCTCGACGTACGTGTTGCGCGAGCACGCCACCGGCCGACGCGCGCCCGGGGGGCTTCGCGTGGCCCGCGCGTTCACCGCCTACCAGCACCACACCCTCGTCCAGACCGTCGTCGACGACCGCGACCCGGCGCTGGTCGTCCTGCCTTGCGTGGACGCGCTGTACGCCGACGACGACGTCCCGACGGCCCAGGCCGAGGCGTTGCTCGATGACGTGCTGACGGCCCTGGACGAGCTGGCCGGTGCGGTGCGCGTCCTCCTCACCGCCGGGACGCCCGCCTTGGCCGCGACCGTCAGCGACCGGGCTGCGCACACCATCGTCGCCCGTGAGACCGACCTCGGAACGGCCTTCGAGACCGACGCGTTTCGGACGACCGTCTACCGGGGGCCGGGCTTTTGGCAGACGACGATCCCCTACTGGGTGGACCTGCTCGGCCGTCGCGAACCCGCGGCCGAGGGGATGCCGGCGCCCGAACGGTCCACCCTGGCCGCGCTGGGGTGAGCACCGATGGGCCGAACCGATCCCACCTACCGCGACCTGCTCACCCGGTATGAGGAGGCCCTCCAGCCCTATCGCCGGGGGCTGCGGGCGGAGGACCAGGCGCACTTCGACCGGCTGTTCGACCGGGCTCGCCACCACGCCGACGCCGCCACCTACCACAACGGCGCCGACCCGGAGACGATCGTGCTCCTGTCGATGCTGCTCGCCCACGAGCGCGCGTTGGCGACGGAGGACTGACATGGCCTTCGCCGTCGACACCCTCGAGGAGGGCGGGGTGCGCGTCTGGTCGCTCGTCGAGGACGGCGCGCGGGCCCGTCGGGTGCCGACGTACACCCCGTCGGTCTACGTGGCGGGGCCACCCGACCGCTACGACACCCTCATCGACGACCTCGAGGCGGATCCCAAGGTCGACGACGTCGCCCGGGAGCGGTGGTTCACCTCGCTACACGACCAGCGACGCTCGCCGGTGGTGCGCGTCGACCTCGAGCGGCTCGCCGACGTGCGCCCGTTCGCCCGCGAGGTGCGCCACCGCCACGAGCCAGACGGCCTCCCCACCGGCACCTACCGGCTGTTCAACGTCGACCTCACGCCGCAGTTTCGGTACTGCCTCGAGACGGACACCGCACCGGTGCCGACACGGCCCCCGACGAGCCTCCAGCTTACCCTCGGTCAACGAGCCGTCGCCGAGGGGACTCTCGAGGGGCTCACGATCGGAGAGACGCGCGTCGGTCGTGACGACGCCGCGGCGGTCGAGGCGACGATCGAGGCGGTCGAGCGGCGGGACCCGGACGTGCTCATCGTCAACACCGCCGAGATGATTCCCCTGCTGTTCGAGCACGCCGAGGCCAGCGGGTACGACGACCTCCGGCTCGGGCGCCTGCCCGGCTGGTCGCAGCTGTCGGGTGGTTCGACCTACGAGAGCTACGGCCAGGTCGGCTACGCCGCACCGCGGTATCACGTCCCCGGCCGGGCGATCCTCGACACCTCCAACAGCTTCCTCTGGCACGAGACGAGCCTGGCGGGCATCCTCGACCTCGTCGAGCGCTCACACCGGCCCCTCGAGGAGACCGGCTGGGCCAGCATCGGCACCGTCCTCACGGCAATCCAGACCCGTCGGGCGCTCGAACGGGACGTGCTCGTGCCGTGGAACAAGTGGGAGCCGGAGGCGTTCAAGGACGTCCGCACGCTGCATACCGCCGACCGGGGCGGGTTCACCTTCGCTCCCGAGGTCGGCCTGCACGAGGGCGTCGTCGAGGTCGACTTCGCGTCGCTGTATCCGCGCATCATCTGTGAGTACAACGTCAGCCCCGACACGGTCCAGTGTGACTGCCACGGCGACCGCGAGGACGTCCCCGAACTCGGCTACGCCATCTGTGACGAGCGTGGCTTTCTCGCCGACGTGCTCCAGCCGCTGTTGGACGACCGGGCAGCGATCAAGGCCGGACTCGCCGACGTGGACGACCCGGGACGGGCCGCCGAATTGCGCTCGCGCTCAGGGGCGATCAAGTGGATCCTGGTCTCGTGTTTTGGCTACCAGGGCTATCGCAACGCCAAGTTCGGCCGCATCGAGTGCCACGAGGCGA
>CAZCYF010000004.1:0-97515 GCA_964502835.1 uncultured Halobacteriales archaeon | reverse complement strand
TCGCCGGCCAGAACACCGTGTGGTGCTGGATGATGTCGCGCCCGATGACGTGGACGATTTCACCGTCGGACTGCCAGGCGCGTTCCCAATCGAACGACTCGGAGTGGTCGGCGTACTGGTAGGTGGACGAGATGTACTCGATCGGCGCGTCCACCCAGACGTACAACACGAGGTCGTCGCCGTCATCGTCGGGATACGGAATCCCCCAGTCGAGGTCGCGGGTGATACACCAGTCACGAAGCGTCCCCTCGATCCACTCCCGGGGCTGATGCTTTGCGTTGTCGGTCCCTTCGAGGCGGTCGATGAACGCTGCCAGATACTCCTGGAAGTCGGACAAGCGGAAGAACTTGTGCGTACGTGTGCGGTATTCGGCGGGCTCGCCCGTCTCCACGCTGACCGGGTCCTCGATCTCGCCGGGTTCGAGATGGCGGCCACAGCCCTCGTCGCACTCATCGCCCCGGGCGTGAGCGCCACAGTACGGGCAGGTTCCCTCCACGTACCGGTCGGGCAGGGGCATCTCGAGCTGGGGATCCCAGGCCACCTCGATCTCCCGGTCGTAGACGTGGCCGCCCTCGATGAGCGCCTCCACGATCGACGTGGTGAACTCGCGGTTCGTCTCGTCGTGTGTATGCCCGTAGTGGTCGAACTCGATGCGGAGCTCGGGAAAGATGGACTCATACTGCCGATGCCACCGGAGGGCGAACTCCTCGGGGTCGACCCCTTCACGACGAGCATTGACGGACACCGGCGTTCCGTGCATGTCCGACCCGCAGACGAACGCGGTCTCCTGTCCGATCAGGCGGAAGGCGCGTGCGATCGTATCGCCGCTCAGAAAGGTCCGCATGTGACCGATATGCAACTCGCCATTGGCATACGGCAGACCACACGTGACCACGGCGGGCGCGTCGGTCGGAAAGGCCCCTCGATCCATGGATTCGCTCTCACCGTGGTGCCCAATAAAGTCGCGGAATTCGTCGGCTCACGAGAGGCGAGCGGCGAGGTCGGCCTCCGTGATGATGCCGATCGGCCGTCCTTCGTCCGTCACGAGGACCGCCCTCGCGTGTTCGAGGATCGCGCGAAGTTCGCGTTGGGAGGCATCCGGCGGGACCGCTGGAAACGGTGCCTGCATGTGGTCTCGAATCGGATCCGACCGGTCCGCATCATCGAGCATCGCGAGGTCACCAAGCGTGATGCTCCCGACCGCGACCCCGTCCTCGAGGACGGGCAGCTGCGAGGCAGCGGCGTCGTGCATGCGCTCGGCGGCGACGCGGATGGGATCGTCGGCTTCGACGGCGACGATCGATGCCGTCATCAGGTCGGAGGCCCGCACGACGGCCGCCTCCGCCTCATCGAGCGCGTCGATGATCCGTCGTAGCGTCGAGAGTCGTGGATCGACGTCGCCCGCCTCCACGCGGGCAATAAGCGGCTGTGAGACGTCGGCGGCCTCGGCCACCTCCCGTTGGGTCAGGTCGAGCTCCGTCCGTCGCTGTCGGAGGTCGGACGGCGTCGGGAGCTCCATAGGTGGAATTACTATGGGTAATCAATAAGTGTTCGGGCCTCCCTACGCCTCGTCACTCTCGGTCTCGGTCACGTCGACGACGCTCAACGGCACGTCCCGCAGCGCCTGACCGATCTCCTTCTTGGCGATGCGAGAGGCGTGCTCCACGTCCTCGGCGTTGAAAATGTCGATGTCCAACGCCAGTCCCACAAGCGCGGTATCCGCCGCCACGAACGCCGAATCGAACGGCGCCTCACACACCGGACATCCGGTGACACCGACGTCGACGTCGACGTACCCCATCGAGGCTTCGTTGAGTCGACGGCCCGCCTCGCTGACGGCGACCCCGATCGCGTCGTCCACGTCCGATACGTCACGGACCAACCAGGCCGCCTCGAGCAACACCCTGTAATCAGCCATGGTCCGGGATTAGCCCCGGAGCCTGTCGTCACTTGCGGTTTGCGCCGGACGGAGCCGTATTATTCGCGTATTATTTTCGGGTGTGTCGTGCAGGATTGACGAACCCACTCGCACACCTGCTCGTCGGCAAACCACCGACCCCGAACCGACCGAAACCCGCTGTACCGGCCAGTTTGGTGGGAATTGTGGGACAACACTTATACCATCGACCTGGCGAGACCCGGGGCACACGATCCATGCTCGAATCCGTGTCCCGGGCGGTGGTGTTCGGGGCGTATCAGCTGGCGATCGTCCTCGGGATCATCCTGCTCCCGGCGGCCATCGTCACGAAGCGCCTGGGCATTCCGCTGCCGATCCACCGCCTCATCCGGAGTCTGGAGGCGCTGCACGACGATCTCGACGATCCGGCGTCGTAACCGCGAAGACGGCCCTTTATGTCCACCCAAGTGTAACGCCCGCCATGGAGCACCGTTCGCCCGATCAGATTCACGACGGTCCATTGGCACCGGGGATGCGCGACCCGGACCAACCGGCCGTCGGCTCGTTGCCACAGGCAAGTGGGACCCCCCAGTCGGAATACTCGAGTGAAACCGGGACGACGACCATCGGCCTCACGACGACCGACGGGGTCGTGCTTGCGACGGACATGCGCGCGACCCTCGGTGGGCGGTTCGTCTCGAACAAGAACGTCCAGAAGGTCGAACAGGTCCATCCAACGGCGGCGCTGACCATGGTCGGCACGGTGGGCGGCGCCCAGGCGTTCATCCGCACGCTTCGCGTCGAGTCGAGCCTCTATGAAACCCGCCGCGGGGACCGCATGAGCATGCAGGCGCTCTCGACCATCGCCGGCAACCTTGCCCGGGCCGGACCGTACTTCGCGATCAATCCGATTCTCGGTGGCGTCGACGAGGAGGGTCACCACGTGTATGCCATCTCGCCAGACGGCGGCGTCCTTGGGGAAGACTACACCGTGACCGGAAGCGGGATGCAACTCGCATATGGCCACCTTGAACAGGAGTACGACCCGGACATCGGCCTCGACGAGGCCGTCCGGATCGCCGCCGGCGGCATCGTCAGTGCCACCGAACGTGATTCCGGCAGCGGCAACGGGATTTTCATCGCCAAGGTCACCGAGGACGGAGTCGACATCGAGGGCCACAAGGACGTCGACGCCCTCCTGTAACGGGGTCGCCGTTTCTGGCCCATGCCGACGATCAAGGATAGCGTCCACGGCCACATCGAGATCGATGGCGTCGGAGCCGCCCTGCTCGACTCACCACCCGTCCAGCGCCTTCGCCACCTGCGCCAGCTAGGGACGGTCCATCTCGTCTACCCGTCGGCGAATCACACTCGCTTCGAACACAGCCTTGGCGTCTACCACCTCGCCCGTCGGGCACTGGACAGTCTGGACATCGCTGGGCGAACCGCGCGGCGGTTCGAGGCCGCGGCGATGGTCCACGACGTGGGCCACGCGGCCTTCTCGCACAATCTGGAACCCGTGTTACGGATCGAGACCGGTCGGTCACACGATGCCGTCGGCGATCTGCTTGCCCAGCCGCCGATCGCCGAGGTCCTCACCGAGCATGACCTCGAACCCGCCAAGGTGGCCGAGTTAGTCCACGGTGAGGGACCCCTCGGCCAGCTGCTCGCGGGTGAGCTCGACATCGATCGGATGGATTACCTGGTTCGCGATGCCCACCACACCGGGGTCCCCTACGGCATGATCGACCCCGGCCGGCTTATCCGGGAGCTCACCTTCGCCGACGGTACCCTCGCACTGGACGAGGGCAACGTGCAGACGGCCGAGAACCTCCTCATCGCTCGGGCGCTGATGAACCCAACCGTGTACAACCATCACGTGGCCCGCATCAGCAAGACCATGCTCCGGCGGGCGGTATCACTGCTGGCTGCGGACGAACAGCTTCGCACACATCTGGGTTCACCATCGATCGACTGGGGTGGGGCCGACGCCCTCCACCCGCTCCGGCGGGCAACGGATCACGACGTACTCCACGCCCTTCAGGCCACTGCGAGCACCAGACCGCTCGTCCGGCGACTGTTGCACCGTGACCTCTACAAGCGAGCGGTCTGGACCGAACGCGGCCGCGTCCCCGCGGCGGTTCTTGAGGCTGACCGATCGCGGCTCGACGATCACCGGCGAGCGATCGCCGAGACGGCGGGGCTTGACCCGACGAGCGTCCTCCTCGATGTCCCTCGCTCATCGCCTATGCGCGAGGCGAGCTCGCGCGTCATCGTCAACGGTCACCTCCGACGGCTCGGGGAGCAATCACCCCTCGTTGGTGCGCTTGAGGAGCACCATCGTTCGCAGTGGCGCCTCGGTGTGTATACGCCCGCCGAGCACGTCGATACCGTCGCCACCGCGGCGATCGACGAGCTCGATCTCGACATTGACGGGCGGCCGATCCAGCCCCGGGGCCGAGGGCTCAACCGCACCCTGGGGGACTTTTCCGAGCGATGACCGACCGCATCATCGAGGGAACCGTTATCGCGGGCCGGGAGATGGAGCCGATCGTCGGGCGGCTCGTGATCGAGAACGGCACGATCGCCGGGGTCGAGACGGCGGATGTCGAATCGAGCCGGATCATCATCCCGGCGTTCGTCAACGCCCACGTTCATCTGGGCGATTCAGTGGCCAAGGATGCCGGTGCTGGGCTGACGTTGCGCGAACTCGTCGCCCCACCGGACGGGCTCAAACATCGCCTGTTGCGCGCGGCTGATCCGACCGAGCTGGAGGCGGCCATGCGACGGTCCCTGCAGTTCATGCAATCGGGTGGGACGAGCGCCTGTGCCGACTTCCGTGAGGGTGGCGTCGAGGGGGTCGATCGGCTCCGCGCGGCCGCCACCGGGCTCTCGATCGACGCCCTGGCATTCGGGCGGGGGACGCCGACCGTGCTCGAGGTGGCCGACGGGTACGGTGCCAGCGGTGCGGCGGATGGCGACTTCGAGGCCGCTCGCGACGCCGCTCGAACCCGGGCCAAACCGTTCGGCATTCACGCGGGCGAGGTTGGTCGAGACGATATCGATCCCGCCCTCGACCTCGAACCGGACTACCTGGTCCACATGGTCCATGCGGACGCCGATCACCTCACACGCGTGGGGGACGCCGAGGTGCCGGTGGTCGTCTGTCCCCGATCGAACCTCGCGACGGGCGTCGGTCGCCCCCCGATCGCCGCACTATCCCGTCAGACGACCGTCGCGCTCGGCACGGACAACGTGATGCTCAACGGTCCCTCCATGTTCCGCGAGATGGCGACGACCGCCATCGGGTTCGACCTCGACGATCGGGAGGTGCTCCGGATGGCCACCGCCGCTGGCGCCTCGATCCTGGACCGCCCCGATGGCGTCGTGGCCGAGGGTCGTCCGGCGCGAGTCGTCGTCCTCGACGGCGACGGCGACAACCTCACCGGGACGGTCGACCCCGTACGCGCTGTCGTCCGTCGGGCGACCGTTGCCGACATCGAGGAGGTCGTCCTCGCCCCCATCGAAGCCGACCGGACGTGAGTTGATCACACGTATCTGAGTCGACGACAGCGTTCGGGTCGGACGACCAGGGTGTCGTCGCCCGTATCCACCACCAACGCGCCAGTGTCGGTGAGGCCAACCGCGTCGCCAGTGATGACCCCGTCGGGCCGTTCGAGACTGACGTGGCGACCGATCGTCTGACACCTGGTCCGCCAGGCAGCGAGCGTGGCGTCCGGGTCCGATCGATGGCCCTCGAACCGGTGAACGAGATGGCCGAGGAGGGGTGCTCGCCGAACGGGGCCGACGTGTGCGTGGAGGCTGGTCGCCCGGTCGGGCAATTCGTTGACGTCCACGTTGGCGTTGAGACCGACGCCGGCGATCGTTCGCTCGCGACGTTGCCCCCCGACGATCTCCACGAGGATGCCGGCGAGCTTACCGCCGTCGAGGGTGACGTCGTTCGGCCATTTGAGGCTGGCATCGAGGCCGAGAAGTCGGATCGCGTCGGTGGTGGCAAGCGCGAGCGCGAGCCCCTCAACCCAGCCGGTCTCGACGGGACGCGCCCGGCCGTCGGCGAGGCTGGCCCAGATTCCACCTGGCGGCGATCGCCACGACCGCCCCCGTCGTCCGCGGCCACCCCGTTGGCGTTCGGCAACAGCGAGGACGCGGTCGTCGGCCGTCTGGAGGAGGTCGGCGGCCCAGCCGTTCGTGCTCACGACGCAGTCCTCGACATGCACGGCGTACGACGAGGGGGTGACCCGCTTGAGCGTCTCACGGTCGTAGGCGACCCCCTCGGCCAGGTGCACCTCGTCGTCGACGTCTTCGACGAGACCGCGGGCGGCCAGGTCTTCGAGTGATGACTCGAGGGCCGTCCGCTCGATGTCGAGCGACCTCGCCACCGCCGTGACCGGTTTGGGGCCCGCAGCGAGGACCCCAAGCACGGCGGTCGGACGCGCACCCATGTGGCCGACTTCCGACGGCAAAGGGCATAACCGCTGGCGTTTGCCGAGTGTGAAGACTTAACCCCGCCCGGATGCGTACGCATCGCCAGCACCCATGGATCGGCTGTCGTTAGTGACGCGGTTTACGGAGGAGGTGGTCACCGAATCGGAGCTACAAGACGTCTTGAACCGCCCCGATCCCGCCGTCTACATCGGCTACGCACCGACCGGGCAGATGCACATCGGCCATTTCACGACCATCCGGAAGCTCGTTGACTTCCTGGAGGCGGACCTCGACGTCACCGTCCTGGTGGCGGACCTCCACGCCCACCTGGATGACGAGAAGTCTCCGTACAACCTGCTCGACCAGCGATCGCGGTATTATCGAGCGGCCATTGAACAGATGGTCGCGGCGGCAGGGGGAGATCCCGACGCCATCCGGTTCGTTCGCGGGACGGACTTCGAACTGGACCGTGACTACGTCCTCGACCTGTTGCGGATGACGGCCACGACCACCGTCAGCCGGGCCCGCAGAGCCGGGAGCGAGGTCGTCAGGGCGGGTGACAGCACGAAGCTGGGCGGGCTCCTCTATCCGCTGATGCAGGCCAATGACGTCCACCACCTCGATGTCGACATTGCGTATGGTGGGATCGACCAGCGGGGCATCTACATGCTCGCCCGCGAGGTGCTTCCGGCCCACGGCGGACCGAAACCCGTGAGCCTCTTTGCACCCTTGCTCTCCGGGCTCACAGGCGACAAGATGAGTGCCTCGGCCGCGGAGACCACCATCAGGATCACGGACGACACGGCGGCAATAGAGGAGAAGCTTGAGGGGGCGTACTGCCCCGCCGGTGAGGTCGAGAACAACGGGGTGATGGAGTACCTCCGTTATCTCATCGTTCCGGTGCTTGCGGAGGAAGATCGCGCGTTTGTCGTCGAGCGGCCCGCGGAGTATGGTGGGACGCTCACGTACGACACCTACGCGGCCGTGGAGTCGGACTTCACCGACGGCGAGTTGCATCCACAGGACCTGAAAGCAGCGGTCGCTGACGAGCTGGACCATTGCCTGGCTCCGATCCGGGAGCATTTCGAGGCAAACCCATCACTCATCGACGAGGCCTATCCCGAATGAGACCGTGTTCCCACCCATTTAAGATGAGGACCGTGTTTGGTGTATGCGAGAAGGCCATGGTACGCACCGGGGTTGATGACCATGAGTGAGGCCGGGACCGTTCTCGTGGTCGACGACGAGACGCTCCTCGCCGACCTGTTCGCGTCCTGGCTCGAGGATGAGTGGGACGTCCGGGTCGCCTATGACGGAGAGAGCGCACTCGACGAGATCGACGACTCGGTATCGGTCGTGCTCCTCGACCGGCGCATGCCCGGACTCTCCGGGGACGAGGTGCTCGATCGGATCCGTGACTCCGGGCACGATTGTCGGATCGTGATGGTCACGGCCGTCGATCCTGACTTTGACATCGTCGAGATGGGCTTTGACGACTATATCGTGAAGCCGATCTCCAAGGAGGATCTGCAAGCGACGGTCACGAGGGTGGCCGATCGGCACGAATATGATGCCGACCTACAGGAGCTGTACTCCCTGGCCTCGAAGAAGGCGCTCCTCGAGGCGGAAAAGTCCGAACGTGACCTTCAGGAGAGTGAGGAGTACGCGAAGCTCAACGCTCGCTTCAATGAACTCCGCCAGCGGGTAGACGAGCTCCGCGAGGACCTCTTCGAGGGCCACGACGACTTCGTCGGGGCCTTCGAACGCCTCGAGGACAAGTAGGGTCTCCCGAAGGGCCGGCGCTCGATCCCGTCGGTGGATGTCCCGTGGCGCTTACCGAGTGTCCCACTCGTCGCGGTCGCTGATGACTCGCGTCTCGGCCTCACCCTCGCTGACCTCGTTGACACGGTCGTAGAACTCGTGTTGCATGCCCGCCGGGAACGTGATTACGCCGATCCAGGAGCCGTCCGGTTGCCATTCCTCGTCGTCGAGTTCGCCGAACTCCCGCAACTTTGCCTGGGCTCCACCGGCGTGGTCGGCGGGGACTTGGACGGCGACGGTCATCTCGTCGAACCGGATCGGAATGATCGGCCGGAGTACGTCGAGGGCCTCGTCTACCTGGTCCTCGACGGGTTCCATCGGGTCGATGCGAAACCCCGCCTCCTCCAGGGCCTGTTCGATCCGTTCTGGCGGATGTGGCGCATCGTCCATCTGGGGATTGACCGCGTTGCGACTGATGTGGCTGATCAGCTGTCGGCGTTTGCGCTCTTGCATCTCCCGGCGCTGTTCGGCGGTGATCTGGATCTCCCCCCGCCTGATCACCTCGGGGATGATTTCGAGCGGATCGGTCGTTTCGAACACCGTCTCCAGATCGTCCTCGCTCGGCCGGTCCCCTCGACTGGCGTTCTCGAAGACGTCCTCCGCGGCGATGACATCCTCGATATCGCCGTCGAATTCGCCGCGGCGAATGTCCAGCGCGGCATCCGGGTCGACCAGCACCTCGAAGCGGGCTCCATGCGACTCGAGTCGCGCGACGACGGCCTCCTCGAGGGAGATCATACGAGCGCGGGAAGGGGGAGCCGGCTATTAAAACCGCGGCTCCGATCAGGCACTCTCGTCGTCCGTGGCGAGGACGTCCTCGTCTTGAATGAACCCGAGGACCTCCTCGTCGGTGAGGCGCAAGAAGCGCTTGGACTCGACGTCGACCGTGGCGAACCCGACGTCGTGTGGAGCGAGCTGTCCGTCGTTGATGCGGGCGAGCGCCCGAACGGCAAGTCTGATTCCCTCCTCCAGTTGCATCTCATCCTCGTATTCTTGCTCGAGGTAGTCCTGCAAGTCGGCGCGTTCGGCGCCGATCGCGAGCGCCTTCCACTCATACGGCGTCCCGGACGGGTCGGTCTCGTACAGGCGAGGGGTGTCCCCCTCGATACCCCCGATAATCAGCGACACCCCGAACGGCCGCGCGCCGCCGACCTGGGTGTACTGCTGGATAAAGTCCGTCACGTTCTTCGTGAGCGTTTCGACCCCGATCGGCTCGTCGTACCGAAAGTGGTTGAGCTGTGCCTGCTGTCTGGCGTAGTCGACGAGCTGTCGAGCGTCGGCGACGTGGCCGGCACTGGCGATGCCGATGTGGGAGTCGGCCTTGTGTATCTTCTCGACGCTTTCGCGTTCCATCAACGGCGAACGGATGCGTTTGTCGACGGCCAGCACGACGCCTTCGGTCGTCCGCACGCCGATGCTCGCGGTACCGCGCTTGACCGCTTCGCGAGCGTACTCGACCTGGTAGAGTCGACCGTCGGGTGAGAAGATGGTGATGCCGCGGTCGTACGCCTGTTGTTGCGCTTGTCCCTGCATAGTATCACGTTGTGTCCAAGGTTGTCACACCGACCGGCGTGGAGTCGATTCGGATGTCGACGGTCTCGTCCCGAACGACGGCCGTCGTCTCCACGTCGTCGAAGGTGACGGTGTCCTGACTCGCGGGTTCCCCCGCGTCTCCTAAGTAGCTTTCCTCGCAGCCCCGGATCGTCCCGCTGACGCCCCGGACATCGAACCGGATCGGCCGGTCGGCCACCCGATCGACCGTCGCAAGGACGGCCCGTGCCTCCTCGACACCGTCCCTGGCGACCCGGATGATCGCTTGCCCCCGGCCATCAACCAGCGAGAGTCGGACGAGATCCATGCCCACGCGGGCGCTGGTCGCATCGCCGAACAGGCTCTTGAGCCCTCGCCAGAGCGACCCCTGGAGGTCATCCCGAGTGAGGTCGACGTCGCCCGGAACCTCGAGGTCGACCGCGAGATACCGCCAGCGCGGTCTGAGGTGTTTCGGCCAGGTGGCCATCGCCGTTCGATAATACCTCCGCCCTTTTACGCCTCGCGTTTGCCGGCCGACCGCCGCTCCCGGGCCTCATCGATTCCGTTCGACGAGGTCGCCCCATCGTTGCAGACCGCGTTCGATCGCCGCCGCCTCGATACCCACGGCGTCGCCGAGGGCCTTGAGGTGGCGGGGGCCTCGCATCTCGAGATGACTCGTTGGGTGCATCGACACGACAAACGGCGCGTCATAGTGGTCCACCACGCGCCAGAGGCTGCGCAGCCGTTGCAGGTATCGAACCCGCGAACCGCCCCTCGACCGGAGCGGACCGAGATCCAACTCGATCGCCACGTCGTTATCGATCGCGTTCGAGATCGTCCCCGGCTCGACGTGGGGTCCATCCGGCGTGACCGGTCTGGTGAGGACGTCAACGTGGCGCTGGGTGGCCGCGAACCGATTGATGGGAGTGCTTCCTCCGGCAACGGCCACCAGCGGATACGTCCGGCGGTACCCAGGCAGCGACCCGCTGACTGCATCCGGCTCCACCGGATCCAGCTCGATCGATGGAACGACGTCGACGTCGTAGTGCTCGCCGATCACCGACGGGGACGGATCGTCATCGACGGCCGGTCCGTTGCGCACGACCAGCCCGCGGAAACCGACCGCCCCCGCCGTCGCGGCGAACCGGCTGACCGTGCTGGTGCCGGTGGGATAGGCCGTAACCGCCTCAAAGCGAGGGGCCGTCATGACCGGTATCCCTGTGCGTCGAGATACCCCATCAGGTTCTCGATGGCGCGATCCGGCGTGGCTGGATACGCCTCGAGCTTGATGCGAAGCTCGATGCCGTCGCCGAGCTCGAGGGATTCGTCAGCAAAGGCGGCCTGTTTGTCGAGGCGAACGAACAGCTCGCAGTCCTGGTTCACCCGTGCGTCCAGCTCGTCGACGATCGTCGACAGCGCGCCCGACGCCGCTAGCCGCCGGAAGATGGCGTCGATGGCATCGGCATCGGACAACGATACCGCATAGATGTCGATCGGATGCCCAAAATGGCCTTCCGTGGTGGTGCGGTCGAGTTGCGCCGCCGCCTCCGGATCGACCGCCTCCGGGACGACCGTTTCGATGGCCGCTTCGACCCGTTCTGGCGCCTCCGTGGCGTACCGAAACGCCCGAACATCGATGCGGTGGACCGGGAGGTCGCCCATGCCGGGTTAGGTCGCCTGTTCGTCGGTTTCCGCGGGGGCGGCCTCGAGCATGTCGGCGGCAACCCCCGTCTCCTGACCGGCCTCGAAGCTGACGGTGTAGGTTTCGTCGCCGAACATGGTTTCGACGACCTGCGTAATCTCGCCGACCTCGCCGTCGTGTTCGCTGTGTTCGTCGCGGAGGATGACCCGCTCGCCTTCGTCGAAGCTCATGGCGCGTCGTTACCCGGGCGCGATGAAAAACACCGCGATTCTCCCGATGTGGACCCGGAACGGTTAGTCCCCCCGGACTCGAGGGTGGGCCATGGCCGGGCTGGTGTCTCGCACGACCGATCGGATCGGCGATTCTCGGTTCGACGAGATCTATTACGTGGTGAAGGACGTCACCGGACGTCGCACGGACCCGCACCCCGAGGCCATCAGCATGGTCTCGTGTCACGGCGATACGGCCAAAAGCGACGACCCTGACTACGTTGCCATCGACGAGGCGGGGCGGCCGGCCACACGCGACCGCCCGTACTTCGATTGGGGGTACGTCTGTCCGAGCCATCCGGAGTATCGGTCCGAACTCATGGCGCTCATCGACACGTGTGGTGAGACGTCGGGCGACGTTCGCCTGGATGACGTCGGTTTTGCCCGGGAGGAATACTGTTATTGTGATCGGTGCACCGCGGCGTTCGCGTCGAGCGCGTTCGAGGACCGCTCGGCCTGGCGTGCCCACGTCATTACCGACTTCGTCGAGGCCGCGAGCGCGAAGGTGCCGGGGTCGGTTTATCTGACGCTGTATCCCGACCCCATGCCCGGTCATCTGTTTCGTCGAGCCGGTCTCGACCTCGAGGCCCTCGAGGCCGTCGTCGATGCATTCGTCGTTCCGCTGTACGACCTCGGGTACCGGACCACCTACTGGCTCGAAGTGCTCGCGTCCGGCTTTCGCGACCGCTTGGAGCGTCCGTTCACGGTCGAGCTGTATGCCGCGGAGAACGAACTGGAGGACCTGACTCACGCGGCTCGGGTCGTCGATACGTATGCCGATCGCATCGCCTTCGCCTACGACGACGAACGGGCGGTGGCTGCCGTCGAGGCGCTCGATCGCACCGATTAGGCGTGTGGCGTCAGGTGCTCGGCGAGGTCGTCCCGGACGATCGTGCCACAGTAGCGACACCGCACCCCGTCCTCGAGGACGTCGAAGTGGCTCTCGATGGGCTCGTCGGTGGCCGTGATACACGCGGGATTGGGACAGTTGAGGATTCCCGACACCCGCTCGGGGCGCTCGACGCGGCGCTTGTCGACGACATCGTAGTCGGCGATGATGTTGATGGTCGCGCGCGGTGCGATCATCGAGAGGACGTCCACCTCGTCCTGGTTCACCTCGCGGGCTTCGATTTTGAGGATGTCCTTTCGCGCGAGGCGGTCGCTCGGGACGTTCATCGCGATGCTCACGACGGTCCCCTCGCTCCCGTCGATACCCAATAAGCGAAGGACGTTCAAGGCCTGCCCACCCGGAACGTGATCGACGACGGTCCCGTGGCGAATCTTGTTCACTCTGAGCTCGGGGTCGGTCATTGGGTCACCCCCAGCACGTCCAGAAGGGCCATCCGAACGGGCACCCCGTTGTGGGCCTGCTCGAAATAGCGTGCCTGCGGCGTGTCGTCCAGCGCTGGATCGATCTCGCCCACGCGGGGGAGTGGATGCATCACGACCAGCTCATCTCGGGCCGCCTCGAGGGTTTCCGGATCGATCCGATACTGCCCGGCGACGGCCTGATACTCGCTCTCGTCAGGGAACCGTTCGCGTTGGATTCGGGTGACGTACAAGACGTCGAGGTCGGGCAACACCGGAGCCAGATCCGTGTGTTCCCGGACCTCGGCACCGGCCTGGTGGAGGTCGAACCTGACGTCGCGTGGCAACTGGAGGCTCTCGGGGCTGATGAAGTGCTGTCGGACGTCGAACTTTGCGAGGGCGCCGGCCAGTGAGTGAACGGTTCGGCCATATTTCAGGTCGCCGAGGATGCCGATGGTCAGTCCGTCGAGTGCGGCCTGCTGGCGGATGGTGTAGAGGTCGAGCAACGTCTGACTCGGGTGATGGCCCGCACCGTCACCTGCGTTAATCAGCGGGACATCGACGAAGTCGGCCGCCATTCGTGCGGCCCCCTCGCGAGGGTGGCGCAGGACCAGCCCGTCGGCATACCCGGCCAGCACGCGGATCGAATCGGCGAGGGACTCGCCCTTCGAGACGCTCGATGACTCGACGGCGCCGAGGTCGAGGACGTCCCCGCCGAGACGTTTGGCGGCGGCAGCGAAGCTGAGGCGCGTTCGCGTGCTCGGTTCAAAAAACATGAGACCCAACAGGAAGGGGTCGGTCGATGTCCCGTCGCCGCCGTCGAACGCGGTGGCGCGGTCGAGCACCGCCTCGATCTCGCCCCGGTCGAGCTCCGTCGTCGTGACGAGGTGGGTTCGGTCCATCGATCCAGATGGCGACCTACGCCACCAAAAAACTCCCCACACGCCCGCCAGAGCGGCGTCTCGGGACAAGGGTTATATAGTCGGTATGGCTTACGCCGGCTACAGCCGATGAGCAAGCTGGCGACGGGCATCGATATCCTCGACCGCCAACTCGAAGGTGGGATCCCGAGCGGGTCCATCGTGGCCCTCGTTGCGCCACCCTCCAGCAACGCCGAGTTGTTGCTCTATCAGCTGACCGCCCCTCGACAGTCGCTGTATCTCTCGACCGTTCGGTCGGCGGCCGCGGTGCGAGACGGCCTCCGGGCGACGAACGCACCGACTGGCGATCCGACCGTTCGCGAGCTCACCGGGGCCGAGGTGCTCGACCAGGCGAACCGGGCCATCGGTCGACTTGACGAGGAGATGACCCTCCTCATCGATCCCCTGGATCCCATCGAACAACGCGAGTACAGTCGGTTTGTCGCCTTCATGAACGACCTCCAGACCCATCTGCAGAACACGGGCGGCTTTGCCGTCTTGCACTGCCTCGACGACGGACACGACCCGGATCATCGTCGGTATACGCTGCACGCAGCAGACGTGGTGTTCGACCTCCAGGTCGAGCTGCGCGGTTCATCGCTGGTCAACCGGCTGACGATCCCGAAAAACCGGGCCGGCAGTCCCATCCCCGTCGAGATCAAGCTGGAGCTCGTCGACGAGGTGGCGGTCGATATGAGCCGGGATATCGCCTGACGATTACTCTTCGAGCTCGTCGAGCCCCTCGACGTCCGCAAGGGCTTCCTCCGCGTCGACGTCGTCGGGGAGCATCGACTCCATGCCGCCGAACTGTGCCTGGCTGTGTTCGACGATCTCCTGGACGACCACCCGATCGACATCGACGTGGTCGATCAGCTGGTCGGCCACCTGCTGTTTCATGAAGAGCCACTGTTGGTTCATGGTGAGCTCGGGCGTCGCCTCGATGTAGAGCGATTCGACCGACTCCGGCTCGGGTGCCTCGTCGTCGTCCGCATCGGTGGCCTCCTCGTCGGGTTCGATCTCATCCTCGTCGAACCACACCTCCAGCTCCAGATCGAGGAACGCCTCGATCAGACCTTTGGCAAGCGCTTCGCGGTCCTCGACCTCCTCGAGGATCTCGTACTCGTATTCGATGTCCTCGCCGGCGAGGGGGTGGTTGAAGTCGACCCGAGCTCGGCCACCGACGATCGTCTCGACGAAGCCGTGTTGGCCCTCGATGTCGACGTGGGCCCCCGGATAGCGGTCGTCCTCCGGGATCTTGTCCGCGCTGATGGTCCGAACGTCGTCGGGATCGACCTCGCCGAAGGCTTCAGCGGCTGGGACCACGACGGTACCCGAATCACCGGGTTCGCCGCCGATGATGGCCTCGTCGAGGGGATCGAAGACGTGTCCCTCGCCGAGGACGATAATACGCGGTTCGAACGTTTGGTCCTCATCGTCGATGCCCTCCTCCTCGGCTACGTCGGGGTCCGTCGTATCGACGAGCTGCTCGCTCTCGACGGAATAGGCGGTAAAATCGATACGAACGACGTCCCCGGGTTGGAGTCCGTCGGCTGCCGACGACTCGGCCGGTGCCTCGGCCTCGTCGGCTTCCGAGGCGTCCCCCTCTCCGGGGCTGGTGGGCTGTTCCTCCTCGGCGGCGGTGTCGATCGAAGTGTCGTCGGCGTCACCCTCGGTCTCGTCGGGTTCGTCTGTCATTATTGAGACGTTCGCCGGTCAGCATTTAAGAATCACGTTGTTTCCGGGCGCTCCACGGCAGTGTGGCTAAGTACCATGCCGGTCAGGGACCGGTGTGGCCCGAACCGAGGTCGAACTCAAGCTCCGTGCGGACCACGACGTGCTCCGACCGCGGCTCCGTCGTCTTGGCTTCGCACGCTCGGCATACGAACGGCATGTCGATCGGTACCTCGACGTCCCCCACCGGGACCTTGCGGTCACCGACGAAGCCCTTCGGATCCGAACGGTTACCGATCTCGAGACGGATCAGACGCACGCGATCCTGGCCTACAAGGGCCCCCGGGAGGAGGCCTCGAGGGCGCTGAAATCGCGCGTCGAACACCGTTGTCGCGTCAAGGACGCAACCACCCTCCTCACCATCGCCCGGGCGATGGACTGCGATCTCGTCGGCCCGGTGACCAAGCGTCGGGAACGCTTCGACGACGGAACATCCACCGTCACGCTCGACGAGGTGGAGGGGATCGGCCGCTTCGTCGAAATCGAACGGGTCGTGGCCGCGACCGATCGGACGGCCGCCGCGCACACGATCGAGACCCTCATGACCGACCTCGGGCTCGAGGGAGCCCCACGTGAGGAGCGGACGTATCTCGACCTGGTGTTAAATGATTCCCAGTAGTAATATTTCACTGCCGATGGCTTTTCGCAAGTTATAGAACCTGAGCCTAGATACGGTCGGTCAATGGTCGAGCGGAACGTCAGGGTGACCACCTTTGATCGCCCAGCGGTCGGCGATCAGTCCGTCGAGATCGTCGAGCGAAAGGGGCTCGGTCACCCGGATTCGTTGTGTGATGGCATCGCCGAAAGCGTGAGCCGTGCGCTCGCGAAGGGGTATCTCGACCGCTTCGGTCGGGTCCTCCATTACAACACGGACGAGACGCAACTCGTCGCCGGTACCGCCGAGCCAGACTATGGCGGCGGCGAAGTGTTGAGTCCGATCTACATCCTGATCGTCGGCCGGGCCACCAAGCAGTATCGCGGGGAATCGTTCCCCGCTGAGCGCATCGCGTTGCAGGCCGCCCGGTCGTACCTCCGCGAGACCGTTCCACGGCTGTCCGTCGGTAGCGACGTCATCCTCGACGTCCGCCTCGGCGAAGGGAGCGGCGATTTGAAGACCGTCTTTGGCGGTGAGGGTCGCTCGATCCCGGCCGCCAACGACACGAGCTTCGGGGTCGGCCATGCCCCGCTTTCAGACACCGAACGGATCGTGCTTGAAACCGAGCGCGGGCTGAACGGACCGTTTGCCGAGGAGCATTCCGCAATCGGGCCCGACATCAAGGTCATGGGCAAACGCGAAGACGACCACCTCGCGTTGACCGTTGCGGCGGCCGTCATCGACGAACACGTCGCCGACCTCGGCGACTACGAGGCGGTCGTCGACGAGATTGACGCGTACGTCCGTCGACTGGCCGAGCGGGAGACGGACCTCGAGGTTGAGGTGTCGGTCAATACGGCCGACGATTTCGGTGAGGATTCGGTCTACTACACCGTCACGGGTACGTCCGCAGAGAACGGTGACGACGGCTCCGTTGGACGTGGCAATCGGGCAAACGGTCTGATCACACCCAACCGGTCGATGAGCCTGGAGGCGACGTCCGGAAAGAATCCCGTCAACCACATCGGGAAGATCTACAACCTCCTCGCCACCGATATCGCCCACAGGACCGTCGAGGAGGTCGACGGCATCCGCGACCTTCGCGTGCGGCTGTTGAGCCGGATCGGTCAGCCGATTGACCAGCCTCAGATCGCCGACGCGCACGTAGTTCCTGCCACAGGCGTCTCCGTTGCCGACCTCGAGCGACCGGTCGCGAGGGAGCTCGATCGTGGGCTGGAGCGCATCCCCGAGTTCACCCAACGGCTGGTCCAGGGTGAGCTATCAACCTTTTAAGCGCGCAGCCCGCCGAAATGGCTTAATCCACCCCGCCTCTCGTGGGGAGTCGTGACGGCCGTGTGCTTCGTGACGCCGCCGGAGCAGTCTCCCCAGGAGGGGCTCATGGCGTACGAGACGGTGCGTCAGGCGCTTTCGCCGTACGACATCGATACCGTGTACGAGAACGCGATCACGATCGACACGGTCAGCCTCGGCTCGGCGGTCGCGCTGTTGGCCGATCTCGACTGGTATCTTCGGCGGACGGTCGCCGACGTGTTCGTGCGCGAACCCGCCGTCAGCGACACGGAGTGGCTGTCTCGCGAGCTCGCCGGACAGCTTCGCGAGGAGTCATCCGACCCGGAGGCGACGGCGGGGCTGGTCAAGATCTATGGCGTCGACGCGAACCGACTCGTCGAACCCATGTATGCCGAACGTCGCCACGATGGATCCATCCCCGCGTATGACCTCCGTGAGGTCGACGAAACGGTCGTCGTCCGGGTCGCCGCCTCGGAGTTCGGGCAATGAGTCAGTCGTCGAGCCAGCCGCGGGCCGCCTCCAGTCGGGACGTTGGCCGCCCACACGTGTGCCCCCGACAGGGGTAGATCGTTGGATCGCCCTCGCGCTGGGGACGGTCCCGCCAGAGTGGGGGCAACGCCTCGAATCCGAGGTCCTCGGCGAGCGCGTGCGCTCGCTCACCGGGTGGGCGGTGTGTCACGATGAGATCGGGATTCATACGGTTGAGCGTTCGACGCATGGCCGGCGATGGTGGCTCGCCGACGATCGTCAGCGAAGGTGGCCCCTGGTCAACGCGGTCGATGGCGACGGCGAGTGCCGCATGACCGCCGTCCCGTGCGCGGGACCGATAGGTCTCGACGACGGCATCGAGCACCGCACCGACCCGATCGTCGGGATGCATCAGCTCGGCCGTCGCTAAGGCGTCGATCGCGAGCGCGACGGGTGACGGCATCGACCGATCCCGGGCATCCAGCGGATCGGTCGGAGGCCCCTCGTTATGGCCGAGCGGGGTGAATCGCAACCGACCGCTCGAGGCGTTCCAATGGGTATCGATCAGGCCGTCGACCATCGTCAGTGCGAACTGCAGGCTCGTCGGCTCCCCGGAGACACGATAGTGGTGGAATGCGCCGCGGGCGACGGCCGCATAGTCGTCGAGGAAGGCCGGGCCGTTGGTGGTTCCATCCCGATAAACTCGCTGGAGCCGATTCGCATCGGTCACCAACTCGCGCTTGACGAACGCGAGCGTCTCGCGCGCCCGGTCCGCGAGGCCGTCGGTCGCCAACAGCCCACCGGCCACCGAGAGGCCGCTCATCGCGAGCCCATTCCACGCCGCGAGCACCTTTTCGTCCCGGTCGGGCTGGGGTCGGTCGGTCCGGATCGCTCGCATGGCCTCGAGGCCGGCGTCCAACTCCGCCTCGACGGTCGCCGCGTCGAGGTCGAACTCCGCTGCGAGCGTGTCGATCGATCGCTCGACGCGCACCACGCACCCCTCCTCCACGTCTGGGTCATCGTCGATCCCGAACCGGGCTTGGACGAGCCCGCGGCGGGTCTCGTCGAGGGGTTCGAGGTCGCCCGGTTGCCACACGTAGGTCAACCCCTCCGTGCCGTCGACATCCGCCCCCAGTGAGCTGAACACACCTCCAGCGGGGTGTCCGAGATCGGTATGGAGAAACCGCGCCGATTCACGGGCCACCTCGGCGAACCGGTCGTGATCGAAGGCGACCGCCGCCCGGGCATAGCACTCAAGGAGCTGAGCATTGTCGTAGGCCATCTTCTCGAAATGCGGGATGTTCCAGCGCCGATCCGTCGCATAGCGGTGGAATCCGCCGGCGAGATGGTCGTAGATGCCGCCGTCGGCCATGCTCGTGAGCGAAAGCTCGACCGCCTCACGCGTCCGATCCCGCCCGGTCTGTTCCCAAGACCGCAACAACAGCAACAGCCGCGGGACGTTCGGAAACTTCGGCCCCGCCGACCCGAATCCGCCATAGTCCCAGTCGACAGAGCGAAGAACGGATTGGGCTGACGTCGATCGGACTCCGGCTTCGGTCTCCGCGGTAGCCCGGTCGTGACCGTCGGATCGATCGGCCTCGACCGCTTCGTGCAGCCGATCGGCTCGCGCTTTGACGTCAGCGCGCTCGTCGTCCCAGGCGTTGGCGAGACGCTCCAGGAGCTCGAGGAAGCCCGGCTGGCCACCCCGACCGCGTTTCGGGAAGTAGGTACCCAGTTGAAACGGTCGTCCAGCCGGCGTCAGCCAGGCCGAGAGGGGCCAGCCCCCACCGCCGGTCGTCAGCTGGCACGCGGTCTGATAGTACTGGTCGAGGTCGGGGCGTTCCTCGCGGTCGACCTTGATCGGGACGTAGCGTTCGTTGAGGACGGCGGCGACCTCGTCGTCTTCGAAGCTCTCCTCGGCCATCACGTGACACCAGTGACAGGCGACGTAGCCGATCGAGAGGAAGATGGGGACCGCCTGCTCACGGGCCGTCTCCAACGTCTGTTCGTCCCAGGGTTGCCAGTTGACGGGGTTTTCCGCGTGGGCCTGCAGGTACGGACTCGTTGCCGCTTCGAGGCGGTTGTCGTCGACGATCGTCACCGTGGCCGCAATAGGATCCGAGCCATCTTAGGCGGCCGGGTCCCTCTCCTCGGCTGAGCGACGTCACCTCGCATGCGTTCGATGACTACCGATCGGCCACGAGCGGCCTACACGGCGGCGCAACGGCGCCTTCTGGAGACGTACGAGCTGAACCACGCGTCGACCGAGTGGACGATCGAGGACCCCATCGAACAGCTCCACGTCCTCCGGGCCGGGACGGGACCACCGGCCGTGTTCTTTCACGGCCTCGGCGTCACGGCGACGACCTTCGTACCATTGCTCGCCGCCGTTGCCGATCGCGTCGACGGCATCGCTGTCGATCGCCCCGGGCGGGGGCTGTCCGATCCACACACCTACCGGCGAGGGGAGCTTCGGTCGTTCCTCCGCCAGCTCGGCGATCAGGTTCTCGACACGCTCGAGCAGCGATCGGTCACGCTCGTCGGCCATTCGTTCGGCGGGTTTCAGGCGCTGGCGTATGCCCTCGATCGGCCCGATCGGGTCGATCGACTCGTGCTTCTGGGTGCACCAGCGGGCCTGTCTCGAACCGTCTCATGGGATTACCGGCTGGTTGGCGAATTCCTCTCGGCACCGTTCGGTCCACCCATGGCTCTCGGAACGCGAAACGGTTCGACCCGAGATGAGTATTCACCGGTGTTGGTCGCAGATCCGGCTGCCCTCGACGGCGATCTCATCGCGACTCAGCGCCTGGCCGATGCAATGCCACGGCAGCGGGCGAGTCGCAACTCACTGGTGGAAGCGATGACCGGCTTTCGTGGCCTGACCGACGAGATGCTCCTTCGCGATTCGCTGGCGGACCTCGATGTGCCAACCCTGTTCGTGTGGGGCAGTGCGGACGTGTTCCATCCGCCATCCCTTGGCCAATCCGTCGCGGACACGATGTCAAGGGCCGAGTGCGTCGTACTCGACGGGGCCGGCCACGCGCCGTGGCTCGAACCCGACAATGCGGTGGCATCGACCGTCGCCGAGTTCGTCACCGGTGACACCCGTCTCGATAACCTTTAGGACCGCTCCGGGTGTCGTGCCGACATGGCGGAAACCGTTTTACTCCTCGGTGGTGGGGGTCGAGAACACGCGATCGCGCGGGCCGTTGACCGGAGCGACCGCCCGCACGAGCTCTTCGCCGCCGCCGGCAACCGCAATCCCGGCATCGATGCCATCGCCGCCGGCTTCGAGGTGGTCGATACCACCGACCCGGCGACCGTCGTCGAGTACGCCGCGTCGATCGGCGCGACGGTCGTCCTCATCGGACCGGAGGCTCCGCTCGAGGCTGGCGTCTCCGACGCCTTGGAGTCCGCCGGTCACTACGTGTTCGCGCCGTCGCAGGCTGACGCGCGCCTCGAGACCGACAAAGCGTGGCAGCGCGCATTCATGCGCGACAATGGCATTCCTGGCTGTCCTGCATTCGAGACCTTCGAGGATGACGAGGCGGCGGTCGACTACATCGAGGCTGTCGAGGGTGATGTCGCCGTCAAGCCCATCGGGTTGACCGGAGGCAAGGGTGTCCGCGTGACCGGCGAACAACTGACCAAGGACGAGGCGGTCGCCTACGTCCGGGAGGCGGACTATGACGGCTGGGTCATCGAGGAACGGCTCATCGGTGAGGAATTCACCATTCAGGCCTTCGTCGCCGACGGGTCGCTCCGACTCACGCCGGCCGTCCAGGATCACAAGCGTGCCTACGAGGGTGACGAGGGACCGAATACTGGCGGCATGGGGAGCTACAGCGATGCAACGGAGGTGTTGCCGTTCATGACCCCGGAGGACTACCGCGCGGCGGCCGCGATTCTCCGCGAGACGGTCGACGCGCTTCCGTCCTACCGAGGAATCCTGTACGGACAGTTCATGCTCACTGCGTCAGGTCCGACGGTCGTCGAGTTCAACGCCCGGTTCGGCGATCCGGAGGCGATGAACACGCTCCCGGTACTGCAGACGGATTTCCTCGATATCGTCACCGCACCCCGGGACGACCGTGAGCTCCCGGCGTTGGCGTTCGACGACCGCGCGACGGTGTGCAAGTACGCCGTACCAGCCGGCTATCCCACCGATCCCACCGCGGGTGCCGAGGTGACCGTCGACGAGACGACGATCGACGAGGTCAACGCCACTCACGCCGAGGCGAACGCGGAGGCGATGTTGTTTTACGCGAGCGTCGACCGCCGCGATGGTGCGATCTATACCACGACCTCGCGCTCGTTCGCCGTCGTTGGCCTTGGCGACACCATCACCGGGGCCGAACGGGTGGCCGAGGCGGCGCTGGCGGGCGTGGAGGACGGGCTTCGCATCCGCCACGACATCGGGACCGAATCCCTGATCGAGCGCCGCATCGATCACATGACGGAGCTACGTGACTGAGCCGTCGGGGGCGTTCTCCGGGTCGACCGTCTCTTCGACCTGCGTGACGACGAGCACGAACCCGAACGCTGCGAGCACCCCGCCGAAGGCGAACGGGACGATGAAGCCGAAGTCGACGAGGAACCCCGAGACGAGCGGGCCGAAGGCGACCCCAAAGCCGAAGGCCATCGTCAGGACCGAGAGGGTCGTCCCGGACTCGCCGGCGGGGGCGAGATCGCCGGCGAGGGCGAGCGCTGGCGCGAAGACCATGGCGCCGGCCACCCCCTGGAGAAACCGCGCGAGGAACATCCCGAACGGATCGAGGATGACACCCTGGGCAACCGTGGTGGGGACGAGCAGCACCATGCCGATGACGATGAACCGCTTGCGGCCGTAGTAGTCCGTGGCCCGGCCGATCGGCGCCTGCAACAACACCTGCGCCAGGACGAACCCGGCGAACTGGATGCCGAACCACTGCGCACCCTGGCCGAGCCGGGTGTTGATCAGATCACCGAGCGTGGCAAACAGGGCGATGCCGACGGCCATAAAGAAAGAGGCCACTCCGAGGGTGAAGACCGGGTCCAACACGCCGCGGCCGCTCCGGTCCCACACGGTGATTCCACCGATGTTGCGTTCATGCCGACTCGCGGCGACCGGGGGATCGCGAATGAACAACGCGACGAGGACGAAACTCGCCACTGCGGTCGTCGCCGCCAGGTAGAACGCGGCGTCGAATCCCGTCAGCGACAGCTGGACGGCACCGAGTGCGAGCTCGTAGGGACCGCCCTCGACGACCACGCCAGCCGCAACCGGCCCGGCGCCGAACCCCACCAGCCGGAAGGTGTTGTACGTGCCCATGTTGCCACCGCGATTGGTATCGGTGGCGAGATCGTTGACGAGTGCGACCGTCGTCGGGATGATCAACGAGCCGGCGACTCCCTGCAGCATTCGTAACACCAACAGGTGCCAGTACGCGGTGGCGAAGGCGTACGCGAAGCTCGCGGCCGCCAGGACGGCCAACCCGACCAGGACGAAGATCTTTCGACGGCCGGTCCGATCGGACAGCCGGCCCGTGAACGGCTGCAGTGGGCTGTTGACAAAGCCGAACAGAGAGAGCACCAGTCCCGTCATCGCCACCTCGGTGAGCCCGAACCGGGTGCCGGTGACGAATTCACTCGAGATGAACAGGGGCAACACGACGATCAGGAAGGAGTTGCCGATCGACTCGGTCATCCTCGCCAGTGCCAGCGTCAGCACCTGTCGGTCGAGACCGAGCGTGCTCGCCATCAGCCGATCAGCCCCGCCACCTGCATGTCGGGGCGGTCAACCGATGTCCATTAGTCGGTTTGGATATCGCCGAGCCCGACCCTCACTCACGCAGCCGGACGACGCCGTCGCGAAGCACGCGATGGTTGGGCACGACGTACTCCGCACCGTCATCCTCGACCTTGGTCACAAAGAGGGTGATCTCTTGCACGACGCCCGCAGCGTCGCCGATGTTGACACGGTCGCCGATCGTATACGGCTCCTGGAGGAAGAGGTAGACACCCGCCGCCCCCGAGGCGAGGAGGTCCCGGAGGGCGACCGCGCCGAGAAACACCAGCCCAAACACGTAGACGGTCAGGATGATCAACAGCGCGATGGTATAGACGCCGACCTGACCGAGGGCGATCAGGGCCGCGATGAAGATAATCGTGTACTTGATGATCGAGGGGATGACCGCCGCCTCAGGCAGTTTCACGGCCTTCAGCCGCTCGGAGACGAGGATCTCCACCTTGTCGCCGACGATGATCCCGATGACGAATACGAGGATGGCGACGAACAGGTGGGGCAGCCAGGCCGTCGCCACCGACCAGAAGACGTCTCCGCGGATCGCCCCGACCTGCATGAACGCCGACAGAACGGCCGCGATGATGATGAACGTCGCCACGAGCCGGCCGATCACGTGCACCGTCGAGGTGCCCATTCGCTGGAGCCACCGCTCCGTGCCGGTCCCCTCGACGAGCCCCTCGACCCCGGCGAAATGCAACACGCGCGTCGTGAGACGCCCCACCACGAGCCCCACGATGAGCCCCAACCCGAGGACCAGAAGCGCGCGGATCGACGGCTCATCAACGGCCGTGAAGGCCTCCTGGACCGCCTCAATACTCCTCTGGATCCAGCTCAAGGACGAGTTCACCTCCCTTGAACGCCCGAACGAGCCCGTCGCTTTCGGAGAGGACGATGGCCACCGCGTTGGAGTCCCGCGTGATCGCGCCGGCCGCCATGTGGCGCGTCCCGAGGCCCTTCGGGATGTCGACCCCCTCGGCTGAGGGTTCGAGGTAGCGATACGCGCTCACGATTTTCCCGGAGTCGCTGATCACGAACGCCCCATCGAGGCGGGAGAACTCCTTGAGCATCACTTTCACGATGGGATCGCCGACGTTCACGTGAGACTTCTCGAAGGGGTTGTACGAGAGCGGGCGGCTCTTGTTCATGACCTTACCCGCATCGCCGACGACGAACAGCGCGCCCACCGGCGACCCCTTTTGCCCCTTCTGACCGAGCTCGACGACCAGCTCGATCACGTCGCGAATGACCTCCGGTTCGGGGCGCGAGTTCATCAACAGATCGTACACGCCCGAGGGGCCGTCGCCCCCGGCACGGACCCTGGCAACCGTGTCGATCTCCTCGTCGAAGACGCTCGCCGCGCACAATACCGTATCACCCTCGTCGATGTACGCCGCCTCGAGCGCCCCCTGGATGCCGAAGGCGATCCGGTCGTCGAGGGCGCCGATGCTGATCGGCAAGGACACGAACGCCGTTGCCTCGACGTCGTTGGAGGGGCCGACCACGACGACGGTGAGGTCGTCCATGTCGGCGAACTGCTCGAAAAAGGACGTGTTCGGCGAGAAGAGAAAGACCGCGTCGACATCGGCAAACATCCGCCCAAACGGTTCCGACACTGACACCATCAGGTACACACTTAGGAGCCCCAATAAAAAGGGTTCTGGGCCGGCTCGAACCGAGCAGTGGGGACCGCATCCGTCCGTCCGAAAGCGATCGCAGCCGGTGTCGGCAGGGTGGACCGGCCGATGGCACCCACGCATCCACCACATCCGATACGGACGGTAGCCCGGTCACGGCCATTTAATACGGACGAGAACCCCGTCGATGATGATGAGTCCGTCGTCGGACGTCTGCGTCCTCGTTCCCACCCTGAACGAGGCAACAACCATCGGCTCGGTCGTGTCGGGTCTTCGAGCGAAAGGCTACGACCGCATTCTCGTGATGGATGGCGGATCAGACGACGACACCCGGCGAATCGCCGACGAACACGGGGCCGAGGTGCGCATCCAGGACGGATCGGGCAAGGGACAGGCGGTCACCGAGGCCGTCGAGTACATCGAGGAACCGTACGTGCTCATGCTCGACGGTGACGGCACCTACCGGCCGGCGGACGCCGATCGGGTACTGGAGCCGTTGGTGACTGGTGAGGCCGATCACGTCATCGGAAACCGCTTTCACGACATGGAGTCGGGGGCGATGACCCGCCTGAACCAGGTGGGCAATCGCATCATCAACTGGCTGTTCCGGTTTATCAACCGACGCGATCTCAACGACATCCTGAGCGGCTATCGAGCCTTCTCCCGGGAATCGTTTCAGGAACTTGATCTCTCGGCCGAGGGATTTGGCATCGAGGCCGAGATGACTGGTTCGGCCGTGCGCCACGGCCATCGTATCGAGGAGGTGCCGATCATCTATCAACGCCGCCCGGAGGCATCGGAGACGAAGCTCAATCCGATTCGCGACGGCGCGGTCATCCTGACGACGCTGTATCTGATCGCCCGGATGAACAACCCGCTGGTGTTCTTCGGTAGCCTCGGCCTCCTGACGGGGGCGTTCGGGGTCGGATTGGGGCTGTACGTCGGCTATCGGTGGTACTTCGTCGGGGTGACCCACGAGATCATGGCGGTCGTGTCGTCATTCTTCGTCCTTTTCGGCTTCCTCCTGTTCATGTTCGGCATTCTGTCGGATATGATCGTCCGCCTCCACGAAGAGCAACGCCAGCGGATCGAACGATTGCGCGAAGCGGTCGAGCGCGAGCGGTGACGGCTCCACCGGAAACCCGTCGCACGCCCGTCTGACGAACGATGGCCCATGCCGGGCCAAGACGGTGATCGACGCTCCCCCATGGTCCAGTCTTTTGACCCGAATTTCGGTTCCGGCGGAGCAATTCGGGTCGTGTCGTCGGATCCGGTTCCACCCGAAACGCGTCGCACCCTCGTCAGACGAAGTCCGGGTCGTCACGTTCGGCGACCTGGTGCAACCGAAGTTCACAGCGGCGACCATCGCGCGTGTAGCCAGTGACGTGGTCCGCATCCCAGGGGGGTACGGCGACGAGCATGCGTTCGGCGATGTCGTCGCCGGTCGTCACGGACGGGGGTCCGGTGGGGTGTGAGATGAACCGGCCGGGCGTCTGGCCGGGCGGAACGGCCACGTTCAATCCGAAGACCGCTTCGACCGACCGACCGGCGTCGGGCAGGTAGAACGTCGAGAACACGGGGATCGAGGGGTCAATACTGTCGATGCCGAGGTCACCGGCTGACTCGACGGCTAGTTGGATCGACACCGTCCCGGGCTCAGTCGCGTTGGCCCGTTCGAGGAGAACGGTGAGGAGATCCTCGGTGAGATGAATTGTTGGTCCGGTCGGATCGGCGTCCCCGGTCGCCACATCGATCACCTGAGAACGCCGCGAACGGCGCCGATCATCGCCCGAGGGAGCCGCCGGCGACCCAACCGGAGGGTCCGGCGGTACGCCTCGAGATCGACCGAGGCGATCGGTTTACCATGACCCACCAGGAGCCGCCGTGGGCGTACCGCCTCGAGCGCTCGACGAGGCGGCCGGATTCGACTGACCTGATGCATGCCGATCGGCTCGTCACCGACGCAGAAGTACGAGAGCGTGCCGAGCACCTCCTGGACCAGGAGGGTTCGACGTTTCGAGGACCACAGGGCCAGTTCTTGCCAGAACCGATTGTCGACGAGGGGTATCGAGCGCCACGAAGACCCCTCGAGGAGCGGTTCGAGCGGCTCGGGCGGGACCGATAGATTGGCGGCGATCCGATCGAACGCCTCTGGCGCGAAGATCGGGACGTCCCATCGGTCGGCGATGGCCTCGGCGTCGCGGGTATGGCGATCCATGACGACGATGACGCCCTGGGGATCGCCGACCGTGGACAGATGGTCATCGAGATCGGGTGCGTCAACCGGTTCGATGAGGTGGAGGTCGCCCCCGATCTCGAGGGCATGACTCGCACGGCCGATGTCCTCGTCCGGGTCGGCGATCCATGAGAAGCCGTCGTCCCAGCGGGTGACCCAGGAGCCGTCCCCGTCGGTAGTCATCGGTTGGCCTTGCCACTGCCGCGCCATCAACCCTCCGACGGATGGCATGAACGTCGAACGCAGGCCTCGCTCCGGACGGGAAGGTGGTCAACTAAGAGCCCACGGACCCTCCCTTCGGTCGTGTCGAACGACTGCATCGATCACCTGGCCTGGTTGGCACTCGAATCCTCGTCACCCCGGGCGACGGTGGACTTCTATGATCGGCTGGTTGGCTTCCCGCTGGCTGATTCGGAGTCGTTACCGGGACCGGAGGGGCTCGTCGCCTTCCGGGTCGGCGGGGGTGTCCTCGAGTTTCGGTCGCCCGAGACCGAACCGCGAGGGGGGCGCCATACCCACTTCGCCGTCGCGATCAACCCTTCGGGGTACGATCCGCTGTTAGAGCGCTTTGAACGACACGGTCGAGTGACCGAACGCCGCTTCGATGGCCATCGGTCGATGTACATGCTCGACCCCGCCGGCCACGTCGTCGAGTTTGGCGAGCGACCCGCCGTCGAGGCGGCGTACGGTGACATTTTCGAGGTGGTGTTCGAGGTGGCCGACCGGGAACGGGCAGCGCAGCGATACCGTCGACTCGGGTTCGAGACCGTCGACCGCGGCACTGACCGCCCGCGAATCCGCATGCGGGGCCCGTTCGACCTCGAACTCTGGGAGCCCCATCGCGGTATCGGCGGGGGGCGAGGCGGCGCTGGGGTCGAACTGGGGCTGGTCACGGCGGATCCGGTGGCCGCGCTCGACGCGCTCGGCGTGGCGGCGTCCGAGGCCGACGAACGGGGTGACGGCCTGGAGTGGGTCGACCCCGACGGCCACCGGCTCGTGTTCATCCCGCCCACCGACGACGCCGAGCCAACGTAAGGTGTCTCCGACGGCTCGATCGTGCGGTCAGCTCAACCGGTCGGTATCGACGCCGATCCCCGGTGGTGCGACGACCAAGAAGCCGCGAAAATGGACGAGATCGCCGCCCGATTCGTGAACCTCCCGGGCGAAGCCGGCGGCGAGTTCGTTGAGGTCACCCTCGATGTGCAACACGAGGATTCGTCCTGCATCGAGTGCGGCGAGCCACTCCTCGTCCGGCGTGGATCCGTCGAGCACGCCGAGTTCGACATCGCCCGAGCCGCCCGACTCGTCCTCGGCCTCGTCGATATGCTCCTCGATCGCGCGAAGGTCGAGCTCGAAATCGTCCATGGCCCGACCTCGTGGCGGATTGGCAAAACTACACCGGCCGCAACGGCCTCAGTCGGTTCCCCCGGCGAGGCGGTCACACAGCTCCGTCCAGGCGCGTTGTTGTTTCAGGTGGATCTGGAGCACCTCGGCGTACTCGGTAACGAGGGCGGTGGCGGCCTGTCGGCGATCGTCGGGTGAGGACGACCCTTCGGTACGATCGAAACCAAGTCGGGACGTGAGCCGGTCGACCATGCCACTCGCATCACCCCCTCGTTCGGGGTTTCCATGACTCCCGTGGCCGGTGTCGGGGAGATCCTCGATGGCACTGATCGCCGCGGGCAGGTCTTCCACGTTGGGGACGATCGTGGCCGTCTCGGGATCGCCCGGGTCCTCAAGCTCGAAGGAGACCGTCGACATGATCAGATCCCACTCCATGGAGGAGAACTCCGATTCTCGCAGGCGCTCGGCGAACTCCTGGTCAACGGCCAGTCGGTGCCCGACCAGCAGCTCGTCGGGGATCGGTGTGGCCATCGGCGGTCAGGGGGTGGAATGGCCGTTCACGACCTTCGCGGCGCGCAGCGGCTCGCGCAACGCGGCGTGGACCTTGCAGAGGGAATCAGCCCCCTCGACCAGGATCTGGCGCTCGTCGCCGTCGAGGTCGGCCTCGAGCTCGATCTCGAACGTGACGGCCTCGAGCTTGCCTGAATCGTCCAGGTCGCCGGTTGCCTCGATGGTCACGTGGCCCAACGCGCCGAGCTCCCGGCGGTCCGCGGTAACGCGCAACGCCGGGACGTAACAGGCGGCGTAGGCGGCCAACAGTGATTCGATGGTGTCCGGCGCGGCCTCTCCACGCGGGTCGATTTCGACGGTGAAGTCTCGGATCGTACTCGAGCTCGCGAACCCCTCGCTCGAGGTGGTCGTGACGTTGGCGGGCATCGGGTTGACCAACGTACCGGAGCCCTAAGACGTGTCGGATGCCGGGTCAGACCAGCGCGGACAGGCGGACCGATTCGTCGCCTTCGAGGACCATCGGCGTCGCCCCGGACGCGGTCGCCCGGACCTCGCGCTCGAACGCGGCCGTGTCGATTGCGATCGGCGGAAAGGTGTCGTAATGCATGGGGAAGACGACGTCAACGTCAAGCCAGTCGGCGGCAATGGCCGCCTGGCCGGGTCCCATCGTGAAGTGATCTCCCACGGGCAACGCGGCCGCGTCCGGTTCGAGAAACGGTCCGATGACGTCACGCATCTCCGTCATCAGGGCGGTATCGCCGGCGTGGTAGAAGCTCATGGAGTCCTGGTCGCTGATTTGCGTCGGTTTCGTGTCGGAGATGATGAAGCCGGCCGGCATCCCGCCGGTCGCCGAATATGACGTTTCGAGGCCATTGGTGTGGTCGGCGCGGTGCATCGTGACGTAGGCGTCACCCGCCTCGACGGTCCCGCCGAGGTTCATACCCATCCCGCCGACCGCCTCGAAGTCGCCGAAGTGGTCCTGACAGTACGACACCAGTTCCGGCGTGGCCACGAGGGTCGCCCCCTCGAAATGCCCCACGTCGCCGACGTGATCCGCGTGCCCGTGGGTCAGCAACACATACTCCGGGTTGAGGTCTCCGGGCTCGACGGTCGTTTTCGGATTGTCGAAGAACGGGTCGATGAGGAGGTCCGTTTCGCCGACCGAGACGTGCCAGGTCGAATGGCCATGCCAGGTCAGTTCCATGGGTGACCGTCAGTGCGTCAAGACCTTAATGGCTGAGGAAACGGACGATTCGACAGCCCCTTAGTCGCCGGTCGAATGATACCTGAACATGGGACGATGTATCATCTGCGACGCCGACGTCGAAGGTGCTGATATCTGCGCCTTTCACGAAGAAGACGTGTTGTTCACCTTCACGGGGGATCGACCCGATCAGCTCGTCGAGGGTCGATTCTACGAGGGAACGGTCGACGGCATCGCCGATTTCGGCGTGTTCATCGAGCTCGGCAACGGCGTGACGGGACTGCTCCATCGCAATGAGCTGGATCGTCGCCTGGAATCGCTCGACTGGGAGCCCGGCGAGGCGGTGTGTGTGCAGGTCACCGACGTGAACGATGACGAGGTGGACCTCGGACCGTCCATCCGTCAGTCTCCCTCCGAGTTCCGGGGGACCCTCGAACATGGCCCGGAGGACGGCCCCGCCCCGGAGCCCACCGGTGGCGACCAGCCGGGCCACCCGGGTCAGTCGGTGGTCAGCCGCGAGCTGGAGCGGGTCCAGATTCGCTCGCTCGACCGCTACTTCGGCCGGGAGGTGCTCCTTGAGGGGGTCATCGAGGACATCCGGCAGACGGGCGGTCCGACCGTCATCACGCTGCGCGACGAATCCGACACGGTCGAATGTGCCGCGTTCGCCGGCGCCGGCGTTCGGGCCTATCCGGATCTCGAGGTCGGCGACATCGTTCGGGTGCGCGGGACGGTCGAGGACCGCTTCGAGGACCTCCAGATCGAGGTTGAACACGTCGAGACGCTGGCGGGAGATCCCGCCGACGACGTCGCCCAGCGCGTCGCCGACGGCGAGTTACTTCCGGCGTCCATCGACTCACTACCCTTACTCTACGACGATCCGGCCAATCTTGCCATCGAGACGGACATTCGTGAGGCGGCGGCGGAGATCCGACGCGCCATCGAACGTGACCGACCCATCCGGATCCGCCATCCGGCGACCGTCGATGGCACCGTGGCCGGCGTCGCCATCGAACGGGCCGTGGAGGCGGCGACCGCCGAACCGGGTCGTCCCCAGGACCGCCTCGATATCGCTGACCGACGCCCCGTTCGCGACCCGCCTTTCGGCCTCGCAGCCGCGCTCGAGGACGTCCTCGAGGTCGATTCCGACGCCGAGGAGACCCCGTTCGTAGTGGTGCTCGGGCTGGGGAGCACGGACGACGAACTGCCCGCGTATGACCTGCTCGACACCTACGAACTCGATTATTACGTGATCGATACTGCCAATCCGGATCCGGACGTTCTCGATCGGGTCGATCCCTTCGTGAACCCATGGTGTGGCGAGGGCACCTACCCGATCCCGAGCGTTACGGCGTTGGCGGTCAACGTGGCGGGTCTCGTGGCTGAGGAGGCACGGGGGGAGTTGCACCATCTCCCGGCCGTTGCCGTCCGTCGCGATCGCCCGGAATCCGCCCTACGGTTGCTTGAGGAGAGCCCATACGACCGAACCGACGTCCGCACCATGCGCGAGGCTCTTGCGCTGGAGGCGTACTACCAACCCCGGCGGTCCAAGCGCGCACTGATGTACGAGATCCTGTTCGAACACGACCCCGGCGCCGTCCAGCCGTTTAGCAATCAGTTTCGCGACAAGCTCGATCAGGCGGTGACCACCGCGATTCACAATGCAGAGATTCACCAGGTCGACGACCACGTCGTGGCGGTATTGGACGTAGCCAAGTTCGGCAACCGCTTCGAGTTCCCGCCCGTACCGGTGCTGCTCGAGGGACTGTTGGCCACCGACGAGCTTGCCGCGACCGTGGCCGTCGGCATCGGCGAGGATTTCGTCGAGGTGGAGGCCGACGCCGATCTCGAGCTGGCGGGCATCGTGGACGGCCTCGACGCGGCCGTCCCCGACGGCGCCCTCTCCGTGCAGGGTGGTCCGTCGGGCCGCATTCGGTTCCTTGAGGGGCGCCGAGAGGACGTCTCGGCGGCCGCCGTCCAGGCGGTGACGGAGGCGTTATCGGCGTAGGCGACACCCTTTTTGGCTGGTCCGACCTCGACCGAGGTGATGTCCGAGGGCCAGACGGCCGAGTCGACGGAGTCGTTTGAGGAGGTCTGTCAGGCCCTCCTTCAGGATGTCCTCGAGGGCCGTGTCGATCGGGCCTCACTGGAGGCACGCAAACGTGAACGCTGCCGGGAGTTCGGTGGGACGGCCGTCCCCTCAAACGGTGAGATCCTGGCGCACGCCACGCCCGACCAGCGGGAGGCGGCCGAGGAGGTGTTGCGTCGCAAACCCGTGCGAACCGCATCGGGCGTCTCACCGGTCGCCCTGATGACGAGTCCGGCACGGTGCCCCCACGGCAAATGCCTGTACTGTCCGGGGGGTCCGGATTCGACCTTCTCCAGCGCGCAGAGTTACACCGGCCACGAACCCGCCGCCGCACGCGGTGACCAGGTCGAGTACGACCCGTACCGCCAGACGTTGCTCCGCCTCGCCCAGCTCCGATACATTGGCCATCCGACGGACAAGGTCGAGTTGATCCTGATGGGCGGGACGCTTCCAGCGCGCAGCCACGACTATCAGGCCTGGTTCGTGCGCCGGGCGCTTCGGGCGATGAATACGTTCGATCCGATGGACCCGCCGACGCCGGAGGCGGCCATGGAGATGGCGCCACCGTCCGACGGTGCCTACCTCGAGGACGTCATCGCCCGCAACGAGCGCGCCGCGGTCCGGAACGTCGCCACCACCTTCGAGACCAAGCCGGACTGGTGTGGTGACGAGCAGATCGACCGGATGCTCGATCTCGGAGGCACGAAGGTGGAACTCGGCGTCCAGACGACGTTCGAACGGGTCAACCGCGAGCTCAACCGTGGCCACGGCACGGACGCCTCCATCCGGGCGAACCGGCGGCTCCGCGACGCCGGGTTCAAGGTCGGTATGCACATGATGCCCGGCCAGCCGGGGACCACGCCGTCGATGGCGCTGACCGACGCCAGGCGGCTGTTCGACCGCCCCGAATGGCGACCCGATTACCTGAAGCTCTATCCGACGTTGGTCGTGCCCGGCACCGTGGTCTACGACTGGTGGCGGCAGGGGACGTATGACCCGTTGGACAGCGAGGCGGCGGCCGAACTGGTGGCCGACATCAAACGAGAGGTGCCACCGTATACCCGCATCCAGCGCGTCCAGCGCGACATTCCGGCGGACTTCATCGAAGCGGGCGTACAGAAGTCGAACCTGCGCCAGCTGGCTCGCGAGATTCTCGAGGAGCGCAACGAGCGATGTCGGTGCATCCGGTGTCGGGAGGCCGGCCACGCCCAGGCCGCACCCGATCCCGACGCGGTGGAGCTGGTCACGCGGCGCTACGAGGCCGTCGGCGGCGATGAACACTTCATTGCGCTCGAGGATCCCGAGACGGACGTCCTGGTCGGCTTCTGTCGGCTTCGCTATCCAGCTCGGCCACGGCGCCCCGAGCTCCAGGGGGCGGCGGTCGTGCGCGAATTGCACGTCTACGGCAGTCAAGTTCCCCTCGGGGACCACGACGGCGCGTGGCAACATCGCGGTCTCGGCCGTCGGTTGATGCGCGAGGCCGAATCGGTCGCTCGCCGGGACGGATACGACAAGCTCAGCGTAATCGCCGGTATCGGCGCCCGAGCCTACTATCGCGACAAGCTCGGCTATCGCCAGGACGGCGCGTACGTGTCGACCGCCCTCGACTGAGCGCGCGATCGCTTCCACGTCCTTATTGTCGGGCCCTGACGAGAGGAGGTCATGGAGCCGACGCGAGAGCTCGCCAGCGTCGACCTCGCGGCGATCCGGGCCGAATGCGCCGCCGCCTCGGGTGCGTACCTGCAAAAGGCCTACGTCTACCCCGAGGAGGAGCTCTATCGGCTCAAGCTTCGCCACCCGGACCGTGGCCGCCTCGAGCTCCTCGGGCAGGCGGGCGACTGGAAACGACTCCATTTGGCCGACCCCGACCGACTGCCAGCGGCACCGACCCGACCGCCGAACGTCGCCAAAATGTTGCGCAATCGCCTGTCGGGCGGTCGACTGGCGGCCGTCGAGCAACACGAGTTCGATCGCATCATCACCGTCAGCTTCGACGTCGAGGGCGGGACCGTCGACCTCGTCTTCGAGCTGTTCGGTGATGGAAACGTGATCGTGATTGGCACCGATGAGACGATCATCGACTGCCTCCGAACGGTTCGTCTCCAATCGCGGACGGTTCGCCCCGGCGGCACGTACGACCCACCGGCGTCGCGCGTCCACCCGTTTCGACTCTCGGCGGACGAGCTCCGGGCGACGATGCGCGAATCCGACACCGATGTAGTGCGAACGCTGGCGACGACGGTCAACCTCGGTGGCCGATACGCGAGGGAGGTCTGTGCCCGGGCTGACGTCGCACAGGACCGTTCGATCGACGAGCTTGATGACACCGCATTCGAAGCCATCCATGGCGTGCTCGAAACGCTCGGCGATCGCATCGAGAGCCTCGACTTCGATCCTCGAATCTACGCCGATGACCGGGGTGTGGTGGACGTGGCACCGGTTCCGCTCGAGACGCGTGCCGAGCTGTCGTCGGACGCGATCGATTCCATGAACGAGGCGGTCGACGTGTACTTCCACAACCTCCCCGAACGGCGCGATGACGACCGCCACGATGACCGCGACGACGAGCGCGCCAAGCTTGAGCGTATCATCGACCAGCAGACGGCGGCCATCGAGGAGTACGAGCAGGAGGCCGACAGGCTGCGGGCCCAAGCCGAACGGCTCTATGCCCGGTACGAGCCCGTGAACGAGCTCCTCGAGCACGTCCGCCAGGCCGCGTCCGAGGGGATGAGCTGGGCGGACATCGAGGCGCGGCTCGCGACCGGCGCCGAACGCGGGCTCGAGGCGGCCCGCCTGGTCGAAGCGGTCGACCCCGCCGCCAATCGCCTCACAATTTCGCTCGACGGTGACCGCATCGACCTCGAGGTCGACGAGAGCCTCGAACACAACGCCGAACGGCTCTATCGGGAGGCGAAAGAACTCGAACAAAAGCGCGAGGGAGCCATCGACGCGCTCGAGGAGACCCGGCAGGAACTCGAGGCGTTGGCCGACTCACCGGCCGAGACGCCGTCCTCCCCGGCGGAACCAACGGACTGGCGCAACCGGTCGTCGATCCCGATTCGGGCCGCGGACCATTGGTACGAGCGGTTCCGGTGGTTTCACACCTCGGATGAGTTCCTGGTGATCGGTGGGCGATCGGCCAAACAGAACGAGGAGCTGGTCAACAAATACACCGAACCCACCGATCGGGTCGTCCATTCCCAGGCACACGGGGGACCCGTGACGGTCATCAAGGCCAGCGCACCCGATGAATCCGCGCGTGACGTGACGTTTCCCGAGGGGACCCTCGAGGAGGCAGCACAGTTTGCCGTCTCGTACTCCTCCGTCTGGAAGGATGGCCACTATACGGGTGACGCCTACGTGGTCGAGCCCGATCAGCTCACGAAGGAGGCCGAAAGCGGCGAATACCTCGACACGGGGGCGTTCGCCGTCCGTGGCGATCGCCGCTACTTCCGCGACGTGGCCGTCGGCGTCACCATTGGGATCAGCTGTGCCCCCGAGACGCGCGTGGTGGGCGGCCCGCCGTCGGCGGTCACCGACCGGGTGGAGGTGGGCGCCGACCTCGAACCCGGCCGGTTCGCGCAATCGGACGTGGCCAAGCGCCTCTATCGGCGGTTCCGAGGCGCCTTCGAGGACGAACGGTTCGTCCGACGGGTTGCGAGTGCGGACCGCATCCAACCGTTCCTCCCGCCAGGGGGCTCGCGGATCGTCGACGATTGAGCGTGATGGCCACCTTCATGTCCGACCGGGGGTACCCCTGAGGCATGCGCGTCGAGACGCTCGAGCCAGACGATCCCGAGCTCGAGCGGGTCGGCATCGTCCCCGACACGACCGAGGACCTCTGGCACCTCCAGTATGTCGTCGAACCCGGCGACCGGATCGCGACATCGATCGACCGGCGCATCCAGCGCGAGGAGGAACACCTCCGGGATACGGGTGGCTCTCGTGAGTCGATGTCGGCGACGCTTCGCATCGAGGACATCGAGTTCGACCGGTTCGCCGAGCGACTGCGCCTCGGGGGCGAAATCGTCGCCTGCTCGCGAGAGGACCAACTCGGCCACCACCACACGGTGAACCTCGAGGTGCACGATCGCCTCGAACTGGAGAAGGCCTTCAAGCCGGACCAACGCGAACGCCTCGAGGAGGCGCAGGCGGCGACGGACGAACCCGACGTGCTCATCGTGACCATTGAGGAGGGTCTCGCCGAGGTTCACGAGGTTGCCCAGCATGGCCCCGAGCACCGCGCCACGCTCACGGCCGGCTCCGGCAAGCGAAGTGGCACCTCGACGAGAGCCGAGCTCTTTGCGGAGGTGGCGGCCTTGTTGGCTCGCGTCGACGTCGACGCCATCGTCCTCGCCGGCCCAGGATTCACGAAGCAGGACTGCCACCGGTACCTCACGAAGGAACTTCCCGACCTGGCCGCGGACGTCCGCGTCGTCGACACCAGCGCCATCGGCGAGCGGGGCGTCCAGGAGGTACTGCGCCGTGGCGTCGTCGACGACCTCAGGCGGGAGACCCGGATCGCCGAGGAAGCCACGCTCATGGACGACCTCCTCGACCGGCTCAGGGAGGCTCCCCGAACCGTGACCTATGGCCCCGAGGAGACCGCCCGCGTTGCGGAGTACGGCGCCGTCGAGACCCTCTGCGTGCTCGACGACCGGCTCCGACGTGAGCGCGGTGACAACGCGTCTTGGCCGGTTGACGTTGACGAGATTATCACCACCGTCGAGCAACAAGGCGGCACCGCTCGGGTGCTCTCCTCTGACGGCGAGCCTGGCCGCCAACTGTCGAGCCTCGGCGGTATCGCGGCCCTCCTGCGGTATCCGGTCGAGTGACCGAACCAGTTAGTCGTTCGCTGAGACGCGGACGGTGAGGAGGTCCTCGGCGATGGTCACGTCACCACCCCACGCATCGGCGATCGTGGCCTGCATGGCTGCCTCGTTGCCCCGACAGTGCGGATAGAGGTGGGTGAGATAGACGCGGCCGATATCACGGCCAGCGAGCAGGGAGCCGAGTTCGCTCGGTCGGGTGTGATTGCCGGCGTCCACATCGTCGGGGAAGGCACATTCGTGGACGAGCAGGGGGCATCCCTCGGCGAGCTCAATGACGGCTTCGCTTGGCTCCGTGTCGCCCGAGACCGTCACTCGCTCGTCGAACTGATACGCCAGACACGGCACCGAATGGATCGTTTCGACGGCCTCGACCGCGAAGCCCGCGATCGTGTGCCCGCCGGGTCCGATTTCGCGCACCTCGAGATCGAGACGATCTTGCATGTACGAATGTGTCGCGAGGAGGTCATCGACGAGCTCGTGGGTATCGGCCGGTCCAACCACGGTGAGCGATTCCTCGCCCGCCAGCCAGCGAGCCTTCATCAGCGGCAGGAGGTCCGAGACGTGGTCGAGGTGGTGGTGGGTCAACAGAACCGTCTCGATCGCCTCGTAGCCGACGCCACATTGCTGGAGCCGGTGCAAGACGCCGCTCCCACAGTCGACGAGCACGCGTCGGTCGCCCGTGCTCACGAGGACCCCCGTCTGGTAGCGATCGCCCGAGGGCATGGCTGCGCCCGTCCCGAGGAAGGTCACCTCGATGGTGGCATCGCGTCGTGACACGCCATCGGGTGGGTCCCCGTTCGGCAAAAAGGGGTGGGCCAGGCGAGGCGCACCCTTCAAGGAGGTTGACGGCTTCCGGTTCGACATGGAGACGGGGGCCTTCGAGACGGTGACCGTGGCGCCGGACGGAGGCCCCTCCGATGCGGCCCTGTATGGCCGTCTCGACGACGCCGTCGCCGCGTGGTGGCGCGATCGCTTTGGCGCCGCGGACGGACGCGCGTTTACCCGCCCCCAACGGGGGGCATTCCCGGCGATCATGGCCGGAACGAATACCCTCGTGACGGCACCGACGGGGACGGGCAAGACGCTGGCGGCGTTCACGGGCATCATCGACGACCTCGTCCGACGCCAGCGCGCCGACGGGCTCGATCCTGGGATGCGATGCCTCTACGTCGCGCCGATGCGAGCGTTGGCGAACGACGTCGCGCGCAACCTCGCTCGCCCCCTCGAGGGCGTCGCCGAACGGACCGACGCAGAGGTGGGCGAGGTCACCTACGCCATCCGGCACGGTGACACGACGGACGCTGAGCGGCGCCGCATGCGTGAGGACCCGCCGCACATCCTGGCGACCACCCCCGAGACGCTGGCGATATTATTGAACGCCCCCCGCATGCGCGAGCACCTCCGCACGGTCGAGTACGTGGTGGTCGACGAACTCCACGCCATCGCCACGCGCAAACGCGGCGTGCATCTGGCGACGAGTCTGGAGCGGCTTTCCCAGCTGGCCAACCAGGAGCCCGTCCGGATCGGCTGCTCGGCGACGGTCAGACCCCTTGATCGGGCGGCAGCGATGCTCGTCGGCCTCGACGACGCGGGGGGTCGACCACGGCCCTGCACAATCGTTGACGCACGGGGCGATCGCCCGCTCGACCTCCGCCTCGAGGTGGCCACACCCGGTCTCCGCACGACGCCGTATCCGGCCGTCCAAGACCGCCTCTTCGATCGGCTGCACGAACTCGTCCAGGCTCACGACACGACGCTCGTGTTCACCAACTCGCGCGCCGGCGCAGAACGCGTCCTGACGGAGATGCGGTCGCGATTCGACGGGTACGACGACCGCGGCGCCTGCCACCACGGCTCCCTCGGGCGATCCACACGCGAACGCGTCGAGGGTGGCCTCAAGGACGGGGACTACGACTTGGTGACGACCTCGACGAGCCTCGAGCTCGGCGTGGACATGCCCACCGTCGACCTCGTGGTCCAGCTCGGCAGCGCGAAGTCCGTCTCGACGCTGGTCCAACGTGTGGGGCGCGCCGGCCACCACGTGGGTGCTACCCGTCGCGGACGCGTCATCGCCACCGATCCGTGGGAGCTCCTCGAGTGTGCGGCCCAGATCGAACTCGCCACTGCGGAACGGATCGAGCCGCTTCGCATCCCCGACGCTCCCCTTGACGTCGCCGTCCAGCACGTGTACGGGATGGCCGTCGCCGGTCCGGTCGCCGAGGCTCACGTCGGAGAGGTGCTTCGTCGGACGTGGCCGTACCGTTCCCTCTCTGACGCGGCCATCGAGGGGATTTTGGCGTATCTGTCGGCCGACGATCCGGATCTCATGGCCCGAAACGTCTACCCGAAGATCTGGCGCGATCACAACGATCCACCCGACGGCGAACGCCACCGCGCGCAGTTCGCCCCGGGTGAGGCGATCATCGGGAGCCGAGGGCGGCTGGCGCGCATGATCTACTTCACCAACGTGGGAACCATCCCCGATGACTTCGCCTGCCAGGTCCGCACGATCGATGATGACGACTGGGTCGGCGAGCTTGACGATGCGTTCCTCGACGTGCTCGAGCCGGGCGACGTGTTCGTCCTCGGCGGTGATCGTTACGCGTTCCGCTATCGCAAGGGGGGCACGTTGTACGTCGAGACGACCGAACAGGCACCCACCGTCCCCCAGTGGGAGTCCGAACGCCGCCCCACGACGGCCCATCTGGCCGCGGGAACGCGAGCCCTGGTGGGCGAACTCGAGCAGGCCCTCGATGAGGGGCCGGGTCGGGCGCGAGCGACCCTGCGCCAGCGTGGCGGACTCGACGAGGATGCCGTCCGAGCGGTCATCCGCGAACTCGAAGCCCGGACCGACGCGGTCGGAACGGCCGGGCTCGTCACCGATCACCGCCTGGTCGTCGAGGAGGTCCTCGACCGATCGGCCGACCGACGGCGGTATTTCGTGCGGACGCGGGCCGGTGGCGGCGTGAACGAGGCGCTTGCGCGGTTACTGGCCGAACGCGCGCGCCACCGGACCGACGCGAACGTGCCCGTGGCTTTCGGCGACGACGGCTTCGCCTTCGCCGTGCCGACCAACTGTCGGCTGGACGTTATCGGGTCGTTGCACGAGCTGGCCGAGGCGGATCTCGAGTCCGAGTTACGGACGTGTCTCCGGGAGAGCGAGCTCTTCGAACGCCATTTTCGCATGAATGCGACCCGATCGCTGCTGGTGTTGCGTCAATACGGCGATCACGTGAGGACGCCCGCGGAGCAGCAGTTCAAGAGCGATCTGCTCCTGGGGGTCGCCGAGCGGCTTCCGGCGTGTCCGCCCCTGGAGGAGACCTACCGCGAGTTGCTGCATGATCGGCTGGAACTCGGCCGCGTGGAAGCACTGCTTGAACGGGTTGGGTCCGGAGCGCTGTCCGTCGAACGGCTCGTGCGCGAAGCGCCCTCCCCCGCCGCTGAAGGGCTCGTGCGACGCCGCGGAAACGAGGGCGTCGTCGTCGAACCGACGGGCGGAACCCGTGCGGGCTCGCCGCCAACCGTCGAGCGTTCGGGTCGCTGACCGTCACCCGATCGCGCACCTGCCGACGCGTTCGGACACGTCTTGGGGCGGTCTGAGCGATGGGTTCGGAAGCATTATGGGCGCTTCGGCGGTCCACTCGAGTAGGATGACGATTCTCTGGCTGGATGAGTTCGGTGCCGACGACATCGGACGCGTCGGGGGGAAAGGGGCCTCGCTCGGCGAGCTGGCTGATGCCGGCCTCTCGGTACCGCCGGCGTTCGTAGTCACGGCCGACACGTACCGTCGCTTCGTCCAGGCGGCGGGCATCGAATCGGACCTCCAGTCCGCCGTGTCCGTGGTTGACGTCGACGACTCCTCCGCGCTCGCGGAGGCCGCGTCAACGGCCGCCGCACTCATCGAGGAAACGCCGTTCCCTGAGCCCCTTGGAGAGGAGCTCCTCGACGCCTATGACGACCTCATCGAGGGCGGCGCTCCGTTCGTGGCGGTCCGCTCAAGTGCCACCGCGGAGGATCTCCCTGATGCCAGTTTCGCGGGCCAGCAGGAGACGTTCTTGAACGTCGACCGTGAGGGACTGCTCGATGCCGTCCGGTCGTGTTGGGCTTCGTTGTTCACCCAACGGGCCATCTACTACCGCAACGAACAGGGGTTCGGCCAGGACGTCGACATGGCCGTCGTCGTCCAGCGTATGGTCGATGCGGACCGCAGCGGCGTGTTGTTCACGAGCCACCCGTCGACGGGCGACCACCGGATGATCGTCGAGGCGGCCTGGGGGCTGGGCGAGGCGGTCGTCTCCGGTGCGGTCTCACCGGACAATTACGTGATCGACCGCGAGACCGGCGAGCTCATCGAGACCACGGTGGCGACGAAAAAGCGCAAGCACGTCCGCGATCCCGATTCGGGGGACACCGTCGAGGTGGCCGTCGACGAACCGAACCGGGATCGACGGGTGCTCGAATCGGACGATCTGGTGGCACTCAGAGACCTTGCGGTCACCATCGAGGACCACTACGGCACGCCACAGGACGTGGAGTGGGCGTTCGAGGGTGGCACCCTCTACGTGCTCCAGTCTCGTCCGATCACCACGATCGAGGAATCGACCGCGGTTGCCGCCAACGGCGGCGCACAACGGGCCGAGGAAGCCGGTGAACAGCTGCTGTCGGGGCTTGGTGCAAGTCCCGGCACTGCTGGCGGCGAGGTTCGGATCGTGACGAACCTCGACCATCTCGATCAGGTTGGATCTGGTGACGTTCTCGTGACCGAAATGACGACGCCGGACATGGTCCCGGCCATGCAGCGTGCGGGCGCGATCGTGACCGACGAGGGCGGCATGACGAGCCATGCGGCCATCGTCTCACGCGAGCTCGGCGTCCCCGCCGTGGTCGGGACCGGAACGGGGACGGATGCCCTCGAGAACGGGCAGGTGGTGACCGTCGACGGCGACAAGGGCCAGATCACCACCGGAACGCCCGAGGACGACGCCGGGCGCGAACCGATCGAGGAGGCCCGTCCAAAAGCGCCGGTCAAGCCGATGACGGCCACGGAGGTCAAGGTCAACGTCTCCATCCCCGAGGCGGCAACGCGGGCGGCAGCTACGGGCGCTGACGGAGTGGGCCTGCTTCGCATCGAGCACATGGTCCTCTCGCTTGGCTCCACGCCGGAACGGTTCGTCGCCGATAACGGCCCCGAGGCGTTCGTGGGCGAGATCGTTGACGGCATCCGTGAGGTTGCCGATGAGTTCTATCCCCGACCCGTTCGAGTGCGCACGCTCGATGCGCCCACCGACGAGTTTCGCCAGCTCAAGGGTGGCGACGAAGAGCCTGACGAGCACAATCCCATGCTTGGCTACCGGGGTATCCGACGGAGCCTCGATCGCCCCGACATGTTCGCCCTCGAGTTGGAGGCGTTCGCCCAGCTATATGACATGGGGTATGACAACGTTGAGGTGATGTTCCCGCTGGTCAATGACGAGGCGGACGTCATCGCGGCACGCGAGCAGTTGGAACGGGCCGGAATCGATCCCGACGACCGCACCTGGGGGGTCATGATCGAAACGCCCGCCAGTGCGCTTCGGGTCGAGGCCATGGCCGACGCCGGCATCGACTTCGCGAGCTTTGGCACGAACGATCTCACCCAGTACACGCTCGCGGTCGATCGGAACAACGAGCGCGTGGCCGACCGCTTCGACGAGCTCCATCCGGCCGTCCTCGATCTGATCGGTCAGACCATCGACGCCTGTCGCGACCACGACGTCGACACCGGAATCTGTGGCCAGGCCGGGTCCAAACCCCGCATGGTTCGCTTCCTGGTCAATCAGGGCATCAGCTCGATCAGCGCGAACATCGACGCCGTTCGCGACGTCCAACACGAGGTCAAGCGGGTCGAACAGCAGCTCATCCTGGAGTCGATTCGGTAGCGCGTTCAGGTGTCGTGGGCGGGAACCGCGAGGCCGTCGACGGTCACCGTCCGGCCATCTTCGACCCTGCCGACGACGGCGCCATCGAGCGCCGTTGCACACGCGTCGGCGTCCTCGGCGTCGACCGCGAGGACGAAGCCCATGCCCATGTTGAACGTTCGGTACATCTCCAGGTCATCCACGTCGCCACAGTCTCGAACGAACGCAAACACCGGCGGGACGGGCAGGGGCTCATCGATCCGGTACCGGTACGCGCCCATCCGGTACAGGTTGGTGAATCCGCCACCCGTGACGTGGGCACACGCCGAGACGTCGAAGCGGGCGCAAGCGTCCACCACGTCCGCGTAGATGCGGGTCGGCTCGAGCAGTTCCTCGCCGATCGATCGTGACGGGTCGGGTGGGAACGGGTCGTCATAGTCGTGGTCGCGTGCGACGGCCCGCCGGGCGAGCGTGAGGCCGTTTGAGTGGATGCCGCTTGAGGGCACGCCTACCAATGCATCACCGGTGCGTGCTTCCCCGAGGGTCGGTGCGTCGGGTCCGGCGATGCCGACCGCCGCGCCGGCCAGGTCGACGGTGTCGATCACCTCCGGCATGACGGCCGTCTCGCCGCCCATGAGCGCGACACCGGCGGCTTCGGCGCCGTCAGCCAAGCCCCGCCCGATCGCTTCGGTGAGCGCCTCATCGGGCGCTTCGAGGGCGAGGTAGTCCACGAAGCCGACCGGCCGCAGTCCCTCGGCGATGAGGTCGTTGACGTTCATCGCGATGCAGTCGATGCCGATGGTGTCGTACTGGTTCAACGCCTTCGCAACGAGGAGCTTTGTCCCGACACCATCGGTCGTGAGGCCGAGTTGCACGCCGTCGACGTCGATCCGGCCGGCATAGGCGTCGGTCGCCTCGTCGCCCGCCGCGTCGATCAGGGCGGCGGTGGCCACCTCCGAGGCAGCGATGTCGACGCCTGCCTCGGCGTAGGTCAGTCCATCCTCGTCCTCGTCGCTCATGGTGAAGTCCCCACCGGGCGTCGGCAAAAGCCCCCCGGTCCCCGAGGGGCGGCCGTCGGCCAGTGGGCGGTCACAACCTATACCCCAAGGCGAACCCATCAATGGCCTATGACGACGTTCCAGGCGGGAGAGTTCACCCTCAGGAAGGTCCGCGAGCACGTGTGGGAGTTGCCCCAGGAGGGTTCGATGCGCGTCCCTGCCCGGGTCTATGCGAGCGAGGCGTTGCTCGAGGAGATTTCGGAGGACAAGACCCTCGAGCAACTGCGCAACACGACGCACCTGCCCGGCATCCAGAAACACGCGATCTGTATGCCCGACGGCCACCAGGGCTATGGATTCCCGGTCGGCGGGGTTGCCGGCATCGACGCCGAAAACGGGTGCATCTCGCCAGGAGCGATCGGCTACGACATTAATTGTGGCGTAAGATTCGTCAAAACGAATCTCGATTATCGCGACGTCCGGGGCCATGAGGAAGACCTCGTTGACGCGCTGTTCGACGCCGTCCCCTGTGGGCTTGGAGCCGGTGGCATCATCGAGACCGACGAATCGACACTCGACGAGATCCTTGAACGCGGCCCCGAGTGGGCGGTCGAGCACGGCTATGGAGTCGAACACGACCTCCTGACGACGGAGGACGAGGGCCGTCGTCCCGAGGCGGACGCGACAAAGGTCTCCACGAAGGCCAAACAGCGCGGCATGAAGCAAGTCGGTAGCCTCGGCAGCGGCAATCACTTTCTGGAGGTCCAACGAGTCACCGACGTGTTCGACGAGGCGGTGGCGAAGGCGTACGGTCTCCAACCCGGCCAGGTCGGCGTACTCATCCATTGTGGCAGCCGCGGCCTCGGCCACCAGGTCTGTACGGATTACCTCCGCAAGATCGAACAGCGCCACCAGGGATTGTTACAGCGCCTGCCCGACCGTGAGCTGGCGGCGGCACCGGCGGGGTCGCAACTGGCCGAGGATTACTACGGCGCCATGTGCGCCGCAATCAATTACGCGTGGACCAATCGCCACGTCATCATGCACGCGGTCCGAGAGGTCTTCGAGGAGGTGTTCGACGCCGACTGGGCGGCCCTCGGAATGGACCATCTCTACGACGTCGCCCACAACATCGGCAAACGGGAGGTCCACGAGGTCGACGGTGCATCGCGCGAGCTGTACGTCCACCGCAAGGGGGCGACGCGAGCGTTCCCGCCCGGCAATCCCGACGTTCCGGCGGAGTACCGCGACGTCGGCCAACCAGTGATCATCCCCGGGAGCATGGGCGCCGGGTCGTACATCCTCCGTGGCGGCGAGCAGTCGATGGAGGTGTCGTTTGGGTCGACCGCCCACGGCGCCGGACGGCTTATGAGCCGAACCCAGGCGAAGCGAGACTATTGGGGGGGCGACGTGCAGGACGAGCTCCGCGATCGCCACCAGATCTACGTGCGGGCCGAAAGCGGGGCGACCATCGCCGAGGAGGCACCGGGGGTGTACAAGGACGTCGACGAGGTGGTGCGCGTGTCCAACGAACTGGGAATCGGCACGTCCGTGGTTCGGACGTATCCGATCTGCAATATCAAGGGGTAGTGCGCGCCGTCCGGCCCGATAGGCTTTATTGAGCGTCCCGGGAAATGTCCGGGCATGATCGACGAGACCGTCGAGGAGATTGAGGACATGCAGACCCACAGCTCCTCGGAAGTGGCGATCACGGCCGCCCGGGCACTGGCCACGGTCGCCGACGAGGACCATGCGACCGTCGAGGAGTATCTCCGGAGCCTCTCGCGCAACGCCCGGGCGCTTCGACACGCGAATCCCTCCCACGCGACGTTGTACACGACAATGCATGCCATCGTCGAGGAGGTCGAGCGTGCCGATCCGGACGGGCTCGATTCGGCCCGCGAAGCGACACGACGCGCGATCGAGGCGGAGATTACCCGCGTCAGGACCGCGAAGGAAGACGCCGCCGCCCGCGCTGGGTCGCTTCTCGAGCCGGGCGGTACGTACCTCACCCTCGATTTCTCCACAACCGTCCTCGAGGCGGTTGCGCTGGCGGCGGATGCGACGGGACCCGCCATCACGGTCTATACGCTCGAGTCACGCCCACGCCTCCTCGGGCGGAAGATGGCGCGGTCGCTCGCGGCGATGGATGGCGTCGAACCCCATTTACTGGTCGACGGCGCCTCCGGTCACGCCGTCCGGCGGTGTGATCGGGTCCTCGTCGGTATGACCTGCGTGGTCGACGACACCCTCTACAACCGGGTGGGGACGTATCCCCTCGCGACGGTGGCCGCCCACGCGGAGGTCCCAATGCACGCCCTCGGTGCTCGGACCAAAGTGGTCGACGACACCTTCGTCTTCGAGGGCGAGGAGCGAAGCCCGAGCGAGATTTCGCTCGAGCCGCTGGAGGACGTCGTAATCGACAATCCAGCATATGATGCCACCCCGGTGTCGCTACTGGCCTCCGTGGTGACCGACGAAGGTTCGCTGTTCGAGTGAACCGTCACGATGGCGTGCGTTTAAGGTCGGCCTCGATGACCGTATTTTCATGGATACGCGAGCGCCAGCCGGGGTTAGCGGCTTTCGACCGTCGACCGCGGCGGCCGAGATGCGGCTCAATCTCGGGTCGAACGAGAACCCGCTTGGTCCGAGTCCGCGGGCCATGGAGGCGTTGCGCGGTGGGCTCGATACGATGAACCGGTATCCACGGGCACCGCATGCCGCATTGGACGCGGCTCTTGCAACGAAGTGGTCGGTGGACCCGGCGCAGATCTGGCTCGGCCCCGGCGCCGTCGGCGTCATCGACTACCTGACTCGGGCCTTCGTCGAACCGGGGGATGCCGTGCTCGAGCCCGATCCGGGGTTTTTCGTGCTCGGTCGGACCGCCCGGCTCCACCGGGGACGAGCGGACCGGTATCCCCTCCCCCGCGAGTCAGATTTCCGCTTCAATCCGGAGGTCGTGCTTGACCGGTACGATGGCCATCGGATCGTCTACGTGATCTCCCCGCACAACCCGACGGGCGCGGAGGCATCCCTCGAGGACATCGAACGGGTCGCCGAGGAAACCGGTCCGGAGACGCTGGTCGTGGTCGACGAGGCCTACGGCCCGTTCACGAACCGACCGTCCGCCATCAACCTGGTTCGCGCTCGCGAGGATGTCGCGATGGTCCGGACCTTCTCGAAAGCGTACGGGCTCGCCGGGCTACGCCTCGGGTATGCGGTGGTCCCCACCGACGTCGCCGACACGTACGCGACCGTTCAGCTGCCGTTCGGGGTGAGTCGACCAGCATGCGTCGCCGGCCGGGCCGCCCTCGACGATGACGAGCATCTGGAGCGCACGGTCGCCTTGGCTCGTCGGGGTCGTACTGCGCTCCGCGATGCCATCGATGCGCGGACCTTTCCGAGCGCGGCCAACTTCGTGCTCGTCGAGGCGAACGATGCCTCGGCGGTGGCCGAGACCCTCGGCGAGGCGGGCATTCGCGTTCGCGACTGCACGGGATTCGGGTTGGATGACTGCGTGCGTGTGACCGTCGGGACGAGCGAGCAGAATCGGCTCGTGGCCAACCACCTCAATCAGGTGATTTCGTGACGCGCATCGCGCTGACCGGGACGCCCGGTACCGGCAAGACGACGGTTGCCGACACGCTGACGATCCCCCACGAAATCGTCCACCTCGGCGATCTCATCGAGGAGGTTGATGCCGCGGTCGACCACGACCCCGTGCGTGATTCCACGATCGTGGATCTTGACGCCCTGTCCACTGCAGTAGCCGATTACGACGATGTCCTGTTCGAGTCTCACCTTGCCCACCATCTCGACGTGGATTGCGTGATCGTCCTCCGGTGTCACCCCGAGGTGCTCGCGACACGCCTCCGGCGCCGGTCCATTCCCGAGCGTAGCATCCGGGAAAACGCCGAGAGCGAGGCCCTGGATCTCATCCTCTCGGAGGCGGTCGATCGCCATGGCCGCGACGCCGTGGCAGAACTGGACACGACGGACCGACCGGTAGAGGCCGTGGCCGAGTCGGTTACGGCGCTGATTCGCGGCGAGCGCGAACCCGCGGTCGGCGTCGTCGACTTCACCGACACTCTATGACGCTCGAACGGCTTCGGCCCTACACGACAGCCGTCGTGGAGCCGGCGGTGACGATCGCTCGCCGCCTCGGCCTCGGCCCCGACGGCGTGAGCGTGATCGGCTTTCTCACCGCCGTAACGGCCGCGGGTGCCTTCGTCCTCGGATCGACGACGTCCATCGCGTATCTCATGGGGGCCGTTCTCGTGGCTCTCAGCGGCTGGCTCGACCTCGTCGATGGCGCACTCGCCAGGGAGCTCGCGGCGCAATCCGCCAGCGGTGACGTGCTCGATCACACCATGGATCGCTATGCGGACGTCGTGCTCGTTGGTGGACTCGCCTTCGGCACGGATCAGCTGGCCCTTGGCTTCCTGGCAGTATCGGGCGTCCTGTTGACGTCCTACCTCGGTACACAGGCGCAGGCGGTCGGCTACGGGCGGCTCTATGCGGGGTTGGTCGGTCGGTCGGATCGGCTCGTTGCGATCGCCCTCGGGGCGGGCATCATGGCGATCACCGAGACGACGGTCGCAAACCTGACCGCCGTGGGGTGGGTCCTCGTGTTTCTCGGGGTGGTGGGGCATCTGACGGCCGTTCAGCGGTTCGTCGTGCTCTGGCGAAACGTAGAGTAGCCCCTGACCTGCACATCATTTATGCGACCCTGGGCACTACCCAGATAACATGGTCCAGTGCGAGCTGTGCGGGTCCGAGACGAGCGATCCGAAGTCGATCAAGATCGAGGGCGCCGAGCTGGACGTGTGCGACAGCTGTGCGAGCCTCGGAAGCGAGGTGCGCCAGCCGGACGATGACCAACAACGCACCAAGTATTCGACGGACACCTCGAGCACGAATCCGTCTCGATCGAGGAGTCCGTCCACCACCAGTCCCAGCGGTGGTGGCGCCTCCTCGAGTGGTGAACCGTCGGACGACGTCTTCGACTCCATCGGCGACCTCGCCCAGGATTATGACGATCGCATCCGCCTCGCACGCGAAGAGCGCGACATGAGCCAGGCCGAGCTCGCCGACGAGCTCAACGAAAAGGCGAGCGTCATCCGCCGCTTGGAACGCGGCGAGACGCTCCCGAGTGACGCCATCCAGGCCAAACTCGAGCGGTATCTCGACATCGACCTCTCGGGTGGGTCCGTGGACAGTTCCGAGTGGTCGAGCGAGGAGGGCGGCCAGTCGTTTACCCTCGGCGAGCTCGCCGAGCGAAAGGATTGAGCGCCGCGCGTGTCGCAACGGTTTTGAGCCGACCCCGGCGAAACCCCGTATGTTCGTCCTCGTCAATCTGAAGGCCTATCGATGCGATCCGACGGCCATCGGGACGGCGGCCGCACGGGTGTCGGACGCGACCGGGATTTCGATCGGCGTCGCCGGTCAGCCGACCGATCTGCACGCAATCGCCGACACCGGTGCCTCGTCGTGGGCCCAACACGTCAGTCCACACACGTCGGGATCGCATACGGGGTCGATCAACGCCTCACGAGTGGCCGCCGCCGGGGCCGAGGGGACCTTACTCAACCACTCCGAACGCCGTCTGACCGTGGCGGAGATCGATGACGGAATCTCGGCGGCGAACGCTGCGGGACTTCGGACTTGCGTCTGCGCCAATACCCCCGCACAAGTCGCCGCCGTGACCGCGTTGGGCCCGGACGCCGTCGCGATCGAACCCCCTGATCTCATCGGCACCGGGACGCCGGTGAGCACGGCCGACCCCGACCTCGTCCTCGATGCGGTCGATGCGGCGCGGACGGTCGACCCGGCCGTCGATGTGCTCTGTGGGGCAGGCATCTCGACGAGCGACGACATCGCTACGGCCGCCGACCTCGGTGCCGACGGCGTCCTCGTCGCCAGCGCCGTCGCCACCGCTGACCGCCCCGGGGAGGCGCTTGAGTCGCTTCTTGGCCCCCTAGCGGACGGCTGAGATCCGTCGATCGTTGATCGACGCCCACGCACAGCCACCGAGGACCAACAGCGAACCGATCAACGGGAGCCCAACGTGGGTGAACACCCGTCGGACAACCGCCTCAAGTGGGCCGACGGCCTCGACCCCGAATCCTGCCGCATTGAGCACGTCGACGAGCTGTTCCGGCTGGACGGGCAGGAGCACCAGGACGCCCCCGACGAGGATCAACCCTTTGGCGCGGGATTGGTCGATCGCGTAGATGCTCACGACCAGCGGGAAATAGAGGTACAGCAGGTGGTTCAGGTTGCTCGCCGGAGATGCGATAATGACCGCGATGATCGTTGCCAGGTAGGCGAGATGGCGGTCGATGCGGGTATCGAGCCGTCGGTAGGTTACCGCAAGCGGGGGCCCCACGATCGCCACGGCGAGGACCACGTAGATCATCGACGGGAGCCCCGGCAGCATCGCCGTCAGCGGTCGCGCCAGCGTCACGTCGAAGAAGTCCGGGCTCAACCCCTCGGCGAAGGCGGTGAGTCGGCTCCGTTCGGTGGTGAGCAACCGGAGATACTCCCGATGCACATCGACGCCGAAGATGACGACGCTGGCGATCCCCAGGATGGCGCCACTCCCGACGCTGATCGCCGCTGCCCGCCAGCGACGGCTTCGTACCAGCCAGATTCCGAACGCCGCCGGGAAGATCTTCACGACGGCGGCGACCCCAAGCGCGATGCCGGCGACGTCATCACGTCGCCGTTCGACGTGGAGAAACACCACCGCCACGAGCACGGCGACGATCGGGTCGATCTGCCCGAGCCCGAGGGTGACCATCGGGTACAGGCTGACCAGGCAAAAGCCCGGAATCAGGACCCGGTCGATGCGATCCAACCGGATCCCGAGGCGGTCGAGTTCGCGAACGCAAAGGACGGCCAATCCCCCCAATGCGACCAGGTTCACGGCGGAGTGGACCAGGTAGGCGAGAAACCAGTCGCCGAGGACGAGCAGCGGGACGAAGCCGAGGACGGCCACGGGGGGGTACACGTATTGACCGTCACCGAAAGGTGGTGTCAATCCGATGAACGGGTCCCCCGCAACGAACGCCTCGGCTGCGGCGAAGTACGCGATGAAATCCCACGCCAGGGGCGTTTCGGTAGCCAGGACGAAGAAGTACACCGGCACCGCCAGCCCGCTCAGGATTCCCAGCACGAGGACGGCTCGGGTTGCTCCGCGGGCGTCTAACCAGCCGACCAACGGATCACTCGTCGCCACTATCTGTGCGTGGCTCGGGCAGATGGGCAAACCGTTTTCGGTCGATGGTTGGTTGCCGTGGGTTATCGGTCGATGCGGCTCGCGGCGGCCGCCGCGAGAAGGGCAATCCCGGCGAGGACACCGAACAACGCGTCGACCGAGGCGTACGTCAGGACGCCTCCCGCGAGCGTGCTGCCGATCGCCCCGATGCCGAACACACCGAGGTACGTGAACCCGTACGAGAGCCCTCGGGCACCCTGGGGGGTGTTGTCGGCCACCGCCGCCTGATACAGCGGCTGAACCATGAACAAGACGACCCCGAGACACAGTCCACAGAGGAGGACGAGCCCCACCGGGCCGGATGCCACCGGAACGAACGCCACCGCGATCACCGCGAGGGCGAGGAAACACACCATCAGGATACGTTCGGCGTCCGCACGGTTGCTCAATCGGCCCCCGGCGTACTGTCCCACCACCCCGACCATCAAGATCGCGACGAAAACGTAATCCCCCGGTTCGAGGGTGTAGCCTCCGATCGACAGCGGACCGAACCCCTCGAACGTATCGAACACGTCCGGGAGGAAGGTCAACACACCCCGGTAATACAATCCCGAGAAGACCACCACGACGAGCACCCCGAGGAACGTGCTGGCCAACAGCGATCGGCTCTCGACGAGCACGGATGCTCCGATTGCTTGGGTGCCGTCGTCCGGTCGGGGTCCGACGGATCGCAGCCGGGTCCACCGGGCGTAGCCAGCCCCGGCGAGCGCGGGAATCGCGAGCAGGACCACCACGAGCCGCCAGTCCAGCACCACCAACAGGAGGGCGGTCACCAAGGGACCGACGGCGATTCCAAGATTACCCGCCATCCCATGATAGGCCAGCACCGCGCCACGATCCTTCGCCGCCGTGCTGATGAGCGTCAATCCCGCTGGATGGTACATCGAGGCGGCCAGCCCCCACACGAGCAGGACGATGGCGATGGTCCACGGTCCCCCAACGAACGCAAGGGCAACAAAGGACAGGCCCATCCCAGCGAGACACACCTCGAGTACGCGTCGTGAGCCGACACCGTCGACGACGACACCCGTCGGCAACGCGCCGATCCCGAACAATCCGTATCCGATCGTCAAGACCACCCCTAAGACCGCGCGGGTGGTGTCGAACTCGACGAGCCAGGCGCCGATCAGGATCGGAAAGGACAGCTCGTAGGTATGGACCAGCGCGTGGGCGATGCCCACGAGCGAGACGAGGCTCCGGTCGTCCGCGTTCACCGTGGCCGTCTTCGACGCGGTGAAGTAGATACCTACGGGTTCCGATCGACGGGCATCGGCCACGCGCGATGGTGGAGGGGATCTGCCGGCGTGAATCTAATGTATACATTATAAGAATAATATCCCGATGTTACACATGGTACGTATAAGAAATATCCCACTCGTTTGGACGGGATATCGGGGAAATATTTAAGTAATCCAAACGCCTAATATCTAAGTGACTATGGCTTCTTACTACGACCTCGTTTTGGCCCTCATTCCCCTGACGATCGCCGGGATGACTGCCGTCCTCTCGTTCATGGGATTGAGTCTCGCCCAATCAGTGCCGGTCGCATCGACAGTTGCCGCTTTACTGATCGGCCATGCCATGTTCGTCCGTTCGCCGGTGACGGCGGGGACGGAGGAGCCGGGCCCTCGCACGGCCGAAGTCCGTGCCGATTGAGTCGACCAGGAGAACAGGATCCCTTTTTGGTTCGCCTGCGATGATCCGATATGGGGCCGCCGCTGTATCTCTCGAGTGAGGACGTTCGCGGGCTCGCCGAACCGGCTGCCTTCGTCTCGGCCGTTCGAGAGGCGTACGCGCAACGCGGCCGTGGTGCACCGGCCAATCCTCGATACCGGTTGACACGAGACGAACCTGCCGGCATGCTGACTGGCTATGCCGCCATCCTCCCCGAAACCGGCGTCATGGGCGGGTACATGTATGCTGCGGGGTTCGAGGCGGATGACGTCTGGTTCGCCACACCGCTGTTCGATGCGGACTCGGGCGCCCCCCTCGCGATCATCGATGGCGCCTGGATGAACCCGTACAAGACGGGTGCGACCGGCGCGGTGGGCGTCGATGCACTGGCCACTCCGGATGCACGAACGCTCGGCCTCATCGGCTCGGGTGTCCAGGCGGCTGGCCAGCTGCGGGCAACCGCGACCGTGCGTGACCTCGAATCAGTCCGCGTGTACTCTCCCACCCGCTCGCACCGTGAGTCGTTCGCCGAGGAGTTTGACGGGCAGTTGGCGGCGAGCGTCTCGGCCGTCACCTCCAGTGCGGAGGCCGTCGCCGACGCCGACATCGTGATCACGGCGACGACCAGTTCCACCCCCGTGTTCGACGGCGAGTTGCTTGACCCTGGGACCCACGTGACCGCCATGGGCCAGTACCACCCGGACCGTCACGAGATCGACGCCACGACCGTCGCCCGATCGCGGTACATCATCGACCTCGAGGACCGGCTCGACGGCGACGCCGGGGCGTACCGCGCCGCCCGTGCAGCGAACCTGATCCCCGAGGATCACGTCCACGCCGAGCTCGGGTCGGTCGTGACTGGCGACGCCCCGGGGCGAACCTCGACGGACCAGATCACGGTGTTCGATAGCGGTGGGACTGGCCTCGAGACGGTCGCCGGTGCGCACCTCCTGTTTGAACGAGCGCGTGATCGCGGGCTCGGGACGTCGCTCGAGTGGTTCGGCGGCGACGCCGTCATGACCGCGCGTGACTAGAGGCCGACCGCGGTCAGGAGGTCGACGCCGTCGAGCACGGCGCCGAGGAGGTACCCGACCAAGACACCACCGTTGAGCCAGGGAAGCCCGGCCTGGGGACCGCCGCGGTGGACGAGGCTCAACAGGGCGACGATTCCGACCACTGACCCGACGAGCCCGCCCAGGACGGCCCAGCCGAGGTCGAGCCCGCCCACGGTGAGGACGCCGCCACCGATGCCGTGGACCGCCGCGCTGATGACCAGGATCGAGGGGATGACGATATCACCGAGGCCGAGGAAGATCGCCTCGCGACGGTCATCGTCGTCGCCACCTCCAGTGTCGGCTTCGGGTGGGTCGTCCGCGAACGACCGGGTGGAGAACTCCGTCGTGAGTGGGATGATGACCAATATGGGGAGGTTCATGGTCATCGCACCTTCCGCGAGCGTGAGCATGTGCTTGGTTCCGTACACGCTGATGGCGTCATACACGGCAAGCACGACGAGCAATATGACGATGGGCAAGACGGAGAAGCTGATGCCGAATAGAGCCACCGCCCCGGTGCCGATCACGATGGCCGTCAGATCGATGACGTACCATTCAGGATACACCACGAGGGCCGCGATGATCGCCACCGCAACCGCCGCGGGGACCACCGAGATACCACCGATCGTGGCCACGGGAGGCAAAACCGACGCCACGTACCAGCCGAGCATCCCCGCAACACCGATCATCATGGCCCGGATCAGGGTTTCCAGCCCGTATCGGAGGGCCAACAGCAACCCAGCCGTCGCCACGAGGACGACCGCAACCATGGCCGCGCCGTATGCCGGATTTGCGCCGTCCTCGACCGCCTGGTAGCCCGCTTCCTCGAAGGGGGTCACGAGCAGTAGTGCGCCCAGTTGGACGATTAGCATCATACCGACCGCACCGGCGACACCGATCAGCATCCGACGGCGTTCCATGCCCGGCCGTGTGAGTTGGACCGTTAAGACTGATGTGCTTACTCTCTCAGTCCGGTCACCGATCGTGGGTGTACAATCGGTCGCCGAGGTGGTCAACGAGATCCACTGCGGGTGTTGGCGTGATCACGATCCATGGACGATCAACCGGACCGATGACCGCGATCACGTGTCCAACCTCGTCGAGCGTCTCGTCGAGCACGGCTGTACCGGTGTCGGGGACCTCGTCGCTCGCGTGTTCGAGCAGACCGCGGCCCTGTGCGATTCGCACGAGCTGGCCGAGCGGTTTCATTCCTCGCGAATGACCCCAAGGTAGGCACCCACTGCCTGGACGAGGTCGTTTTTCGATTCGTCGTCGGCCCCGCTGACGACCACCCGACCGGTGTCGTCCCAGTGTTGGCGGGGGTACGTCTTGTCGCGTTCGATGACGGCATCGTAGCCCACCTGCTGGACCGCCTTGGCGATTTCGTCGACGGTTGGCTCGTCGATGGCCATGTCGAGGGGGATGCGCCGGCCATCGCCACGGCTTTTGGTGGCATCGAAATACGCCGGCCAGAGGATCGTATCCGGCATGGTGGGGGTCTTCTGAGGGACGGTGGCGCCGCCCGGGCCAAAAGTGAGTCGGTTAGGACTGGCGTCTCCTGGCGAGGAACGCGAGGGTCAGGAGGACCGCCGTGACGGCCGCGAGCGGACCGAATCCCGGAATCCCGTCGGCCCCATCTGAGGCCGTTGTCGTCGCAACCGCCGTGTCCGTCGAGGTCGCGGTTGGTGTTGGCGTGAACGTCCACGGCGGCGTTGGTGTCGGCGTCGAGAGCTCACCGTAGACCGCTTCATGGATTGCTTTGACCGCGTCGATTATCGCCGGGGACGGCTGACTGATGCGATTCGGATCAAGGGTGATGATCTGCTCCTCCTGCATCGCGGTGACGGCGGAGACACCCTCGCTCACTGGTGGTGTTTGGAACCGGTTTGTGTGGGCAATCCACTCGGGATCCCGATCGACCACGATCTCCTCGCTCAACTGGTTCCAACCCTGAATCCCCGCCTCCACCGCGAGGTTTCGCAGGCCCGCCCGTTCGATGGCATCGCTTTGGAAGGTGCCCTCCCCGGGGGTGAAACCGTCGCCAAGGGTGTAATAGACGGTGGGCTGCTCGGCGGCAGGTGGCACCTCGTCGGCGATGGTCTGGAGGGTCGTTTCCATCTGGTCGATCGTTTCGGAGGTCCCCTCGCAGGCACCGACGAGTCGTCCGATCGTCGCCGTCTTGTCGATCACGTCATCGACGGAGGTGGCCGCACCGAAATGCACCACGTCGAGTCCGAGATCACGCAGGTCCGCGACCTCAGCCGTGGACGTCACGTTCGGTGCGATGACGAGGTCGGGTTCGAGTGCGACGACGGTCTCGAGGTCCGTCGACAGCGGATCGGCCGAGACGTTCGTCCGCTCACCGGCTCCCTCGAGGAAGCCCGCATGCATCGACACACCGACGACCTTCTCGCGGGCATCGATCCGCCAGAGTGTCTGGGCGGCACTTGGGGAGAGCGTCACGATCCGTTCGGGCTCGGACTCGAGGGTCACCGTCGTCCCGGTAACGTCAGTGTACTCCATTGGGTATCCACATGTGACGTCGTCATGGTTGTTCGCGCCGACGGCGGCTGGACCGACGGCCATCGCGCTGGCCAGGAGCAACGCCACCAGGACAGCCGCGACTGAGCGCCGTGTTGCAGTGGTCATGGCTGTGAATCCCGGCACAACCCAATAAATATTTAACTACATCAAACGAATCTGAATTACGTCTATGGTGGGGGTCGCCCGTGTCGCGAGGTGGTCGGCCGTCCTGATGGTCGTTCTCGGGGCAGTAATCGTCACGAGCGCCACCATCGGCCCGGTCGACATTCATCCCCTCGACGTCCTGAAAAGCACGCTCAACGCCGTCGCCGTGCCGACCGGCGTGGCACTGACCACCTCGGGTGAGGGCCTGATCTGGGGGGAGGCCATGCCCGCTGTCGACCTCCGGTGGTCACACCCGTTTCACTTCGAGGTCCCACGGACACACCAGCAGATCGTGATCGGGCTTCGGCTGCCTCGAATCCTGCTTGGCGCCGTCGTCGGCTTCGCCCTAGCCGCCGCAGGCACCGTGATGCAGGGCTTCTTTCGCAACCCCCTGGCCGACCCGGCGATCATCGGTGTCTCGTCGGGTGCCGCCGTGGGCGCCGTCGCGACGCTCTCCGTTCCGCAGTTGGTGCCGATCGGCCTTCGGCCGGCAGCATTCGTTGGGGGAATTCTCGCCGCCGCAGCGGTGTATCTCATCGCCACCGAGAACGGTCGAACCCCCGTCGCGACACTCTTGCTCGCCGGGGTCGCGGTTCAGACGCTGCTCGGTGCAGCGATCTCATATCTGATCTTGCACAGCGGTGACGGCCTGCAGGAGGCGGTCTACTGGCTCATGGGTCATCTCCATCGCAACTCCTGGAGCGAGGTCGCCTTCGCGGGCACCGTGTCGATCGTCTTCTTCGGCGTATTGTATGCCTACGCCCGCGATCTGAACGTGTTGTTGCTCGGCGAGGAGGAGGCACACAACCTCGGTGTCGCCGTCGAACGGACCAAGCGCGTGCTGTTGGGTGTGTCAAGTCTCGTCACGGCGGCGGCGGTCGCGGTCTCGGGTGTCATCGCGTTCGTCGGCCTCGTCGTCCCGCACATGATGCGCCTGCTCGTCGGGCCCGACCACCGGATCTTGCTTCCGACGGCCGCCCTCGGGGGTGCGATCTTCCTGGTCGTGACGGACACGCTTGCGCGATCCGGTCCAGCCGAGGTCCCGGTGGGCATCGTCACGGCCGCCGTCGGGGCGCCGTTTTTCCTGTACTTGTTGACCACCCGGGAGGTGCACCACCTGTGATCGAACTCGAGGGCGTTCGGTTCAGCTACGAGGAGTCAGCCGTCCTCGAGGGCGTGTCGCTCACGGTGGACTCGGGCGAGTTGGTGGGACTTATCGGCCCGAACGGTGCGGGCAAGACGACCACCCTTCGACTGATCGCCGGCTTCATGGCGCCAGATGGGGGGTCGATCCGTGTCGACGGCGACCGCATCACGGAACTGCGGTCGGAAGCGGCCAGTCGACGGCTAGCCGTGGTACCCCAGGCGACTGGACTCTCGTTTGATTTTCCCGTGCGCGAGGTCGTCGCGATGGGGCGCCATCCCCATCTGGGCCGGTTCGATCGAGAGCAGCCGAACGATCGTGACCGCGTCGAATCGGCGCTGGCCGCGACTCGAACGGCGGAGCTGGCCGATCGGCCGTTCACGTCGATTAGCGGCGGCGAGCGAAAGCGGGTCCTCCTCGCACGGTCGATCGCCCAGGATGCGCCCAACCTCCTCCTGGACGAACCGACGGCGAGCCTCGACCTCAACCACCAGATCGACGTGTTCGAGCAGATCACGGAACTTCGGGACGAAGGGCGGACCGTCATCGCGGCGATCCACGATCTCGACCTGGCCGCGCGCTATTGTGATCGGTTGGCGCTCCTCGCAGGCGGTTCGTTGAACGCGGTGGGACCCCCGGCTCAGGTCCTCGATGCCGAGCTGCTGGAGACGGCGTACGGAATCGAGACTCGGGTCCTTACCAATCCCGTGACGGATTCACCGATGGTGGTGCCCCACCCATCCACCAGGGACCGCCCCACCGACGAGATCCAGGCCAGGTGACGGATCGAGCGCAGCGATCGGGTACCGTGTTGGGTATCCCTTCTTGTCGGAGGAGCGTGTGATCCGACGCATGGGGGTGGCCCAGCGACTCGCCGGTCGACGCCTCGCGGTCGTGCTCACCGGTCTCGTCGGGCTCTTGTCGCTCGCCACCGGGATCCTCCATCTGACCACCGCGGTCCCCATCGGGCTGATCGAACCGATTATCCCACCGATCGTCACCGATGCAGCCGGGTTCACCGGCGCGATGACGGGCTTCTTCTTGCTCTTGAACGCCTATCTCCTCCGACAAGGCTACCGGGCCGGGTGGTACGGGGCCCTGTTGTTGTTGCCGCTGTCGTCGATGCAGGGGCTGGTGCAGGCGAGCGTCCTCTCAATGCCGCTGGTGGTCCTGTCGCTGGCGGCGTTGCCAACGCTCGCGACCAATCGGGACAACTTCACCCGGCCGTTGACGCTCGATGCCACCCAGGTGGCCGCCGCCATCGCGGTGGTGGGTGCCTTCGCCTACGGCACCTTCGGCTCGTACGCGCTTCGTGACGAATTCCGCGAGATTCGCACCCTCCTCGATGCCTTTTACTACACGGCCATCACCGCCACCACCGTCGGCTACGGTGACGCCGTCCCGATCACGCAGATCGCCCGGCTGTTCAGCTTGAGCGTGGTGGTCTTCGCAACGGTCAGCTTCGCGGTCGCCCTCGGTACCTTATTGACACCCGCCATCGAATCGCGATTCGCGAAGGCACTCGGACGGATGAGCGAATCCGAACTCGAAGCACTGGAGAATCATGTGCTCGTGCTGGGCGTCGGCGAGCTGACGCCGTCGATCCTTGAGGGCCTCGCGCCCGGCGTCGACTATCTGGTCCTCGAGACGGACGACCAAGCCGTCTCGCGCCTCCAGGCGCAGGGTCACGCCGTCCTCGAAGGGAGCGCCACGGACGAGGAGACCCTGCGACGCGCCCGGATCGAGCGAGCGCGGGCCGTGATCGTGGCCACGGAGGATGACGCGCATGACGTCCTCGCCATCCTCACGGCCAACGACGTCGCTCCGGACGTCCGCATCGTGGCCGCCGCCTCGAACACGGAAAACGTCGCCAAGATGCGAAATGCCGGTGCCGATACGGTGATCAGTCCGGCGACGATCGGGGGACGGTTGCTCGTCAACGCCGTCGTGTCGAACGGCGATGTTCTCGACGAACGCCTGCGCGAACTACTCGAAGATCACGGCGTCGGTTCCGACGTTGGCTCATAACCGCCGGTTCGATTTCACCCATCAGCCAGCGATCGCGATGACGAAGTAGAAGGCCCATCCCTGCAAATCGGGCACCCATGAGTGGGTCCGATCGCCGGTCCGAGGAACTCGCCTCGGTCGTCGCCCTCCTTGGTGACCCGAAACCGCCGCGGCCGTGAGTGTTGGTTGGCCGTAGACGAACCCCATACCCCACCCGAGGCACCCTCCGCCCACGACCGATAGGGTCGTGAGCCACCATGACGGGGGCGTGAGGCCGATCGCCGTCGGTGCGATGTCGTGGAGCCAGAGGATGGCCATCACGATGGCTACATCGAGCCACAGTTTGCTCGACATTACGAGATATGCCGGGGTAAATCCCTCCGGATCGTGTGGTGGCCTGAACAGACGCTGATACGAATCGACCACGAGGTTCAACAACCAATCACCGCCAGGAAGTGCGACAAATACGACCGCCACGACGACCAGCGGGACTGTGATGTCGGGGGGTGTCGGCAAACCGATACCGGGCCACTCGAACATGAGCGGGGCGATCGCGTGCCCGGTCGCAGTCATCGTGTCACCACCGCCCAATCGACGCTCCGGGGTAACTTGGCCGAGGAGGTCCGACTGCTTGTGAACCGATCCGGAGACGTTGGACGGGACGGGGAGGGGCGACGGCACGGAGGTGACAGAACGGGACGATTGCGAGGTCTGGGGTAGGCATCGACTCGATGTCCACGACGTGATAAGTGGTAAACATTTGCTGGCCACCATTCCAGTATGGAACGTGACATGATTTCCTGCTGATAACGACCCGTCCCAGCCCACCTCCACCTCTACACCCCTGGCTCGACGATGGATCGGTCGGATCGTCGGAGCGACATCGGTGTCATGCTTCGAGGTGCACCCTCCGGGCGGTCGTGCAGTTTATTCGGGCAGCCCCGAAAGCCCGGGCCACCTACCTCGCTGATGAGCACGGGACAGCCGTTCGATCCTGACACCATCGAACGACATCGAGAATCGGTTGATCGCCCCCTCACCCAGCTGTTTATGCGGTACGGCGACGGCAACCGCCGGTGGTTCGTTGTGGGGATTCTCTCGAGCGTTGGCGCTCGATTCCTGGCCCTCGTCCCACCGGTATTGTTGGGGGTAGCAATCGATTCCGTCCTCCGCGGCGATCAGCCCTTCGCGTTACCAGTGGTCCCGACGGCATGGCTGCCGACCGACACCGTCGATCAGCTCTGGCTCGTGATCGGGCTCATGGCCGTGGCCATGGTCGGCCAGGCCTTCCTCAACTTCGTCCGGATGTCCTCGCTCAACCTGTTCTCACACCGGGTCAAACACGAGGTACGGACGGCGGCCTACCAGAAGATGCAACGCCTGGACATGGACTTCTTCAACGAGGTCCAAACCGGCGAGCTGTTGTCGATCCTTTCGAACGACACGAACCGCCTCGAACAGTTCCTGGATAGCATGATGGGCGAGGCCATCCAGCTCGGTGTGATGATCGTCGGTACGGCGATCATCCTCTTTTGGATCAACGCCCAGCTGGCGATGGTGACGCTGGTCATCATTCCGCTCGCGGCGGTCTTCACCTGGTGGTTCATGCGTCTCGCCGAGGAACGATATACCGACATCCGTGCCTCCGTTGGGGACCTCAACAGCCGCCTGGAGAACAACCTCAACGGCATCCAGGTGATCAAGGCCTCGAACACCGAGGAGTACGAGGACGAGCGCGTTCGTGACCATTCCTACACGTACTTTCGGCTGGACTGGCTCGCTCTGCGGCTGAACTTCATCTACCGGCCGGGGCTGCAGGCCCTCACGTCGCTTTCGTTCATCGCGACGTTCATCGTCGGGGGTTTATGGATCATCGAGGGGCCACCAGGCCCGCTTTCGGGCACGCTGAGCGTTGGCAACCTCGTCACGTTCTTGTTGCTGACCGAACAGCTGGTTAACCCGCTTGCCCAGATGAGCAACATCGTCGACCGATACGAGGATGCACGGGCCTCCACGAAGCGAATCCTCGGTCTCATGGAGCTCCCGGTGCGAATCAAGGATGCTCCCGATGCGATCGACCTCGATCCCGTTCGGGGCGGCGTCACCTACGACGGGGTCACCTTCGGCTACGACGAACATCCGGTGCTTGAGGACGTCGACTTCGAGGTCGATCCCGGACAGACCGTCGGTTTCGTTGGACCGACGGGTGCCGGGAAGACGACCATCGTCAAGCTTCTCTTGCGGTTGCATGACGTCGACGAGGGGGCGGTTCGCGTGGACGGCCACGACGTGCGAGACGTCACTCTGGCCAGCCTCCGCCGGGCGATCGGCTACGTCGGTCAAGAGAACTTCCTGTTCGACGGAACGGTCCGGCAGAACCTCATGTACGGGTCGTTCGACGCCAGCGACCGCGAGATGATCGAGGCTGCCAAGCAAGCCGAGGCTCACGAGTTCATTTCCGCCCTCGAAGACGGCTACGACACCGACATCGGCGAGCGCGGGGTGAAACTCTCAGGTGGCCAACGGCAGCGAGTCGCGATTGCGAGGACGATCCTGCAGGATCCGGACATCCTCGTATTTGACGAGGCGACCTCGGCCGTCGATACGGAAACGGAGCTGTTGATCAAGCGCTCGATCGACGAGCTCGCGGCCGATCGTACCACGTTCGTCATCGCCCACCGGCTCTCGACGGTGCGTGATGCAGACTGCATCCTCGTCATCGAGGACGGGCACATCGTCGAACGCGGAACGCATGGGGCCCTCCTCGAGGCTGATGGCCTGTATGCAAACCTGTGGCGCGTTCAGGCCGGCGAGATCGACCGCCTACCACGGTCGTTCATCGAGGAGACCCGTCGACGCGCTGCCGAGCACGACATCGACACTGATTGACGACGCTTCGAGCCCTGTCTCGACGGCCAGCACTGGTGGTCCCACAAACCCACAACGGTCGAGCCGAAATGCTTTCTTGGGCATCGTCGGTGTCGGTCTCCATGGACATCCGCCCGGCCGACGTCGAGGACGCGCCCACCATCGTCGACGAACTCTGGTTGCCGTTCGCCAGGGAGATGGCCGACCTAGATCCCTATAACGAACTTGCCGAAGACATCCGTCAGGACGCGATCGAGTATCGACGGGATCGGCTGGCCAGCGACGAGTACCGACTGCTGCTTGCGGAATCCGACGCGACACCTCTCGGATATGCAGCCGGAGCCGTCCAGCCCGCCCCACCCGTCTTCGCCCGCGGTGCGACCTTCAACGTCGACGAAGTGTACGTCCGACCGGACGCCCGTCGCCAGGGGATCGCTACCGCCCTCCTCGAGGCGATCGAAGCGGACGACATCAACCGCGAGTGCGACACCATCACCCTGTCGGTAAACGCCGAGAATTCAGCGGCGATCGGGCTCTACCAGGACCATGGCTATGCGATCAATCGTCACAAGATGATCAAGTGGCGGACGAACCCGCCCCCATGAGCAAGTGGCGGTGGAGCTGCGGGCAGGGTTTTCAGGCAGCAATTCTCGCCCATATACCGTCAGATCCGGGCAAATTACCGGCGCGACCTGGCTGTCAGGACTTTTCTAAGGCGGCGCGCCAACGCGCCCCCCGGCGGTTCACACCCACCAGCTCCCACGGGGTGTCGGTCGCGGCATCCTGTAGACGTTCGACGCTAAAGAGACGAAACAGGAGGGTTCGCCCAACGTCGCCCTCGTAGACCACATGAAAGACCCGGTGGGCCAGTCCTGGCGTTGGATCCGGCCGATAAGCGAACAGGTCGTTCACCGCCTCGATCGTCGGTGAGTAATTGTCGAGCACGGCCACCGCATCGGGCGTGGTGATGGCGGCGAGGTCGTGGAGCCACGTCGTAACGCCCCTCATTGATCCCGCGAGTCCGACCTGTGTCCCGATCGCTTGGACCGAGCGAAACCGATCGCGCCCAAATTCGTCTCGTAGCTCGAACATGTCGACCTGACGAACGTCGGTCACACCGCGATCGGCCATGAGGTCGACGAGATGCTGGCTGATGTCGATCGCGACGGTCTCGTGACGGTCTTGGTGATACAGTGCATCGCGTCCGGCACCGGCGCCGATATCGAGAAACGGGCCGTCGATCCACTGGTCGCGCCAGCTGGTGGGATCATGGTCACCGAAATACCAGCTGTCGATGTCGTGGCGTCTGGTGTGTGGACCATCTCGGTCGATGAGGGGCTCGGACCGTTCACCGCGGTACTGGTCACGGACCGCCCGGCCAAACGGATCGTGGACCATGCGTAGATCGTGACCTAACATCTAAAAAATCCATAATGACAGTGTGTACCATTCACACCACATCTGCCCGAATATCGGCCGTATCTCCTCCTCAGTTTCGGGCCGCACACCAGCCGTCTCGAACCACCGCTCTCGAGGACCGCCACCGGCCGAGGGTCTATTCCGAAACCGTCTCAAGACCGGCGGTCGGGGCGTTCAGCTTGATCCCCTCAATCGACTCCCGGGCCCGTGTGCGGTCAGCGTAGCCCTCACCGCTGTCAAGGAGAATGTTGCCGTTGCGGTGGCGCAACCGCCAGCGGTGCTCCCCGTCGCGGTCCTCATATATCTCGAAGGTCGCCTGTCCAATCTCGAGAATGTCGGCATCGGGGGCGTATTCGTGAATCCGGCGCACGGCCGCCTCGGCTTCGGTTCGATCGCGATAGCCCTCACCACTGTCAGCCAGGATTCGATCGTTGCTCGCGAGGAGCCGCCAGCGGAACTCATCGCCCTGATCCGCATAGACTTCGAACTCGAGGTCATCAATCCCGTCTCGGATCCGGGCGACGGCCCGGTTTGCGTCATGTCGACGTGAATAGCCCTGTCCGCTATCGGCCAGGATGTTGCCATTGCGGTGGACGAGTCGCCACCGCCATTCACCTGCTGCGTCTAGGTAGACCTCGAACCCGGTCGGATCGAACCGGAGATAGTTCGCCGGACCGACGGTTTCACGAAGCCGTTCAATGGCGCGACGGGCATTGCTGGCCGAGTCGTATCCCTCGCCCCCGTCGGCGAGGATGTTGCCGTTATCGTGTCGAAGGCGGAAGCGATGCTCGCCGCGTTGATCCGCAAAGACCTCGAAGGTGGCTTGGCTCGGACGGGCGTCGACCGGCTCGAACGAGTCGCCCTCCTCTGGGAGTTCCTCCTCGGGTTCGATGAGCAAGATGGTGGCTCCAAGGGCGTTTCGTCGGACGCTTTGCAACCCTTTGTTGGCGTTGTGTTTTCGTGTATAGCCCTCACCACTGTCCGCAATGACGTTGCCATTGCGGTGACGAAGCCGCCAGCGCCATTCGTCGCCCCGGTCTTGGAAGACTTCGAACCGACCCTGGCTGTCGTGCAGCGCATTCAACTGTGCCTCGAAATCGCCCCTGACGGACCGTGTAGTCTCTCGCGCTCGTTCGAGCTCGTCTTCGAGTGCGCTGGCCATGGCCTGGCTTGCCTCGAGATCTTCACGACGGGCCCCGGCGAGAACGGGTGCGATCAGGCCGCCGACCGTGATGATGAGGATCCCGGCGCCATAGACCATGATGACGGGTTGGTTACCAGTTGCAACGCTCCAGTCCTGGGGAAAGACGATGAGAAACCAAACGGCGGCCAAAAATGCGACCAGTTGGCCGAGGTAGGCGCCGTAGTTCGCCCATCGTCGCAACGGGAGCCGAATGATCGGTCCCGCAACCAGCATCGCGAGCCCGACTGCCGCGACGAAAATGCTCAATTCTCGAAGCGTGAACTCGCTGGCGCCGGCCGCCGATTCGCTCAGGAGAAACAGCGCTATCCCGATGAGTGACAGGGCGAGACCCGTCAGGAAGATCCAGTATCCTCGGACCTCATCGTGGGTTGTCGGCTCACCGATGCGATCTCGATAGATTCTGTATAGGAAGTTGCCCGATGTTTGCCCTGACATATTGTAATCGTTACAAGACGTGGACGGGGATAAAAGATTGGAATATACCTGGTCTGATTGCCCCGTTTTGCGCCGCAGCATGCGGACCGTTGGTCGATCGCCCTGATGGACCATGCAGGATCAGCAAACCGTTCCGTACCAGCTCCCGATCACCCCTGCACACGACCTGACTAGCCCGTTCGCGCGCCGGGAGGTCGCACCGTACGCGGTCGCCCCCGACAAGGCGCGGTCGGTGGCTCGTCCCATCTGGCCCGATATTGAACCGCCTCGAAGTCGGGTGGGGCCGAACCCAGGCATGACCGGGGTCGCCGATCAATTGATGACACCTGACATCCAACTCGCTCCTGATGGGCGACGAATCGGATCGCCAACATCCGGAATCCGGCGAGGACGGAGATTCCGACGGCCACGATGTTCACGCCGAGTTCGAGGGTAGCTGTGGCTGTGCAGAGATTTGGGAATATATGGCTGAACAGCGACGATCCGATTGAGTCAACCGTGGGCCACCAACAACATGGCCCCGTGCTTGGGATCGGTGATCACCTCCGATTCCGTCCCCACTATTGCCGGGTCGACGTCTCGCGTGGAGGTGTCGCTTTCCCGTGTCGATCACCATCGGATCCGACATGCCCTGACGGGGGATCGAACCAAACCGAGTCGTTGTCACCTCAATCGCCGTCGACGGCCAAGTCGTCGATAACCGAGTCAATCAGCTGACTGGCCCGTTTGGTTGCGTCATCCCGGTTCGTGGTTGCCTGCGTGTGAAGCCCCTGCTTCGTGAGAAAGTAGATATGATCCGCCGCTCGGTCGACGTCGACGTTGCGGAACTGCCCGGCTTCGATCCCCTGGCGAATGAGGGTCGCGATCGAACGCTGCAGGCGACTCTCGACCTCGGTCGTCTGCTGGCGAAACCTGCGATCCCACGCCGCATGCGCCCAGAGCTCAACGTACACCTTCCTGACGGCATCACCGGGATCCGACGGCGGCTCCTCCCAGATTCGAGTCGCCCGTTCGGGATCTGGATGTAAGAGCTGGTCGACGAATGCGTCGAGCTCACCACGCGGGTCCCCGACAGATTGATCGATCTGCCGGTCGAGGAAGTGCGCGACGAACACCTCAAGCATCGACCGCAACAGGTCGTCCTTCCCGTCGAAATAGTGGTAGATGATCGAGGGGTTTTGGCCCAATTCCGCTCCGATGTCGCGCATGGAGAGATTCGCGTACCCCTGCACCGCCAGGGCGCGGAACGCGGCCGCCCGGATGCGCTGGTCCGTGGGGATCGGGTGGCTCATTCGTGAGCCTCACTGGTGGTCGAACGCGGTCTGGAGTGCTTATAGCTGCTGTTCAACGATCTCAGATGCCGCCTCCGGCGGCTCGTTTTCGACGATGTCCGTGACGGCAATGTAGCCGAACGTGGTCGTGGGGCCGAGCGTCGACCCCGGCCCGGGGTAGGTGTGACCCATGACCGACGCCATGTTGTTTCCGGTGGCGTATAGCCCCTGGATGATCGAGCCGTCCTCGCGAAGCACACGCGCCCATTCGTCGGTGAGGAGCCCACCTTTCGTCCCGAGGTCGCCTGGCCAGAACTTCACGGCGTAGTAGGGCGGGTTCTCGATGGTCCCCAGGCACGGGTTCGGCCCGTGGGCCGGATCGCCATAGTACCGGTCGTACGCGCTCTCACCGCGGCCGAAGTCCTCGTCGGTCCCTTGGCGTGCGAACTCGTTGAACCGCTCGACCTCATCAACCAGGTTGTCCGGAGGCACGTCGAGCTTCCGGGCCAAATCTGAGAGCGAGTCTGCCTTCGTCAAATAGCCGGATTCGCTGTAGCTCTCAGGGAAGGATTGGCGAGGCATCAACGTCCCGAAGACGTACCGCTTTCGGAACCGGCTGTCCATGATAAAGTGGGATGGGATGTGGGGGTTGTCCTCCGAGTGGCCATCATACATCGCGTGTCCCACGTCGACGTAGGAGGCGGACTCGTTCGTGTATCGACGCCCCTGGCCGTTGACCATGATCGCCCCCGGCTCGTTTCGCTCGGCCACGTGAAACATCGGATCGTCCATGTCGGGAGGTGTACTCACCGGGCCCCACCATGCATCGTCCATCAGGTCGACGGCGGCATCGAGCTCCTCCATCCCTGCGGTGATCGTATCGCCCGTGTTGCCCTCGTTGGCGACCGTCCAATCGGCCGTGATCGGCGCCTGCTGGAACTCCTTGCGCATGGCTTCGTTGCGGGCAAAGCCCCCCGCAGCGAGGATCACGCCACGCTCACCCTTGATGTGGACCTCCCCCTCGCCAGCGCGCTCGGCGACGACGCCCACGACCTGGTCACCTTCGAGCACGAACGAGGTAAACGGCGCGTTCAGCCACAGCGGGATGTCGTTGTCCAACAGCGATTTGCGAAGCCGACCGATGAGGGCACCCCCCATTGTGACCGGCTTGGCACCTCGAATGAGGTTTTTCACCGTCCGCAGCCCCACCTTGGCGGCGGTCTTCTTGCCCTGCCAGGTCGTCATGACGAGGCCAATGTTGCGAAACTCGCCGCTCGTGAACGACAGCGGACCAGGCGCCTCCATATCGGAGGTGTTGAGGTTGTCAAAGGTCTCGCCGAGCTTCGTGCCATCGAACGGTTTCCCCTCGATGCCGCGCCCCTCGCTCATACCACCTGGTCGTTCCGGATAGTAATCGGAGTAGCCGTCCATGCGGGTGAACTCCATGCGTGTGTGACCGGCCAGCCAGCGCGCCATCTCGTGGGCGTGTTCGAGGTAGGCGTCCTGTTTGACCTGCGGCACGCGGTCGCCGACGGTGTGTTGGAGATACGTCCGAGCCTTCTCGATGCTGTCCCCGACGCCCTCTTGCTCCATCAGATGGTTCGCGGGAATCCACAGCCCGCCGCCGGAGAGCGCCGAGGATCCACCGTAGGTATCGGTCTTTTCGAGGATGATCGCATCGAGCCCGTGATGGTGGGCGTAGAGCGCGCTGACCATGCCTCCCGCCCCGGACCCGACGATGACGACGTCAGTCGTGTAGTCCCAATCCACCATGGAATTAAACGTCCGTTTAATACCATTTATAGCTACCCCTGCCACCGCCTCGTCGAGGGTCCGGTAATCTGCTGGGTTCCATCATACTCTGCATATCGAACGTGGCTCATCGACGTGTCTCATCGTCTTCCTCGGACGATGTGACGTGTGACGCAAACCAGCTTTCACCTATCCGCAGTATTTTGCCCATTCACGACCGGGAAATCGGTATGGAGCGCCGCTGGCTCTTGCTGAGTCTTGGTCTCCTCCTCGGTGGTGGCGGCTGTCTATTCCGGACGGATTCGAAGGCGCCCGTCCACTTCGAACTGTGGAACCAAACGGACGCCGACCATGAAGCCGCCGTCACCGTCAGGAAGTCCGAGTCCGAGGTCGTTCTTGATCGGACCTTTCGAATTGGAGCCCAGCCGGGAGCAGTCCCCGGCGGACCGGTCATCCGTGAATCAGCGATCACCGAGGCAGCAAACGACACCCTGCTTGAAGTGGCGGTGGAGCTCAACGGTCGCAGTACGTGGGCGCACCTCTATCGCGTCACGTGTAGTACTGAGGACCCGGAAAATCGCATCGTTGCCGAAATCATCGATGGGCGCGAGCCGAGCGTTCGATTCGACGGTAGCCACTGCGGATGACGGTGTTCGTGCGGTTGCCGCCCCAGTGACGTTCGGTTGTGGACCGGTGATCGCTCGGCTATCCATCGGGTGGGAGGATGCCTGCGTGACTGATTCAATCGATGGAGTTCACAGCCATGTGTCACCCCATTCGTCGAGGGCGTCGAACACCGGACAGAGCGCTTCACCCTTCTCCGTCAGCCGATAATAGCTGGCAACGGGTGACTCGAACTCCTTGCGGTTGTGGACGAGCCCCTCGTGTTCGAGGTCATCGACCACACGTGAGAGAGTATACGAGCTCGCTCCGGTGGAGCGTTTCAGCGCATTAAAGCGCTTCTCCCCGTCACGCAGGTCGCTCAACACGACCAACTTCCACTTGGATCCGATGGCGTCGACGGCCTCGACGACGGTACAAAGGTTTGACTCCGGGACTTCGGATACCGTCTCATCCGCTGGCGGTGGTTGGGTGGCCATTACCTGCTTACGAGTATGTTAGCTGAGATATAAATAAGTTTGCTACCAAACTTGGTATGGAAATGGAACTTGCAACGTCGTTCGATGGCTCCGATCCGTCCGATCGAAAAACATTCACCAACCATTCGTCGATCGTCGACAGCCCACCCACCGAACCCGAGTTCGAGGGGGTGACGCGGTAATGGCCGTAGATACCATTCCAGTGGATCTGGCGTTCGCGGTGGGCCGGTCGCTCTTCGGACTCGTCCTTGGCTTCATGGGCCTCAATCACGTCCTCAACGTCGATCAGATGAGCGGGTATGCCGACATGAAGGGTGTGCCGATGCCCACGGTCGCCGTAGTCGCCACCGGGTTGTTGTTGCTCCTCGGCGGTCTCTCTGTCACCCTCGGCGTGTACCCCGTGCTCGGTGCGGCTGCCCTCGTCATCTTCTTCATCGGTACAACCCCCATCATGCACGATTTCTGGGCGGTCGAGGATCCAGAGCAACGCCAGTCTGAGATGACTGATTTCATGAAGAACGTCGCCCTGCTGGGGGGCGCGTTCGTCCTCCTGGCCATCGGGTCGGCCGACTGGCCCTACGCGGTCGGTATCGGCCTCTGACGTAGCCACTGTTCGGGTACATGCACTCGTAGCCGTTGGGACTGGGTAGTCACGTCGAGACCGCAGCGACCGAACGAACCGGCCAGGGGGTGTGGACGGCGACCACACCTGTAAAACCGACGACAAACCACCAGCGGTGCCATCAGTTGACGTTGGTGACTCAGCCAATCCCCGAACTGCTCGCGACGCTTGCGGATGCAGCCGAATTCGCATCCAGAGAACGCTGGTACCGACGACACTTGACCCGTCGATTCGCGGGTAAATCCGGCTCAGTGCGCACGATTATTGTCGATGTAAACGTGTAAGGAGGGTTTTTGGTTCCCTGTTCTGATTGTTTGGCAATGAGCCGGCCGTTCCGGGTCCTACACGTCGATGACGAGCCGGGGTTTGCTGAGCTCGCAGCGACGGTTCTGGAGCGTGAACACGAGCGGTTCACCGTCGAAACGGCGACGAGCGCCGAGGAGGCGCTGGACGTGTTGGACGGGGCCGAGGTCGACTGTGTCATCTCGGACTACGATATGCCGGGTCGCAACGGGATCGAGTTTCTCGAGACCGTCCGGTCCACCGATCCCGACCTCCCGTTCATCCTGTTCACCGGCAAAGGGTCGGAGGAGATTGCGAGCGAGGCAATCTCGGCCGGAGTCACGGATTACCTCCAAAAGGAGGGTGGCACGGACCAGTATGCCATCCTCGCGAATCGGGTCCAAAACGCGGTCGAACGCAACCGCTTCGAGCGTCAGGCCGACCGTACGCTCACCCAGCTCGAAGCCATCTCCGAGCACTCGGCGGACGCGATCGTGATCATCGACGCGGACAGCACGATCACGTTCGCGAATCCGCGAGTCGAGGACTATTTCGGGTACACGCCCACCGAGCTCGAGGGGGAGAGTCTGACCAGGATCATGCCCGAACGACACAGGCAGGACCACCTCACCGGGATCAAACGGTACCTGCGAACCGACGAGCGGTCCGTCAGCTGGTCGAACGTGGAGTTCCATGGGCTCCACCGGGATGGGTCCGAGGTCCCGCTGTCGGTCTCCTATGGCGAGTTCGAGCAAGAAGGTCAACGGCGGTTCATCGGCATCATGCGCGAACTGTCGGATCGCAAGGCGCTCGAGAGCGAGCTTCGCGATCGTGAGGAGCGGTTTCGCCAGCTCGCAGAGCACATCCGGGAGGTGGTCTGGATGGTCGATCCCCGGTCGGATGAACTGCTCTATGTGAACCCCGCGTTCGAGCGAATCTGGGGACGACCGTTGGAGTCGCTCTATGACGACTGGCGGTTATTTCTTGAGGCGGTTCATCCAGATGACTTTGACCGCGTCGAGGCCGCCCTCACCGATCTCGAATCCGGCGATTACGACGAGGAGTACCGCATCCGTCGGCCCAATGGAGAACAGCGGTGGATCCGCGACCGGGCGATGCCGGTCGAGAACGACGCTGGTGAGGTTCACCGCGTCGTCGGCATCGCGTCGGACGTCACCGAACAGCGCGAACGAGAGCAACAACTCCGTGAGCAACAGTCCCGGTTACGCGCGTACCAGCTGACCGTGGAGAACTCGGTGGACCTGTTGGCCGCTTGTGATCCGGAGTACAACGTTCTGTTCGCAAACGACCAATACCAACGGTACCACGGTCTTGAGGACGTGGATGACATCCAAGAGTGCCGGCTCCCGGACTTGCTGGGCGAGGCGTGGGATCGGACCGTCCATGAATGGGTCGATCGCGCACTCGCTGGAGAGACCGTCGAGTATGAGATGGAGCGGCAGGGCCCGGACGGCGAGGCACGCACGCTCGACATTCGCTACTATCCGCTTCGCGAACCCGACGGGACGATCGTCGGCGTCGTCGCTGCAATACGGGACCTCTCATGGGTGCACGAGTCGCGCCAGGAGCGCGAACGAATCATCGAGCGCGTTACGGACGCGATCGTCGAGGTCGATCAACACTGGCGCTTCTCGCTCGTCAACGACCAGGCCGAGGAGCTGTACGGGATGCGTGAAACGGATCTCCTTGGGAAGGATTTTTGGGAGGTGTTCGACACCGCGGAGGGAACCCGATTCGAGGAGGAATATCGCACCGTGATGGAACGACGGGAGCCACGCTCATTGGTCGAGTACTTCCCGCAACTTGACGGCTGGTTTGACGTCAAGGCCTATCCGAAGGACGACGGAGGTATCGCGTTTTACTTCGTTGACGTCACCGAGCAACGAGAACGCGAACGGCGGCTTACGGCCCAACAGCGGTTCATCGACGCGACGCTCGACGCCCTCCAAGACGTCTTCTTCGTGTTGGACGAGGCCGGTACCCTGCTGCGGTGGAACGAGCGCCTCGTCGAGGTGACGGGCATTGCATCGGGTGACCTCGGTGACCTGGACCCGATCACTGTCTTCGTCGAGGAGGATCGAGGCCGGGTCGAGGAGGCCATCGAACGGGTCATCGAGTGTGGTTCGTCAACGATCCAGGCGGAGGTTCGCACGGCAAGCGGCGACCGTATTCCTTACGAACTGCGCTGTACCCGACTGGACCATCCGGAGGCTGACGGCCACGCGGTTGCCGGCATCGCCCGGGACATCAGCGAACGCCGGCGTCGCGAGCGCAGCCTCGCCAGACAGAAGGCGCTCCTTTCCGCGCAACAGGAGTCGGTTTTGGACGGGATGTTGGTGGTCGACGAAACCCGAGAGATCGTCTCGTATAACAGCCATTTCCTCGAACTGTGGGGCGTTCCGGAGGACGTCGTCGCGTCGGGCGAAGACCGCGAAGTGCTCCAGTACGTGAGCGACCAGCTTGCCGATTCGGAGGCTTTCTTCGACCAGGTGGAGCATCTATACGACCACCCAAGCGAGACCTCACGTGAAGAGATCGAACTCGAGGATGGTCGGGTCTTCGACCGGTACACCACGCCGCTGCTCGGGGAGGACGGCACGTACTTCGGTCGGCTGTGGACGTTTCGCGACATCACCGAACGGATCGATCGACAGGCGGAACTTGAACGGCAAAACGACCGCCTGGAGCAGTTCGCGAGCATCGTTTCACACGATCTGCGCAACCCGTTGAACGTCGCCGAGGGCCGCTTGGAGCTGGCCGAGGAGGACTGTCCAAGTGAGCATCACGCGGCGGTGGAGCAAGCCCATGACCGTATGGAGGTGCTCATCGACGACTTGCTCACGCTCGCCCGCCAGGGCGAGACCGTGACCAATCTCAGGTCCGTCTCGGTTGCTGACGTCGCCGAATCGGCCTGGAATCACGTCGACACCCGCCAGGCCACCCTCGAAGTCGCGACCACCCGGGAGATTCAGGCCGATCGCAGCCGCCTGCAGCAGCTGTTCGAGAACCTGTTTCGCAACGCGGTCGAACACGGTGGTGAGGCCGTGACCGTGACCGTCGGCGACCAACCCGATGGGATCTACGTGGGGGACGATGGGGTTGGCCTATCTGACGTGGATCGAGACCGACTTTTCGATCCCGGCCACTCGACGAGTGCGTCCGGTACGGGATTTGGCTTGAGCATCGTCGAGCAGGTCGCCGAGGCTCACGGCTGGTCGGTGCGTGCCGAGGACGATCCCTCCGGGGGTGTCCGGTTCGTGCTGTCTGACATTGATCTCGACCACTCCTGAACGTCGTTCGGTTCCGGTCGGGGTCAGCCGCCCCCGCGAGGTTCCGGGAATCGAATCGCAAACCGTCGATTGGGGGAGGGTGCTATTTCGAGTCGGACCTCCTTGACCAGCGAATAGTAGCGGCGCCGTCCCTCCCGGTAGGAGGCAACCAGTCCGGCTTCAGTTAACACCTCGAGGTGATGGCTCGCCGTGTTGCCGTCCATGCCGGCGTGCTCCATCAGTTCCGAGACGTACATGTCCCGGCGTGAGAGCAACCGAAGGAGTTTGAGCCGACCCGTGGAGCCGAGGAGCTCGATCGAGTCCATATATGGATATAATTACAAAGAATACTTATCTGTTTAGGGTGCGTACGGTCGATCACCCATGCCAGAGGTACCTGCAGAGCGATCCGACGAACCGACAATCGAGACGATCACCAGCGGCTACTTCGAGGAAGAGTACTACGTGAGCGCCACGGACGCGGGCGAGTTTCTCGCCAAGCTGAGCGACCAGTTCCAACGCGGCGATGAGATCACCCTGACTGGTGACGACTGGGAGTTGCCGTTTCGGTTCGGCGAACCCGTCAAGCTCGATATCGAGTTCGAGGGTGACGGGGAACCAGAGCTGGAAATTGAGGTCGAACTCTCCGGGCACGTGGACGACGAGGTCCCCGACCTCGCCTGAGTCGGCACACCTATCTCCACCCCCTCGGGCTTCCAGCGAAGTACGTGTGCTGAACGCACCGGATTGGTTTCCCCACGGGAGTATCGCCACGTAGTGATTTCTCGAGCAGGGGGCTCGAATTCTCGAACGGGCCACCGGAACGTTGGGAGCCTATTCTCGTTCAGCCTCGTCGTCAATCAGATCGATCACGTTCTCCCGACCGAGGCGGAGCTTCTCGACGGTCCCTTCTTCTTCCATATCTGACAGGACACGCGACGTTTTCGATTCGGACCAGTCCAAGGCCTCGGCAATCTCCGATTGTTTGAGTCGTGCACCACGGTCTGCCAACAGTTGCTCGACGCGGTCGTGATCGGTGAGGAGTTCGGCCCCACCACCGGTCGAAGCATCGGTCGGCGGTTGGTCGGGGCCGCTGGTCGTCGCGGTTTCTGAGTGTTCATCCGTCCTCGGCCATTCCAACCAGCCGCGTCGCACCACCAGCCAGCCGAAGAAGAGGACCACCCCGATGGTGGCCACGGCGAGGACAACCCCGGCTCGATCACCGACGATCGACTCAATGCCCCCCTCACCGGCTGGACCCGACCCCGAATCGGGGCGGGTGACGAGGTAGGGACGGCCATCCGAAAAGTCCTCTCGGCCACGCCACTCGACCACATCCGTATCACGTTCGTCCGGTTCCGGTGCGACATCGTGAATGGCGTATCCCTCCGGAGTTTCAATCGCCAATGCGTCGTCCGGGCCGATGAAAAAGCCCCCTTCGAACACGTCACCGACGGTCACGCGTTCGCCCGAGACGGCCCCAAATCCATCCCAGCGAAAGCTGAAGCGGATGATGCCCCATCGGCGAGGGACCTCCTGGATCGTGGTCTCCGCCTCGAAGGCGGTCGCGTTCATCGACCGGTTGAGGCGATCATCCGCCGTCGATACGACGCCGGTGATGCGTTCGCGAAACGGATCGATGTACTGGCTCCGATTGTTCCGAAACGCCGTCTGGAATCGTTCGTACTCCGACACGTTCTCACTGGTGGCCAGTTCCGTCCGGAAGGTGACCGTCCAGACGGCGGATCCGTCACCGGCAAGCGCGATCCGCGTCACCGTATTGTCGGGTTCCGGCTGGTCCTCCTGCAGCGGCCATCCAGCCTGTTGGGACGGTGGGGTCGGCTCAGACACATCGAGTGAACCCTCATCGGCAACGACACCAGCATCGACCGGGCTTGGCACGACCAAGCAAAGCGAAAGCACCGTGAATGCCGCGACCAGCACGGCGACAGGGAAGACGCGACCTCCAAGCGAACCCATCAGGTCGATCTTCCCCGGGCGGGAGGGTTAAACCCCCAGATTCTTCCACGTACAAATCGCCAAAAACGGCCGCATCGCTCCGCAATCGTGCCCAACTAGCCGCAATCGGCTGCGACAATCTGGCGATTATATCACCACACCGTTCCTGATCGCAAGCGATGCGATCGAACCGTCCCCTCGTCGTCATCGCCGTGGTTGCAGTGATGGTGATCTCGGTGCCGGCTGCCGCCTTCGCCGGCGGTGTCGGCCTTGGTCTGTCGGACCAATCCGACGAAGCGGCTGCTACCGACGACCCCGGCAATGAACCGGTCGATCGGGCACCGACTGGTCAACAGCTCGCGACGGTGTTGCGAGTCACCGATGACGAACTCAGTGCCGAGGTCGAATCGGCTTTCTTTGAGTCGTCACTTGCGGGTGCGAACGAATCAGAACGAGCCGACATTCTCGCTGCGCGGGCATCGATTCTTCGCGATCGCGCTCGTGCGGTGATCGAGGAGCGCGATGCATCCACGAACGCCTACGAGGCTGGCAATCTGACCCGAACGACATTCGCCCAACGCCTCGCTGTGGCGACGGCACAGGCGAGCTCGATCGACCGGTTGTTCGCCCAACTCAACGGTCATGCGGACGGGGTTTCTGCGCTTGAGTTACGAACGGCAGGCTTCAATCGGAGCGCGAATCACGAGGTTCGCGAACGGCTCGATGAACTGATCGGCCCTGGTACGATGGGATTGTTGAGCCAGTTTACGGGCGAACGCATGGGGGCATTCACCCTCGAACTCAATGGCGGCGTCTCGATCGCCGTCGAAACGGATGACGGCGAGCGTTCGCGCGAATTCGAACGCCCACAGCCCGGTGACGGAACCTTCTCGATCAATGCTAGCGAGGCGGTCGACGTTGCGAGGTCCGCGCTCGACGGTGACCTAAACGGAACGTGGCGGCTCGATTCCGTCGAACGAGACGACGACGGGTACTACGAGGTGGAGTTCGGGTTTGGCGGACCGAATGTCACGGGTGAAGCCGAGGTGGACGTCGACGGTGCAACGGGAGAATTGTTCTCCTTCGAAGAGGAGCTCGAACCTCGGGATGAGGAGAACGCCGATGACGACCGACTTGAGATCTCAATCATCGGTGGGGAACCCGAAGCCGGTTCCACAGTGACACTTGCGGTCACCGATGACGGGGAGCCCGTTGAGGGTGCAATCGTCGAGGTCGATGGGGGCCCGACCGCCGTCACGAATCCAGCAGGACGCGTGACGGTGACCCTGCCAACCGGGGACGAGACCGTCGAGATCGAGGCCGAGGCCGACGGACGTGAGGGTGAGTTGGAACTTTCGGTGCGTGGCAACGAATCGGGTGACGACGAGCTTCGACGGAACCTCACCGTGGACGCTAACTACGATAACGGCTCGGTGACCCTCGTCATCACCTACGAGGGGTCCGGCGTCCCCGGGCTCATGGCATACGTCGACGAAACACGAGTGGGCCCAACAGGACCGGATGGCTCGATTCGTTTCGCGATGTCCGAATCAGATGACGTCGATGTGACATTAATCCGTGGGGCGCTGACCATCGAGGTGGACCTCGAACTTGAGAATGGGCAACTTCGGATTGATGAGTTGGAGCTAGATGGTCGCGATGATGACGATGATGACGAGGACGACCAAGAGGACGAAGACGAAGAGGAACAGGATGACGATGATGAGCAGGACGATGGGGACGAAGACGATCAGGACGACGAGGATAACTGAGACGACGAGGAATCGACCGTCCACTACTCATACTTCCCCTCGATTGACCGGTAGGCTCCCCTCCTGGGGGTGATCAGAAGATGCTATCGGCCGTCGCCGCCCCGACCACGCTGAATACGGCTCCGACGCTCACCACGTTAAACGTGGTCTGTGCTGCTTCGGCGAAGGATACCTCCGACTCGAGGAAGGTGCCTGGGGCGTTTAGCAAGAACACCAAGATGGAGACTGACCCGAAGGCAACGCACATCAACGAGATGAATCGAATGGGGATACCAGCGATGTCCGGCTCATCCGCGGCATCCCGACCGGTGTCCGCCTTAAATAGTGTCGCATATCCGATGATAAACACGATCGCCACGATGGCGAGTGCCTGAAGCACGCTCATGTTTCCGGCGAGCTCCCAGACTTCTTCGGTCACGACGAAGGGTCCTGCGAGCAAGAAGCCACCAACGATTTGCTGGGCGGAATCGGCGGGACGAAAGCGGCGTGGTCGTCTGGGTCGCGGTACTCGCACGGTTGTTTCATCAAGCGGATCGATAAAGAACGTCTCGGTCGTTAGCACAAATCGCGAGCATTGCGGTCCTTCCCCGCACCCGCATTGGTGTTTCGTACCACCACTCGGTACCGTCGGATCCCTCGTATTTGGACCTGAGATTATGGAGACGGGCCGCGAATTTCGTTGTCGATGCTCGTCGATCGGTATCGATCCTTTCTCACACAGCCCCCCAGGGGCCACCCGGGTCCTCCTTGAATCAGCTGTTCGGACGTCTTGCAACCACCGTGTTTGGCTATGCCTACGTCATTACCGGACCGCTCGAGGTGGTCGGCGTCATCCTCCCATCGATGTTCCTGTTGGTTGGCATCGTCGAATCACGCTCGAGGGAGCGCCAGTCTTCGACGATCGCGTTACGAGCCATCGCCATCACCGCAGGAATCGTCGGTGTCATCTGGTACTTCGGCTGAGCGCTCGTCCAGAGTGTGTGAGGTGCGAGTCCCTCAACGTCGCTCATTGACGTTTGATGGCAAGCGTCGAGTAGGCGGCACCGGCAAAATACGTCTCAATTGACCTCGTCTCGTCGAAGACTGCCTCCAGTGACCCGTGGACGTCGCCCTCGGGATTCCAGTTTGCATACCAGGCGAGGCCCCGTCGGAGGAGCGGGTTAAGGATCCGACCGACGCCAGAGGGGATCGGTCGAACGTCGAAGACGACGAATCGGCCGCCATCGGCCAGCGCCTCGTATACGTTCTCAATTGCAGTGCGCTTGTCCGGCATCACGCTCAATGCGAGGATGGCGAGGCCGGCATCAAACCCTGCCCCGAGGTCGGCCGTGGTTGCGTCTGCCTCGCGGACCTCCACGCGGTCCCATTCTCCTTTCGCGACCCGTTCTCGGGCGCGTTCGACCATTCGGGGGCTGTAATCGACCGCGAGCAACTCCCCAGTCGGACCGACGGCTCGCATAATACGGTCCACGTTGGTACCTGGACCACAGCCCACCTCAAGAACGCGCTCCCCCGATTCGAGGCCAAGCGCCGCGATGGCCGTTTCCCGCTGGCTCGCCAGTTCTCGTTCGTCACGATCGTATGTTTCACTGCGCCGGTCCCATAGCTCACGACTTCGTCTGAGGTGCGACTTATCGGTCACAATCCGGACCTCAGAACGATCGGCACATCTACATGGAAAATTCCCTGTTGGTGATCGCAGGCATGAGGATCCACGAATGCGTCAATCACGTCCATCGGTTTCTCCTTCGACACCACCCGACAAAGGCTCTTGGCCACTCCCGCAGTCATTGTCTGTGGACCGCACCGGAGTACTCAGTGGGACCCTCACTGTGCAATCGATAGTGCATACTATGGACAATACTGAAGCCACTCGTGGGTGGAATCGTCCCGGGTCAAGCCCACGAACGCTTCCGACGTCGATGACCGCGATTCGTGGTGGAAATTCGATCACCACCTGTCACCACTGAGGGGATTGGTCGCTGGGCGATCGTCGGGTCGATCCCCGTCCTCCAAACACGGGTCGTGGATGCCCCCACCGCCACAATCACCTCCCGAACTGATACATCGCACATCGGCTCCATTTCGGCTCGACAAGTGTCGGTGTCCGTTGCATTCGATGACGAGGAACCGGCCGACTGACCCGACAACTGCGCTCCAATCCCGAATCTTGGGCACCACGAACCTCGAGCTATGCCGTTCGCTCGCAGGTGTTGATTCCCAATACTGCGTTGACCGGGCACTTCTGTGCAACGCCCGATCCGACGAGGACGGCACCGATGACCACGAGGACGGCACCGAGGGCGACCACCGCCGTACTTCCGAGGCCGAGGTCGAGAAGTTCGAGCCCGACGACGATCCCTGCGACGACCAGGAGTGGGCCGACAACGAGCCGGGCCTGTCGGTCAAGTCCGCCAACGTTTCGCTCCATATCGAGAATTATGGGCTCGGGTATATTTGTCGTTTGTGGGCCAATCGACCACGTCCGGTCCCGCTATCTTCACCGTACGCATCGGGCGCACACCCTCGCCACCCTACCCTCGTAGAAGGTGGTAAGCGACATCGCGGCCGTGTTCAATACTGAGGTCGATCCAGAGGCGACCCATGTTCTCTAAGTGGCCGGCCGCCTCCAGATCGCCGACTCCCACCACATCGAAGCCGAGGTCGCTCGCGAGCTCTTCGGCCGTGTCTCGTGCCGGCTGTGCCCCGGCGATGAACATCGTCGCGGTTGCCTCTCCAACCGTCGGATCGGACATATGCTCCGCACCGATGGAGTTGAACGCCTTCGCCACGCTCGCATCGGGCGCGGCTTCGGCGATGTGGGCGGCCACCGACGGTTCACTCGTGGGCTCGGGGTATTCGTTCGTCGGATCGATCACCGCCATACCGGCGAGATCGTCCGCGTGCGCCTCGGCGAAACGCACCGCGGCATCCGGCGGAACCGCCAGAATGATCACATCAGACGCGGCGATGGCCGTGTCGTGGTCGACGACCTCGACGTGATCGTCAGAGGCGTCAGCTGGCCTCCGAGAGCCCATTGTCACCTGGTGGGCGCCGTCGTCGAGACCTTGGGCGAGCGAGGTGGCGACCGAACCGGTACCGATGATGCCGACGTGCATGAATAGTGGTAGGCCATCGATGGCCAAAACGCTTTGTCCAGCGGTGATTCGCCACTTCGACGGCGGGTGTCATTGTACTGGTGACTGAAAATCTTTTCAGTAGTCCAGCTTACAGAAATGTTATTCAGATTACACTTATGGGGTCCGCCGCTGTACCCACTACTGGAGCCCACCCCAATGGCCCAAACCTCCAATCCAAATCCCCATCTCGCTGGTCTTTCTGGCTGGCCCGTCGTGGCCGGCCTCGCCGTGACGCTTGCGGGTGCCGGGTACCTCCTGCTGGCGGTCCCGCTCATGGTGGGCCTCGTCGGTGTCGCCGCGTTGGTCACCCTGCCGTGGCTCGCGGTTGGTGCCGCCGTGCGAGCGGGCACCGTCTCCCTTGACACCGTTGCTGCGGTCCGGGCGGCCGACCTGCCACACCCCCGGTTCGCCCGTCCGACACCCACGAGCGAACGGCTGGCCTCCCCCATGGCTGACTCCTAACGGCTTGTCCGTACCCCCCGCTGACGCTTTAGCTCGCTGGGTACATTCCGCCCCACATCGGGGTTCCATCGTGTTCGTGGGCCCACGACGAGTTAACCAGATGAATCTCGAAGTAGGGGGGCGTCCCACCGCCTGAGGCGATCTACTCCTCGACCACCTCGACCACGTCGAAGGAGTCGTCGACGGTAATGGCGAGCTCGTCATCGTCGACGGAAAACACGTAGCGAACGCGAAGTGGGTCATCGCTCACCACCTCTTCAGTGAAGGCCTCGTGGACCCGGTTGATTCGCATTCGTTCAGTCGGATCGGGTGTGATGGGGTTCAGTCCATGGTTGAGAAGAAACTGCAACAAGGCTGACTCGGTCGCCAGCGCTATGGCGGGGCCGCCGCCGAATCCGTGGTTACAGTTCGGACACTCGGCGATGAGATACACCGCATTTCGGCGATCGCAGTTCGGACACAACGCCACATCTCGAACGTGATCGTCACAGACCTCAGTATCGATTTCGACCGACGCCGAACATCGAGGACAGAGGTCGGCAGTCATCGACATGACCTCGAAGTTCGCCCACATCCAGCCGGCTCCCACCACGGCCTGTGGGCTTCGATCTTGCACGCCGGCTGGCGGGAGCAGGAGGTCGCCGATGTAGCCATACTCGTCGGGAACCTCGTCGTTCGCGCTATCCGTGCCGTAGGCACCGTCACAGCCGGTACAGTACAGGCTGATGCGCCCCTCGTGGTATCGCACGGCGAGTTGCGACTCGCAGTAATGACAGGACTCCTCGATGCGCGTCAACTCGATTTCAGGGGTCTCGGTGACGGCCCCCGACATGACGGCCTGAACGACCCGCCGACCGGATTGTCGCAGTCGATACCCGTTGTCCGACTGGCGGACGAAGTGGTCGGTAAGCTTGCCGAGATGATAATTAAACTGCCCGGAGTCACGCATCCCGACACGGTCACGAAGCTCCGAGAACGACAAGGGCTCGTCGGCTTCGCCGAGGCGGCGCAATATCGCCATTCGGGTCTCATCCCCGAGAACGGCAAACGCCTCGTCGGGCGGGAGCACCTCCGTAGCACCCTCGGATTCGCTCGACATGGCTGGGCAGTGCCGCCTGAAAGATAATAAGACGGGTGGGTAGCAGTCTATCTTTAGAGCACTCCCTGTGTTCGGAATTTACCAGTTCGAACGATTGCTCACCACCGGATATTCGCTCGTTGGTTCGACCTGACGACCGAAGCTATAGAACATTCTCGAAGTCCTCAGTGGGGGCGATGGATCGGGTACCCTCGAATGCTTTGGGCCCCCCAATCGCGAACCATCCATCACGACGGTTCCCCCGGCGACACCCAGGGCTTGGATGCGGTCATGATGGCGACGTTTCTGTCGACCGATAGATACCAGAGCGGGTATGACGGTTGGGCTCGTTATAACGCACACACGAGCAATTGCCGGAACCCCTTGTGGATGGGGGTGTGCGATACCGGGACGAACCGCCCAGGGGTACGAACCCGATGTATGGACCGAGAGTCGACATTTTCGACCCAAATTGAGTAACGTCCGGACTGGTGAAGGACTGGCTGCAAACGCACGTCAATCGGCTCCCCGAACGACGTGGCCGTACTTGAGCAGTCCGACGAAGATGGTTCCCCCGATGGCGTTCCCAATGGTCGCAAGCACCTGGAACACCGCATAGTCGCCGAGGGAAACCGCCGGCGAGGTCAGCAGGCCAAAAAGGACCTCCACGTTACCCGCGATGGAGTGGGGGAGATGCAATATGCCGATAGTCGCGGCAATCATCCAGATGATGACCAGTCGACTGCTCGTCCCTTGCGCCGCGGTGATCAACCACGCGAGCAAGCCCATCAGCCATCCAGCGAAGATGCCGGCGATGAGCAGCCAGAACGGGTCGTGATTCACCAACTTCAGTGCGATCGTCTCGAACGCCGCGGGAGAAATCACTCCCAACCCGGGCATCAGCTGCACCGCCAACACGGTGAAGATGAGCCCGCCGACGAGGTTGCCGAGGTAAACGAGACCCCAGAGCCGACCGAGTTGACCGAGCGTAGCCTGTCTGTCCAGCACGGGAACGACCGCCAGGGTCGTGTGCTCGGTAAACAACTCCGAGCGGCCGAGGATCACGAGGATAAACCCGACCGAATACACGCTCGCCAGCAACACTTCGGTGAGGAGATCACCATAACTGGCCGTCGAGAGCGTGAGGACGACGGCCATGAGCAGGGGTCCGAAACCAATGTCTAAACCAGCTGACAGTGCCGACAGGAGCAACCCCGATGGCTCGCGGTTCATCTCGTTGAGCCCGCTGTCGATCAACGAGGAGAGGACGTCCTGTGTCGGGGTCTGCTCCATGATCGTGATCGACTCGGGTCCATCGTCCGACACGTGAGAATCCCCTGAGCCAACGTGCGTGCGCCGCACACACCAAGGTTACCATTGGACTCGTCGGTGTGACGCGCTCGGTCGGCGAGTTGGCGATCGCGATATCGTCTGCACCCCGAGACCCTGACCGCATGGTCACTTGGCTATGCCGCTGGTGCCTTCGACTGAAATAGTACGAGACGCAGGCCACGCCGGAAACCGTCACGTGCCTTCGATCAGTCGACGGAGCTGTTCCGGCGGAACGGCACCGCGTGCGGCGTAGCCGTCGGCTACGAACGTCGGGACTCCGGTGATGCCGTGCTGGTGGGCTTCGTCAAACAGTGACTGAACTGCGTCTCTGTGCTCGGAATCGTCGAGTATCGCCCGGATATCGGCTCTCTCAATACCGACGTTCTCGGCAAGGTCGACAAGCACCTCCTGGTCGCCGATATCGCGACCATCGACCCACAGCGCCTCGTAGATGTGGTCGTCGAAGTCGCGCCATTGGTCGGAACGCTCGTTCTGGACGTACGACGACGCGACCTGTGCATCCAAGGAGTCGACCGGGTCGGGTACGTCGGTCACATCCAGCATCTCGTGCGCGCCATACTCCTCGCGAAGGCGCTCGACGTTTTGGCGAGCCTGCTCGAAGTACGCTTCATCCTTACCGTCGTCGACCTGGTGGTCGATTGACCCGTCCGCCTGACGGTTGTGATGTCGGAGGTCGAAGGGGTGCCACTCGACGGTGAGTTGGCCCTCCCTGGTCGCCTCGTACTGCTTGAGTGAGTGGTGGCCCAGATAACAAAACGGACACACGTAGTCGGCATAGACGGTGACGACTGGTGCGGGATCAGACACGGGTGGAGGGTGGAGGCGAGAGGGGAAAAGTGGACAGGTGCTGGTTCACTCCGGCTCGCTCATCGCCTGCAAACTGGGCGTCCATGACTACTTTCGCCCGGGACACGTGCTGGGTGAGCTTCACCCTGGAGGCGCTGATCGGGTGGACGCTCGGATACGTCGTTTACCTCACCACCGAGCCGTATCTAGCCGTGGTTGATCAGGACCATCCGATCAACCGTTTCGCCTGCATCGCCGACTGTCGTCCATGCTGTCGGAATCGAGTCGCCACCGATTGGCTTGGGACCCGGCCGGCTAGCTCGCTCAATCACCGGTAAATCGAATCATACAACCGGATCCCGGCGCATGGAATGGCCATCCGCGGTTCCACTGATGTGAACGACTGAACGCTCGCCGGACAGGACCTCGTCTGGGGTCCAGATTCGACGGGGTCATGCTGGCACCACGTCCTCAACCTGGTGGGCCACTCCGCTCGTCTGGTTCGGGTTTCTCCAAGCCGTTTCGGAGGGTCGCGATGACCGTGCGCCGTCGGTGTCAGGGATTCGAACCGGCCTGGGATTCCATGATCGGTCGGTGTGTTGTCACATCGGAGTATCGCACAGGAGATACCGGGGACAGCACCCGATACGTTTGTATCGCGGCCCCTAGGAGGTCGTACCATACCCTCGACACTCGCTCATGAACGATCGGTCTGCGCCCCCTCGAATCGCGCCTCGCTACCAACCCCGCCCACTGCGACACCGACAAGCACCACCCATCGATGACGCTCCTTGACGAGCTCTCCGGATTCGAGTTCGAAGAGACGATGGCCGTCGTCTTCGACCGTCTCGGCTACGAGGGGGTCGAGGTGGCCCCTCGTGTGGCCGACACCGGCCGCGACGTCATCATGCTTGATCCCGAGGACGAGACGGCCGTTATCGTCGAATGCAAGCACACTGATGTCGTCGGTCGGCCGGACATCCAGAAGCTTGACTCGGCGGTCAACACCTACGAGCACGACGGACCGACGCGGGGGATGATCGCAACAACGGGTCGACTGACCGATCCGGCCCTCGACTATGCCGAAGCGGTCGACATCGAGGTCCTCGACGGCCGCCGGCTCCGTGAAATCGCTGAGAACATCGGCATGGACCTCTACAACGGCCGCATCGAGATCGTCTGTGATACAATGTTGCCCCCGGCCGATTTGGCGGCGCCGTTCGCGCCAGTTCAAGACGTCATCGATGACGTGGCGAACCTCGACTGGTCGGTCCTTCCGACCCCCGACTCGACGGTAACACTCGTGCCGACCATCGTCGCGGTCACCCACGTCCAGCGAACCTTCGAAACGGGCGCCGGGATCATTCATCACGTCAACACCCGCAACCGCCACGTCCTCGACGCCTCCAGAGGAGGCCCAGAGGCGTTTCCCCCGTCCGTCAAATCGCTCATCGGCGACCATCTCACCGCCAAGGTCGATCGTGATCCGGACGCGCTCGAGTCGACCTATACCGAGGTCAATCGGCGGCGATTCGGCCAGACGGAGACCGAGTACCGCGACCACGTCGTCGATCGGGCCGTTCGACAAACCACGACGACCGTCCGCTACACCGGTGACAACAATGTCACGTACGAGAAGGTCTGCGAGCCCAGCCGGTCGGACGTCACCATCGATGAATTCGACGCGGTCTATGCACCACGCGTGTACGCAACCGTCAACCTCGAAAACCGGGAATATGTCGTCGACTGGTATGGCGCCGGTGATGCGTTCGAGGTGACCGAGGAAACCTTCCGGTCCTGCCGCATCTGTGCCGATGAAACGGCCGAGACTCCCCGTGATCTGGCGTATCTCGTGGGATTGGTCGAGAAGTCAATCGGTGCGGTCAGCTATACCTACTGCGCAAACTGTGGCCGAGTCGTGTGTCAGGCGCACATCCGCACCGAACGGGTCATCGGTGAGCCGGTGTGCACCGCCTGTGGCACGTCCGATCGGTTCCTCGGTGCTCGTCGATACTTCTTCGACGAGGCGAACCTCGACTCGTTCACCGAGACGTTCCGCGAGCGATCGATGGCGGACAAACTCAGGGAAAACCCCGTCGGAATCGCTGCGATCGTCGGATTGATCCTTGTCGCACTGTTGGTGGTGCTTCTTGGCTGATCGACACCCTTCAGACCGAGGCTTCTCGGTTGGTTCCCGTCAGCATCGGGACGGTCGCACATCCGACGGGCGAGAAAGCACCTTCGTCATCGAATGGTGACAGATGGGTTCATTGGAATTCACACCCGGGTCTTTGGCGTGGGGGAACTCGTTCCTGTTCGTGTCCTGTGGTTGCGACGCATCGGCTCATTGAAGGACTCACCACACTGCCGTGTTGGGAACCAATACCGCTGGCGTCGTCGAGAATTGGTCGATAGGACCCCACCCAGGTGTGAACATCTCGAGATGCTCGGTTCGGCGACCAACGGCCGCTACTCTTCCTCGCCCGTCAACAAGAGCGTGTTTTGGACGAGCGTCAAGATGCCGCGTCGGAGCCGCTCGGTGGCGGCCTGATCAGAGATGTCGAACATTGTCGCCAGTTCCTTGGTTGAGATTTGCCTCGGAATCGAATAATAGCCGGTCTCGGCGGCGTGAATCAGGATTTCGCGCTGGGGGCCTGTCAATCCGTACCATGGCCCGGCATCGGGGGTCGTCGGGTTGAAGATTCGCTTGACGTCGATGGGAATGTCGTGTTCGTGGCAATACTCCTGGAACTCAGAGACTGCCTCGTGCGTCGGAAATCGAATCTCGAAGCCCCACTCGTCCGCCGTGCCGGTGGCATCCAGCAGGTGGCCGTCGACGGTGTCGACCCCCCTTAGGAACGCGTCGTCGGAAACCTCCCACTCCATGGCATATAGCGTTTCGTCACCGTGTGAACTCACCTCGGTGATTCCCCGGACGGCGGGATGTTGGTTGACGGTTGTCGTGAAGGCCGTCCGATCAGAGTTATACACCCGAATGAATGGTACTGGCCGTTCCCCCAGGGGGATGAGCGACTCGAGCGTGATGACCGTCTCCCCTCCCATCTGCAAAATCCGCCCGAGTTCGAACGTCCCGCTCCGAATGGAGAGTTCGACGATGACGGCCATGGCTTGTATCAGGGTATGAACCAAATTAAACGACCGGTGGAACAGCAGTTGGGTTGACGATATTGCATGGTGTATCATGGCAATCCATAGTTCTTTGAGACGTGCGAGGAAACATCTCTTCGAGGACTATGGTACGCTTTCGTGGATGTTGGTACGTGAACGACGTCGATGGTCGTGCGCCCGACCGGGCTCGCCGGTGACTCCCTCGATGTCGACCGAGTATGACTTCGGAGCCGAACTCGATTCCGAGGAAACGTTCGAACGGCTCCTGGGACAGCTCGTTCGTACCGCCGAAACAAACGGGATCGAGGTGACTCGCAGCTGGATTGTCGAGAACGAATCGTCCCACGAAACCGACTGGGAGGTCATGGTTATCGACCTCGAATCCGCTGAATTGTCGGACTAAGCCGGCTCCACCGAGGTTCAGGCGAGCGCTCATTTGGTCGGTCGCCGTCACTCCCCTTCGAACTACTCTGACACGACCCTACTGTTCGGGAACGAATCGCTGTCACCCGGATTGCAGGACCGTCCACATTTCGAGTGACCCCGACGGTCGCCGTCAGGGCGAATTCTGCTTCTCTCGCAAGCCTCAGCCCACGAACTCGATTCCCGTGATTTCGAACCTCGCGCCACCCTCCTCGCCCTCGATGAGACGAACGTCCCAGCCGTGAGCATTGACGATCGTACGGACGATCGACAGACCGTATCCATGCCCGTCTTGGACCGTGGACATCCCGTGATTGAACACCTCCTCACGGAGGTCTTCGTTGATCCCCGGTCCGTCGTCCTCGAGATAAAAGCCCCCATCGAGCGGACCCACCCTGACGGTGACGCTCTCACCGCCGTGCTCGACCGCATTGCGCAGCAGGTTCTCGAAGAGTTCACAGACACGGTCGGGATCAGCCGAAATTGGTGGGACCGTTTCAAACTGCATAGAAGCCGTCGTGGGTGCGCCGATGGCTTCCCAGGCGGTGGCCGTGACGTGTTTGAGGTCCGTCGCGATGGGGTCCTGGACAACCATCCCCTGGCGGGCCACCGTGAGCAAGTCGTCGACGAGCCTGGCCATGCGGTCACTGGTCTCGTCGATGATCTCGATGTGTTCTTCGTCACCGGTTTCGCGAAACTGTTGTAGCCGCCCCTCGATCAGGTTGAGCGGATTTCGGAGGTCGTGGGCGATGATGTCGGTGAACTCCTTGAGTCGGTCGTTCTGGCGCTCGAGCATGCGTTCGTGTTCCTTCCGCTCGGTCTGGTCCTCACACACGACCGCGTAGCCGTCTATCTCGTCGCTAACGAGGGGCGACACGCTGAGTCGGCCCCAAAAGCGTGTCCCATCCGCCCGTTCGAGCCAGTGCCCTTGATGTTGTGGCTCGTCGGTGGCCGCCTCTAACAGGTCGTAGAGCTGCTGCTTCGAGGAGTCGTCGGAGTCGGCGAGCAGGACCGTCAGGGGTCGGTTCTTGACCGCGTCGAAATCGTGCCCAAAAAGGCCCTTGGCGGGGCGGGACCACGAGATGATGGCTCGCGTCTCATCGAGCATGAACACCGCGTGTTCGGCTGTACTCTCGATCAGCGTACGATGAACCGACGCTCTCGACCCGGACTCGTTCGTTTCGCGACGTCCGGATTTGGGAGCGTTTGTCACGGTACAGGATAGACGCGGCAATTACCGTTTTACGAATCCCTTGGTCTGTCATGGAGATTAAATACTCGTGCAACCAGTGCGAGCCTCGGGGGGCCATCGGTGAACCCGTCGATGAAATACGGAACGCGATCGATGTCGACCGTATGGCCGATCCGGTCGGGGAGATACGCACCCACATGGACGAACACACCGGATCTGGCGTTGAGTCCACATTAATCGCGTACATTAAGGAACCACGCCACAGAACGAGTCCCCTCGAAGCAGCGGTTATCGCGATCTCGAGACTGTGGTCGACTTCCGGTGTGTTACCTTCCGGGTCGGTCCAATCCGCGCCATATCCAGTTGTGCCCCCGTTCGGTGGTGGCTGAACAGCCAACGAGACGGGACCTGGGAACTCCATTACCGGACGGCTAAAGGCTGGTGCATACGCTCCGGGACCTGACAAATTGACCGAGCAGGCTCTGTTGAAATCCTAGGAGAGTTACAGGTTCGCCTGCTAGTCTGACTGGATGGAAACCCTCCCGAAGTCGCGGTTACTCCGGTTCGTTGAGCAAGCGATGCACTTGGCTCAGCGAGCTGTCGCTCGTTACTCATCGAAATTCTCGAAACGGCAGTACACACTTCATCAACACATCGTCCTCCTCTGTCTCAAGGTGCGGAAGAATACGACGTACCGGACGCTTCTCGACGAACTTATTGAAATGCCTCGGATTCGGAGTGCCCTCGATCTTGAGGAGATCCCATCTCCTTCGACGTTGTGTAAGGCATTCAACCGTCTTGATATGGCTGTTTGGCGGGTTCTTCTTAATCTCTCAGTCACGCTTCTCCCAACCAACAGCGTCGTCGGTATCGATGCATCCGGTTTTGACCGCAGTCACGCCTTGAAGCACTATACGAAGCGGACGAAGTTGACGATTCAGCAGTTGAAAGTCACACTTCTCGTAGACACGAAGTCAAACGCGGTTATCGATCTGCACGTGACGACGACCAGAAAGCACGACTCACAGATCGCACCGTCACTCATCAAGCGGAATACCGATGAAGTAGCGATTCTCCTCGGTGACAAGGGGTACGACGACCAGAATATTCGCGCGTTAGCCCGTGAAACGGGTGTTCGACCGCTCATCAAGCATCGAGAATTCTCGCCACTCCACAAGGCGTGGAACTCCCGGCTTGACGCTGACCTCTACGGGCAGCGGTGTCAGAACGAGACGGTGAACTCTCGTCTCAAACGTAAATACGGCGCATTCGTCCGCTCACGACGCTGGTGGAAGCAGTTCCGTGAACTCGCTATTGGCTGTCTCACCCACAACATCGACAAGGGACTGTGAACGTTAGATATAGAGCGTGCACCGCTCACTCTTCACGAGTCCTATCGAAACAATCACGTCTTCAACCGCGAGATGGGTTTCTACCCATGGGTCTTACTTCGCGTAGCCTGTGGACGCTCCGGCGCTATTGGGCCGACCGTCTCGGTGTTCTTCCTAACGCATTCGAAGAGTCAGGGGTGACTGTCGGTCGCGCTGAGGAAGGTGGAATTCAGCTGTTTTGCAACGACGATATACTGGTCGTCGGTGCACCTGACGCACTCATAGATGCAGCGGAAGACCGGGTTGATGCCCTTGCATCACTCGATACTGATAGCGAGGATGAGGTCCAAGGATGGCTCACCCGCTTCGACGGTATCGAGCAAGTCCTCGGGCCGACATTCTACGGGTACGCCGATCGGGAAACGTTCACCCCGATCGAATCGGATGCTCGCGTCCTGACAGCTGATGATTTTTCTGCTTATCAGAGGTTTCGAAGGAGCATTCCAGACAATGAGTGGGAACGGGGCGGTGCACAGTTCACCCCCGGTGAAACTGTGGGGCTTTTGGTCAATGGAGACCTTGTGGCAGTCGCGGGGTTTGAAGTCTGGGAGGGTGTGCTCGCTCATCTGGCAGTCGTGACCCACCCGAATCATCGCGGTCAGGGGTACGGCCAAGCTGTTGTTTCCCGAGCTACAGAGCAGGCGTTTACTGACGGATTTCTTCCGCAGTACCGAACCTCAGACGCGTGGCCGTGGTCTGTCGGACTTGCTCAGAACCTCGGGTTTCATCGGTTTACAACAGCTTATCTCGGAGTCTATCGCCGGAACGTCCCGTCATGATTGATAAATTAGCAGTCCTATCTAACGGCTGATTCAGCGAGAAAGATGTCGCAACAATAGGATTTCAACAGAGCCACCGAGCAATAACTTGCATCGAATGCGTGGATGGGGTGTGGCGTTTCGGTGTTGCGTCCTGTGGGATATCTCAGAGGCTGATTCGACAGCTTGTCTCCTCCGGGAAGGCTGCTGATCGAGCGGGCATCCAAATTCGAATGTGGCTCATTCCGACTGAAGTTCCTCGTCGAAAAGGGACTTCACCCGGTCGTGAATCTCGTCTCGAATCTCGCGCACTTCGGCTACCGTCCGCCCGTCTGGATCGTCGAGGCGCCACTCCCGGGTTTCACCTCCCCAACCCGCTGGGCAGACATCATCCGCTGAACATCCCATTGTGATTACAATATCACTCCGTTGAAGCTCGTCGACCGTCACCTCTCGTGGGGTGCGCCTGGAGAGATCGATCCCAACCTCATCCATGGCCGCCACCACGGTGGAATGGATCTCCTCAGCTGGACGGGTTCCGCCGGTCACCAGTGCGAGATTCTCTGTGTCCCGAGACGATCGTTCGCGACGTGCGAACGCGAACGCCATCTGCGACCGCCCGGCGTTTTGCACACAGACAAAGGCAACCGTGGTAGGATCGGTGTCACGCATTACTGGTCAGCCTCCGTCGCGGCGTCATCCCGTGGCTGATTGGACAGTTCCTCGCCGAGATCACTCCACTCGAAACGTCCCTGGAAATACAGCGCTACGTACACCAGCGCAAGCAACACTGGGACCTCAATGAGTGGCCCCACGACGGTCGTGAAGGCCACACTGGAGCCCACGCCGAAAACCGCGACCGCGACGGCGATGGCCAACTCGAAGTTATTCGAGGCAGCAGTGAACCCGATTGCGGTCGTCGTCGAGTAGTCTGCACCAATCTCACGACCCATCCAGAAGCTCACGAGAAACATGAGGACGAAGTAGATGGTCAACGGTACGGCGATGAGTAGTACGTCGCTCGGCGTGGCCACGATTCGCTCGCCCTGCATCGCGAACATCACGATGACGGTGAACAACAACGCGACCAACGTCAGCGGGCTAATCGTTGGCACGAAGTCCTCCTCATACCACTTCCGTCCCTTCACCCGCGTGCCACCGTAGCGTGAGAGGATGCCGGCGGCAAACGGGATGCCGAGGAAGATCGCGATGGCCTCGAAGACCTGCATCGGCGTGATATCGAACGCGGAAATGCCTGCAACGAGTGATTCCATGCCTAGGAGTGATGGCAGTTGAAGCGCAAAGAACCAGATGTAGACGCCGTAAAAGACGATCTGGAAGACGCTATTGAACGCGACGAGCCCGGCGGCATACTCCGGAGAGCCGTCCGCGAGGTCGTTCCAGACCAACACCATCGCGATGCAACGCGCCATGCCGATGAAGACGAGTCCAAGAAAGAATTCTGGACGGGCTGGGAGGCCGGGCACGAGCCCACCAAAGAAGACGAATGCCAGGGTCACCATCACCAGTGGGCCGAGGAACCAGTTTTGGAGGAGGCTCACCCCAAGGACGCGGCGATTCCGGAACACGGCCGGGAGCTGGCCGTAGTTGACTTTCGCCAGTGGCGGATACATCATCAGGACCAGGCCAACCTCGACGAGATGGAGGTGTTGAATCGGTTCGGTCACAAACGGTGCGCCATAGCCGATCCCGACACCAATAGCCATGGCGACGACGATCCAGACGGTGAGATATTTGTCGAGGACGTCCATGGACCGGGGGTCGCCACAGTCCGAACAGCCACAGTTCGGGCCGTGATCGTACTGGACGTTACTCATTCGTCACCGCACCATTGGCGGACTCGAAGAGGCTGACCGTTAGATCGGTGGCGTCGTAGTATCGCCAGTTACCGTCTTTTCGTCGCAATGCAAGCCCTGCATCAACGAGGTCCGAGAGGGCGTGGCTGACGGCACTCTCGCTAACGTCGACGAGGGGTTCGAGTTCGCAGACGCAAAGCTCCTCGGCGGCTCCAGCCAGGACCCGGGCGAGACGGAAGCGGGTTTCGTCGCCCAGAGCTGCAAACACTGCGCGCACGGAGTCGTCACGAGCGGTTGATTCGGCCAGCGCTGTGAGCTCGTCCACTCGTTGATCGACATCTTCGTCACCGCACTCGCCGAGTTCCTCGACGAGGAGTCGTCTGATGCGGGCGTTTGCCTGGGGCATCATTTTCATTTGAATATTTATTCAATTAGCTTTTTCGACTTGAATCCTGATTCAGATGGTGATCTCGCCCATCAAAACCGCCACTCAATCCCCTCCGTAAAGGCGATCACCGATTCAATACCTGAGTGCTGGTAGTGGGGGAGGATGCCCATTTGATGAATCAGGAGCGAACCGATCACGCACAACCATCTCACGAGGGGATGAGATGCGTGGGTGCGAAACACAGGTCCTGTTTCGCTCGCCGCATTTGAAGCACTGAAGGATTCAACGTACGCTGGCTCCAGCTGGTCGAGGCAGAGCTGCCAACAAAAATGTCCACCTAATCGGCTACTGGTCGTCCCTGGAGAACGCAGCAATTGGACGTGGTTGCGTTGCAAGGTGGGTGTCCTTGAACCCAGTATCGAACTTGAGGCCATAGCCGAATGCCCGGTCGGCGCCAATATGGCCGATCCAGATCAGTGCGACTAGGAGCGCCAGTCGGTACTCAGCCCAGAATCCGATGGCACCAAGGGCAAGTGGGAGCGTGAACGTGTGTACGACGTTATAACTCAAGCTTCCGAGTTTCGGCCCTGCGAGATACCCAATCATGGAGAGATCCGGTGCCAGGGCAAGGACCACCAACAGCCAAATGGCTCCGTCAAGCGTGAGGTATCCCCCCACCGCGATTCCTAAGACAGCAATTCCCTCGATCCGGAGGAACGTTCGTGGCTCCATCCTGACGCTCCTCGGAAAGAGACGTAAAAAAGATGGTGGGCAGTTGCCGAGGCGTACTCTCGTATTCAGAAATGCCTCTGCGGGTGCACTCGGGGGTTTCGCAGGAGCTGTCGATCACTGTCGCGTTGGCGTTCATCCATTACCATCGGCCGTCGTCCAGGCCGGAGCAAGGGTGGTGGGGTGCGCTCACATCCGTGCCCCCGTCGACGTCCTGCTCAGGACCGAGGATGGATCTAATCGGTCGTCAGATCGGGACACGCGATCTCCCAGAGGTGGTCGTCGGGGTCGGCAAAATATCCCGAATACCCGCCCCAGAAGACGTCCTGCGCTGGCTTGACGATTCGTCCGCCAGCGGCTTTTGCCTCCGCGAGAATCGCGTCGACCTCTTCTTCACTCGAGACGTTGTGTGCCAAGGTAATACCGGAAAACCCCGGCTTCTCGTCGGGGACGGTCGCATCCTCGGCGAGTAAGTGTCGGGGATAGAGGGAGAGCCACGTTCCTTCGAGTTTGAAGAACGCAACGTCACTTCCCTCCTCGCGTTCCTGCATTGGAAACTCGAGGCCGTCACGATAAAACTGAATAGACGCATCGATACTGGTGACACCGAGCGTCACAAGCGTGATTTTTGGCTCCACAGTCTGCTAGAGCGTGGCGACAACGATAAGCGCACACGGAGAATTTGCCCCCATCGACTTCGGATGAGTGACGACCCGTTGGACGCGGTGAGCTCTGGGCGAACCAACCATTCAGTGCCGGGATCTGCATCGAACGCCGCATGGCCTCGTGAACTCGAACGAGGCTTCGATACCGGTCACCCCTCCAGATGGCCCTGATTGACCGCGTTCCGATCAGTATTTGGACCGATACTCCTTCAACTCGTGCTCGAAGTACTGCTGGGTGCGTGTGGCGTCTCCGGGGACCCACCCGGGAGCGATGGGAGATCCAACTCAACCCGGCGAAGAAACTGCGCATTGATGGCGACGATGACCGTCGAGAGTGACATCAACAGCGCACCAACCGCCGGCGAGAGGAGGATGCCGATCGGGGCCAGCACACCGGCAGCTAGGGGGAGCGCGAAGACGTTGTACCCTGCCGCCCAGACGAGATTTTCCTGCATCTTTCGATAGCTCGCTTGACTCAGCTTCACGAGGCGAACGACGTCAGTCGGGTTGTTCTGGACGAGGATGATGTCCGCCGATTGTACCGCGACATCGGTCCCGGAGCCGATCGCGATGCCGATGTCCGCCCGGGTAAGCGCCGGGGCGTCGTTCACGCCGTCCCCGACCATCGCCACGAGATTTCCCTCCTCTTGCAGCTCTTGGACCGTCTCGTCTTTGTCTTCGGGGAGAACCTCGGCGAACACCGTGTCGATGCCCAGCTCGTCGGCGACCGCGTTGGCGACATCCTCTGAATCGCCGGTGAGCATCGCCACCTCGATCCCGAGTTCGTGAAGCGCTTCGACCACGTGGTAACTCTCCTCTCGTATCACGTCCGCCAGGGCGAACGCCGCGAGGAGCTCGCCATCACGGATGAGGTACACCACCGTACGTGCGTTCTCACCGGACCGGTCGGCGAAGGCACGGAGGTCGTCGGGCACCTCGCTTTCCAGGGTCGACAGGAGGTTCGGTCCGCCAACGTGGACGGTCTGTCCGTCGATGCGAGCCCGAACGCCCCGACCTTTGATCGCCTCGAAATCGGTCGCTGGGGGACCGTCGACGTTGCGCTCGTCGGCCGCCTCGCGGATGGCCTCGGCGATCATGTGCTCGGAGTCGGCCTCAACGGCTGCCGCGAGCTCCAGTGCCTCTACCTCGGTCACCCCCTCGACGGTTGCGATGTCTACGACCCCCTGCTCGCCCTCGGTGAGCGTCCCGGTCTTGTCGAAGACGATGACATCGAGTTCTCGGGCCTGTTCCATGGCGATCCGGTCCCGGACGAGCATGCCGTTTCGTGCGGCGAGGGAGGTGTTGATTGCGACGACCAGGGGAATGGCGAGTCCGAGAGCGTGGGGACAGGCGATGACGAGGACGGTAACGACACGTTCGACCACGTCAGCGTTGAACGAGATAGCGGCCGTCCAGGCGACGGCTGTCACGGCCGCCACGGCCACGGCCACGTAGAATAACCACCCAGCCGCTCGATCGGCGAAGATCTGCGTCTTTGACTTGCTTTGTTGGGCCTCCTCGACGAGCCGCATGATTCCGGCCAGTGTCGTCTCCTCGCCGGTCGCGGCGATTCGCACGCGGAGGCTCCCGTCTCCGTTGACCGTCCCGGCGATCACCTCGTCGCCTGGTTCCTTTGGGACCGGCTTCGACTCACCAGTGATCATCGCTTCGTTCACGTCGGAGTCGCCCTCCTTGACGACGCCGTCGGCGGGGACGCTCGCGCCTGGGCGCACGAGGACGAGATCGCCTTCGGTGAGGTCACTCACGGGTACTTCCTCGGTGTCGCCTGTCTCGGTGAGACGCTCGGCCGTGTCAGGGACCAACTTCGCCAGCTCATCCAGTGCACTTGAGGCGCGACGCACGCTTCGCATCTCGATCCAGTGGCCGAGCAACATGATGTCGATGAGCGTCACCAG
>CAZCYF010000003.1:0-103566 GCA_964502835.1 uncultured Halobacteriales archaeon | reverse complement strand
ACGGCTCGAGCATCGAGGGCTTCGTGCGCATCCAGGAGTCGGACATGCGCCTCGAACCCGACCCCTCGACCTTCGCGGTGTTGCCGTGGCGCTCGAACGGGGATGTGGCGAGCGCGCGGATGATCTGCGATGTCGTCAACACCGACGGCACCCCGTTCGAGGGTGGCCCGCGACAGGTGCTCAAGCGGGTCCTGGCCGATGCGGCGGAGCAGGGCTATCAGGTGCACGTCGGCCCCGAACCGGAGTTCTTCCTGTTCGAGACCGATGCGGACGGCCGACCCACCACGACCCCCCACGACCGCGGCGGCTACTTCGACCTCGCCCCGAAGGACCTCGCCACCGATGTCCGCCGGGAGATCATCTTCGCCCTCGAGGAGATGGACTTCGAGGTCGAGGCCAGCCACCACGAGGTCGCCGAGGGCCAACACGAGATCAACTTCACCTACGCAGAGGCGCTTCGCACCTCGGACAACATTGCCACCTTCAGGGCCGTCGTTCGGGCGGTTGCGGAGGAACACGACCTCCACGCGACGTTCATGCCCAAGCCGATCTCCGCGATCAACGGCTCGGGCATGCACTCCCACATCAGCCTGTTCGATGCCGACGAGAACGCCTTCGCCGACGACGATGACGAGTTCAACCTCTCGGAGACGGCCTACCACTTCATGGGTGGCGTGCTCGAGCACGCCCCGGCGATCACGGCGGTCGCCAACCCCACGATCAACTCCTACAAGCGTCTCGTGCCGGGCTACGAGGCGCCGGTGTACGTTGCCTGGTCGGACGTCAATCGATCGGCGCTCATCCGCGTGCCCGACGCGGCCGGCACGAGCGCCCGCTTCGAGATCCGCAGCCCCGACCCCTCGTGCAATCCCTATCTGGCGTTCGCCTCGATCGTCGCCGCCGGCCTGGACGGCATCGACCGAGGGCTCGATCCGGGCGCCCCGGTCCGGGAGGACATCTACGAGTTCGACGAGGACACCCGACAGGAATACGGCATCGATACCCTGCCGGGGACGCTCGATCGTGCCGTGGACGCCCTCGAGTCGGATCCCGTCATCATGGAGGCGTTGGGCGATCACGTCGCGTCGAAGTTCGTCCAGGCCAAGCGCGAGGCCATCCAGGAATACCGCGCGAACGTCACCGACTGGGAGCTCGAGAAGTATCTCGGCAAGTTCTGAGCGAACCATCTCCCCCGTGACCGCGTGGGGTGCCGATCGACCCCGTTAGTCCCCACCACGAACCCGTCTGAGTGCCCCCTTGAGCGTGGCGAGAATGCCGATCGACAGCCCCATCACGACCATGAAGACGTACAGCCCGAGGGTCGACAGCCAGACGACGATCATCGCGAGGATGGCGACCCAGCCGTCCAGGTAGTAAAACGCCCCGAGGGTCATGATGACGCCGTACAACAACACCAGGTACGGACCCCACCCCCTGGCGTGGCCCCGGCGCTGTCGCCGGCGGACGTACGACCGCAACTCACGTTCGATCTCGTCACGATGGACCGTCCGCTCTTCGACCTCCATCTCGAGGTCCTCCAGCCGGGATCGCAACGTGGCAAGGTCGTCGTCGGAGCGGTCGTCGGTCAACTCGTCGTCCTCCTCGGCCATGGGCCCGTTCGGTCCGGGCTGAGACACGGCATCCCAATGTACCTGCCGGTGGCGCTCGCCCGTGGCGTTGACGACCGCGCCGAGGAGGATCGCCCCCGCCGCGAGATACAGCCAGGTCAGGATGACGACGATCCCCGCGAGCAGCCCATAGACGGCAAACGGCGCCGCAATGGCAATGTAGGCCTGGAGCCCGACCGTGGCAAGGGCGATGCCGCCAGCCCCCACCAAGGTCCCGGGGAGGACCGCTCGCACCGAGGTGTCGGTCGGCGGGAAGACGGCGTACATGGGCGCCAGGACGACCGCCAATACCGGAATCACGGCCACGGGGAGGATGATCGCGGGCACGGTCCCGCCGAGGGCGTACAGGCCGATCACGGCTACCCCCACGCCACCGGCGATGCCGAGGGTGGCGACGAGCACGGCCACGGCGTTTCGCACGGTCGTGTACAGGCCGGCCCGCTGGGGTGCCCCATAGATGACATCGAAGGCGCGATCCAGCGCGCGAAATCCCCGGAGGGAGCCCCAGGCGGCCACGAGAATCCCGATGGCCGTCGCCCCGGATCGACCCAGGTCGGCGGCGAGCCCCGTCCGAATGGACTGGATCGTGTCCTCGGTGACCAGGTGATCGATCGCGCCGAACCAACGGTCGAGCAGGGGCTCTCCGGCCACGCTCGATCCGAGCGCCACGACGATTACGGTCAGGGGCACGATCGAGAGCAGGCTGTAAAACGCGATGGCCGCCGCCAGCAGCGCGAGGTCGACCCGACGGACGGTCTCGACGATCGCGCGTCGTCGCTCTCGTCTCGTCGGGTGAGCGGTCACGGGCCACGGGTTCGAGTGGCAGGCGCTTAAGCACTGTCAGCCGTCTCCGTGACGGCCGTCTCGACGCGGTCGATCGGCGCGTCGGTCTTGAACGTCGTCCCGCCGAAGTGCGTCCGTGAGGCCGCGTGTCCATCTGACTCGAGGGCGGCGAGGACGGCCTCCATCGGGGCGGCCGACACCTCGAGGCGGTCACAGAGCTCATGGTGATCGAAGTGGCCGACGACGTCGATCTCGCCCTCGAGGCGTTCGAGCAGGCGCGCTGCGCGGTCGGCGGCTCCCATCGTGTCGTCGAGCGCGTCGACCGCGCGGTCGGCGACCGTCGGGTCGCGATACGCACCCAGCCAGAGCGGACCGATCCGGACCACCTCGCCGTCACAGCGGGGACACCCGTCCGGGAGGGGCGGAGCGACCCCAGCGACCGACGTCCGATCCAGACAGGAGCGACAGTGCACCACGAACCCGAGCCGGTCGACCGTCTCGTTGGCTGCGGACGCACGTGACTCGAGGGCGAGGTACGTCCGCACGTAATGTCGGGTGGCGTGGCTGAGCAGCGGCGTCATCGCCACGTCGCGCGCGACACATCGGCGGGCGAGCGATCCGAGGAGCACACGAAGGCCGACCTCGGCGTGGTACTCCGTCGGATGCGGGTTCGCACCGTAGCGCCGGACGCCCGCGGCGTGATGGGCACCACACAGCGGGGCCGTGTCGGTCGCGGTCACACACAGGAGGTTGCGGGTCCCGTCGATGGCGGCATCGACGAACGGCACGGGCGACCCGAAGGGGTCGAGGTCGATCACGTCGTAGCCGGCTCCGTAGGCGTGGGCCCGCACGTCACCGGTAATGGTTTCGGCCTCGAGGTCGTTCGTAGCGAGGTTCGTACTGGCGCGCTCGAGGGCGTCGGGATTGACGTCACACACGGTGACCCGGTAGCCCTCGGCGGCTGCTCTGGCGCCGCGCAGGCCTCCGGCGGTCATCGCGTCGAGGTAGGTCGGGTCGGTTTCGGGGACCACATCACCGCGACAGACGCGCAACATGGCGACGGTGAGGTCGCGGTTGAGCTCCATCGCAGGGTTGTAAAAGACGGACTCGTCGTCCGGGAGCGTGAACCGTAACCCGCCCTCGACGACCTCCATGTGCATCGACACCGTGGGCAGCCCGATAGGCTAACCGGTCGACCGTTCCGTGTTGGTGGCCCACCGAACCCGTTTTGGCGCCCCCAGGAGAAGGACAGCTGGTAGCGAGGTGTATATGACCGACATCGAGGGCTGGGTCGACGACCTGGATGCGGCCGGGGGGCTCACCCCGGAGCTCGTCGAACGGATCGTCGACATCCATGGGGATCGCGGGGCCCGCGCGATCGAGGCCGTGTCCGAGCGGCGGGTCAAGCAGTATCGCGACTTCACGGTCGTGGTCGGCCACACCGAGGAGTACGTCATCGAGGACGGTCGGTGTACCTGCAAGGACGCCCGGTACAACCTCGACCGCGAGGACCCCAGCCAGCGGTGTTGGCACGAGCTCGCGGCGCTCATCGCCGACCGCACCGACAGCCTCGACCATCACGACCTGTGGTACAGCGAGCTCCGCGATTTCATTTAATCCGCAATGTCGAGGGCGGTCTCCAGGGCGGCCTCGAACGCGTCCTCCTTCGATCGATCATACAGCATGGCCGCCGGATGGTAGCCGATAACCAGCGTGCGTTCGGTCCCGCCGAGGTCGACCGTCGCCGTCGTCCCCACCGCTGCCGAGACGGTGACCGACCGACCGAGCAGGGCACTCGCCGGAACGCGCCCGAGGGCGAGGACGACACGGGGATCGACGGCGGCCACCTCGGCCTCGAGGTGCGGGCGACAGTTGGCCCGCTCGTCGACGTGGGGATCGCGATTGTCGGGTGGCCGACAGCGCACGAGGTTGGTGATCCGCACCGCGTTCGGGTCACGACCGCGGGCCTCGAGGGCGGCCTCGAGGAGCTCGCCGCTGCGGCCGACAAACGGCCGTCCCGCCTCGTCTTCGTATCGGCCGGGCGCCTCACCAACGAGGAGGAGAGCGGCGTCGGGATCGCCCCGGCCGTTGACGATCCGACTGCGGCTGTCAACCAGGGCCGGACAGCGCGTGCAGTCGTGGACGTCGGGATCACCCATGGTGCGCGTTCATGGCGGCGCTCAAATAGCGTTCGCGGTCCGGGCACGGTCGACGCCGCGCGCGGCGAGCTTCGCCACCCGGAGCACCTCGGGGCGCGTCGCACCATCGGGCGTGAAGGTGTCGACGATGTGGCGACCCTCCTCCAGGTCACACCCGGCGACGCGGAGGTAGACGGTCGTGGACCCGAGGTCGTGTGTATGCCGCTCGGGAAGCGAGCGGTAGCGCTCGAGCCGATCCCGTGCGGTGGCCGGCTCGTCGAACCCATCGTCGATGGCCTCGGTCAACCCGTCGCTCGCCTCGAAGGTCACGGCGACGACCGGGGACTCTAGCCGGTGAGCGAGCTCCTCAACGTCGACGATGTTGAACCACGCGAGTGCAACGCCGGCGACGAGCACCGCTCGGACGTCCTCGCGGTCGATGGTCGACACGAGGTTCGCGATCGCATCGGTCGCGTCGGTACCTCCCACGGTGCAGTGGCCGAACCCGAAGTCTCCGATGCGGCCCCCGGCGGTGGCGACCACGCCGGCGAGGGTGCTCGTGGACCCCTCGTACGACTCGGCGACACCCAGCGTCCGTGAGCCGGGTTTCATCACTCCTCGCCGTCGTCCTTGATCTCCTGCAGCCGGTCCAGCAGGTCGTCCTGGGATGCCCCGATTTCGAAGTCGACCGACCCGTCATGGTCGGAGTCGTCGCTTCGCTCGTTGGCCCCCTCGGTGAGGTCTCCGGCATCGATCTCCTGGCGTTCCTGTTCGGATTCGTCGTAGCTGCCGAAGCCCATACGGGCCCATCTATGGGCCTCAGCTACTAAGGGCTGCGGGTGCGCGACCCGGTCGACCTTTCTCCCCGGGGCATGATGGCGTGCCCATGGACGTCATCACCGTCAGTGCCGCCACGGGGGAGTCGATGTCGAACGCGTATCTCGCCACTGGCTCGTCGAACGTGCTCGTGGATACCGGCACGGCACCAGGCGTCGTCGACGCGATCGACGACCACGTGGCCGACCTCGACGCCGTCGTTCTCACCCACGGCCATTACGACCACGTCGACCAGCTCGACGCCGTCGTCGACGCGTTCGATCCGGCCGTATACGCCTTCGGCGAGGTGTCCCGTCGGACGAAGCGCCTCCGAGGCGGCCAGTCGATCGAGCTCGGCGATGTCGCGTTCACGGTGGTGCACACCCCCGGCCATGCACCCGATCACGTCTGTCTCGTTGGCGAATCGGCGCTGTTCAGCGGCGACATCGTGGTGTACAACGACGGCGCCTTCGACGATGGGAGCTTCGGCCGGACCGACCTCGAGGGCGCCTCACGCGACGTCCTCATCGAGTCGCTCGAGCGGCTACTCGACGTGCTACCGCGGTCAGTGGAGGCCATCTATCCCGGCCATGGCGATGTCCATACTGGCGACATCCACGCGGTCATCGAGCGGGCGCTGACCCGGGCGCGCCGACACGAGCCAAAGTATCCGGAGGAGTAGCTGCCTCAGGCGCTTCGCGACTCGGCAGCTTTCCGTCGGAGCCGGCCGTAACCGCACTTCCGACAGCGTTCGGCCCGCTCGGGATTGCGGGCGTTACACCGCATGCAGATTTGCTTGTTGAGAAGCCGTCGTTCGGCCTCTCGGAATCGAGCCATACTCGTGTCGTTGGCCGAGGTCGCGTTTAAGCATGGTGATTCTCGCGATCGCCCGCCTCGAGGTACTCCGATTGCACTGCCACCACGTCCGTCGAGTCCCCACAATCGGCGTAGCGCGCCAGGGGTTCGGCGTTGAGCTCGAGGAAGGTCTCGCCCCAGGAGAACGGCTCCATGATCGTCTCGGCGCGCTTCCACGCGCCGAGGATCGCACAGGCGCCGGCCAGCGCCTCGGCGGTCGTCAGCTCGAAGGGCCGACCGTAGTTGATCGGATTGGCCGCCACGAGAAACGGGAGCGCTCGACGGTTTCCCGGCAGGTCGAACGCCTCGGCGGTCGCCGAGCGCCAGGAGCTATCGTGGGCGACGATGCGGGTTCGATCCTCGGCGGCGTCTGCCGGCGAGAGGGCCACCTCGGCGTACGGATCAAGGACGATCCCGGCGGGGAGGTCCGTTCGGCGTCGATGGAGGGTGACCAGGTCGAACCGCTCGAGTCGCCTGGCGGTGTTCTTCTCCGGGTCATCGTCGCCCACGTAGTGGACGTGCAGTTCCACGGCGCCGCGTAGGTCGCAAGAGCGGATGACCGTTATGGTGCGCCCGATTCGTGGATCTTCTCCCCGCGGCTGAGTCGATCGGCGATGCGGTAGGTCTGCTCGCCCTCGCGTCGGGTGGGCGTGTGTGCCGCGAGATATCGCGCAGTCGCGATGAGATGGAGCTGGCCGCGGTCGGCATCGTCAACCCGGTCGTACTGGGTGAACGCCACCTCGAGGTTCTGGCGGGTATGGAACCCGACGTCCTCGCGCAACAACACCTCACCGAGCGCCCGTTTGAGCCGAGCCACGTCGCCGCCGCTCGCGAGGTACTCCGCGGTCAACCGCCCCGCTCGATTGACCTCCTGACGGTCCTCGACCTCGAAGGTTACGAGCAGCTCCTCGAGCAGGTCGTCGGGGTCGCCGTCGCCGTCGGGTTCGGGGACGGGGTTGGGCGGGATGTTGAGATACCGATCGAGGTAGAGGTTGGCCGCCACATCGAACAGGCCCCGATACCGCTCCGGAGCCGTCGTCCGTCGTGCGAGGCCGTCGACGGCGTTCGCGTAGGTGTAGGTGTGGTGCACCGTGTTCCAGTCGCGAAACTCGTTGGCCGTGCCGAACTGCACCACCCGCCGGGCACCGGCGGCCGTGAGGGCCTCGCCGAGGTCCGTGGCGTCGGCTCCCTCGGCGATCGCCCCCGTGATGGCGTCCATCACCACCTCGGCATCCTCGGCCAGGAGTTCGTCCACGAACCCATCGGGCTCGGACCAGGTGCGGTCGTGACCGGCCTCGAGGAGCTCGGGCAGCTCATCGGCCGCCTCGAAGCACAGGGCAGCGACGTCGACCGGCTGGCGCCAAGAGGACTGCTCTTCTGCGCGCTCGGCGCCCGCGAGGCCGGGCACGAGACTCGCGAGCGTGTGATCGGCGTAGGCCCAGCCGACGTGGTCGAGCATCTCGAACGCCTTGTTGATGAAGTCGAGGCGGTGGCCCGTGTCCAGATAGAGGTGATCCGTGGCGGCCGCGACGAGCATGCCGGCGAGGGCGTCCTCGGAGAGATCGGCCAGGACCGCGGCGCGGATGATCCGCTCGGCGCCGTCGGCGTCGCGGACCTCGATCGACTCGCGGAACCACCGCTTCAGCCGATCCGCATCGAGGTCCTCGTTGCCGAGTGGGTCTTGCACGAACCGCGGCGGCGCGTTTGCGGTCTCGGTCGCCACCTCGCCGAGGCCCACGTACAGCGCCCGCCGTCGGTCCTCGAGGCGGACGTCACCGAGGAGGTTGGCCATCACGCCGAGGGTGGTCAGCCCACGACCCCACCCCGCATCGCGATACTGGGTGCCGAAATCCAGCCCGATCCCGAGGGGCACGGACGGGTCGACGTCAGCCTCATCGAGACCGATGACGGCCTTCGCGATGATGAGCGAGATGTCCTCTTTGAGCCCGTGGTCGAGCCGGTGGCGCCAGTGCTCCTCCGGGGTCCGGTCCCGTCTTGGCTCGGGGTCGACGAAGACCGTCCCGTCACGCACCTCGACGGGATAGGTCGCCACGTCGTCAGCGAACGGATCGAGCGTGTCACCGCAGGCGATCTCGAACCGGGCGTGGTGCCACGGGCAGGTGAGAATGCCGTCCTCGATGGTCCCGTCGGTGAGTGGAAAGCCCATGTGCGGACACCGCATGTCGGTCGCGTAAAACGCCCCCTCGTGATGGAAGACGCCGATGGGCTCGCCCCCGGCGGTGACGACCGCCGGCGCGTTCTCGCGGACCTCACCGACCGGGCCAACCTGGAGTAGCTCCTCCGTGCTCATGGGCCGTTCCTCCGGCCGTTGACACGGATGAGCTGACGGTGCGGATATCGAACCTTGTCGGTGATTCGCATGTGAGGACTATGCACGGCCGCCATCAAAACCGTTCCCTGAAGCGCGTTTGTGTAGTGAATCGAACGTATCAGGTGTTAGTTGTCCCCGAGCGCGCTCTCACCGACGGGGTCGTGTCCCTCGATGACGCGCTGGCCGCCCATGTACGGTCGCAACGCCTCGGGAACGGTGACGGTGCCGTCCGGGTTCTGGTAGTACTCCAGGATCGCCACGACGACCCGGGGGAGTGCCACGCCGGAGGCGTTCAGCGTGTGGAGGTACTCCGCCGATTCGTGGCGTTCGGGCCGGTACCGGAGCCCCGCCCGGCGCGCCTGCCAGTCGGCGAAGTTCGAGGCCGAGGAGACCTCCAACCAGCGGCCCCCGATGGCCGGGCCGTCGGGCATATCGTCCGCTGGCGCCCAGACCTCGATGTCGTACTGGCGGTAGTGTGGGGCGCCCATATCGCCGGTGCAGATCTCGATCACTCGATAGGGCAGGCCGAGCTCACGCAGGACCGTCTCGGCCTCCTCAAGCAGCGCCTCGTGGCGGTCCTCGCTGTCGCCCGGGCGGACGAAGTTCACGAGTTCGACCTTGTTGAACTGGTGGACGCGGACGTACCCCCGGGTTTGGGTCCCGTGTTCGCCCGCCTCGCGACGGAAGTTCGGCGAGAACGCAGCGTGCTTGATTGGCAACTCCTCGTCGAGGAGAATCTCGTCGGCGTACAGGTTCGTCACCGGCACCTCGGCGGTCGGGACGAGCCAGAGGTCGTCGTCATCGTAGGGCTCGTCGTTGTGACCGCCGACGCGAAAGGCGTCCTCGGCGAAGAACTCCGGCAGCTGACCCGTGCCTCGCATGGCCGCGCTGTTGACCGCCAGCGGCGGGAACACGTCCTGGTAGCCGTGTTCCTCCCGGTGGAGCTCGAGCATGAACTGCAACAGCGCGTACTCCAGTCGGGCTCCCTCACCCTTGAGGAACTGAAAGCCGCCGCCGGCGACCTTCGCCCCGCGCTCGAAGTCGATGATGTCGAGCCGTTCGGCCAGATCGTAGTGCGGGACGACCGGCTCCGGGAGATCCCGATGCTCATCGAACCCCCACCGGTGTCGCTCGACGTTGTCCGCCTCGTCCTCGCCGACGGGGGCTTCGTCGTGGGGGATGTTCGGAATGAGCAGCTCGCGCTCGCGCAACCGCGCTCGGAGCTCGGCCGCCTCGTCCTCGACGGCCTCGAGCTCCGCCTTGAGGCGTTTCGACTCCTCGATCGCCGACTCGGCCGCCTCGTCATCGCCGGCCTGTTTCAACTCGCCGATGCGGTCACTGATTTCGTTTCGTCGGTGGCGGAGCTCGTCACCCTCGGCCTTCAGCTCTCGCCAGCGCTCGTCCATCTCGAGAAAGGCATCCAGGTCCACGCGTTCGATGCCCTTGGCCTCCATCGCCCACCGGACCCGGTCGGGCTCATCACGTACCACGCGCCTGTCGAGCATTGATTGGCCACCCTACTTTGGGCCACGACAAAAACCGTATGGCTCGCCCACCGCCAAACGGGAACCCTTTGGTGGTCGGCGACGCGCTCGTGTGCATGGCCATCGGTGACGTCACCCGCGTGGAGTCGGCGTGGATCGAGGACGTCTGGTACGTCGATACCGGGATGTATGACGTCCCGGGGTACGGAGTCGCGTACCTGATTGATGACGACCACCCCACGCTCGTCGAGACCGGCATCGGGACGCATTACGACCGCGTGTTGGACCTGCTCGAGACCGCGGGTGTCGACCGGGAGGGGCTGACGTTCATCTGTCCGACGCACGTGCATCTCGACCACGCCGGCGGGGCAGGATTCCTCGCCGAGGCCTGTCCAAACGCCACCGTGGCCGTCCACGAAGCCGGCGTCGAGCACCTCGCGGAGCCAGACCGGCTCGTCGCCGGCACGAAACGCGCGGTCGGCGACCAGTGGCAGTACTACGCCGAGCCCGAGCCCGTCCCGGCCGATCGGTTGCACCCGTTGACCGACGGGGACCGCCTCGACCTCGGCGATCGCACCCTCGTCGCCCGCGCCGCGCCGGGCCACGCCCACCACCAGCACGTCTTTCACGTCCCCGAGGCCTCGGCCGTCTTCACGGCGGACGCCGCCGGGATCTTCCATCCCGGTACCGACACCATCCATCCCACCTCCCCGCCGCCGGAGTTCGACCTCGAACAGTGTCTCCGTGACGTGGCGATGTTGCGGTCGCTCGACCCGGCGACGTTGTTGTACACCCATTTCGGCCCGGCCCGTGCCGACGACCGCCTCGCCCGCTACGAGACGGTCCTCGTCGACTGGGTCGATACCGTCCGGACCGCGCTGGAGGCCGCCCCCTCGGAGGCGGCGGCCGTCGAGCGCGTGGTCGAACGCCACGCTGCGACCGACCTCTGGGGCGAGGAGAAGGCCACGGCCGAGACCGCGATGAACGCCCGAGGCGTCATCGCGTCCATCGGTGGGTAGCGGCAAGCGTTTTGGCCCGTCGCCGTCTACTGGCAGGCTATGGCATCGGTCCAGGAGGCGGAGGAGCGGTACGACGACGAGGTGATCGGTGAGACGACCCTCGCCCGGATGTTCGAGGATGCCGCCGAGCGCCACGAACGCCGGACCGCGCAGTTCTACAAGGGGGGGATTTACGAGCGCTCGCTCGTCGGACCCGTGCTTGAGCCGGCCCCGGATGGAGACTACCGCTCGATCACGTATGGCGACATGCGGTCGATCGTTCGAAACCTCACCGCGGGATTTCGCGACCTCGGTGTCTCGCCCGACGACCGCGTGGCGATCATGGCTCAGACCCGCATGGAATGGGCACAGACCGACTTCGCGCTGCTGGGCGCAGGGGCCGTGGTGACGACCGTCTATCCCGACTCCCTCCAGGAGACCGTCCGGTACCTTCTGGACCACCCCGGGGCGACCGGCGTCGTCATCGAGCATGTGGATCATCTGGAGACGGTGTTGGCCGTCGAAGAGGAGCTGACCGAGCTCGAATGGATCGTGCTCATGGATGACCCCGAGGGCCATCCGGCCGCCGAACGCGACGACGTCCACACCCTGGCGGCGGTCCACGAGCGGGGAGCGGACGGCTTCGACCCGCAGGCCTACCATGGCTGGCTGGACGAGCGTTCCCTCGATGATCTCGCCAGCGTCATCTACACGAGCGGCACCACGGGTCGTCCCAAGGGGGTCAAGCTCACCCATGGGAACTTCCGCGCGAACGTCAACCAGACCCGCCGGCGGTTCGGTCCGCGACCGGACAAACCCGCGGGGACACCGGCGATCACTCCCGAGTCACGAGCCGTGTCGTACCTGCCGCTCGCTCACGTGTTCGAACGGCTGGCCGGCCACTTCCTGCTGTTTGCCTCCGGTGCGAGCATCGCCTACGCGGAGTCACCGGACACGCTCCGCGATGATTTCGGCCTGGTCGAACCAACGATGGCAACGTCGGTCCCACGCGTGTACGAACGGATCTACGCCGCGATCAGGGATCAAGCCGAGAGCTCGGCCATCGGCGAGCGCCTGTTCCCGTGGGCGACGGAGGTGGGACGGCAGTACCACACCACCGACGACCCCGGCGTCGGCCTTCGAATCAAGCGCACCATCGCCGACACGTTGTTGTTCGGCCGTGTCCGCGACGTGCTTGGCGGCCAGATCGAGATGCTGATCAGCGGCGGCGGCAGCCTCTCGCCCGATCTCTGTGCCCTCTATCACGGCATGGGCCTGCCGATCCTCGAGGGCTACGGGCTGACCGAAACGTCGCCGGTGTTGACGGCCAATCCGCCGGAGGAGCCCCGGATCGGGACGATCGGCCCGGCCCTCGTCGACGTCGAGACGAAGCTGGACACGGACGTCGAGCTCCCGGACGACGTTCCCAGCGACGGTGACGTGGGCGAGTTGCTCGTTCGGGGCCCGAACGTGACCGAGGGCTACCTTGACAACCCGGAGGAGAACGCCGTCTCCTTCACCGAGGCGGGCTGGTTTCGCACCGGCGATCTCGTCCATCGACGCCCGGATGGCTACTTCGCCTTCCTCGAGCGGCTGAAGGAGTTGATCGTGCTCTCGACGGGGAAGAACCTGGCACCCGGCCCGATCGAGGACAAGTTCGCGGCGAGCGCCCTCGTCGAGCAGGCGATGCTCATCGGGGACGGCGAACCGTTCGTGGGCGCGCTGGTCGTCCCGAGCGAGGAGGGCTTTCGACGGTGGGCCAAGAGCAACGGTGTCGACCTGCCGGAGGACCGTCCCGGCCTCGTGCACGACGGCCGGGTCCGCGAGGCCATCCAGGACGAGATCGACCGGGTCAACGAGACCCTCGAGTCCCACGAACGCCTCCGGGACTTCCGGATGGTCCCTGAGGAGTTCACCGAGGAGAACGATCTCGTGACACCAACGATGAAGAAGAAACGCCGGAACATCCTCGAACGCTACGCCGATCAGGTCGACGACATCTACGCCGACACGTAGGCACGCCCTACTTGGCAGCCACGTCGAACTCGACGGCCGCCCCTTGTCCGAAGCCGACACACAGCGTGGTCAGGCCACGGCCGCCCCCGCGGCGGCCGAGCTCGTGGATGAGCGTCACTGGCAGACGAGCACCGCTGGCACCGAGGGGATGGCCGATCGCAATTGCACCGCCGTTGACGTTGAGGATGTCGTCGTCGATTCCGAGTTCGCGCTTTGAGTAGACCGTCTGGCTGGCGAACGCCTCGTTGATCTCGATCAGGTCGTAGTCGTCGATCGAGCGGCCGGTTCGCTCGAGCAGACCACGCGTCGCCGGGACGGGCCCGATGCCCATGATTTGGGGGTCGACGCCGGCCACGTTGTTATCGCCGATGCTCGCGAGGATCGGTAGGTCGTGTTCGTCTGCGAACGCCTTGCTCGTGACGAGCAACCCGGCTGCACCGTCGGAGATCTGCGAGGCGTTTCCGGGGGTGACCGACCCGTCGCCGACGAAGACGCTGGGCAACTGGGCGAGTGCCTCCATGCTGGTGTCAGGACGAATCCCTTCGTCGGCCGTCACGGGCCCGTCATCGGTCTCGATGGGGACGATTTCTTCGCCAAACCGGCCGTCTTCGGTCGCGGCGTTCGCTCGATCGTGGCTGCGAAGCGCCCACGCGTCCTGCGTCTCCCGGCTCACCTCGAACCGGTCGGCGACCGCCTCTGCGGTCATGCCCATCTGGAGGGACGCCACGTTATAGCGCTCGTCCAACTGCGGATGGAGGTGGCCGTGAGCGCCGCCCATCTCGACGCGGGTCATGTGCTCGACGCCGCCGACCATGATCGCGTCACGTTGCCCGGCGCGGATGGCGTCGCTCGCGCTGATGATCGCCTGCATCGAGGAGGCACACCACCGGTTGATGGTCGTCGCCGGCACCGACTCACCGAGGTCGGACAAGAGCGCGATCACCCGCGCCACGTTGTTGTCCTGCTCGAGGCGTTGCTGGGCGCACCCCCACATCAGATCGTCGATCAGCTCGCCAGCGAGCCCCGACCGCTCGAGGAGCTCGTCGACGAGTGCGATCGAGAGGTCCTCGGGGCGCACGTCGGCAAAGACGCCGTCCTCCTTGCCCTGGGCCGTTCGCAGGGCATGGGTGACGACGGGTGTGGTCGAGTCGTCCATGGGCGTTCTTTGGGTCGGGCACATTTCACCGACCCGGTTTCGGGTCGAACCGTTTAAGCCGGTGTATCGGATAGGATTCACGTTATGAGTGACGAGGCGCTCGACGTCGTGGAGTTTCTCCTGACGGTCGATACGTTCAACGGCACCCACGACCTCGACGAGAACGACCTCCCCCCGCGCTATCGAAGCGTGTTCTGGAGCGACGAAGGCATCGAACGGCCGCTTCGGCCGTCCGTCGAGGACGTCTCCGCGGCGTCCGGCGTGGACGACCCGTGGGCGGCCATCGGCGATCTGATGTTCACCGATCGAGACGCCTTCGCCGACACGATCGCCTTCACCGACGACGAGATGGCGCGCGAGTGGTTCCTCTCGCGCACCTCGGACGAGCGGCTGGCGTCCAACCCGACGCTTGCCTACGCGTTCGATGATGCCGACGATGTCGATGCGGACTACGAGGAGGCGCGGTCGACGAACCGCCCGATCCAAGCCGACCGGGTCTGGATCGACACGCTGCTCGCCGAATATTTCGACGAGGACGACGAGGAGATGCTGGATCTGGTGACCATCCATGCGCCTGAGGAGGTCGAGATGACGCTGGACGACCTCGTGCTCACGTCGGATCAAGAGGAGGAGATCAAGAAGATCGCCACCGCCATCGAACACCGCTCCTATCTGGCCGAGATCGGCCTGCGCGAGATCGGCAAGCTCCTGTTTGTCGGCCCACCGGGGACCGGAAAGACCTCCGTGGCGCGGGCGTTGGCGCAAGATCTCGACCTCCCCATCGTCGAGGTGCGGCTGTCGATGATCACGAGTCAGTACCTCGGCGAGACGGCCAAGAACGTCGACAAGACCTTCGAAGTCGCCAAGCGCCTCTCGCCGTGTATCCTCTTCATCGACGAGTTCGACTTCGTGGCGAAGACTCGGCGGAGCGACGAGCACGCGGCCCTCAAACGCGCGGTGAACACCCTGCTCAAGTCGATCGACGACATCAGCCTCATCGATCACGACGTCTTGCTCATCGGTGCCACCAACCACCCCGACCAGCTGGATTCGGCCGCCTGGCGTCGCTTTGACGAGATCGTCAACTTCCCGAAGCCCGACGAGGTCATGCGCGCGGACATCATGCGCGTCATCACGCGCGACATGGCCATCCGAGAGTTCGATCCCGAGGCGATCGCCGCCGAGACCGAGGGCTTTACCGGGAGCGATCTCCGGCTGGTCATGCGCGAGGCCGTCCTCGAGGCGCTGACGGAGGGCCGTCGCGAGCTCGAACAGGCCGACTTGCTTGACGCCGTCGAGGACTTCCATGAGCGGGACAACCTCCGTGAGCTCGACACCATCGACGGCGATCACGAGGCATTGGTTGCGGGTGGCGACTTGAGCGGACACGAGCACTGACCGGCAGATGCCGATCGGCGACCTGCAGGATGCAGTCCAGTATCTCGTGCTAGGGTTGCTGGCGTACCTGCTGGTCGCCCATCTGGCCGATGTCGCGGTCAGTCCGCTCGGGATTGCCGTCTTCCTGCTCGGCATCGTGGCGCTCGTGTTCGCCGGGTCGCGCTTGATGGGGTCCTAGTCCTCGAATTGCGGGAGGCCGACCTGCTGGCGCCGGCGGTCGGGGGGATCTCGGCGCCACGGCGAGTGTTCCGCCCGGATGGCCTCACGGTGAACCGCCGGCGGGGGGTTGGCCGCGAATCCCGGACACGCCTCGCCGCACTCGGCGGCCGGATCGACGAGGCGACCCTTGAACGAGCACCACGGGGTGCCGGGCGCCGGACCGTTGTCCGGATCGATCTCCCCACAGCCCGGCCACGTCCGTTGCCTCCAGCCCTTTCCGTACGCCCGCTCGGCCAGTCGACACCGCGTCGCGTTCTTGTCGTCGGTCTCGACGATCGCGATCTCGGTTCGGTTCGACCGGTGTTCGAGGCGTTCGATCCCCGGGCGATCGGACGGCAGGGCGTCGGGGGACTGGACGACATCGAGCCGACTCGTATCGGGATCGAATCGCCAGATGCCGATCGCGTCGGGGAGCCGATGCCGGTGGGCGCGGGTGACGTGGCTTTCGGTGACCAGAATGGCGGCGTCGACGAGGCCGAGGCTGACGTCGAACTGGAGCTGGTTGTAGAGGTCGCCGGGTGCGCCTAAATCGGGCTTGTTCTCGATGGCGATGAGCCGGTCGAACCAGCCGTTCGGATACCGATCGACCGGCCGAATCAACTCCCGGCCACGGCGACGGTCTCGCTCGAGGTAGCCGATTTCGACGCCGCGCTCGACGGCTCGGCGCGCCCCCATGTCGCTGCCGATGACGCGACGCCAGTCGCGAAACCGTCCGGGACCCAGCTCGTCGGTGAGCAACCGATCCGGGATGGTCGACGCCGTGAGGGCCGTGCGATCCTCGAAGCGCGGACCTGGCTCAAGGACCACGACGTCAAGCACCCGGCGCGCGTGGCCGGCTACGCTCGCACCCAACTGGCGCGAGACGATCGCCTCACGGGTCGCCTCGAGATGGGCACACAGCGACAGTTCGAAGCCGAATTCGGACACCGCCGAGCCATCGGTCGCCCGTCGGCAAAAAGGCGGTGGCCGGTGACCGCTGCAAGACAGTAGGTTTATCTGACTGTCTGGCCGACTCTCGACCAGCTTATCCGGCGCGTGATATGACGGCGACAACCGGTCAACCCGAAGTGAACATCGGTCTCGTGGGCCACGTCGACCACGGCAAGACGACCCTGGTCCAGGCGATGAGCGGCGCCTGGACCGATCAGCACTCAGAGGAGCTCAAACGCGGGATTTCGATCCGCCTCGGGTACGCCGACACCACCTTCAGGCGATGTCCCGAGTGCGACGTACCGGCGGCGTACACGGTCGAGGCGACCTGTGGCGAGCACGAGGTCGAGACCGACCGACTGCGGACGGTCTCGTTCGTTGACGCCCCCGGCCACGAGACGCTGATGGCGACGATGCTCTCCGGGGCGGCGTTGATGGATGGCGCGGTCCTCGTCGTCAGCGCGAACGAGACGGTCCCCCAGCCCCAGACCGAGGAGCACCTGATGGCGCTGGACCTGATCGGCATCGAGAACATCGTCATCGCGCAAAACAAGATCGATCTCGTAGATGCGGAGACCGCCCGGGAGAACGCCGCGGCCATCAGCTCGTTCGTGGAGGGGACCGTCGCGGAGGACGCCCCGATCATCCCCGTCAGCGCCCAACAGGACGTCAACACCGACGCCCTGATCGCCGCCATCGAGCGCGAGATTCCGACCCCGGATCGCGACCCGGAGGCGGATTCCCGCATGCTCGTGGCGCGAAGCTTCGACATCAACCGCCCGGGGACGACCTACGACGAGCTCGTCGGAGGCGTGATCGGGGGGAGCCTCGTCAGCGGTGAATTGACCGCCACCGACGACATCGAGCTTCGCCCGGGGCGCGAGGTCGAACGCGGCGGCGAGTCGTCGTACGAACCGATCTCGACGAGTGTGCGATCGCTGCAGGCGGGCGGTGCGGCGGTCGAGGTCGCCACCCCCGGCGGGCTCCTCGGGGTCGGGACCGGCCTCGACCCCGCCCAGACGAAGGGTGACGCGCTCGCCGGTCAGGTCGCCGGTGACCCCGGAACCCTCCCGCCGACCTGGGAGACCTTCGAAATGTCGGTGGAGCTGTTCGATCGCATCGTCGGCGACGACCTCGACGAGGTCGGCGAGATCACGACCGGCGAGCCACTCATGCTGACCGTGGGGACGGCCACGACCGTCGGGTCGGTGACGAGCGCACGCGGCGGGGAGTGTGAGGTGCGGCTCAAACGCCCCGTCTGCGCGGAGGCCGGGTCGACCATCGCCATCAATCGGCGGGTGGGGACCCGCTGGCGGCTGATCGGCATCGGGACCCTTCTCGAGTGAGCCGATGCCCGCCGTCGTCGCGCTCGATACGAGCGCCCTCACGGCACCGGTCGAACTCGACCTCCGCGTCTTTGACGAGCTCGAGCGGCTGCTCGGGGCGATTGACCCCATCGCACCGTCGGCGGTCGAACGCGAGCTGCACGGTCTCGCCGAGGGCGGCGGCGACGTCGGCCGTGCCGCGCGCGTAGGACTGGCGCTGGTAGCCGATCGCGTGCGCATCGTCGAGTCGACGGCCGCGGTCGCTGACGACGCCGTCTTGGAGCTGGCCACCGACGGCCCCGCCACCCACCTCGTGACGGCCGATCGCGCGCTCGTCGAACGCGCCCTCGCGGCCGGGGTCCCGGTGGTCTCGCCGAGGGCCGGCCAGCACCTCGCCATTGAGTCTCCCTGATCGGCGCACCGCCTGGGTCGATGCAACAACTAGTTTAAGGGCCGTCCCGAACGAGCGACGTACCAGACTGCCTAGCCATGTATAAACGGGTGCGGTTGCGCGACACGATCGAGGTGCCGCCCGAGGAGCTCGGGAGCGTCAGCCCCGGGTTGGTCAAGCGGTTGCTGCAGGACAAGCTCGAGGGTCGGATGGACGAACAAGTCGGCAGCGTCGTCAGCGTGGTCGAGGTCCACGACATCGGTCAGGGGGCGGTCTTGCCCAACCGGCCGGGCGTGTACTTCCACGCGGAGTTCGATGCCGTCACCTTCGATCCACAGATGCAGGAGGTGGTCGATGGCACCGTCGTGGAGGTCGTCGAGTTCGGCGCCTTCATCGGGATCGGCCCCGTGGACGGCCTTTTGCACGTCTCGCAGATCTCCGACGAGTATCTGGCCTACGATGCCGAAAACCAACAGCTCGTCTCCAACGAATCGAACCGGACCCTCGGCGTGGACGACGTCGTTCGCACCCGGATCGTCACGAAGAGCATCGACGAGCGAAACCCCCGCGACAGCAAGATCGGCCTGACGGCCAAGCAGGTCGGGCTGGGCAAATACGGCTGGCTCACCGAGGAACACGAATCGCGGCAGATCGCCGCCGGTGAATAGGGATGGCGACACCGCGTCTGGCCTGTCGGGAGTGTCACCTCATCCAGGAGTCGGAGGAACCCGGCGCCTGTCCCAACTGCAACTCAACGAGTTTCACCGAAGACTGGGCCGGCTACGTCATCATCGCCCATCCGGAAGCGAGCGAGATCGGCGAGAAGATGGGCGTCTCCCGCCCCGGAACGTACGCACTGAAGGTTCGCTGAATCGCCATGGCGACCGCCTCGCCCGACGATGCCGAGGTGTTGTTGCGTCTCCCGGATTCGGAGCGATCCGCGTTCAAAGACCCCATGGGCCCCGTCCATACCGACGTCGAGTCGATGCTCGCCGGGGACGGCCGACCGATCATCGCGGTGGGGGACGTCGTGGCAACGACCCTCCTTGAGGCCGGTGAGACCCCGGAGGTGGCCGTCGTCGACGGCAAGACCGAACGTGAGCCGGTCGACGAGGCCGTGACCGCGAGCCTGGGTGCCATCCCGAAGGCCATCTCGGTGGCCAATCCGGCCGGGACGATTTCGCGCTCGATGATCGAGGCGCTCGCGACGGCCGTCGCCGCAACCTCACCGACGCGAATCGACGTCGCGGGCGAGGAGGACCTGGCGGTCCTGCCGGCCATCCTGTTGGCACCGACCGGGGCCACGGTGGTGTACGGCCAGCCGGGTGAGGGGATGGTGGCCGTGTCGGTTACACCGGACACCAAAGCGCACACCGCGGCCATGCTCGAGCGATTGCGCGGCGACCACGCAACGGCGCGTCGGCTGCTCGGCCTCGCCGAGTAGCACCTTCGAAATCCTTTTACGCAAATCTGGCCACCTCTCACACACTTGGACCACCAACCATGGAAATCGAGATCCTGGAGGATTCGGAAAATCCGATGTTGCATCGCCGGGACGTGACCTTCGAGGTCGTCCACGAGGAGGCCACGCCCGAGCGCCTCTCCGTGCGGGACAGCCTCGCGGCAAAACTCGACAAGGACGCCGAGGAGGTCGTCGTACGCGAACTCGACACCAAATTCGGCATGCGCCGGACCATCGGCACGGCGAAGGTCTACGACGACGAGTCCTTCGCGCAGGACATCGAACGTGAGTACGTCCTCGAGCGTAACAAGATCGCCCCCGGGTCGGAGGAGGCCACCGGCGAGGCGGAACAGGCCTGATCACGATGGCCCGTTACGAGCTCTACGACGAGGACGGTACCGCGTTGAACGAGCGCTGTCCGGAGTGTGAGGATGCGTTTCTCGCCGAGCACGGCGACCGACGCCACTGCGGGCGGTGTGGCTACGCGGACTGACGTGGCGATCGACGGGCCCTCAATGGGCGTGTCCGGTCAGCTCGCCATAACTCGCCCCGAATCGATCCTCGAAGAGCGCCAGCGTGGCCGACTCGATTGCCTCGAGCTCCGCGTCGGATTCGCCCTCGGCGTGGTGGACCACGGCGTGGATTCGTTCGGCACACCCGAACAGGGCGAGGTCGCCGACGACCTGTGCCGGCGGCTCGTCGTCTTCGGTGAGCAACTCGAGCATCGCCCGGGGGATGGTGACCTCGTCGGTGGACCCGTCGTCGCCGCTGATGTCAAAGGTGATGTCGTCCGTCATCGGTCGTCTTCCGTGGCGACGACACAAAGGCCGTTCGCACCCGCCCGGACGGTCGTGGCCTCCGGGTGATCGATGATGCGCGTGTTCGGCCTCGAGGGGACCGCCTGGGCCGCCAGCGCGGCCCTGTACGACACCCATGCGGGGGTCATCGAACAGGACACCGAGCCCTATCGGCCTCCACATGGCGGGATCGACCCGTCCGAGGCCGCCGAACATATGCGGTCGGCACACCCGAGCGTGATCCGCTCGGTGCTCGACGCCCACGACGGGACCATCGACGCGGTTGCCTTCTCACAGGGCCCCGGACTGGGGCCGTGCCTCCGCGTCACGGCCGCCGCCGCGCGGGCCCTGGCGACGAGCTTGGATGTCCCATTGGTCGGGGTGAACCATATGGTCGCCCACGCGGAGGTCGGTCGGATCCTCGGCGAGGTGGACGATCCGATCGTGTTGAACGCGAGCGGGGCGAATGCTCACGTCCTCGGGTTCCGCGCCGGTCGCTATCGGATTCTCGGCGAGACCATGGATACGGGTGTCGGGAACGCCCTCGACAAGTTCACCCGCCACCTCGGCTGGTCCCATCCCGGCGGGCCCAAGGTCGAACGCCGCGCAGCCGAGGGCACGTACGTCGAACTGCCCTACGTCGTCAAAGGGATGGACTTCTCCTTTGCCGGGCTGACGAGTGCCGCAACGGCGGCCGTCGACGACGGGACGCCCGTCGCGGACGTCTGTTGCGGGCTCCAGGAGACGGTCTTCGCGATGCTGACGGAGGTCACCGAGCGAGCGCTCGCGTTGACCCATCGCGACGCGGTCGTCATGGGCGGTGGCGTCGCTCAAAACGAGCGGCTGCAGGCGATGGTGCGGGCCATGGCCGACGAGCGTGGCGCCACGGTCGCCGTCCCCCCCGCGCGGTTCCTGCGTGACAACGCGGGCATGATCGCCATCACCGGGGCGAGAATGGTCCAAGCCGGCGAGACGGTGACGCTTCAGAACTCGCGAGCCCGCCCCGAGTACCGCCCTGACGAGGTACCAGTTCCGTGGCGGGATCCGGTAGACCGCCGCGAACCGGCACATGACGGGCCCCAACGCGGGGCCGAAGCCGTTGTCGAGTCGACCGCCGCTGGCCGGGTGCGAAAGCGTCGCGCGTCCAAATCGTACCGCCATCCGGACCTCGATGCCCGCCTCCGTCGTCGTCGGACCGTCCGGGAGGCGCGCGCGCTACAGGCAGCCAGGCGGGTCGGCATCCCGACACCGCCCGTGTTCGATGTCGATCCAGAGCGTGCCGAGCTCGTGCTCGCACCCGTGGGTGACGTCGACCTTCGCGACGCGCTGACGACTGACCGGTGCGAGCAGGTCGGACAACTGCTGGCGACCCTCCACGAACGAACCGGGCTCGTCCACGGCGATCCGACGGTGCGCAACGTCCGTGTCGGACCGGACCGTGCCTATCTCATCGACTTCGGGCTTGCCTTCCGGAGCGACCACGTGGAGGATCGCGCGATGGATCTTCACGTGTTCCTCCAGAGCCTGCTCGATGTCGTCGCCACCACCGGACCGTACCGGGATGCCCTCCTGGCGGGCTATACCGACGTCGCCACCCCGGCGGTCGTCGACCAGCTGCAGTCGATCGAGGGTCGGGGTCGGTATCAGTCGGCGTGAGACGGTCCAAGATCGCTGAGCGAAACCCTCGTGGCGAGCGGCCGTACCAACGTTCAAGCCGGTTCGGACCGTAGGGGCTGATATGGTGAAACCTGACGCTTCGGGACGCTTTCTCGGCATCCCGTACAACTTCGAACCGCCGAAGCTATCGCGTATTCTCAAGGCACACTGGCAGCCCGGCGAGAGCATGCTCGTCGAGGCACCGTTTGGGGTGGGCTATTCCCTGAACTTGGCGAACTGGCGTTCCTGGGTCGTGATTCTGGTCGCCCTCGGGTTGACCCTCCAGGAGCGCGGCGGCGACGAGTCGGAGCCGGACGAACAAGAGCCGGTCGAGGTCATGGTCGAGGATTGACCGTCCCCGCAAGGATTGAGTACGCACCAGTCGCAGGGGCGATGGGACCGATGATACCCACGCAGGCCCGATGGTGGTGCGGATGACCCTCCGATTCGTCACCGGCAACGACGGCAAAGTCAGGGAAGCAACGGCGTTGTTGGAGGCGCCGATCGAGCAGGTGGATTACGACTACGCTGAGCCTCAGGCAGCTCGTCTCGAGCCGATCGCGATCGCCGGCGCCGTCGAGGCCCACGAACACGTCCCGGGTGACGACCCGGTGATCGTCGAGGATGCCGGACTGTTCATCGATGCCCTCGCTGGGTTCCCCGGACCATACGCCGCCTTCGTCGAGGACACGCTCGGCATCGAGCGCGTCGCCGAACTCGTCGCTGACACCACCGACCGGTCAGCACACTTCGAGAGCGTGGTGGCTTACGCCGACGGCAAGTCGGTACGGACCTTCACCGGCCGGGTCGACGGTGACATCGTCCGCCCGCGGGGGACCGGCGGCTTCGGCTACGATCCCATCTTCGAGGTCGACGGTCGCACCTTCGCCGAGCGGTCGACCGCCGAGAAGAACCGACTCTCCCATCGTGCCCGCGCTCTCGAGGCGTTCGTGGACTGGTATGAGGGTGGGGACTGAGCGGTCCGACGCGAGCCATTTTTCGCTCGAGGGGCAGACGGACGAGGCATGACCGCCATCCGTGTGCCCACCGACGCCGATCTGGCGGCGATCCGGCAGGCCCATCTCGCGGCCATCGAGTCCTTCGGCCCGAGCGCGTATGACGACGCCGCCGTCGAGGCGTGGGCCCACACCGACGACCCGCCGGAGGACCGGTACGACCTCACCACCGGCCACTGGATCGTAGCGGAGCGAGCCGATGCGGTCGTCGGCTTCGGCCACCTCGATCCCGAGGCCGGCGAGATCGTCGCCGTCTATGTCCATCCCGACCACGCCCGTGGTGGGGTTGGCTCGGCAATCCTCGCCGAACTTGAGGGATACGCCCGCGGAGCCGGTATCGAGGAGGTCGAACTCACCGCGTCGTTGAATGCCGTTTCGTTTTACGAACAACTGGGGTATGCCCCGCAGGGAGCGGTCACCCACGAAACGTCAGTTGGTGTCGATCTCGACTGCATGCGGATGACGAAGCGGCTCTAATCGCGCGGGTCCCGATCCGGCCCTGGATAGGGTGCCCCCTGTGTGGCCTCATAGAGCGTCGCCGGGTCGAACAGTCGGACGAATCCGCGCGGGTGTTTGACGCTCGTCGCGAGGCGATCGCGCAGCGCTAGCGCGGTCTTCGCCGAGCGCAGCCCCCCGTCGTAGCTCAGCACGTGACCGGCCTTGGCCGAATGGGCCGTGGCCAGTGCGGGATGGTCCCCGGTCGGGTGGTCCACGGTGATGGTGGCGCGTCGAACGCGGTCGTTCCATCCGGCAGCCAACTCCTCGTCGCCGAGGCTGGCGATGTAGCCCGAGGCCAGCTCGACGAGCGCCTCGCTGACGTACCATTCGAGCCAGCTGTGCCCGCGAACGTGGTCGAGCGCACGCCTCGCGTCACCATCGATGAAGACGTCGGCGACCAGGACGTCCACATCGGCAACCACCCGCGTTGGCTCAGCGGTCGGAGTCATCATCACCTCGATCATGCTCAACCGTCTCACGGACCGCCTCGATGTCGATATCGTACGAGCTCGCGCGTTCGAAGAGCTCACCCCACGTCATCGGTCCGGAATGCGACAGCGATCGGCCGTCTGACAATTGTCTGACACAGGTTTATGGTACTCCCAAGCGGACCGTCCAATCCGGGCGCGCCTGCCTCTGGCAACTCCCCTTTCCCCCCTCCCACACTTCCGCGCGCCCGTCGGTTCCATCGGTTGCACGCAACGCCGTTCGGCCCTCACGGGGTCGTTCCCAGGATGGCCTCGCGGGTGGCCGCGACGGCGTCTTCTTCCACGATCAACGCGACGCGATCGCCAGCTTCGAGACTCGTGCTCGGAAGCGGAATCGTCATCGACTCGTCCCCGCGTCCGTGGGCGTACAGCCGCGCCCCGGCCGGTAACTCCGCCCGCCCCACGGTGGCTCCGATCACCGGCGCATCCGGTTTTACGGTCAAGACGAGCAGGCGGAGGTGCTCTGCGAGTTCGGCGATGACCGCCACGTCGCCGCCGAGGAGGGCGTTTTTCGCTCCCGCGGCACCCAACTGTTCGGGGTAGATGATCGCATCCGCGGCCGCTTCATACCGCCGGAACTGGTCGTCGGGATAATCCGCATCGATCCGCATGACCGTCCGCAGGCCCGCTTCGCTCGCCTCTTGACACACCGCGTGGTTGACGTCGACGTCGGCGGTCAAGGCCGCGACGGCGTCAGCCTCTGAGAGTTTGGCCTCCTCGAGGATCGCCGCGTCGCTCGCATCCCCGAGCACGGAGAAGAACCCGTCTTGCTGGGCCCGTCGGACCTTCGCCGGATCGATATCGATGACGGTCACCGTGTGGCCCTCCTCGTCGAGGATCCTCGCGGTCCGAATTCCGACACGACCGTAGCCGACGATGACCGCCCTCATGGTCGAGGCTTGGTGGCAGTGAACTAAAAAACCGCCTCTCTCCGGCCCTGGTCGTTACTGGATGGTCGTCGCACTGGTCGTGGTCGATCAACGCTCCGTCAGGGGCGGTCCACGCCGGTGAACTCGAATCGGGCACCCCCGGTGTCGGCCTCGGTGACGGTAACCTCCCACCCGTGTGCCTCGGCGATGCGCTTCACGATCGCGAGCCCGAGGCCGGAGCCGTCGTCGTTCGTCGTGTACCCCGCGTCGAAGATGTGTTCGTGATCCGACCCGGCCAGGCCGGGGCCATCATCCGACACGGCGAACCCGCCCGGGAGCCCGCTCACGGTGACGGTCACCGCCGGTCCTGCATGTTCCGACGCGTTGCGAAGGAGGTTCTCGAAGACGTGGCGAAGCCGATCTGGATCGGCCGCGATCGGTTCGAGGTCGGGATCGATCGCGAGGTCGACGTCCTCGATGTTCGTCTCGAGGAGGCACCGGGGGACGAACTCGGTCAGGTCGACGGGCTGTGTCGACTCGACGGTCCCGCCCTTACGGGCGAGGGTGAGCGTCCCCTCGATGATCTCGTCCATGCGGTCGAGCGCCCGCTCGACGCGTGGCAATTCGAGGTCTTCGTGGTCCAATACGGCGTGGTCGAGACTGCTTCTCGCGACGGCCATCGGCGTGCGAAGGTCGTGGCTCACGACGCTGGCGAACTCGTCCAGGCGGGTGTTTTGCCGTGCTAACTGCTCGCGATGTTCCCGCAGCTCCACCTCCCGTTCGACCCGACCGAGGGCGGCTTCCACGTTGCCGGCGAGCACCCGCCCCAACGTGGTTTCGAGGTCACCCATGGCCGTCGCGGTGGTCGTGCCGAGCAAGCACACGCCGTGGTCTCCAAGCGGAAGGGCGATCCCCGCCGTGATCGACCCGTGGGCCGACTCGAGGTGTCGCGTCTCGTCGCGTTCGAACGATTCCCTGATGATCGACTCCTGTCCCGGGTGCTCGTCGACATGTTCTCGGGCCTGGGGTGTGGCGACGACGAGGTCCAGGCCGTCACCCTGGCGCAACCAGACGGCCGCCACGGGGAGGTCGATCACCGACCGCACGGCGTCGACCGCGATCTCGGCAACGCCGCGTTTGTCCCTCGCCGTGGTCAGCTCCCGCGTGGTCTCGTGGAGCGCGTTCAGGGAGCGCTCGCGCCGTTTTCGTGCTTCGATGTCGGCATAGATGGCGAACCCATCGAGCTGATCATCGCCTTCGAGGGGAACGTTGCGCAACCTGAAATGGCGTTGACCGCCGATGGTGTCTCGCACCACCTCCGTATCGATGAACGCACCCTCGCGAACGCGCTCGTCGAGTCGTCTCGCCTCCTCGCGTCTGTCCTCGGGCGCGACGAGGTCATCGACGGGGGTGTCCAGTGCCTGATCCTCGTCGTAACCAAAGATGTCCTCGAACTCGCGGTTGATCGCCTTGATGATTGACCGGTCACCCTCGAACCGGTAGGCGAGCGTCGGTTCGGGAAAATGCTCGAACAGTCGGAGGAACCGGTCTCGCTCGCGGCGCCGGCGTCGCTCGTGCTCCTTGCGCTCGGAGATGTCGTACGTCACCCCCGCAATGGTTTCGAGGTGGCCGTCGTCGTCGGTGATCGGGTAGGCATGTGACCAGACCCACCGGTATCCTCCGTCGTCTTTGATGCGAAATTCGATGTCGTCCTCGTGGCCGTGGTCCGCGGCTTTCGTCATGGCAGCGTTGACGCGCTCTCTGTCCTCGGGATGGATGATCTCGAACAGCGAGGGAGGATCGTCGGCCAAGGTCCTCGCGTCGCTGGCCGTGAGCCGGTCGTAGGCCTCGTTGATGTACACCACCTCCTCCCAATCCGCGGAGAACATCCAGAGCACGTCATCGATGTTGTTGAGCAGTGCCGACAGTCGCCGATCCAGTCCTCCGGTGACGGACTCGACCGTATTGACGAGCCGGGGGAGCCGGTCGACATCGCCGATCAGGACATCCGCCGGGTGTGCCGGGTCGGTCGTCTCGTCCAGTAGTGCTGACGCCGACGCGCCGTGTTCGGCCGGTATGACCACGAGATCATACGCCTCGGCGGTGACGCGCTGTTTCGCCGTCGCCACGTTCTCAGCCCGGTCGATACGGACGTCACCCGTCCTCTCCGTGGGCTCGAGTCGACCTTCCGGGTCGACGGCGAGGACGCGAATTTGGGATCCTGGCGAGGCACTCATGACTTACTGTTGGTTATCATCGACGTTTGGAGGTCTTTAAGATAACCATCAATTCTCAGTTGTGAGGCTATCCCCGCTCGTCGCTGGGTGGACGGGTTCGAGCGCCGATGGGTTAACGTGGCTGGCCCCCGTGTTCGGATGCGGACAGGGGCGAATGCACCCGATATCGGGATTCAAGCGCGGTGCGATTCCGGCCGCGGTCGCCGGGGTGCTTGCCTACGTCGTCGGGTACGGCGTGGCATTCGCCGCCACCGCGGTCGGCTGGGGGAGTCGCTTCGATTCGATCGCGTCGCTGTCAACGTTTATCGAGTCGGAATCTGTCGCCACGTGGCGCACGGTCGGCTGGCTATACCACGGTGCCCACGGGGTCGCGCTGGACGTGTCCGGGGATGCACCAATCGCGGCTGGCGAAGGGACCATTGACGTTTCTGGTGCGGTCCCCGATGTCATCTACGTGGTGCCGGTCCTGATGTTGCTCGGTGCGGGCTTTTTCGCGGCGAACTACACCGGCGTCGAGGATCCCCGGACGGGGTTGCTCGTCGGCGGGACGGTGACCATCGGCTACGGTCTCGCCGCCCTGCTGGGATCGGTCGTGTTTGGTGTCTCCGGGGTTCGACCACACGTCGTGACGAGTGTTGCCATCGCGGGGATCGCGTATCCGCTCGTGCTCGGCACCATCGGGGGCGCACTGGAGTCTGTCTCGCACACGTTCGAGCCGCGAGGGACCGACCAACTCGAGTGACCGATTACTCCGAGGGGCCGAGTGTCCGGTGTCTCGAATCCCAACGCTACCGGTGGTCGAAGACCCGCTTGACCTTCCCGACCTCGGTCCGTTCGATGGTCCCCGGATCGACGACCGCAACGTCGTCCGGTTTGACGTCGAGGACCCCTTGCAACCGCCGCTCGATCTCGTCTTCGAGTTCCGCGTTCGAGCGCTGGGACTCCGCGTGTCGTTCCGCCGTGATCTCCATGGTATCGAGTTGCCCCTCGCGATACAGGTCGATCCGGTAATGACCGGTCATGTCTCCGAGATCCACGACGACCTCTTCGATCTGACTCGGGTACACGTTCACGCCACGAACGATGAGGAGGTCATCCACGCGGCCGGTGACGTTGTCCATCCGGACCATGGTGCGGCCACACGCACACTCGTCGTAGTCGAGGGAGGTGATGTCACCGGTCCGGTACCTGATCGCTGGAGAGGCCGTGGCCGTGAGGTTCGTCAACACGAGCTCGCCCTCCTCCCCTTCGGGTAACACCTCGCCCGTCTTCGGGTCGATGACCTCCGGGTAGAAGTGGTCCTCCCAGACGTGCAGGCCCTCTTGCACCTCGTCGCACTCGACGGAGACGCCTGGACCCACGAGCTCTGACAGCCCGTAGATGTCGATCGCCTTCACCCCGAGTTCGCGCTCGATTTCGACCCGCATCGGATCCGTAAACGGCTCGGCACCGATGACGGCCCTTGAGACCGGCAACTGGCGGACGTCGATACCCCGCTCTTCGGCCGCCTCGGCGAGGTACAGACAGTACGACGGGGTACAACACAGGGCGTCACTGTCCAGATCGCGGAGCATATCGAGCTGTCGCTGGGTGTTTCCGCCACCGGTGGGAATCACACCCGCGTCGAGACGTTCGATCCCGTCGTGAAAGCCCAATCCGCCGGTGAACAATCCGTACCCGTAGGCGTTTTGCACCGTGTCACCCGGGCGGACCCCCGCCGCATGGAGGGTCCTTGCCATGACGTGCGACCACATCTCCAGGTCCTCCTCGGTGTAGGTGACGATCTTCGGTTTGCCGGTCGTACCCGAGGAGGCGTGCACACGGCGGACCTCCTCCGGTTCGACGCCCCAGAGCCCGTCCGGATAGTGGTCCCGATAGTCCTCCTTGGTGGTGAACGGCAGGCGTTCGATGTCATCGACGGATTCGATGTCAGCGGGCCTCACGTCGGCCGCATCGAAGCGTTCACGGTAGAACTGGACGTTCTCGTAGGCGTGGCTCACGGTCTCTCGGAGCCGCTCGGCCTGGAGATCACGGAGGTCCTCCCGGTCGGCCGATTCGATGTCGTCGTACACCATGTCCGTCCTTCCTCGCGACAGGGGTTTATAGATTCAGCTACGACCGTCGAACCGATCCCCCTACTGTCGGTCGTCGAAGGGCTCGCCGGCGGCGAAGCGATCGCCGTAGGCCGCGTCGAACTCCATCAACTGAAAGAGCACACCAGCTGCCTCACTCGGACGGATGAAGGCCTCCCGATAGCCGCGTTTGTCCGCCTGGTCGATCGTTCCGATGTCGTACCTGTCCAGGTGGTCGAGCATGTCCTCGAGCGAGGCGACCTCGAGGGTCACGTGGTGGAGCCCCGGCCCGTGTCGGTCCAGAAACTCGGTGAGGAAGGTGTCATCGGCCGTCGGTTCGATCACCTCGATTCGGCTCAGATCGCCGAGGGCGTATTGCACCCACCGAAACCCGTCGGCCGGTTCGTCGGCCACTTGCGAGCCACCGAGCGCCTCGAGGACCGGCACGATGTGCGATCGGTCCTCGACCGCGATGCCGACGTGGTCGACTCGCACGCGAAGGTCCCGTTCGCCCGTCGCATTCGCCATGGCTCGGTCCCACGACGGCATCCCTCACCAACCTGTCGACTGGTTTCTTGTCGGTTGCGGGGGTACATCGGGTATGGACGAGACCGTCTCAAGCGAACGCGAGCGACTCATCCGGGACGATGCCTTCTGTCGGCTCGTCGGCATCGAGGTGACGGCCGTCGGCCCGGGAACCGCGACCACCGCGCTTGAGGTAACGACCGAGCATCTCAACTTTCACGACATTCCCCACGGAGGGGTGATCTACACGCTCGCCGATGCAGCCTTCGCTGCGGCCTCCAACGCCGAGGGGACGGATGCGTTCGCCTTGGAGACGAACATCTCCTACCTCGATCGCGTCGCCGTTGGCGAGGAACTCACGGCGGAAGCAACCCGGACCCACGATTCGCGCCGAACGGCCGAATACCAGGTCGAGGTCACCGATCCGGCCGACACCCGCATCGCGACGTTTCGGGGACGGGTCTACAAACCGTAGTCGGCCCTCCGGGGTGAACTCAGGTCACCCACGCTATCCTTCGACCGTCCCGGTGCCGGCGAGGACGGCGACCTCAGTTCGCAACGCCGACGTATTGGTCGAGGAGGTCGTCGCGATCGCGAAGTTCCGCCGACGTCCCTTCGTGGACGATCCGACCCTGGTCGATGATGTAGTTCCGGTCGGCTAGGTCCAGCGCGACGTTGACGTTCTGTTCGACGATGAGGACGGTAAGTCCCTGCTCGTTCAGATCAGCCACCGTTTCGATCACGTCCTCGACGATGAGCGGCGCCAACCCCTCCGTTGGCTCGTCGAGCAGGATCAGATCGGCTCCACCGACCAGTGCCCGCGCGATGGTGAGCATCTGTTGTTCGCCACCCGAGAGCGACGATCCCGGGTTGGACAGTCGCTCGCGCAGGTTTTCGAACCGATCGAGCACCTCGTCGAGTTCGAAGCGTTTCCCTCGGGCGCCACCACCGAGACTGGCGAGGCGGAGGTTCTCCCTGACGGTAAGCTCCGGAAAGATCCGGCGGTCCTCGGGGACGTAGGCGATACCTCGTTGGACGGTCTCGGTCGCGTCGAGGTCGGTGATATCCTCACCCCGGTAGGTCACCCGTCCCGCGGTGGGTGCGAGGATGCCCAGGATCGTTCGAAGCGTCGTGGTCTTTCCGACGCCGTTTCGTCCCACGAGTGAGACGATCTCCCCATCCTGAACCGACATGGAGATGCCGTGCAAAACCTCTGAACGGCCGTATCCCGCCGTGATGTCCTCCAGCTCGAGGACCACGTCGTCCGTCATTCGTAGCCCCCCAGGTAGGCTTCCCTCACCGCATCATCGTCAGCTATCGCCTCGGGGGATCCCTCCGCGATGATCTCGCCCCGGTTCAACACCGTAATCGTGTCCGAGAGCTCCATCACGAGCTCCATGTCGTGTTCGATCAACAGGAGGGTCCGGTCTTCGAGCACCCGTTCGAGCAACGCGATGGTCTCGTGGGTTTCCTCGAGGCTCATCCCGGCGGTCGGCTCGTCGAGCATCACGACCGTCGGATCGCTCGCGAGGACGAGTCCGATCTCGAGGCGGCGCTTGTCGCCGTGCGCCAGCGACCCGGCTCGTTCGGCGGCGTGGTCGTCCAGTTCGAGCAACTCGAGGAGCTCCTGAGTGCGGGCGTCGATGGGTTCGAAGGCCGTGGACGGCGTAAGGAACGCCTCGGTCATCGACATGGTCTCACGTTGCATCGATTGGACGGCCAGCCGAACGTTTTCATGAACGGACAGTCCGTCGAAGAGGTTCGTGATCTGAAACGACCGGCTCAATCCCCGGTGGACCCGGTCACGAACCGGCAGCGAGGTGATGTCCTCTCCGGCGAACGTCACCGTGCCACTGGTCGGGGCCACACCGCCGGAGAGGAGGTTGAACAGCGTCGTCTTGCCGGCACCGTTCGGGCCGATGATACTCCGAAACTCCCCGGGGTGGACCGAGAGCGAGACGTCGTCGATGGCGGTGAACTGGCCGAACCGTTTGACGAGGCCGTCAGTGGCCAATATCGTGCCGTCGGGATTGCGCTCGGTTGCGCTCATCCGTCTCCCTCCGGGATGGACCATCTCTCGGCGAGTCGGCGGTACACCCGTTGTACCGTGGCGGGCATCGAGACCAAGCCGCTCGGCAGGAAGATCACGAAGATGACGAAGATCCCCCCGAGGAACAACCGCCAGTGCTCGGTGACGTCCTCCATGAGATGTTCGAGTCCGAAGTACGTGAACGCCCCGATGACCGGCCCCACGAGGGTCCCCATCCCCCCGAGAATGACCATCACGAGCACCTCACCCGAGTTGAGCCAGTGGGCGGCGTTCGGCGTCACCAGGCCGAGGTTGAGGGCGAACAGACACCCGGCCAGCGTTCCGAAGATGCCGCTGATGACGAAGGCTCGTCGCTTGTACTTGATGGGGTCGTACCCGATGAACCGAACCCGCTCTTCGTTTTCACGGATGGCCTTGAGCACGGACCCGAAGGGCGCGTCCAGCAGCCGACGCGAGAGGAGGAACGCTCCGAGCAGGGCCACCAGGGCGATGTAGTAGAACAACGACCGGCCGCTCAGCACCCGCGGCCCCACGAAGACGCCGATCTCCCCGAGGTCGACGCCCACGTCGCCGATGCCGTAGAACGCTGAGAATCCGAAGAGACCGTCCGTCCCACCCGTGATCTCGAGATCTCTGACGAGATTATAGTACAACTCGGCGAAGGCTAGCGTGATCATGGCGAAGTAGACCCCGTGGACCCGGATCGAGAGATACCCCACCACCCACGCCACGGCCGAACCGACCACCAGCGCCAACGCCACGGCGATGAAGGCGGACTGGGTCACGTCCATGAGGACGATGGCGGTGACGTACGCCCCGATCCCCCAAAAGAGCGTGTGGCCGAGTGAGACGAGCCCGGTGTATCCCATGATGAAGTCGAGGCTGAGCGCGAACAGTCCCCAGATCAAGATTCTGACCATGAGGGTGACGTAAAATTCCGAGTACAGGATGTCGGCTCCCAGCGGGATGAGTGCGAGGAGGACGACCATCGCGACACCGAGACGCCGTCGCAGCCGTGGCGGAAGGATTCCATCGTCGTGACGGACGATGAGATGGCCCCCACCCTCGCCGAAGGTCGTCCCGAACAGCCCCTGGGGCCGGACGAGCAAGACGACGATCATGATCAGGAAAATCATCATCCCCTCGAGCTGGGGCAGATAATGCCGCAGGATGCCGTCTTGCAAGATGCCGACACCGAGCCCGGCCACCACGGCTCCCTTGAAGCTCCCCAACCCTCCGATCACCACGATGACGAAGGCAGGAATGATGATGTTCATACCCATCCCGGTGACGACCTCGCCACCGCCACCCCCGATGATGATACCCGCGATGGCGGCCAGGGCGGCCCCGAGGCCGAACACCAGCGAGTAGTACCGGTCGATCGAGATCCCGAGGTTGCGGACCATCTGGCGATCCTGGGTCCCTGCCCGGATGATCAAGCCGAACCGTGAGTAGCGAAGCAGGCCCCAAACACCGACCGCGAGCAGCGATCCGAAGACGATGATAAACACGTTGTACCGGCTGTAGGTGATGCCGGCGACGCTGAAGGTACCGCTGATGATCTCGGGGGTGGCGAGGTTCCTGGGATCGGTCTCCCAGACGTAGATGACCAACTCGTTGAGAAACAACACCAACCCGAACGTGAGCAGGATGTGATAGAGGGGATCGCGGTCATACAGCGGCCGGACCGTGACCCGCTCGATGGCCACCCCGAGGAGGCCGACAAGGAGTGGGGCGACGAGGAGGGCGATGACGAACCCCGTCCCCCCGCCCCCGGCGATTCCCGCCACGGCGACCGCGAAGTACGCTCCGATGGTGTACAACTCCCCGTGGGCAAAGTTGATCACGTTCATCACGCCGAAGATGATCGACAGCCCCGCCGCAAGGAGCACATAGACGAGTCCAACGGAGAGGCCGTCCAACAACTGGTACAACAGATCGGCGAACATGGTAAGGCCTCAACGCGGTTGCTGGCCTACAGGTTGCATCCGGTGTCTTCACACGGTGGAATTGCCTCGTCGCCACCGAGCGAATCGAGGATTTCCACCTCGGCGATGTCACCCTCGGCAGGTGCGACGTTGCGACCCATCCACACGGGGTTCGTCGACTGGTGGTCACATTCACGGAAGGCGACGTCACCGAAGATGGTCTCGTGTGACAGCCCCTCGAGCGCATCGATGACATCGTCCGGGTTGCGCGATCCTGCCTCTTGGATGCCGGTCGCGAGCATCCGCACCGATTCGTATCCGACTCGCGAAAAGTTGTCCGGGAGCTGGTCGTACTCGTTCTGATAGGCCTCGACGAACGATTGGTTCGTCCCGGTGTCGAGCGAGGGCACGTAGCGGGTGCCGCTGTAGATGTCGTAGGCGGCATCGGCGGCGCCGGCCCGGACGACGGCGAACGACCCCGTCGTGGTCACGATCGGGACCTCATCGTGCAGGCCACGCTGGCTCGCCTGTACCAGAAAGCGGACGAGATGGCCGCCGGTCGCTCCGACCACGAGGGCATCCGCGTTCTCGGCTTCCCCGAGCAACTGGGTAATGAACGCCTCGAAGTCCTGTGCCGTCTGTCCCGGCTCGACCGTGAGCACGTCGGCGTAGTCGTCGCTTTGCGCCTGCATCCTCGTCTCGAACTCCTCCTTCACGGATTCTCCGTAGGCGTAGTCCGCGATGGAGTACATGATCTGATCGCCGAGGTTCTCCGCCGTCCACTGGGCCATGATCTCGGCGATCTGTGCCGTGTTGGTCTCGAAGCGAAACACGTACCGATTGCAGTTTTGTCCGGTGATCGAGACGTCCGCGGCCCCGGGCGTGTAGATGACCTCCTCGTCAAGCGCGAAGTCGTTCACCGCCAGGGCGACCGAGCTCGAAATGCACCCCGTCAGGAACTGGGCGCCGTCCTCTTCGACCGCTTGGGTGGCGCCCTGGATCGCGTCCTCCGAGTTGAGTTGCGTGTCATACTCCGAGTACTCGATTTCGAAGTCGTAGTCGTCGCTCTCGTTGACGTGCTGGATGCCAAGCAACTCTCCCCGGTTGCGCTCCTCCGCCAGGTTGGCGAAGTCGCCGGTGAACGGCTCGAGCACACCGAGTTGGATGGTGTCGAAGTCGCCGTCCCCGTTCCCACCATCGTCGTCGGTCCCCCCGATACAGCCGGCGGCGATCCCGCCAACCCCGATGGCCCCGGCACCTTTGAGGTAGTTTCGTCGACTCCAGCGCCCGTCCGTGGGTTGTGAAGGCATGACATTACCCCCTCTGTTCGGAGGTTTATAGGCGGTAGTATAACAGTTTGCATTGTCTGCTCGAAAGAGCCCGACGGACGGGACTGCCGCGACCGATACGGACTTTTAATGCCCCGTGCCTGTGCAGTCTCATGGCCGACCGTCGCGAGCGGATGCTCGCGATGTGGCGACGGACCATCGCCCTGTCGTGGCCGATCGCGGTCCAGCAGACGCTGAACACGCTCATGCGGACGGTCGACATTCTCGTCACGGGCCTGTTCTCGTCGGCGGCCATCTCGGCGGTCGGCCTGGCCGACCTTTACGCCCAGTTTCCCCTTCGCATCGGGTTAAGCCTCGGCACGGGTGCCATTGCGCTGTCGAGTCAGGACACGGGACGCGGTGCCGAGGCATCCCGGGATCGGGCGGTGACCCAGGCCCTCATCATCGGCTTCCTCCTGGGGATACCGCTCGTCGTGATCGGTCTCGTCGGCGGCGCGTTCCTCATCGACGTCCTTGGCGCCGAGTCCGAGGTCGTCCGCCTCGGCGGGCTCTATCTGTTGATCATCTTCGCCGCATCACCCATGCGCATCACCGGACTCATCGGTGCACGCGCCCTGCAGGGGACCGGCGATACCGTGACGCCGATGCTCATCAACGGTGTCGCCAATGTGATCAACATCGTCCTTACGGTCACCCTCGGGCTCGGCCTGTTCGGCCTGCCGCGCATGGAGGTCGTGGGGGTCGGCATTGCGACGGCGGTCGCTCGAACCGTCGAGGCGGTCGTCTTCGTGCTCGTCATCGCGAGTCCGCTCACCGAACTTGGCTTCGCCCGGCCGCGCGATCTCACCATCACCCGGCAACTGGTGTCGATCAGCACCCCCACCTTCGCGGAGGGGATGAGCTCCTCGCTGGCGGAGTTTCCGTTCAACGCCATCACGCTCCTGTTCGGTACCGATGCGAACGCGGCCTATCACATCGGCCGTCGCATCTACCAGCAACTCGGTGGGCCGTTGTACCGATCGTATTCCGTCGCCTCGTCGGTGATCGTCGGTCAGTTGCTCGGTGAAGGCCGTCCAGAGGAGGCCCGCTTTGCGGGCCTGTCGATCACCGCCCTCGGGGTCCTCACGCTGAGCGCCGTTGCGGTCGTATTGTTCGTGTTCGCGGCCCCCCTGGCCGATCTGTTTTCGAGCAACGCCGAAACGGCCGCCATCGCTACGGACTTCGTCCGGCTCTTCACCGTTGCCATCGCCAGTTTCGGCATTTTCTCACCCCTCGCCGGCGCCCTGCGCGGCGCCGGCGACACGCGCACGCCCTTTTATGCGAGGCTCTCCGCGGCGGTGGTGTTTCTTATCGGCTTTTCCTACGTCTTCGGCGTGGTGTTGGGATTCGGCTTGCCCGGCGTCTTCGCGGGTTTACTCCTCAACTTCCTCTGGTGGTCGGTCGTGGTCACGGCCGGGTTCGTCTGGGGCGACTGGGTGGAACGGGCTGACGCGCTCATCGCCGAGCGTGCCGCCGGCCCGTAGTCCGCCCTCGCTACGGGTTCGATGGACGATTGCACCACCTCGAAATTCACTGCAAGCTGTTTCACTCCGATGGAGACACGACCGACGAGCCGTCAGCTACTTGCCGGACCTCCGTGAGCCATCGGTGATGACCGCCATCGTCCATACGGCCGACGTGCACCTCCGCGAGGATGCACCCGAGCGGCTTGCGGCACTGGCGGCCGTACTCGACGTGGCGACCGATCGGGGCGCCGAGCTCGTCACGATCGGTGGGGACCTCTTCGATCGGCCCCGCGACGTCGAGGCCCTTCGCTCCCGGCTTCGTAACGAACTCTTCACCGACCTCGATTGCGAGGTGGTGGTGATCCCAGGCAATCACGACGTCGCGGCGTTTCGCGGCGATACCTTTTTCGGCGATATGTGCACCGTTGCGGTGGATCGACCCTATTCGCATGTCCACCTGGCGGAGCACGACGTCCGACTCACGGCCGCACCGTACGCCGAGGGATCGACGGAGGAGCTTCTCCTCGACCTTGAGGCTCGTGACCCGTACGACGGACTCGAAGTCTTGCTCATCCACTGCACCCTCGATGTCGGTCTTCCCACGTCCGCCGCCGGTGCCGACGAGGAAGCCCGCTATCTCCCGATGACGCCTGACCAAATCGAGGCGCTCGGCTTCGACGCTGTGCTGGCAGGCCACCACCATGCCCCCCGCGAGGAGCACCTCGGAGCGACCCGGTTCGTCTATCCCGGGACCCCCGCGTCGACGCGTGCCTCCGAGACCGGTCCCCGTCAGGCGGTCTGCCTCGATCCCGAGGGAGGTCTCGAGTTCGTCCCCCTCGATTCGTACCATCGGATGCACCGGACGGCACGCGTGCTCCCGGGGCGCGAGGACGCCGCCGTCGAGGCGCTCGAAACCTGGATGGCCGACGCCGTCGACGAGCACGCCGAGGCCGAAGTCACCGTCGTTGGGTTTCACGCCCGCGACGAGGCGACCTTTCACCACCAGCTCGAGCAGGCCGTCGGGTCGACCGCACTCACGGACGAGACCCGGTCGGTTGCGCACCTCCAAAACGACGCCCTCTATCGGTCGATCGAGGCCAAACTCGAGGAGACCGACTGGGACGAATCGACACGCACGGCGGTTCGCACCCGCCTGCTTGCTGCGTTCACCAACCTCCAGGGTGAGCTGCCGTGATGCGACTTCGGTCCGCAGATGTCGACCGATACGGCCCGATTCACGATTGGCACCCGCCGTTTGATGCCGGCGTCACGGTGCTCTCCGGCCCGAATGAGGCGGGCAAGACGCTCTATCTCGAGGCGTTGTTGCAGCTGCTCGAGCCGGAGCTCGCTGACCGTATGGATCCACCACCCCGCGTGGATGCCCCACCCCGCGGACGGATCGTTATGGAGATCGACGACGAGACCGTCGAGCTCAGCGGCGAGCGTCGCTTGGGCGAGCTCACGGCCATCGACCCCGTCGATCTGGAGACCGTGTTCGTCGTCAGGGATGAGGACCTTGCCCTCCCGACCGGTGGGTCGTACTATCGCTCGTTGATCGAGCGCCTCGGTGCGGTCCATACCTCGGCGATCAGCGCGGTGCGAGAGGAGCTCAGGCAACTCGGCCGGCTGACCGAGTCCCGACTCGATCTCTCCGACCAGATCGACGATGCGAAATCGACGCGATCGGCCGCTGCGGCGCTTCGAGCGGACGTACACAGCTATCTCGAGGGCCCGGTCGAGTCCGAGGGATTGGACGACCTCCACGCCACCCGTCTGCGCGTCGAACGCGAGCGTCGCTCGACGGCGAGTGCCCTCGCGGCCCAACGCGACGCGAAGGTGGTGGCCGAGCACGAGTCGCTATCCGACCATCTCGAGACGGTGGAGGCAACGACGGAATCGCTGCGGGAGCTCCCTGACGTCGGGCGGTCCACCTTGGACATGGCACGGGAACGCAACCGCGAGTTATCGGCCGTCCGTGAGACGCGCGCGGATCGTGCCGACGCGCTCGATTCCGTCAGGGACGATCTCGCGGCAGCCGAGGAGACCCTCGAGGAAGTGCAGGCGACCGAGTCACGGCTTGATCGGCGCGTGGATGCCCTCGATACGGCCCGAGACGCCCTGGACGCCTTTCGGTCCACCCGTGATCGGGCCACCCGGGCGACGCGCGTTGCCCCCCTCGGCCGGCGGGTCGCCATCGCCGGCCTCGCGGGTGCGGGCATCACCGGTGGACTCGGTGCAGTCGCCGGGTCGACAGCTGCGATCGTCTTAGGAGGTGGCCTGTTCGTCGCTGGCGTCACCGGGGCCGGTCTCGCCGTGCGCGCACGGCGAGCCTCGTCTCGCGTCGAACGCGCGCGGCGTCGGGCAATCGAGGCTGCTCGGGACGCCGACCTCTCCGTGGATGCGGTCGACGACATCGCCCCGGCCATCGAGGAGGTCCGGGCTGAGCGGGCCTCGACACGGGATCGACGGGTTCGCACCGAATCGCGGGTCGAATCGCTGTCACAGGAGCTCGACGACCTCGCGTCCACCTGCGACGAACTGGATGATCGTATCGACCGGCTTGCGGCTGAGCTCGATGAGACGCTGTCGACCGCGGGCGTGTCAGCCGTGGATGCGCTGGAATCGGTGGTCGAGCAGCGAGAGGCGCTCGAACGCGAGCGGGAACTCGCCGAACAGGCGCTCAGCGAACGCCTCGACGATCCCGGCGCGACCGACGTCGATGCTCGCATCGAGTTCTGGGCGGACGCGCTGGCCTCCCTGGTCGAGGGCGTCGATCGCGCGGCCGTTTCCGACGTCTCGTACGATCCCGACCGACTGGAGGCGCTCGAAGCCGAACTCGACCACCTCGAGGAGCGCCGAGAGGCGCTCGATGAACGACTGGCGGCCTACGACCGCCGTGTTGAGCGGTTCCGCGATCGCGCGGCTGACCTTGGGGCTGGCCCCTTCGACGTCGACCCGATCCGGCTCGAGGGCCGCTCGGTGACCGCGTTGCGAGCGCTCATCGCCGATCTCGAGGGTTTGATCGAGGCCATCGATCATGATGCCGACAAATCGCGCCGGGCGATCGAGCTCGTGGACGAGGTGGCCACGGAGGAAGAACGCAAGCTCACGGATCTCTTCGATGCAGACGGCCCCGCCTCCACCGCGTTCGCCCAGATCACCGGTGAGCGATACCGGTCGGTGGGATTCGATCCCGAGGGCTACCGGCTCACCGTCACCCGCGACGACGGTCGTACCTTTGAAGCGGATCACCTGAGCAGCGGGACCCGAGACCAGCTCTACTTCGCCAGCCGGGTGGCCTTGGCGCGACATCTCCTCGGCGAGGGGGCCGGATTTTTCCTCCTCGATGACCCGTTCGTCGCTGCCGACCACGAACGATTGGAACGCGGTTTCGAAGGCCTCCTCGACCTCGCGGACGCCGGTTGGCAAATCGTCTACCTCACCGCGAAACGTGAGGTACACACGGAGATGGTTGACCGGTTCGACGTCGAGCAGGCCACGCTCCCTTCGATCACGTGAGCGGCGATGATGAACTGACGGATTTATCTCACTGGCGTACCTATCGACCGGTTGATGAAACGGATTCCGTGGGGACGCCTCGCCACAGGTGGCGTCATCGTCGCAATCGGGCTGTTTTTGTTGGCCATCACAACCGATACCGTCGAGGCCGACAGCGTGTGGGCGGTCGTCCCGGCGCTGTTCGTGTTGCTCGGGGGTTGGGCCCTCGTCCGCAGCGGCTTTCGAAATCTCGTCGGCCCTGTGATGGTGATCGCCATCGCCGGGGCTTTCCTACTCGAGTCGTTGAATCTGATCGGAGACGAGGCCATTGGGACGTGGTGGCCGCTGTTCGTGGTGTTGTTCGGCGTGGTACTGGTCATCGATCGGCTGGCCGGTCATCGCCGATCGGTGTCGACCGACGGCGGCCAGTCCGACGGCGTTGCCTTCTTCGGCACCGCCCAGCGACGCCCGTCAACGGACCGGTTCGAGGGCTCCGACCTCGTCGCATTTTTCGGCGACAGCCGACTCGATCTCCGGGATTCGACCGTCGGGGACGGCCCATCCACCGTCGACGTGGTCGTCATGTTCGGCGACGCCGAGATTCGCGTTCCCGAGGGGTGGCGGGTCGACCTCAAGGTCGACACCGTCTTCGGCGAGGCGGTCGACAGCCGACGGAGCGAGTCAGGCACGTCGGCCGAGACGGCGGACGTGGTCGTCACGGGTCTGGTCCTGTTCGGAGACCTCGAGATTCGTGATTGAGTCGTGGCAAGACGGTCCGGAACACGAACGGCTTTGAGGTCGGAACGGACGCGTTGACGTAGTCGAATGCGCTTTCGCAACGCGATTCTCTTCGTCGTCCTCGCGACCCTGTGGGGGAGTGCGTTCACGGCGATCAAGGCCGGCCTGGAGTTCTTCCCCCCCGTCCTGTTCGCCGCCTTCAGGTATGACGCCGCTGGCGTGTTGATGCTCGCGTTCGCCGTGGTTGCGACCGACCAGTGGCGCCCCCGGTCGCGTGCCGATTGGCTGGCGGTCGTGGCGAGCGGCGTCTTCATGATCGCGGGGTACCACGCCTTCCTGTTCGTCGGCGAGCAAGAGACGACGAGCGCTGCCGCGGCCATCATCGTCAGCCTTTCGCCGATCCTGACCACCGCCTTCGCACGTGCCTTCCTCCCGGCCGAGCGGCTCACGACCGTCGGGCTCATCGGTCTGTTTGTCGGCTTTGCAGGCGTGATCGTCCTCTCCGAACCGGACCCCGACAACCTCCTCGACTCTCGGACGCTGGCCATGGGCCTGATCTTCCTCGCGGCGGCCGCATTCGCCCTCGGAAGCGTCTTCACCCGACGGATCGACCATGCGCTGCCAATCGAGACGATGGAGGCATGGGCCATGCTTCTCGGCGCACTCGTCATGCACCTGGCCAGCATCGGCTTGGGCGAGTCGTTCGCGGCCGTCGAGTGGACGCTGGAGGGACTCGTCGCCCTCGGCTATCTCGTGGTGATGGCGTCGGCGGTCGGCTTTCTCATCTATTTCGATCTCCTCGAGCGCCTCGGCCCGATCGAGATCAACCTCGTCAGCTATGCCGCCCCCGTTGCCGCCGCGGTGACCGGGCTGGTGGTCCTCGGCGAGCAACCGACCATCGCCATGGCAGCTGGGTTCGTCCTCATCCTGATCGGGTTTTTCACCATCAAACGGGATGCGCTCCGGGCGGAAGTCGTCCGATACCGGGCGGGGTAGATCCCCTGTCACTTGAACGTGGTCGCGAAGCGGTTGGTCCCAGCATCGGTGCCGGCGATCACGAGGGCATCCCCCGGCTCGATGCGAAACGTTGGCGACACGTCGGTAATCAACTCCTCGTCACGTTCGATGGCGACCACGGTACACCCGGTTCGTTCGCGCACACGGGCCGACTGGATGGTCCGTCCCTCCAGCGCTGTCGCCGACGTCCGGACCACCTCGATGTTTGTTCCGATGGAGAGAATCTCGCCCCGTTCGAGGATGTGCCCGGCGATGGATCGACCGCTGACCGTCGCCAAGGAGAGCACGTAATCGCCACCCGCTCGGTAGCTCTTTCGGACGCTTTCGGACGTGTTCGCTCGGGCGATGATCTCGACCGTGTCGGTCAACTCCCGGACGACGAGCGTCGCGAACTGGGTCGTCTTGTCGTCACCGAGGGCGATCACCACCGCCCTCGCGTCGGGGACACCAGCAGCACGTAACGTTTCGGTCACCGTGGCGTCACCGACGACGTCGACCGCGGCCTGGTCGTCCAGGTCGACGACGGTCACCGGGATGCCCGCATCCTCGAGTGCCTCCCTGACGACGCGGCCCACCTCCCCATGGCCGAGCACGACGGTCTCGCCGCGGCGGTGATCTCGAACGGGCGTTCCGAGTTCGCCTCGCAGTCGATTGAGGTTGTTCGGCGCCCCGCCGACGAGCAACACCGTCCCCGGTTCGAGCCGTCGCGTGGCCGCTGGGGGTGCATCGAATTCGCCCCTGAACCAGGCGCCGATGACGTTGACACCGAAGCGGTCACGGAGCCTGAGTTCCTCGAGCGTCCCTCCCGCCAGGTCGCTTCCGTGATGGATTGGCACCTCCAGGAGATCGAGGCGTTCACCGAGGTCGATGGCATCGCCGGCGTCCGGGTCGATGGCGGTCGTGAGCTTGCTCGCCATGCTCCTCCCAAGGGCCCGCCGGGGGGTGACGACGTGATCGGCACCGGCCAGGCGGTGGTACGCCTCGACGCTTGATTCATCCACGACGCTGACGATGGGCACCGACTCGTCGATCTCTCTGGCCGCCAGCACGATGCTTGTGTCGGTCCGATCGGCGAGGTCGGCCACGAGCGCCCGTGCCCGGTCCAGATTTGCCGCTCGGAGGTCGTCGATCGATTCCGGATCGCCGTGCATGATCGTCCAGCCTCGATCGCGAAGCGACGCCGCGCGATCCGCATCGGGCTCCAGCACCAACGGCTCGATGTCGTAGGCCTCGAGCTCAGCGATCAGTGCCTCGGCCCGCGCGGTGGGTGTGCAGATGATCACGTGATCCTCGAGGTCGGACGCAACCGTCGTGGGAACCGACGGCTGTAACAGGTCTCGAAACAGCGGCAGGAAGACTGCCGGTAATCCGAGGAAAAACACGCCGACGCCAGTCAGTTCGAGCGCCGTGACGAGGAGGTTCATCTCGGCACTCGTCCAGGGGGCGTCCGACCCGTAGCCGGTGGCCGTGATCGTCTCGACGACGACCTGCAGAGAATGCAAGAAGGAGACCTCGGTCCCCGGCGGTGGGTAGGGTCGGGGCTCGAACACGCGCATCCCGACCTCGTAGATCCCGGTGGAGGCCAGAATGAGCAGCGCCATCCCGAGCACGTAGTAGGTGGCGCGCCGTCGAATGCCGGCCATGCCGGGGCGGAGGCCGGGCGGCATCAAAATGCTTCGCCCGCGCCGGACGAGTTACATGGCGGGGTGTCGTGGGCGGACTATGGACGACCACCATCCGGCGACCCGCGAGGTGCACGCCGGGCTGGATGCCCATCCGTACGGTGCCGTCAATCAACCGATCGATACCAGCACGACCTACCGATACGCGAGCCCACGGGATCGCGGTGGGGAGTATCGCTACGACCGGATGGGTGCGCCGACGCGCGACGAGCTCGAGGCCGTCATTGCCGACCTTGAGGGGGCCACCGACGCCTTCGCGTTCGCCAGCGGCATGGCCGCCATCGATGCGGTACTGGCCACCCTCGAACCGGGCGATCACGTCGTCGCCGAACACAACGTCTACGCCGAAACGCACGACTTGCTCGCCGAGGATTACCCGGCATACGGCATCGACGTCACCCGGGTCGACACACGCGACCCCGACGCGATCGACGCGGCCGTCCGTGAGGAGACCGCCCTCGTGTACCTTGAGACGCCGACGAACCCCCTGTTGCACATTGCCGACATCGAGGCAGCCGTCGACGCGGCCGGGTCGGTCGGGGCACGGGTCGCCGTCGACAACACCTTCGCGTCGCCGGTCTTGCAGCGACCGCTGACGCTCGGGGCGGACGTCGTGATCGAGTCGCTCACGAAATACGTTGGCGGCCATTCGGACGTGCTCCTGGGAAGCGTGGCCACCGCCGACGCTGACCTCGCTTCCTCGATCGAACGCATCCAATATACTCGTGGCGCGATACCGGGTCCGCACGGGTGCTATCTGGCGATTCGAGGGAGTCGAACCCTGTCGCGACGCGTCGATGCTCAGAGCGCGAATGCGAACCGGATCGCGAAGTGGCTGGATGACCACCCCGAGGTGGCGACCGTCCACTATCCAGGCCTCGAGACCCATCCCAATCACGCCGTCGCGGACCGGCAGATGGACGCCTTCGGCGGCATGGTGAGCTTCGAGCTGACCGGCGGGGTGGACGCCGCCGAGGCCGCCGTGACGAACCTCGAGGTCATCACACTCGCCGAGAGCCTCGGTGGCATCGAGAGTCTCATCGAGGTCCCGTCGTTGATGACCCACCGTGACGTGCCAGCGGCCGACCGGCGACGGGCGGGGATCACCGACGGATTGATCCGTCTCAGCGTGGGCATCGAGCACTCGTCGGACCTGATCGATGACCTCTCCCACGGCCTCGATGCGGCTGCCTCCCCGTGAGTCGATGACCCTCGACCTCGCCCGTGAGCTGATTCGACGGCCGTCGCCCAATCCGCCCGGTGAGGAGCACCGGGTCGCCTCGTTCGTGGCGGACTGGTTCGCCGCCCGTGATTTCGAGGTTCACCAGGTTGCCCGCCCTGATGCGAACCGCCCAAGCGTGGCGGCCGAAATCGGCAGCGGACCGCCCCGCGTCGTGTTGAACGCCCACACGGACGTCGTACCGGTCGCGGACCGGGCGGCGTGGTCGGTCGACCCCTATGCCGGGACAGTTTCTGATGGCCACCTGTATGGGCGGGGAAGCGCAGACACGAAGGCCTCGTTGGCCCTCGCGATGGCGGTGGCCGCGGAGCTCAAACCCGACCTCGAGGCCGGTTCGCTCGGCGGAACGCTCATCGTTCACGCGCCGGCCGGCGAGGAGACCGGCTATCCCGGCACCGAGGAACTGTTGTCGGCCGGCCACGGCGGCGACGTCGCGATCGTCCTCGAACCGACCGGCTGTCGAGTGGCCACGTGCGCCAAGGGCGTGGCGACCTATCGGCTGACCGTTGGGGGCCGGTCGGCTCACGCGAGTCGGCCTGACGATGCCCGCAATCCCATCCGAACGCTTCGGACGCTCATCGATCGCATCGAGCGGTACGACGAGTCCCTCGACGAGGTCGAGCACCCACTCGTCGGCCGGGCGCATGCGACGGTCACGGAGGTGGCCGCCGGCCTCGAGGACAACATGGCGGTGGTCCCGGAGACGGCGTCGTTGCTCCTCGATCGTCGTCTGCTCCCCGCGGAGACCCTCGACACCGTGGAAGCCGACCTCGACCAGCTGTGTCACGATGTCGACGTCGATCGGACGCTCGTCCAGCACTACGCCTCGGCCGCCATCGATCCCGATCACCGCCTGGCGCGGGTTCTCCGCGAGCACGCGACGGCGGCCGACGTTTCGGCCGACCCGATGGGTCTCGAAGCCGCCACGGATGCGAGAAGCTTCATCGAGCGGGGCATGCCGGCCGTCATCTGGGGCCCCGGCGAGTTGGCCCAGGCGCACACCGTCGACGAGCACATTGCGATCGCCGCTATCGAGGCGGCCCACGACGGCCTCCGGCGGGCGGTCCCACGCCTCCTCGAGCTTGACTGGTAAGCACTCCAGCGGGGCAACCTACTTGGCTGCCCTCTCGTGACAGGCCAGCATGGAACGGGTGTGGATCACGAACGGGAGCACCTCGGTGGCACCCGTCGTCAATGCCGTCCACGCGGCCTGCCACCAGGGATTCGTCCCGACGCACGTGCACGTACTCGGGAATCCCGGCATCGAGGACGTCATCCCTGACGTTGAGTCGATGCTCACCGCCATCGTCGACGCCCACGACGGAACGGGGCCCGAGATCGCGGTCACCCACCTCGACGATGAACTCGATTTCGACGGGATCGTCTCGTACCTGCGAACGAACATCGAGGCCGCGCAGGCCGCGGGTGCTGCGGTGGCCGTGGACGTCACGCCCGGGCGGAAGTTCTGGTCGTTCATCAGCTTCCAGGCGGGTATCGACCTTGGCGTCGACCACCTCTACTACGTCCACGTCACCTCGGACACCCACTTCGGGTCGACCTTCCCAACCATCCCACGCCCAGCACTGCGCCTGATCGACTTCCAGGAGGAGCTGTAATGTACCTTCCCCGCTCGCAGCTCACGATCCTGTTCAACCGACTGTACGACCGCGGCGCGACCCGCATTGAGGTGGCCCATCCGAGCGACGAGATCGGCACCCTCGTCCGGATCGACCTGGGTGATTGGGATGACGCGACGGTTCGCTTCACGCTCGACCGCGATGGATACGCTGCCGCCCGGACCGACGTCGCCCGCACCCACGGCGAGCACGTTGCCGACGACCTGCCAGCGCCCCAATCGTACGTTAACGCCGCCCTCGGAGCGGGCATCCTCGCCCCGGCGAACGCCGACGAACTCGGCGCCTTCCTTGATCGACACGGCGATCCCGACCTGATGGCCGGCCACCCGCCGGTGTTTGCCGGCATCGACACGAACCTCCTGGCGTGGCGCATCGACGAGGTTCTGGGCCTGCGCGACCCGCAGGCAGGAATCGGCTACGTGAACGGGTTCGTGCTGGCGACTGGCGTTCGCGACGAACTCCAGTGGGACGTCAAATGCGACGACACCGACCCGTTCACGGACGCGTTCGGCCCGCCGTTCGAAGACTACTGGAACCAACCCCTCGGGGCGGTCAGGGAGGGCCGTCTCGCCCACGAGCAGTACCGCACGATTCGCGACATTGAACAGGCGAGCGAGATCGCCTCTGAGACCGGGGACGTGTCGATCATCAAGGCGTACGAAGCATTCCAACGCGAAAGCCGCGGGCAAATCGTCCTGTTCAGCAACGACCGCAACTTCGTCACGCGCGCCACGGACCACACGCTGTCCGCCCAACACGTCGACTTCCCCGGAGACGTGCCGCGGCGAGCGAGTGCGACCTGGTCGGAGCTCGAGCGGTTCGTGTATCTGCTGGCGGTGTTGTTCGGCGTTGTCGAGCTCCCGGCAGTGACCCTCAAAGGGGTCTGGCGGGGCAAGGAGGGAATGGACTGGCAACGCGAGCGTCTGCGCATCGACTGTCGGAGCCCGACCATCGAGCCGAAATTAACGGCTGATCGAGCCGTCGTGCAACGTTATCACGAACTCACCGACGCGTGACTGTCGGGCTCGATACCCGCCCCGACAGCCGTCTCGATGGCAGTCGCATCGACGTCGACGCTCGCGAAGGCGTCGACCATCGCCTCGCCGACAGCCGACCGGTCCGCCGCGTCACAGACCGCCAGCAGGCTCGGCCCTGCCCCGCTCATACAGACGCCACTCGCACCCGCCGCGTCGGCCGCCGCAACGACGTCGGTGAAGCCCGGAACGAGGTCGCGTCGGGGTGCGGTGAGGGCCGAAGCCTCCATCCCCGCCCCGACGAGAGCGGGATCGGACCGGCACACGCCGAGGATGACGGTGGCGACCCGCCCGAGGGCGGTCACGTGTTCCCCGGTGTCAATCTCATCGGGCACAACGGCACGCGCCCGCGCCGTCCGGACGGTTACCTCGGGCAGACACACCACCACGGGAATCGACGTGGGGAGCGAGGCGACCCGATCCGCCGAGACGACCGCCAGCCCGCCACAGATCGCCGCGGCGACGTTGTCTGCGTGGGGGCTCCCGGCCGCGACGGTTTCGCCCGCGGCGGCCGCCCGGACGAGCTCCGTCCGGGTGAGGCCGAGGTCGTACAGTCGGTCGAGGGCGACCGCCGCCCCGGCCGCACTTGCTCCCGACGACCCAAGCCCCGATCCGGGCGGCACGCGTTTCTCCAGATGGATTTCGGCCTCGACGCCGAGGGTTCGCGCCACGGCGCCAGCGGTGTTCGCCTCAGGGTCGACAGGCACGCCAGCAGCCTCGGGTCCGGCGAGTTCGATGGTGGTCGTCCCGGCTCGGGTGACGGAGATGGTGTCCATCGGCCGGCTCAACGCGAGGCCAAGGGTGTCATAGCCGCTCCCGAGGTTGGCGCAGGTGGCTGGCGCCCGGACGGTTTCCATGGCGGGCGGACGCGTCGAACCGGCTTAATTGGCCAGGCCGAGGTGGGCCAACAGCCCCGACAGGTCGTTCGGGACCGCCTCGGCGTCACGGCCTGTCGCTGCGGCGGCGTCGGGGTCTTTGAGCAGGTGACCCGTGGTCAGACAGATGACGCGCTCGTCGCGGTCAATGTGGCCTCGTTCGATGAGTTCGCGCAGTCCGGCCAGACTCGCGGCCGAGGCGGGCTCGACGCCGATGCCGGCCTCGGCAAGGTCGCGTTGGGCGGCGGTAATCTGTTCGTCGGTGACGGCGAGGGCCGTGCCCCCCGTCTCGCGGATGCCGGGCAGCGCCTTCGAAGCGTTGACCGGATCCCCGATCCGTATGGCCGTGGCGCGGGTGTCGACCGCGTCCCAGCGGCGGACGTCGGCTCGATCCTCCTCGATGGCCTCGACGAAGGGTGCCGCACCGGCGGCCTGCACGCCCGTCAATGCCGGTACTGACTCGACCGCCAGGTCACCGCTACGGACGAGCTCCCGCCATGCCTTGTACAAGGCGGCGACGTTGCCGGCGTTGCCGACGGGAAGCACGATCCGATCTGGCGGTCGACCGTGCTGGCGACGATACGTCTCGAGAATCTCAAAACCGATGGTCTTCTGCCCCTCGAGGCGAAACGGGTTCAGCGAGTTGAGCAGATAGACCAGGTCGCGGTCGGCGAGTTGACGGACCAGTGCGAGGCAGTCGTCGAAATTGCCGTCTACCTCCAGGATTCGCGCCCCGTGGAGGCTCGCCTGGGCGACCTTGCCGGCGGCGACCTTGCCAGCCGGCAAGAGGACCAGCGTTTCCATGCCGGCCCGGCTCCCGTACGCGGCCAGCGCGGCGGAGGTGTTGCCGGTTGAGGCACAGGCGAGGCGTCCCACGCCGAGTCGGTCGGCGATGGTCACGCCGACGGTCATACCCCGGTCCTTGAACGAGCCGGTCGGGTTCATCCCCTCGTGTTTGATCTGGAGGTCGGCAACCCCGAGCTCGCTCGTAAGGGTCGGCACGTCATGCAACGGCGTGGCTCCCTCGGGGAGTGATACGCCCTCGTCGACCGGCAGGCTCCGTCGGTACCGCCAGACGCCGGGTGCGTCAGTCGTCTGTCCGAGGTCGAACGGATCGACGTAGCGAACCTCGAGGAGCCCGTCACAGTCGGGGCAGGTGTACATCGGCCCGTCGAACGGCGGATGGGCCGCACCACAGGCGATGCACGCGAGCCAACAGCCGTCGTCGGCAACCGCCGGTGCAGCGTGCGAACGCCCCTCGAGGGGGAGGTGCATGGCCGGGGAGAGGTCGGGTCGTGGGTTAAATCCCGCCGTCGTCCCGACGGGCGCACCCCGTGCCGGCCAGGCCCGCGACGATGACCGTCCTCACCCGAGGGCGATGTCGAGAAAGAGCATCACGATCGTCCCGGCCATCAGCCCCATCGTCGCCAGCCGTTCGTGTCCACCGCGGTGGGTTTCCGGGATGATCTCGTCGGAGATGACGAACAGCATCGCCCCCGCGGCGAAGCCCATCGCGTAGGGGAGCAGGGGTTCGACGAGGGAGACCGCAACGGCACCGAGAAGCGCCAGGGGAATCTCGACGACGCCAGCCCGTAACCCGGCGATGGTGGCGTACAGCTTGCGATCCAGGCCGGCGTTGATCGCGGCCACGGATACCGCGAGCCCCTCGGGAATGTTCTGAATCCCGATGGCCAGCATCAGTGCCAGGGCGCCACCGAGCTGGTCGGGATCGACACCGGTGCCACCGAAGCCGACGCCGACGGCGAGCCCTTCGGGCATGTTGTGCAACGTGATTGCCAGGATGAACAACACGACGCCGGCGAGCTTCTCATCGTGCACGTCTAGCGACGCCCCCGGTGCGGCAGCATCGGCCCGTCTCCGACCAGTGAGCAGGTAATGGGCGTGGGGGGTCAACACGTCGGCTTGGTCGAGAAACAGCGCGCCGAGGGCGATGCCGATCAGGGTTGGCACGGGGTTGCCATCGGCGTAGACCTCGATTCCGGGGATGATGAGGCTCGTAAACGCGGCTGCGAGCATCACGCCGGCGGCGAAGCCGAGCATCACGTCCATTGACCGCTGACTGGGGTTTCGCCAGACCAGCACGAGCGACGCGCCGATGAGGTTCAAGGTGGCGATGATGATGCCACCGGCCAGTGCCTGGATGACGGGATCGGTCCCGACGAGGCGGACAAACCACTCCTCGAGGACCAACAACATCGCCTGTCGCTATCCGGTGCCACGGTTAGAAGGTACCGAAGGCGTCCGCGGCGTGGCGAGTGGACGACCGACCGTATTTAAGCGTTACGTGTTAACATTTAACAAGTTGACGCCAGTATCAATGAATGGGTATGGGCCTTTGGGCGTGGCTGAAACGGGTGTTCACGTTCCCGAACGAGGCAACCTACTACTACCGGTGTGTCGAGTGCGAGGCGGTGGTCATCGAGGCTGAAACCGCCTGTCCGGAGTGTGGTGGTGACCTCGAGGAGCACTACCGGGAACCGATCGAGTTCTACTGGCCCCAGACGTGAGGCGATGGGGAAGCGGTTTTGCCACCGGTCGGTGAAGCGGATGTATGGTCGATGATGCCGTCATCAAGCGTGGTGAGGCGGTTGATTACACCGAGGTGGAGGCCGCAAACGGGCTTTCGAAGGGCGTCTTGATCGGCGAGGCGGAGGGAGCGCCTAACTTCGCGATCAGACGGTTCGTCCTCGACCCGGGGGCGGCGGTCCCCCGCCACACCAACCGGGTCGAACACCTCCAGTTCGTCCTCGAGGGTCACTATGGCGTTGACATCGGCGAGGACACCTACATGGTCGCCCCGGGTGACAGCCTGTACATTCCCGCCGGGGTCGAACACGCCTATCAAAACCACCGAGATGACCCCGGCGCGTTCCTCTGTGTGGTACCTCACGGTGATGACGAGATCGAGCTTGTGGACTAGCCGGTCATCGACCACCCCATTCGCTGGCCAGCAGGCCATACACCTCGAGGTCGACCCGATCCCCCTCGAGAAAGCCCTCCTCGCGGAGGGTACCCTCGTGGTTGAAGCCGAGCCCCTCGAGCAACCGTTTTGAGGGGTCATTGAAGCCAAAGACGTGAGCATACACCCGATGAAGACCCATCTGGTCGAATCCGTGTTCGAGTAACCATGCGACCGCCTCCGAAGTGTAGCCCTGCCGGCGATGATCGGGATCTAACCAGTAGCCGAGTTCGGCCACCTGGGTCTCCCACCGGATCGGGTTGAAGCTGATCATCCCCACGGCGTCGCCGTCGCTCGCGATCAGCAAATCGACCGAATCGTCGTCACACACCACCTGCTCGTAAAATTCACGTTCCTGGTCGAAATTGACCGGTCGGTCTCGGCCGATTGGTGTGCGGACGGCTGGGTCATTCACACACGTCTGCAGGTACTCAAGGTCCTCCTCCTCGACGGTCCGAAGTTCGATCGCGTCACCTTGAATGAAGACGGGACCGGGCATGCACCAACGCCGGCCCGGATGTCACAAGAGTCTTCGCCATGACCGGCGCCACCGGTCAAGCGCGGGCAGCGACGACCAGCGTGGGTGGTACCTGGGCCATCAGCTCCGGATCGAAGCTGAGGTCATCGGCTGCGTAGTCCTCGGGGTCGGTCGACCCCGGCTCCTCGATGCGTTCGACGGTGAACCCGGCGTCGATCACCGCGTTGAGGAGGTCGGCGGTCGACCGGCGGTACTGGACGAGTTCCGCCTCGAAGCGGTCGCTGTACTCGCGTCGCGGATCCGCATCAAAGTAGCTGCGGTCGAGGGTGTGTGTCTCCGCATCGAACAGCTGGTATACCGGGTGCTCGTCGCTGAAGACGAATCGGCCGTCCGCCCGGAGGAGCCGATGGGCCTCTCGAAAACAGGCGTCGATATCCTCCACCCATTCGAACGCCCACGCCGACACCGCGAGATCGAAGCGATCGGCCGGCAGCATCTCCAGATCGGTCACGGAACCCTGCACGAGGTCGACGTCGACATCGTGCTCGTCAGCCAGCGATCTGGCGTGGGCGAGTTGGGCCTCGGAGATGTCGACGCCGACGACGTTGGCCCCCTGTTTGGCAAGGGCGACGCCGAACTGGCCCCCACCACATCCCAGCTCGATCACATCAAGCCCCTCGACCTCGCCCAACAGGCCGAAGTCCTCGCCCGGGGGTGCCCCGGGGCCAAAGGCGATATCGGGACCCGTATGGAGCGATTGGAACGCGTCAGACCAGCTGTTCCACCAGGTTCGTGCCGCGTCCGTCATGGTGACCTGATCCCTCCGCGAACGGAAAAACCGCCTGATATCTTCGCGCGTGGAAACGGCCGGGTTCACGCGGTCACTCGAACCCGCTGATCAACGTCACGATCCACTGTGCGGGGTCACCGCGCCGGCGGACCTCGATACGGTCGAGCCACTTCACCCACTGAAAGCCTCGCCGACCGGGCGCCACGAGCCGGGCCGGTCCACCGTGACCGTGGCTGAGCGGCTCATCATCGACGTGCGTCGCCACCAGTGCCTCGCGTGCCTCGGCGAGTGGGAGGGACCACCGGTATCCCGTCGTGGACACGAATCGGACGTAGGCCGCATCATCATCGACGCCAGCCGCCTCGAGCAGGTCGCCAACCCGTACACCGCCCCATGATTGGATGGTATACCATCCGCTCGTGCAGTCGAGCACCACCTCCCGGCGATCGCCCGCCTTGAGTTCGGATAGTGAGCGGTCCAGCGGTCGTTCGACCCGGCCACGCACCGAGAGCCGCCACGCGGATCGGTCGATCGGGTCGGGGTCGTCGGCCACCCAGGAGGTCACCGGGAACGCGTCGTTGCCGTCACCGGACCGTGGTTGTGAGCCCGTGTGACGACGGGTCGCTCCTGGCCAATCGGTCATGGCCGAGACCGTCTCCTGGAGACGATACGTCAGTGCCCCGGCAACGAGCAGACTACCTGTGGATAACGCCGTCCGGCGATCGGCAAAGTCGACCGCTCGCGGCGGCCGAAATCGCGTGGTGACGTGCCACAGAACGACCGGGACGAGCACCAATCCGGCACCGACGTGGATGCTCAATAGCGTCACGCGCCAGACGCGGACGTCGAGGCCGAGTGCCCAGAGAATGCCCGTTGCGAACGTCAGCGTGACGAGCACGATGGTGAGCAGCGCCAGGGCCGTAGTGGGCCGCCAGCGTCCGGGGTCGAGGAGCCGCCGTCGGACGCGAATCAGTTTGAGGGCGATCAGGCCGATGAGCGCAATCCCGACCACGCGGTGGAACCAAAACAGGGGCCACCACGAGGGTGTCGTGACGGTAAACGAGAGCAGGCCCGTTCCCACCTCGAGGAGGACCACGGCGAGTATTGACCAGTCGACGGCCCGGGGCGGGGGGCTGATTCGCCCCAGCGTCGATCGGCGGTCGGTTGGACGGCGACCGCTCATCGGTTGTCGTATGTGACTGCGTACCAAGAAGTGTCGGGGTCGCTAGCGCCGCTCGGAGACGGCCTCGTAGCTGCCCAGCACACCGACCGCGACGGCGCCGATGAACACCGGAACGAACCCCTCAAAGTAGCCCGATGCCCGATACACCAGCCAGCCGGCCACCATCACGCCGACCGAAACGGGGAGTTTGGCGACGCCACGTCGCAACACCCATGCCACCGCGAGCGCACCGACGAAGACGGCAACCCCGACGACGGCGAACAACACGGCCGCGATGGCCGCAAAGCCACCGGCGTGACCCTGACTCTCGTCGACTCGGACGAGGACCAGTCCGGCGAAGCCGAGGCTCCCAAGGAGATACAGGCCCGCCAATCCCACCGTTAGCTTCCATGCCCGACGCCACGGTGTCCGACGCCACTCATCGAGAACGCCCATGGGTACACCTCTCCGTCCGCACCCATAACGGTGGCCCGCCGGACGCTACCTTTTAGCCCGCCGCGAGCGAGCGTTCATCTGGTGCGCATCGAGAACAGTTTCATCCCGGTGCGGGGGGTCGGCGAACACACCGAGCGGACCCTCTGGCGGGACGGCATCACCCATTGGGACGCCTTCGACCCGGACCTCGTGGGTCCGACGACGGCCGAACGGATCGAGTCATTCATCGAGCGGGGCCGTCGCCACCTCGAGCATGACGACGCCCGCTTTTTTGCGGACGCCTTTCCCGCAAAGAGCCACTGGCGCCTGTTCGGGAACTTCCGGTCGTCGACGGTGTTTCTCGACATCGAAACGACCGGTCTGAGCCAGCGTCGGGACGACGTGACGGTGGTGAGCGTTTACCGCGACGGCGACACGACCACGTTCGTCAGGGGTCGTGACCTGACCCGGCAACGGCTACGCGACGTGTTGGCTCCCGCGTCGTTGCTCGTCACGTACAATGGCAAGCGGTTCGACGTGCCCTTTCTGGAGCGGGCATTCGACCTCGAAATCGAGGTGCCCCATCTCGATCTCATGTATCCCTGTCGCCGTCTCGACCTCACGGGCGGGTTGAAGGCGGTCGAACGCACCCTCGGGATCGATCGGACCGATCGCGACCTCTCCGGTCGCGACGCCGTCCGCCTCTGGACCGCCTACCGACGGGGCAATTCGGACGCCCTCGAGACGCTGGTGCAGTACAATCGAGACGACACACGCAACCTCGAGGCGGTCACGGAGGCGGTCTGTCACCGCCTCGAGGCCGAGGTGTTTCCCGCCGCGACTGGGGCTGGCGATCGTGAACCTGACTCGGCGTCGCTGACGCAGTTCTGACCGGGTGCGCCGATTCAGCGCTGTGCGGGGTCGAGGGCGATCTTGTCCATGTCGATCGATGGTGCCGAGACGTCGACGTTCGGGTCGTACCGGTGACAGGCGACCGGCCAGTCGGTGTGCTCGTCGGTCAGCTGGGGTCGATCGCGCTCACAGACGCCGGCGGTCACCTTCGCGAGGCGTCGTTCGGCCGCCTCGACTGCGTCCGATTCCAGGTGGTCGGCGGCCTCACGAAGGGCCGCCTCGCAGTCCGAATCGGCGAGCTCCGCCGGCAGCCCGAAGGTCGTCCTGAGCCGCTCGATGACGGTCTCACCCGCAGCGAGTGAGTCGACCGCCGCCTCGTCCTCCGCGGTGTTGGCCTGGAGGTGCATCCGCAACTCGATGAGGCCGTCCCACTCCGCCTCCGGAAGGTCGAGCCCTTCCGGCTGGATGATCGCGGGACACCGGGGATGGAACCGACAGCCCGAGGGGACGTTCGCCGCGTCGGGGATCTGGTCGGTCCGTCCGGTCGGTCCGGACCGACCCGACCGAGCGTTCGGATCGAGCTGGGGGATCGATTCAACCAGCAGCTGCGTGTACGGATGGTGGGGGTCGCCGATGACGTCTTCAGTCGGGCCCCGTTCGACGATCTCGCCCAGATACATCACCCCCACCCGATCGCAAAATCGCTCGACGAGATCGACGTCGTGACTGATGAAGAGGATCGAGAGGTCGAACTCCTCTTGCAACTCGCTCATCAGCTGGATCACGCCAGCCTTCGTCCGCCCGTCGAGGGCACTCGTCGGCTCGTCGGCGATGATGATCTCGGGGTTCAAGACGAGCGCTCGGGCGAGGGCGATGCGTTGCTTCTCCCCGCCGGAGAAGGAGTGGGGGTACCGATCGGCATCCTCGGCGGCGAGTCCCACCTGCTCGAGGGCGTCGCCGACGAGCGCTCGGCGGCGATCAGCATCGGACATGCCGTGGATCTTCAGCGGCTCCGCGACGGCCTCGCCGATGGTCATGCGCGGGTTGAACGCGGATTCGGGATCTTGCAACACGAGCTGGACCCGTCGTCGGAACGCCTGCTTCTCCCGGCGGTCGAACTCGCTGGTGGGCGTCCCATCGAACCGGATCTCCCCGTCGGTTGGCTCCTCCAACCCCATGATCGACAGCGCCGTCGTCGATTTGCCACAGCCTGATTCACCGACGAGGCCGAACGCCTCGCCTGGGTGGAGATCGAAGCTGACCCCATCGACGGCCTTTACCTGTCCGACCTCACGTCTGAGGATTCCCTCCGTCAGCGGGAAGTAGGTCTTCAACTCGTCGACTGACAGGATCGGTTCGCTCGTGCTCATCGGTCGGAGTCACCTCCCTCAGTTCGGGTGTTGGCATCCGGCTCCGCGGCGTCGGTTTCGGTCAGACGCCTGCCGTCGGTCGCCCCCGCCGGGGCCATCTCGACGCCCGCGGCGAGAATCTCGCCCGGGTCGCGATCCGGGCCGTAGAACACGCAACCAACGCGGTGGTCGCTCCCTTCCCTGACCGGATACATGGGGGGTTCCTCGCCCCGACAGGCGTCAATCGCATGTGGGCACTCGCGGTGGAACCGACACCCACTCGTCGGGATCTCCTCGCGCTCTTGGGACACCTCGGTGCCGCTGAAGCTGTCGAATAGCGCCTGCGTGTACGGATGGGCCGGTTGTTCGTAGACGTCATGGACGGAGCCCTGCTCGACGACGGTCCCGCCGAACATGACGACCACGCGATCGGCGAGCTCGGCGACCACGCGGAGGTCGTGGGTCACCAACAGCATCGAGAGGTCGTGCTCCTCCCGCAGGTCCGAGAGCAGGTCGATGATGCGGGCCTGGATCGTGACGTCGAGGGCGCTCGTCGGCTCGTCGGCGATGAGCAGGTCGGGCTCGGCGGCCAGCGCAATGGCGATGGCCGCGCGCTGGCACATGCCGTCTGAGAACTCGTGGGGATACTCCGACAGTCGATGCTCGGCCCGGGAGAGGCCAACCTGCCGGATGAGTTCGACCGCGCGCTCCCTGGCTTCGTCGTCGCTGACGTCCTCGTGGAACTGGATGGCCTCGATGATCTGCTCACCGATGGTGTACACCGGATCAAGGGCGGCTCGCGAGTTCTGAAACACGTAGGCGATGCGGTTACCCCGGATCGACCGGAGGTCCGACTCCTCCATCCGCAGGAGGTCAACCCCGGAAAACCGGACCGCCCCAGTGATGTCGGCGTCGGGCCCAACGAGGCCGGTGATCGAATCACAGGTCAGGGTCTTCCCGCTGCCACTTTCGCCGACGAGGCAGACGGTTTCGCCCTCGTGGACGTCGAAGCTCACGCCGTCGACCGCATGCACAATCCCGTCGTCAGTCCGGAGGTGCGTCTTGAGGTTATCGACCGAGAGGAGGGGTTCGTCGTCTGTCATTGGTGTGGGTCGAGGATGTCGCGAAAGCCGTCTCCAGCCACTTTGCAGGCGGCGACCGTCAGGGCCAGGGCAACGGCCGGGAAGCCAGCGTGCCACCAGTACTCAATCGGATCGGAGAGCATGGGCACTTGGACGCCCTCTCCGATGGTCATTCCCCAGGATTGGAACATTGGATTGAACCCGAGGAAGGAGAGTCCGGCCTCGGTCAGGATGATCACCGCGATCAGATGGAACATTGCCGGCACCACGGTGTTCGTCACGTTCGGGAGGACGTGGTGGCGGATGAGGTAGGGCCTGGAGGCCCCCAAGGCTCGTGCGGAGAGGACGAACCCCTCCTCCCGGCGTTGTAACGCCTCGCTCCGAACTAATCGAGCGATGCCACCCCACGAGAGCAACCCGAAGGCCACGAGGAAGACGAACATGGAGTTGAGGATGAACATGTAGATCAACAGATAGATGATGATGGCTGGGACGCTTAGCTGGACGTCGACGTACGCCATGAGGAGGTCGTCCACGACGCCGCCGTAGATCCCGGCCACGAGGCCGACGATCGTCGCAATGGGGATGATGAGGCCGATCACCAGCAGGATGATGTACACGGGGGGCATCGAGCCGACGATAATCAGGTCGTGGATGGCGTATCCCCACGAGTCCGTGCCCAGGGGATACTCCCAGCTGCCGTGACAGACCAGGTCGTAGGGACTTTCTCCCGTAACTTCCCCCGCACAACCGTTTCCAGGGGCGAGATTGTTCGAAAACCCCACCGGCGGTTGGTGTCGAAACAGTGAGGTTTGATCCGCGGAGAGCGCCAGGCGTGGCTGAAAGTTGGTCAACGTCGACCAGATGCCCATGACCCCCACGATGAACAAGATGCCGAGGCTCACGAGCAGCCCCCAGCGACCCCGCATCCGATTGAGCAACCGGAGCAGCCGCCGGGGACGTCTCGCGACCGGCACGAGGAGGAACGCGGCGAAGATAACGAGCCCGATCAGTACCAGCCAGTCGGCATTCTTGACGCTCCAATGGAAGATGAGATACGTCTGTCCCGAGTTATGGTCGTACCAGTACAGCGCACCGACGACGACAAGCCCGACGACCAGGACCAGTAACTCCGCGGACAACCATCGGGGGGACCGATCGATTTGCTCCCAGTCGACCCGTTTGAAGGCGGCCTCCTCGTGGGTGTCAGCCCTGCCGTCGTCGGTATCTTCTGATGATGGAGGGGATTCGACACCATCGCTCATGGGGGACCTTGGCAAAGCAGATTTGAGGGAGGCAGTTAACTATTTGGATATTTTCTCGCCCTCAGCTCGCGTAACGGGCTATCTCACGCTCCGGAGCCCTCGTATCGGACGGTTTCAGGAAACGTTTAATAGGAGATTGGCCATGGGTTTTCTCACGCCCATGCCCTCCATGCCTGCCCGCCCTGGTGGTCATCCATGAGTCTCGTCCGGCTCCTCGTCCAACGCGTTGCGATCGGGCTCGTTGCCGTCTGGGCCGTCCTCTCGGGGGTGTTCGCGCTGTTTGAGCTTTCCCCGGATTACTATCTCGATCGCATCATCGCGGCCGAGCTCTATGGTGGCGGTGGGGGCAACAACGTGGAGGAATTCGTCGAACAGATCAGACAGGAGTATCTCTCCGCCAGGGGCTTGGACCAATCCACTCCGGAACTGTACGTGGACTGGATGACAAACATGTTCACCCTCGAATGGGGCGAATCATTCCGCTCCGGTGAATCCGTCCGGGAGATGGTGTTCGGTGCAGTCAGCGGTACGGCCAGCTACGTGGTTCCGGCCATCCTCATCGCCGCCATCCTCGGGACGCTTTTAGGGCTCTTTTTGGCCATCTATCGGGGAACGAAACGCGATGGGGCGACCCGTTGGGGTGTCTATCTCGGGTTCGGCTTCCCGAACTTCTGGCTGGGGGCGATCATCCTGATCCTGGCCTCCTCAGTCGCATTCTCGTTCCGCTGGCGGTCGACGTTCATCAATCCCTCGGACATGGCACCGTTCTATCAGACGATCGTCCCCGCGTTGTTGTTGGCCACCACGCTGACGGCATCGATCGCCAGCTACGCCCGCGCCTATTCCCTTGAGATCTTGAGCGGGCCGACGGTCAAACTCATCCGGGCAAAAGGGGGTGGCCCGGTGGCGGTCGCCAAGCACGTCATCCGTAACGCATCCATCCCGCTGTTTTCGCTCGTCTTCACGGAGATGCTCGCGTTGTTGGCGATATCGGTCGTCGTCATCGAGGCATTGTTCGGCATCGACGGCCTGGGGTTGCTGTTTTATAACGCCGTCTGGTACCGTGATCTGCCGGTCATCATGGGTGCGACGATGGTCATCGTCGCCTTCGGCGTGCTCGCCAACATCATCCAGGACATGTCCTACTCATTCCTGGACCCACGGGTCGACACTGGCACGCGATTTTAGGGATATCCGACGGGATCGGCACCGATTCGCGTGGTGGGAAACTGCGAACTTGATCGACAGCGGTTGCCCCTCAAAGGCCCGCGTACGGTCCCGGTTTCGCGTCCGTGAGGCGGGTCATCTGGTCGTTGCTCAGGTCGATGGCGGCTGCACCGAGGTTCTCCTCGAGTTGGTCGACCGTTCGTGCCCCGACGATGGGAGCGGTGACGCCGTCGCGGTGCATCAGCCAGGCCAGGGCCGTCTGTGCCGGCATCGCGTCCACGGCCCCGGCGACCTCATCGAGGACGTCGTGCACGTCGAAGTGCTCTGCCGTGAGATAGCGGTCCTCGAAGCGGCTCGACTCGGCCGCCCGTGACTCCGCGGTCGCACCGGCATCGCGATCATACTTGCCAGTGAGAAAGCCCTGGCCGAGCGGGCTCCAGGGGCAGACGGCGAGGTCGCCGTGGCGAGCCATCTCGAGGTAGTCTCCCTCGATTTCGCGGTCGACCAGATTATACCGCGGCTGTAACACCGTGAATGGCTCCAAGCCCTCGGCGCGGGCGATCGCGTTCGCACGTGCCACTTTCCAGGCGTTCGGTCGGAGGGTCGAGGCGCCGAGGTAGTGGACCAGTCCGTCGCGGACGAGACTGTCGAGGGTGTTCAGTAGCTCCCGGGTGTCCGTCGCGTCGTCCCAGCGGTGGATGTACAACACGTCGAGGTAGTCCGTGTCGAGGCGGTCGAGGATCCGGCGGATCCGGTGGCGGACGTTCTTGCGGTTCGTCCCCCGGCTGTTCGGGTCACCTTCCCGAATCTGCCAGTAGATCTTCGACGCGATCGTGAAGCGTTCGCGATCGCGGCCGGCGAGCCAGTCGCCGATCCACTCCTCGGCCTGCCCGCCCCCGTACACGTCGGCGGTATCGATGAACCGCCCACCGGCCGTCTCGTAGGCATCGAGCAGGTCCATTGCCCGCTCGCGTCCGATCTCGACGTTGCCCTGGTCGGTTCGTTTGCCGAATCGCCACGTGCCGAACTGGAGTTCGCTCGTGTGGATGCCGGTGGCACCGAGCTTGACGAAGTCCAGGTCGATGTCTTCGAGGTCGGCCATGGGTACGTGGAAGGTTGGAACTGCCGGCACATAGGAGTGGGCCATCCGAACGGCACGAACCAACGGGCGGTCGCCATACCCGAGGCGGTGCAGGTTACGTCGGGCGATTCCGATCCGAATCGCCACCGTAGGTGTTCCGTCCGAGCGCGCGATTGATCATGCACGTCCGGGTCCCGGCGGTCAACAGCGCTGCCGCGCCCAGGAACAGGGAAACCCCCGCGATGAGAATCTGATTCGACTCGCCGAGGTCGCCGCCGAACGCCACGGTAGCCGCCGAGAGGCCTATCAGCGCGAGGCCAGCGACGATCCGGAGCGTCCGGTCACGTCCGCCGACGTTGTTCTCCATGGTCCAACCGAGGGACTGCTCGACCATAGAGGTGGGGGCGAGTGCTCGGCTTCACCCGCCGGATACCGACACGGATTACTGGCCATCCGCAGACGAATCGAGGGTCCGACCCTTGAAGCCAAAAATGTCGGCATAGCCCCCAGCCGACAGAAGGATGGGATGAAACGCCTCCTCGGCGACCAGCTCCCGGTCGTCGGCGTAGGCGAACACCTCACCCGCGTCGACGGGCTCGAAGTTCGTCGCGGTGACGCGATATGACTCCGCCGAGGGCTTGGGGATCGGGTCACCGACGACGTATTCGCGGGGGCGTCGGGGCTCCGTCCGCCCCGGCAGGACGCCGGTCAGCTGAAGGAACGCGATCGAGAGCGCCTCGGCCGCATCAACGGCCGACTCGCTGCCTTGCCGACCGGCTTCGATCGTGACGGCCCGTGCGTGCTCGCCGAGCGCACCAATGCGCTCCGGTCCGGTTCGGATCAAGTGGTCGACCGGTAACGCGCGGGCAATCTCGTACAGGTCGGCACGAGACGGGTCGACGAAGACGAACGGCTCATCGAACGATTGCGTGGCGTGGAGGGCGACCGTCGGGCGGTCACCGACCGCCTCGAGCACCTGCACGGCGAGGCGTTCCTCGCGGTTACCCTCGGGATCACCGGGGAAGGATCGGTTGAGGTCCGCGTCGAGGTACCGGACCTCGGATTCGAGCGCCGGGGGGTTCGCGATGATCAGCGTGACCGCGCCGGTCGGTTCGAGATCCCCGGCCTCGAGCCGCCGCCGCAGGCGCTTGAGGGCTCGAACGCCACTGGGTTCGTCACCGTGCAACCCGGCCACGATCGCGGCCACAGCCTCGCCTGGGCCGACGGTAGCAATGTGCGGTTCGACCCGCTCGGGCGCCATTTGATCGGTCATACGTGTCGCACCCGCCAAATCGTTCGCGGTTCGATCGCTCATGCCGGCTCATTCGGTGGGCGCCATGCGCAGCCGGTCGAGGTGTGGCGACGTCCGGAGGCGGTTCCGTGGATCCCACTGCGAGACCACCTCGAGAAGCCGTGGGAGGTTGTCGCCGTAGGCGGCGCGAACCCGCTCGATCGGCTCGTCGGCGGTCAGGAAGTTCATCGCCACCGCCCCGGTCGTGTCGGGCTGGATCGCCGCGGCGACCGACCGCGTCCAGTCGACGTGGGCCTCGTCGTCGCCAGGGTCCGTCCACCGCGTCTCGACGAGCACGTGGTGGGCGTCACGGCGGTGGGGGTACGCCGTTGCCTCCACGGACGGCTCGGTCTCGGCACCGCTTCTCGGGGAGACGAAGATGGTGGCACCGCGTGAGGGGGCCGATTCGAGGGCGTCAGCCATCGTATCGATGGCCTTGCGGGTCGCTTCCGCCAGGAACTGGCTTCGCACGTAGGTTCGCATCCGGCCGCGGCTTTGACCGACCCCCTGCCAGTCGAGATACGATCGCGTGCGGAAGGTATCCGCCGCCGGAGCGTTCCGCTCTCTGAGCGGGTCAAAGACGCGCCGTCCCTCGGCCGGGTCACCGGCGTAACAGCCGATGATGATCGCGGCTCGCGTACCACGAAGCGACGCCGGATACACCGACGCGTCCGGGAGGACCATGCTTCCGAGGAGCAACCTGACCGGGCGGGGCGCATCGGCCATGAAGGACCGATAGTGCCTCGCGGCCGACTGGAAGGCGTCCATCGGGTACACCAACGAGCCGGCGAACACGTCCGGCCCCAGGGGATGGGCGTCGAACGCGAAGCCGGTGACGATCCCACCACCACCCCCGCCGCCGCGTAACGCCCAAAACAGGTCGGAGTGCTGGTCCGCGGTGGCCCGGACGCGCTCACCCTCGGCGGTGACGACCTCGACCGACCGGAGGTTGTCGCAGGTGAGGCCGAATCGTCGACTCAACCAGCCCACCCCGCCGCCGAGGGTCAACCCGGCGACACCGATGTCCGGATCCTGTCCGGCGGGAACGGCCAGGTCGAACGCTTGTGTTTCGCGGTCGACCTGCCCCCATCGTGCACCGGGGCCAACCTGGACGGTTTGTCGGTCGGGATCGACGGACACGGCGTCCATCGCTCCGAGGTCGAGCATGATCCCCTCGCTCAACGCCGCAGTGCCGGAGACGTGATGACCGCCACCCTTCACCGCGATCGGGGCGTCGCACCGACGTGCGACGTCGACGGCCGCCATAACGTCACGCGTCCCTCGACAGCGCACGATGACGTCCGGTCGGCGGTCAACCCGTGCGTTCCAGAGGGCTCGCGCCTCGTCGAAGCCCTCGACGCCGGGCGTGAGTACCTCCCCACGGACCGCCGGGACCAGCTCCGACTCGGCGACGAAAGCGAGGTCATTGGATCGGTCCATGCTGGTGTGCCGCTGGTATCCCACCGGCCGATACCGTGGCTACGGGTGCGAGCATATAGGACTGGTGGGGACCAGTTTCGCTCCGCTCGCCCCGGCCTTAGGACCCCCTCGAACCCATTGCCGGCCGATGTCGAGACGGGGAACGACCACCCTACCGCTGCATGGTGGGACCGCTCCATCGTGGCTGTTCGAGCGGATGGTCGAGCTGGCCGATGCGATCGTGGCGGTGATCGTCGACGAATACGGCCCCGACGAGGTGCTCCATCGGATGGCCGATCCCTACTGGTTCCAGGCGTTCGGGTGCGTCCTCGGGTTCGACTGGCACTCATCCGGGTTGACCACGACGACAATGGGCGCCCTCAAGGAGGCACTCGACCCGAATCGCCACGGCTTGACGGTGGCCGGTGGCAAGGGGGCCACCTCGCGGCGAACGCCCGAAGAGCTATCGGCCAATCCCCTCGGCCTCTCCACCGGGCGAACTGACGAGCTCGTCCGGACGAGTAAGCTGAGTGCGACGGTCGATAACGCGTGTCTCCAGGACTCTTACACGCTGTATCACCACACGATGCTCGTGGCCGAGTCGGGCCGCTGGGCGGTCGTCCAACAGGGGATGAACGACGCGCATGCCCGTCGGTACCACTGGCTGGACGCCACCGTCGACGCCTACATCGAGACGCCGCACGCGGCCATTTGCACCCAGGCACCATCGGACCTCGTTTTGGACCTGACCGCCGAGGCCTCCGCGTCGACCCGTGCCGTCTCGGTCGACCTCGTTCAGGACGATCCCCGTCGCCTGAAACGCCATTTCATGCCGAACCAGCGAACGCTCGATGGCTTTGCGAACGCGCCTGCGTCGCCGGCGCGACCCGGGTCGGACGAGCTGCGCATGCCTGACCACCACGAGCTTCGACCATCGGACCTCTCGCCACGGGTGATCGATCAGCTCGAAGCCGCGTATGAGCTCCAGCCACGGGACTACGAGGAGTTGGTCGCGCTCGAAGGTATCGGTCCAGCGTCCATCCGCGCGCTTGCGCTCATCGCCGAGCTCGTGCACGACGCCGAGAGCTCGCGGTCGGATCCCGCGAAGTACGCCTACGCCCACGGCGGGAAGGACGGCACTCCCCGGCCGATCAATCCCTCGCAGTACGATCGGTCGATCTCGTTTCTGGGAGAGATGCTCGAGGGTGCGGAGGCGGACCGGGAGACGAAGCAACAGGCATTGGATCGGCTGGCCGAGCTTGATCCGGGTGACTCCTCCGTCACTCCGTGAGATGCCCTCGGCGCCAACGCCTCAGCGCGTTCAGGTTCGAACGCCCGCTCCAAGACGGCCGGTGCGATCGACGGGGCACCAAGGTATTTATCCGACTTTCCGGCAGTGAGGACATGGCCGAATGGATCGGGGAGTTGTTCACGAGCGATCGCGGTTGGTCGCTGCTCGAGGCGCTGACCGAGATCGAGCACCGGATGGCTGGCACCGAGGGTGAACGCCGCGCCGCCGAGGCGACACGCGATGCGCTCGCGGCCGCCGGTGCGCGTGACGTTCGTCTGGAGCCGTTCGAGATTCAGGGGTGGGAGCGAAACGAGACGTCAGTTTCGAGCGACACGCGGGAGTACCCCGCCATCGCCCTCCCGAGAAGCCCCTCAGGGGCGGTGACCGGCCCGCTCGTCGACGTCGGTTACGGGCAGCCCGCCGATTTCGACCGTGACCTCGAGGGAGCGATCGTCGTGGCCAGGACCGATGTCCCGTCGTGGCAGGACCGCTTCATCCACCGACGAGAGAAGTACGAGCGCGCCATCGATGCCGGTGCGGCCGCGTTCGTCTTCCACAATCACGTGCCTGGCCAGCTGGCTCCCACGGGCAGCGTCGGGCGGCCAGCGTCGCCGATCGGCGCGATTCCGGCCGTCGGAATCGCGAAGGAAGCCGGCGCCCGGTTGGTGCGCCAGCATGCGGGCGAGCGGGTGACGGTGGCCGTGGATGCCGATTGCTACGAGACGACCAGCTGCAACGTCCACGGCCACGTGGGCCCGGACACCGAGACGGAACTTCTCCTGACGAGTCACGTCGACGCACACGACATCGCCGAGGGAGCCCTGGACAATGCCGCCGGCACGGCGACCGTCATCGAGGTGGTCGCCGCGCTCGCCTCACACGATCTCGAGACTGGCGTGCACGTCATCTGTTTTGGGGCGGAGGAGGTCGGCCTTCGCGGCTCAACCCACGTGAGCGAGAGCCGACATCTGGGTGACGTCAAGGCAGTCGTGAACAACGATGGCGTGGCGAGCGGGCGTACGTTGTCCGTACGCACCAACGGCTTCGACGGGCTCACGGAGGCGGTCGAGACGGTCGCCGATCGGACCGGTCACCCGATTGTGGCCTCACCGCGGATGAGCCCCCACAGCGACCACTGGCCGTTCGTCCGCCAGGGCATACCGGGGTTGCATGTGATGAGCCAGACTGACGACCGTGGTCGGGGGTGGGGCCATACCGCGGCGGACACCCTCGATAAACTGGAGCTTCGCACCCTTCGTGAGCAGGCCTATCTCGTCACCGAACTGGTTCGTCACGTGGCCGAGGGATCGGTCGCCGTGGACCATCGCCGACCCGAGGCGATCGCCGACCAGCTGCATGAGGAGGACCTGGCAGCCGGACTGCGTGTCGCCGGCTCGTGGCCGTATTGAGCCCGGCTCGATGCACTCGGCCGGTCACGGCGTCGCGTCCGGTGTCGATCGTTGCTCCGTCTCGTACTTCTCACGAAACTCCTGGATGAGCTGACCCATCATGGCGTACCACTCGTTCAACATGCGTTGCATCTCGTCGGCGACGACGTTGGGATCGGTCGGTCGATAGACGTGATAGTAGCCGCCGGATTCGTAGTTGACCTGCTCCTTCTGGAGAAACCCGGCGTGGAGGAGTCGCTGGATCGACCGGTAGGCGGTGGACCGCTCTCGATCGACCCGGTCGGCGATTTCATCGACGGTAAGGGGCTCCTCGGTCGAGACGACGATGCGATAACAGTCCCGATCGAGCCGTTTCAACCCGTGAAAACACTCGAGGAGGCCCTCGCATTCGAGATCGGACTGGAGATACCCCGACACGGAGTCGGCCATGGTACCCACAGCTAGCGTGGAGTCGACATTAAGCCTTGGGTGGTATCTACAAGACCGACCACGTTGACAGGTGTGGTGGTGCGGATGAGGGGCAGACCACGATGCAACCCGGGGTCGGCGCTCTACAGCGATCGTGCGACGGTTTGTCCTCCCGGTTGGCCCTGACTCGGTGGAGCGGTGGTTGTCCGAGAAAGGTACCGTTCGTCACGTGGTCTGGCACCATTAAATTTAATACGAACCACAAACAAGCATGTACTGCAACGGGTGAATTCCCATGCAGATGGCCGTGCCTCGTACCCGAACCAGCACCGACCTCACGAACACCCTTCGACCGTGGTTCCGCGATGATCGGGTGACGATTTCCGAGCGCGATGAGGAGTACGTCCTCAACTTCGAGCTCCCCGGCTTCGACCCGGAGGAGATCCAGCTGCGGTTCGACGACGGCCTGCTTCGGGTGTTCGCCGAGCACCTGGAGGACGATGGCTTCGTCAGCCGGTACCGCCAGACCGTCCGCCTCCACGATGAGCTCGAGGTCGACGACATCGATGCCGAATACGAAAACGGCATGTTGGTCGTGAAGTGCCCGATCGAGAAGCTCCTGTACGAGCGCGGCGAGGAGATCGAGATCGCTACCTGAATTCGGTTTCGCGAGGGTGGTCGGTCACCGAACCGACAACCCTGGGCCAGATTCTCAACCCATGCCGAATCGAGGAGCGAATCACTAGTCGGTGACGGTGACGCCGCCGAACGCCGCGATTCCGGTGACGACCAGGTCGACCGCGTCGTGATCGCTACGCTCGTGAGCCCGTTCGTCACCGGTGCCCCCGAACACGGGTAACACGTCCATCCGAACGTTCCAGTCACGGGGAGCCGCGATTTCGACGCCGCCGAACATCGCGACCGCGTTGACATGGGCCGGTCGATCCTCGATGGCGGCCTCACGGAGGTCGAGTTCGGCACCGCCGAACAGCGCCGTGAGGTCGGCTCCGGTGAACCGGGTCGACGTGTTCCGTTTTTCGACTCCGCCGAAGATCGCGAAGGCCGTGGTATGGCGCTCTCGTGTCTCTTGGACGCCTGCTCGAAACTGCCCAAGGAGGATCGAAACGCCGAGCGCGATGACGAGCACGGGCCAGAAGGCCACCACCTCGTCGACGGTGGCATACTCAAGCGCAACCAGCTGCCAAGCCGTGCCGAGACCGACGAGCAGGACTGGCCCGATGAGGTTTCTAAACCGGCTTTGGACGAGTGACCACAGCCCGAGGACGATGAACACCGATGGGACGAACCGGAGCAACGCGGCAGTCGGGGCAACGTCCGTCGTCTCCAGGAGCAACAGGATGCCGACCAGGACGACCAGACCTCCAAAGAGGATTTGCCCAACCGGCAGCGTTCGCCACGATCGAGCCATACCTGACGTGACTCTCGATGTCACCATATAATCCCCTCACCGGTTTCAGCGAGATCACCGACTCGCGGGTACTCGATCAACGACGATTGAGGGTGCCTTCCATCGTGACCAGTGGACGAAGCGTCAGCGCCGGTCGCAGATCCAACGGGCCATCGGGCTCGACGGACAGTTCGTACCGGGTGACCATCGTCGCCAACACCATCGTCAGCTCGAGCCGGGCGAAGCGCATGCCGAGGCAGTGGCGAGGCCCACCGCTGAACGGGAAGTAGGCATACTCCGGTCGCGATCGGTCATCGAGCCAGCGGTCCGGGTCGAACCGGTCCGGGTCGTCCCAGTACCGCTCGTCACGATGCAACACCCACTGGGGACACAACACCTGTGCGCTCGCGGGCAGTTGGAAGCCTCCGAGCTCAAGTTCGTGCCGGGTCGATCGTGGCGTGGACCAGACTGGAGGATACAGCCGAACGGCCTCCTTGACGGTCGCACGGGTGTATTCGAGCGCCTCGAAATCGGCGCCGCTGGGTAAGGCATCACCACAGACGCCCTGGGCCTCCTCCCGGACACGATTTCTCACCTGGGGATGGTTGGTCAACAGATACCACAGATACGTGAGGGCAACGGCCGAGGAGTCATGCCCGGCGAGCATGATGCCGACGAGGTTGTCCTCAAGCTCGGCTCGTGAGAGGTCCCCCCGTTCATGGGCGGCCAATAACACGGACCGAACATCGGTTCCGTCCGGCTCCGCCTCGTTTATCACATCCTCGACGTAACCATCCAGTCGGTTCAGCGTGCGCTGAAATCGCCGTTCGGTGGGCGTGGGAATCGCATCCGGAAGCACGTTTCCGAGTCGCCGAGGATCGCTTCGGTCGACGAGCGCGTCGGCCGCGTCCATGAGGACATCCTCGTCGCCCGTCATGTCCGTGCCGAGGAGCGTGTCCCCGAGAATGTGCACCGTCAACTGCCTGAACTGTCGATGCGCGTCGAACGTCCCCCCGGGCCAGTCCGTGAGGTCAGTGTGCGTTCGCGTTGCGATGGTCCGACCGTGCGCTTGGATGGCGTCCGCCGTGAACGCGGGTTGGAGCGAACGCCGGAGTCGACGCCAGCGGTCGCCGGTCGTCCCCGAGACGGCGTTCTCCTCGATGTCGGCGAACGTCTCTCGTTGGTCGACGCCGATGGTGAACTCGTCGTGTCGCTCGACGAGGACCTCCCGGATCAGGTCTGGATGGGTGATCAAGTAGAGGTCCCGTCCGGGGAAGTCGAGACGGACGACATCATCGGTTGCCGCCCACCGTTCGATCGCGTCCCAGGGCGTCCGAGAGAAGGCGAGGCCGTGTCCGATGATCGGTAGCCGGTCAGGCGCCGTTGGGGGCCCACCACGGCTCATGGTGTATCGTCGTCGCGGCGAGCCCCTATGATTTCCGAAACCGTCCACCGATGTCAGATGGTTTGGTGCATCCACCCGTGACTCATCGACACGGCTCCACCCACGAGTAGGCGTTGCACGTTCCGATTGCCAACGGGAGTCTGCGTGGTGCTCGGTACCGACTCACATGGAGGCAGACGGCCGAAATGATGGCCCCAAGGAAAAATAATTTTTAGGTATACAAAAATTATATTTCTCAAAAAACAACCTATAAGGGGCATGATCCCGTCTATTCAGACGCAATGAGCATCCAAGAATCGGTCCGCAAGGACGCTGGCAGCATCCACGAGAACCCGGTCCGTCTCGACCAGGACAAGGTCGAGCAGATCGTCGCTGCGTTGAATGCCGACCTCGCGGATGCGTACGTCTTGTATCATCAACTCCACAAGCACCATTGGAACGTCGAGGGTGCGGAACATCGCGACCTCCACCACTTCTTGCAGGAAGCGTACGAGGACATCGAGGTGGCCGCCGACGAGCTCGCCGAGCGAGTCCAGGCCCTCGGCGGCGTGCCGCATGCGAGCATGGAGGCGCTGAGTGCGACAGCGAGCGTGAACCCGGAGGACGAGGACGTCTACGACATCCGGATGTCCCTCGAGAACGACCTCGACATGTTGGGCGACATCATCGAACGCTACCGGTCACACATCGAGCTCGCCGAGGGTCTTGGCGACTTCGCCACGGCCGAAATGCTCCGCGAGCACTTGGTGGACCTCGAGGAGCACGCTCACATGATCGACCATTACCTCGAGGCGGACTCCCTCGTCGTCGAAGCGGCCCTCAACTGACCGGTCAGGAGGGACGAGGTGTGCGAGTTGCGGATCGTATGAAACACATCGCCTCATGGGGCCACATCCCGGCACCCTGCCGAGTGGCCATCGACGATTGCTTCGGGCGATGTCGACTCAGGGATTGACCGTGTCGGTACGGTCGCTCGCAATCCAGGCTCCGGTATTGTCGGCCTCGATACCGACCGATCGATCGTGGGGACTGCAACAGGCAATGATGGGAGGGCCGTCGAACCCATGCCACCGAGCGTGATGTGGTCGACGGTGACCACTGGCGCCCATATCCGTTTTAGGCTGACCTAAATGAGAAGGAGTGCGGCCCCACGACGACCGCGGCACATGCCGCATGGCTCAAATACTCATTGCAGGTATGGCGAGGTTCAAACCCATCGAACGCGAACCGTCCGTATGAACCGCAGACATTTCATCGGGCTCTCGGCGACCGGGATGCTCGCCCTGTCCGGTTGTCTGGCCCTGGGGGCGGACCTCGACGAGACGGAACACCTCGAGGATCGATGGGAGGCCCCCGAGGTGACGACAATCAGCCTTGAGACCATCACCGGTGACATCACCGTGACCGGCGAGGACCGAGGGGATATCGAACTCCAGGCCGAAAAGGCCGCGGCCGATGCCGACGATCTCGCGGAGGCACACCTCGAGCGAGAGTTGCGCGACGGGACGCTCACCATTCGCGCCGATCCCGCGGATACGGGTCCGTCGATCTTCGGCTTCACGTTGGGACCCACCCCTCGAATCGACCTCACGCTCCGCGTTCCCCGTGGGCTCCGGATTGAGTCGGTTCACACGACGACTGGCCGGGTGGAGCTGACGTCGATCCAAGGCCCAACGACCGTGGAGACGACGACCGGGGACGTGTCCGTCGACGGCCTCGATGGTAACCTCGACCTCGAGGTCACGACCGGTGACGTCACGATCGGGTCGGTGATCGGTCGAGTCGTCGCGGAGACGACGACTGGCGACCTCGACGTGGAATCGGTTGATGGTGACGTCGATGCCGAAACGACGACCGGGGACGTTCGCGTGGCCGAGGTGACCGGCGACGTCGAGGTGAGCACCACGACCGGTGACGTCTCGACCGAGGCGATCGATGGGAACATCACCGTCGACTGATCGAACCATGGCCAGGTGTCGACCCGCAAGGTTCATCCCCCGGAGGGTGTGTGGTTTTGCGCATGCGGATTCGTGACTGGCGGGACGTCCTCGAAGACGTCTCCGAGGCCGATGCCGATCCGGACGACTGGCGAGCCGTCGTCGGTAACCGCCGCGGAGGCCTCGGCGAAGACTTCTATCTGGCACATCCGACGGTCGGCATCTTTCAGCTCAAGACCTTCGCCAAGAATCCCTTCGACGTCCGTGGCGTCGGGACCCGGGTCGCGACGTCGTTCGACGACGACGTGCGCGAGGCGTTCCCGACCGGGGAGGACCCGCGACGCTTCGCGATAAACCAGGCGCCCACCGACCAGGACGAAGCCACCGAACGGGCCCGGTCTGTCAGCGCGATCCTCGAGGCCCACCAAACCGCGCCGACCGCGCCAGCGGACCTGTTCGCCGACTTGATGGAGGCGGTGGAAAGTCCAGCTCACGGGCCGTTGGCCCTCTCACCTGATGGCCGCCCCGACGCCCTGGACCGACTGCAGTCGACGTTCGACGAGCCGAATTCGGTGCTCGACGACGAGTTGGAGGACCTCATCGACCGATCCGGCGTCGGTCGAAGCATCCATTGATGTCTGGCAACCGGCCGGTCACTCCTCGAGGGTGAGCGATCGCGGCGGCGCACGACCGGCAGGGAGCAGGCCGAGTCGGTGGAGCACGCCGAGGGACACCGCGATCACCACGAGGAGCACGGCAAGACCGCGGTAGGCGGTCGTATACGCGACCCCTTCGGTGACCGCAATGCCGACGACGCCAGACCCCGTCGCCATCGTCATCATCATCGTGGCCGAGTACAGGGCGTAGGCGCTCCCCCGATGGTGATCCGGCAGCGTCGCCAGGAGATACGTGTCCATCGCGGGGATGGCCGAGTGGAAGCTGTAGCCGATCACCACGCTCACGGCGGCGATCGCCACCACGTGGTGGACCGCGGTGAGCAGCCACACCGAGATGGCGAAGCTGCTCAGCAACGAGAGGAGATACGGCACCCGCGGCAGCCGATCGGCGAGGCGGCCTGAAAGCACGAAACCGGGTACGCCAGCGGCGAACATGACCGACAGCAGGAGGCGACCGTTGCCGGCACCGATCCCCTTGGCGACCTCGAGATAGTCGCCATAGAGGTTGAACAGGGCGTTCCAGAGAAACCCCGTCGCGCCCATGATGACGATCCCCGTGAGGATGAGGGGCCATTGGGCACGACCGGCTGCGATGAGACTTCGGTCACTGGCGCCCGCTTCCGGTAACGGGGTGCGGCGAGCGGCCAGCCCGAAGTAGCCGGTGAGGACGGCAGCGATCGCCGCGATCGCAAAGAAGGTGAGTTGCCAATCGCCCACGAGCAAGATCGCGCTCAACACGATCGGCGCGATGACGGCGGCGATCTGACTGGCCATGCCATGGAGCCCGAGCGCGCGGCCGATTCCCTCGGGGAAGAGCTCGCTGACGAGGGGATTGGCGGCGATAAAATAGATTCCGCTGGATAGTCCCATCAGGTAGGCGCCGATGGTGAGGTGGGCGATGGAGCTCGCGAACCCGGTGAACGTGGCGGTCATGACGAGCAGCGAGCCGGTACCGACCACGACGTGATGTCTCGAGAACCTGGTCAGCAACAGGCCGGTTGGAATCCGCGGCGAGGCACTCCCGAGCCATGCGGCGCTGGTGACCACTCCGAGGGATGCAGCCGTGACGCCGAAGTCGGCCGCGGCTGGCTGCACCAGCGGGGCGAAGATCATCCGGGAAAGGTTGACGAGGAACACCATCCCACAAAGCGATGCGAAGAGCTCCCGACGTGCCACGCTCGATGGCTGATGTGCCAGCTATATGAACGGCGTGCCAGGCGATCCGGCCGTGCCAACCGTTCGCACGGGGATTCCGGTCGGATGCCGGACTCCGCAGTCAGTCGTTTGTCGACGGGCAAGGTGTATTGGTACGCCCCGGATACGACCCCACCATGGCCGTCTCGTTGGACGTGCTCATCCTGCCTGCCTTTGACGACCTCGCGGGCGTCCCGAGCGAGACGACACCGTGGCACGACCGATACGCACTCGAGGGGCACCTGTCGATCCCGGGTGTCCCGGAGCCACTGGCTCATGCCGACGGGATCGGGGTGGTCCCCACGGGTATCGGCAAGGTCGCCGCGGCCGCGACCACCACGGCGGTCCTGACGTCCGACCGCGTCGATTGCACCGATTGTTTGGTCCTCTCCGTCGGCGTCGCCGGTGGCAACCCCGCCGCGGTCACGCTGGGCTCGGTCGTGGTCTCCACGGCCATCGTCGACTGGGACGACAAGCTTCGGTTCGATCCGACCGGGGACGACTTACCGCTCGACTTGAACCCCTATACCGGCGATCAGGGCGTCGTCGAACTCGATGACGACCTCGTGGAGTGGGCCCTCGGCCTCGCTGGGGAGGTGTCGCTAACGGATGACTCGTCCGTCGCCACCTACCGCGATCGGCGTGACCACTCGATGGAGGCAACCCCGGGCATCGCCACGGGCGTCAACGTCTGTGGCGACGAGCTCTGGCACGGGTCGGTGCTCGCCGAAGCGGTCGAATGGCTGGTGGCAACCCGAAATCTCGGTCCGCCCGTCGTCACCGAGATGGAGGATCTGGCGACGGCCCGGGCGGTGATGCGTTTCCATCGCCTCGATCGATATCTCAGCATCAGAGGGATCGCCAACTTTGACCGACCGGCCCCAGGGGCCACGACCGACCGATTCGCGACCGCCTTCGAGGCCGGTGCACCGCTCGCCCTCGAAAACGCGGTTACGGTGGCCGATCGGATCATCGATGCAGCCCCGCCGTAACCCGGCTCCCAACGTAGCGTGGCCATTTACGTCAGTCGCGCGAGTACGAGGGAGCGAATGGAGGACGTGTTGTGGTATCTCCTCGCGAGTTCCCGGGGGGCGAAGACCCGGGTGCAACTCGTTCGCGCCGTGAGCGAGCGGCCGCGAAACGCGAACCAGCTCGCCGAGGATCTCGGGTACGACTACACGACGATCCGGCATCATCTGGACGTCCTCCTTGACAACAACGTGGTCCGACAAAGCGACAACGACTATGGAACTGTGTATTTCATCACCGATCAGGCCGAGTCGAACTGGGCGACGATCGAGGAGATCCTCCAGACGGTGGATTCCGATGCGTGATATGGGTCGAAATTTGGATAGCACCTATAACGGCCAACGAGCTAGGGGGTATCCATGGAGCTCTGGTTGACGGGAGCCCGTCTGTCCGCCGGAATCAACCTGCTCCTGTTAGTGGCGCTCGGCTCGGTCTGGGTTAGAAACTACCTGGATCACGGCGCCCGCCATACCCTCGGCCTGCTCGTCTTCGGGGCCATGTTGGTGGTTCAAAACGCGCTGTGGCTCTACTTCTACGTGCTGCACGACGAGTTCATCGCGTGGTTCGTCAACGCCTCCGTCGACGTCCAGATCGGGGTGACTCTCCTGTGTGGATTCGAGTTGCTCGCCCTGCTCGTCCTGGCCCGGCTGACGCTGGTTTGACCACGGTGTTCTCGGAGGAAATTTGGAGTAACTTCGGAAAATCGCCTTTTCCGGGCATGGGCCATGAGGTAGCATGGCGCACTCACGCCGGACACTCCTCGTATCGACGGCCGCCGCGATGACCCTCGCTGGCTGTCTCGGAGATGATGACGATGGCGGCGATAACGGCGACTCCCCGACCGAAACGCCGACGGACACGCCGATGGCGACCCCAACCACGACGCCCGATTCGGACGCCACCGTCTCGGTCGCCACCCACCCCGACCTCGGCGACATTCTCGTTGATGGTGAGGGGATGGTCCTGTACATGTTCGACGCGGACGAGCAGGGAGCTGGTGAGAGCACCTGCTACGACGATTGCGAGGCGAACTGGCCGCCACTGACCGTCGAGGACGACCCGGTCGCCGGCTCCGCCGTCGAGGCGGAACTAACCACCTTCGAGCGCGACGACGGCACGACCCAGGTCGCCGCCGACGGCTGGCCGTTGTACTATTGGGTTGGTGACTCCGAACCGGGAGATGCCACGGGTCAAGGGGTCGAGGACATTTGGTGGGTCCTCCGCCCGGACGCCACGCCGGTTCGCCCCGCTGACGTGAGTGTGGCCTCCCATCCCGATCTCGGTGACGTCCTCGTCGACGGTGACGGGATGGCGCTGTACATGTTCGACGCGGACGAGCAAGGCGCCGGCGAGAGCACCTGCTATGACGACTGCGAATCGAACTGGCCGCCGCTGACCGTGGACGGCGATCCCCGTGGCGGTCCGGACGTCACCGCCGACCTTACCACGTTCGAGCGCGAGGACGGTTCTGTCCAGGTGGCGGCGAACGGCTGGCCGTTGTACTACTTCGCCGGCGACTCAAGTTCGAGAGTCTTCGGGGGACAGGGGGTCCAGGACGTCTGGTGGCTCCTCGATCCCGCCGGGATGCCCCAGCAGGAGACGTCAGCCACACCGACCGAAACCGACACGCCAGGTGGTGGTGGCGGGCCGGGCTACTGATTCGGCCGGTCTCCGGCGTTCGTTCGAAACTGGCCGCACACCAGGGCTTCCCGGTGAGTCATCGGGTCGTCCGCCGTGTGATCCGACGAGGTCGTGACCCAGCGACCGATCCGTCAGTCCGGTTCGTGTTAGATACCCGTCACGTCGGGACCGACTCGAGGATTGCCTCACCGGCCGATGCACCGATGCGGGTTGCACCCGCCTCAACCATGGCCATTGCCGAGTCGAACTCGCCGATGCCGCCGGAGGCTTTGATGCCGACGTCGTCATCGACGGCGTCGGCGATCACCGCGACCTCGTCAGGATCGACAGCCCCTTCGTACCCAACCGCGGTCTTGACGAAACCGGCCCCCGCTTGGGTGACGATCGTCGCGGCACGCACGATTTCCTCCACCTCCAACAGGGGTGTCTCGATGATACACTTCAGGACACGATCACCGATCGCGTCCGCGACGGCGGAAACATCGTCGGCGACAGCCGCGAGGTCGTCGTTGGCGAAGGCCGTTCGGTTCATCACCATGTCGACCTCGTCGACGAATGGCATGACGGCGTTTGCCTCGGCGACCTTCGCCGGAGTGGGCTGGATGCCGTATGGAAATCCCACGACCGTGACGACGTCCGCAACCCCCTCGAGGTGGTCGTGGGCTCGTTCGACGTGGTAGGGGAGCACGACCGCCGATCGAAATCCGCGATCGCGGACCGCGGTACACAGCGAATCGATCGCGTCGACGCTCGCGTCGGGTTCGACGTTCGTGTGTTCGATATGGCCGGCAATTTCCGCGGGATGGGCTCGAAGTCGCTCGTGGAGACCCATACGAGGCGCCTCATCAGCCGGATCGTAAAGGCATGGGGTTCAGCCCACGGCGGGTCCACTCGGCACGTCCGGGCTATCGTGCGATGTCGGGCAGCTGGGCCATCGCCTCGTCGACGGCCGCCTGGGAGTACTCAACGTGTTCGAGCTCGTCGGCAAAGTACTCCTGGTACGCCTGCATGTCGAAATAGCCATGGCCACAGTGGAGGAAGGCGATGACCTTTTCCTCGCCGGTTTCTCGACACCGTTTGGCCTCCTCGATCGCCTCGCAGATCGCATGTCCCGGTTCCGGACCGGGGATGAATCCCTCGTGGGCGGAGAACTCGACGGCCGCCTCGAACATGTCGACCTGGGAGACTGCCACCGGATCGATCACCCCCTCGTCAACGAGCGCCGACAGGATCGGCGCCATCCCGTGAAATCGGAGCCCACCGGCATGGACCGGCGGGGGGACGAACGTGTGCCCGAGCGTGTGCATCTTCATGAGGGGCGTCTGCTTGGCGCTATCCCCGAAGTCATACCGGTACTCCCCCTTGGTCAGCGATGGGCAGGCGGTCGGCTCGACCGCGCGAAGCTCGAGGTCACGGTCGCCGGCCAGGATGTCCTTGACGAACGGAAGCGAGAACCCGCCGAAACTGGATCCGCCGCCGGTGACGCCGATCAGCACGTCGGGATCGACGCCGGCAGCATCGAACTGCCGTTTCGCCTCCTGACCGATCACCGTCTGATGTAAGAGGACGTGGTTGAGGACGCTTCCGAGGGCATACTTGGCCTCGGGATCGTTGGCGGCATCCTCCACCGCCTCCGCGATGGCGATGCCGAGGCTGCCGGGCGAGTCGGGATCCTCGGCGAGGACCTGTCGGCCGGCCTCGGTGGTCTCCGTCGGACTCGGGAGCACGTCCGCACCCCAGGTCTGCATCATCGGCACCCGGTCGGCCTTTTGCTCGTAGCTGATGTTCACCATGTAGACCGAGGTGTCGATATCGAACGTGGAGGCGCCATACGCCAGGGCGCTCCCCCACTGGCCCGCGCCGGTCTCGGTCGTGATCCGTTCGGTGCCCTCCTGCTCGTTATAGTAGGCTTGGGCGACGGCCGTGTTGGGCTTGTGGCTGCCGGCGGGGCTCACACCCTCGTACTTGTAGAAGATCTTGGCCGGGGTGTCGAGTGCCTCCTCCAGGCGCCGCGCCCGGTACATGGGCGTCGGCCGCCACTGCCGATAGACGTCACGAACCGGGTCGGGAATGTCGATCCAGCGGTCCTGGCTCATTTCTTGCTCGATGATGGCCGTCGGAAAGAGGGGTGCCAGGTCCTCCGGCCCCATCGGCTCGTGGGTTCGTGGATGCAACGGCGGATCCAGCGGCCGAGGGAGGTCGGGGAGGACGTTGTACCATTGCGTCGGGATCGCGTCTTCCCCGAGGTGGTATTTCACGCGACGCATACAGCGAGAAGACGCAGCCGCACACAAAACCGTGTCGTATCCGCGGTTTTCGGCCAGCCCGTCCGATGAGGCTAAGGGGGCGTCGACCTTGCACATCGGTGATGCCCCGGCCAGACGCGTATCGGATCGAGGCAACGGATCTCGAGTTGACCCTGACCCTCCAGCCGATACCGAAGCTCTGGCCGCACGAACACGTCGACGAGCCACACGTTGACGCGCTCGAGCGCGATATTCGTGAGGCCCAACTCCTCAGGAACCCCATCATCACTGCCCGCGATTCGAACGTCGTTCTCGACGGCATGCATCGACTGCAGTCGCTCCGACGGCTGGGTTCCGCGAACGCGCCCGTTTGTCAGGTTCCGTACCACAATCCCGCGGTATCGGTGGGCAGCTGGTCACGGCGATACGGGCCGACCGCCACGGCGGTGATTTCGACCATCGTGGAGCGACTCGAGGACCGCGGCGTGACCGTCTCGAGCAGGGATGGGACCCCATCGGCCGATCAGCTGGCACTGATCACCGACGAGGAGACGTACACGATCGCACCACCGTCTGCCGGCTTCGCCTCGTTCATCGAACCCATCCAACTCATTGTTGAGACGTTTCAGACACACGGCCACGGGCCGACCCTGCATCCCGCGTCCGATGGTTCGGTATCACCCGATGGCGGGGTGGTGGTCCGCCCGCCGCCACCGTCGAAGGACGCCGTCATTCGCGCCGCGACCGAGGGGCCGCTGTTGCCCCCAAACACGAGTCGACACGTGATTCCATCGCGGCCAATCGGGCTCGATGTGCCCCTGTCCCTGCTCGATCGGCCGCTTGACGCCGGTCGCCGATCGCTCGACGAGCATGTCCGAACCCGGGAGGTCGATAAACGTCAGCCCGATGCGACCCGCTCGACGCCCCGCTATACCGAGGAACTCCTCGTCTTTCGATGTCGCGAGTGATTCCTCGTCTGGGAGTAACCTAACCGAGGTGAGCCTCCATGGACATCCCCCCATTCGAACTCGAACGGTGGCTCGATCGCTACGACCCCGACACGGACGTCATGTTGGGAGAAAGCGGCATCAGGAGCCTCGATGTAACCCGGTTCGACCTCGACGTCGGGTCCCTCGGGTATGTCATTCCCACGGATGGTTCGCCAGCACTTCGTGAACGCATCGCCCGTCGATATGGTCGCTCGCCAGCCGGCGTCGTCATCACGTGTGGAACCCAGGAAGCCAACCTGCTGACCCATCTCGCCCTCTTGGATGCGACAGCGCACGCGGTGGTGATCACCCCGACGTATCAGTCGCTGCGGACCCTCCCGGCGACGGTTGCCGACGTGACGACGGTCCCGGCCCGGCCACCGGACTGGTCGGTCGATTGCTCCGCCGTGGAGGCCGCCATGCGGCCGGAGACCGAGCTCGTCGTTCTCGCGAACCCGGCCAATCCGACCGGTCGGTATGATGGACCCGAGCTCCTCGAGGGGCTGTACGATCTGGCCGTGGACAACGAGGCCTACCTCCACGTCGACGAGGTCTACCGACTCCTGGCCGACGATCCGCATCCACCCGCGGCGTCGATCGGCGAGCGGGCCATCTCGACCGCTGGACTGTCGAAGGCGTACGGGCTTGCCGGGGCGCGAATCGGGTGGGTGGTCACATCGGCCCCGATTGCCGATGCGATTCGTCGGTGGAAGGATTACACGACGATCGCGCCGCCGACGCTCGGCCACCACATCGCCGAACAGGCACTCGGATCGCGAGAAGCGGCCATTCTCGCCGAGAACCGACGGCTCGTGGCGGCGAATCGCGACCGCGTGACTAGTTTTGTGGATCGGTTCGACCTCGCGTGGCACGAGCCGACCGGGGTCAACGGGTTTCCAACGATTCCGGCGGGGTTCGAATCAGGCCGTACGTTCTGTGAATCCGTTTATCAGGCGGAGAACGTCCTGCTCGCCCCTGGCGACGTCTTTGGCGAGCCCGATCGGTTTCGCATCGGGTTCGGTGCCCGGCCCGACGTACTGGAGACGGGCCTGCGTCGGATTGCCCGACACATCGAATCGCGTTGACGCCGGACGCTTTCGGCGCCCGGTCGGTGGTTCCCTCGACATCGCGTCGGACGCCGGACCCGATCGCCGATTCACTCCAGTGAGGTCGCTCGAACGAACTGAGGAGTCCCCCGGGGATCCTCATCAGAGGACGCCGAAGCCGAACGACTCGAACCCGAGGACGGGGCCCCACAGGAAGTGAAGCGCAACCCCGGCGAGCAGGGCGGGTATCGTGGTGTAGATCGTCGCGACGACGGCGGCGCGCTTGTCGATGGCGAGCAGCGGGAACAACGCATCGCCATCTTGGCTGATCGCGTTGGCCACCAGCGCCGAAAACGGGATGCCACCCTCGGCGTACGCGCCGGCAAGGACGATCTGCGGTCCACAGCCCGGGATCATCCCGAGGGCAGCACCGGCCATCGGCGCGATCACGCCCGCCGCGGCGGCCAGCGCTGCGATGTCGAGCTCGAAGAGGGCGACCGGGTACTCATACGCGAGATAGGCCACGATGACCCAGACGGTCACGAAGCTCGTCTCCATGGCGGCATGTTGGAGCGTGCCGTAGGCGCTTTCGAACGATTCCCGGGCGCGACCCACCGAGCCCTCGCCGATGTAGTGGCGGCCGACGAAATACAGGTAAAATGACATGACCGTTCCGATGAACCCGACGACCGTGAACGCGCCCGCGTACGACCAGCCGACGAGGAACGGAACCTCGGGCGCCCCCTCGAGCAGGTAGATGACGCCGATGGTCAGGGCGCCGACTGCCGCAAGCCACCATGCTCCATGGACCGCGTGGCTGAGCGGTGTGAGGATCTGGGAGGTGCGATCTGGCCCCTCGGCGTGGGTGTGACCGGGCGCTGGGCCCTCGTAGTCGTGTGCCGGGTTTGACTGCGGAGCGATGACGCTGCCGGCCGTCCCGCCGTCGGTGACGGGCTGGCTGAGCTGGGCGACCGCCCGATCGACGAGGGTGACGCCCATCCCGAAGCGATCGATCGCAAAGCCCGTCGCGATGGCGACGATGAAGGCCATGCCGTAGGCATAGAGGGCCGCTTCGGGGGCGAGAGCCAGGATGACGAACGCCGAGTCACCGGCCGTGGCGACGAGCGTGGCGACGACCGTGCCGAAACTGATCGTTCCACGGAGGTACAGCGGCATCATCACGATCGCACCGCCACAGCCCGGGGTCAATCCGAGGCATGCGCCAATGAGCGGCTGCATGCGCTGGTGGGATTCGAGCCCGGCGATGAGGCGCCCTTTCGAGCGGTACTGCACGTAACTGAAGGCAAGGACCGTGAGGGCGACGAAGGCGCTGACCTGGATGTAGCCGTCTCTGATGGAGACGAGCAGGATGTCGAGCAGTTCATTCACCATCGACCCACCCTCCTGGGTCGGCCAGCAGACGAGAGATTAGACCCATCTAATTTAATGATTCGAATAGCCATATAACAAAGTTTCGCAACGCCATCCTCGGCATCGAACGCCCGCCAATCCACGCGGTACGGCCGTGGGGCAGCCGTGCCAACCCCCGGTTGACCGTCACTTCATTCACCGTGGAGACGACCGAGGGGCTGACTGTCGCCCCGATCTGCTATCCAACTCCAACCGATCGTCGAACGGTCGCGGGCCCACGGAGGGGCCGGACCGGTGTCGTCCTCGCGGCACAGGGATTGGCACCAACTTTCGAGGCATGCCTGCCGTTCGGGTTCACGGCCTGATCGTGTGTGCTACCGGGGTGACACTCGGTGACGGTAGCTGCCCGAACCGTGCGCAACTGAGCGCGGCCTGGTCGACCAGACGAGTCCGTTTTCGGTTCAGTCTCCGGCGGTTCAAGACCGGTCGAGTGCGTGACCATTTCCACCTCCGGATCAACGAGGGTCCGGCCATCTCGCCCCCGGCCATTCCGTCATCTCTCGGGTCGCGGGTGCAGTTGATGGTTGCCAGGTCGGTCCACTCGCCAGCAATCAATTCAGTCAACAGAAATGGGTGGAACCAACGTCACGATGCAAACAGCCTAGGCCGGGATTTGAACCCGGGCTCTCGTCCTTACCAAGGACGCGCTTTACCGCTAAGCTACCTAGGCACGTGAGCACCTCGAAGATAGCCCCCGAGGTGCGTTTAGGCGTTTCGGTGACACCCGCTCGGCCGGGATTGTGCGGGGATTCGCCCGATCCGTGTCAGTCCGTATCGCTCGCCCCGGATCGAAGCCCATCCTCCGGCAGACCGATTCGCGGGCCGATATCAGCGACGGGTTCGAGGGCCGTTCCCTCGACGATCGACACCGTTGGTGGCATGCGACCAGCCTCGATCCCCGGCCCCGCAGGGATCGACCGTCGGATGGCCGCTTCGGGCGGGACGCCAGAGCTCGCGGCTCCGGCCACGATCGCCAGCTCCAGGACGCTTGCCTCGAGGTGACGACGGGTCCCCGACGATCGCTCGTCGAGTCGGTCTGCCTGGTCCTGACCGAATTCGCGAACCACCTGTACGGCGGTCTCGGCGGCTGCGGTCGACGCCAACCGCGAGACCCCTCGGGCCACGAGTACGTCGGCGGCGACGATTTCGAGGTCGGCATCGTTCGGCCGGCCATCATGGTCGCGCCAGGGGTCCATCTCGATCAATTCACGCGTGATGCGCAGCCCGACGAAGATCTGTTGGACGGCACCGGCGAGCGCGGGGGCATTCGCACCGGGTCCATCCGTCCCGTGGTGGCGCGCGCTGGCGATGGTGACCTCACCGGGAGCAGGCGGGGCCGCCGCCAGGCGGGTCTCTAAGCGCTCGCGCAGGCGGTCCGGGGTGACGTCCTGAATCGCCCGGATCGCCGCCGAGCGAGCGCGGCTGCCCTCGTCCATCTCTTTGGAGGATGCGCGGGCGGGGCCAAAGGCCTTTGGAAGTGGCGCAATGTGCCGGTCTCGGGCTCAAGGTGTGGGGGGGAGTGTACGTTTATGGCTGGATCCATCGACGAGCGCTTGCACCCGTCGAATGACCGCCTCGTCGACGTCGAGTTGTTCGGCCGTCTCGACCACGCTGGCATCACCATCGACGTGTTCGGCCAACACGCCGTCGAGGGTCTCGTAGGACACCCCCAGCTCTGCCTCATCGGTTTGGTCCGCCCAGAGCTCCGCCGTCGGGGTCCGTTCGACCACCGCCTCGGGCACGCCAACGTGGCGGGCCACCTGGCGGACCTGCGTCTTATAGAGGTTTCCAAGCGGGAGGAGGTCCACCGCGATGTCACCATACTTGGTGAAGTATCCGGTCAGCCACTCGGTTCGGTTACCACCGCCGAGGACGAGTCGCGACTCCTGGTTGGCCACGAGGTACCAGTAGACGGCTCGCACCCTGGCTCGCACGTTGCCGAGGGCGACCTCGTCGACCGGCCGTGGATGAGCATCCTCGACTGCCCGGGCGATCGGTTCGACCTCGATCACCTCGAGCTTGAGGTCGAACGCCTCCGCGACCGACTCGGCGTACGTAATCGAGTCCGGTGCGGTCGGCGCGGCTGGAAGCGCCAACGCCCGCACCTGATCCGGTCCGAGTGCCTTCGTGGCCAACCCGGCGGTCGTGGCGCTATCGACACCACCTGACAGGCCGAGCACGACGCCGTCGACGCCAGCCGACTCGGTTTCCTCCCGGATGAACTGGACGATTCCCTCGATGCGATCCTCGAGGTCGTGGGTCGCGAACTGGAGGTCGGGCATGTCGATGCTCGCCGGCGGGCCCCCTTAAACGCTCCGCGACCCCAAGAAGCGCTACGTTCAAGTGCGACTCGCAGGTAGCCATCCACCGCGAGCGCCGATGGTCCAGTGGTAGGACACGAGCTTCCCAAGCTCGTAGCCCGGGTTCAATTCCCGGTCGGCGCAGCCGGCTTTTTGCTGGTACATCGAGGTCTCGATTGCTGCGCTGACGGTGGCGACGGCGGGGTCGATCCTCCGTCCCTTCACACCGGACTGCCGACGGTCGCGTCGTCGGCCTCGGGTAGGGTGTCCTGGTCGTCCCCCTCCCACGCACGTCCTGGCCTCCAGCTGTGGTATCGATCAGAGTTCGTAGCTGGCGATGTCCGTCGAGCCGCATGTCGGGCACCCGTCGCTCGGCACGTCGACGGTCGTTCCACAGTGTCGGCATTCGTGGAATCGGTCGTCCGGACGCCGGCCGAGCGAACGGACCCAGTCGAGGGCGGTCGACACGGTCATCGCCTCCGACGGGCACCGCGTCGTGCGTGGTCGTGTGCGATCATGGCTTGGATGGGCCGGACGGCGACGGCTGCATCGTCGCGTCCGTGGCATCCACCCACCACGTTCCCGATACCGGGACTAATACGCTCACCGAGCGGAGTGAAAGTGAAACGAACCCGTGTATTTTCCGCCGTATCGTGTCGTTGGCCGACGAGGTTAGGCCGGCTGCAGCCGAAAGACGCCGCCTCCACCCAACACGTACAGCTCACCACGGTGGTCGCGGTCGATGGCCAACACCCGATCCAGTACCTCCGCGGCGTCAGCCGTGAGCGACACCGTGCTCGCCACCCAATCGGTCGGATAGCTCGGATCATCGGCCGGCGCGGCCACGAACAGGCGCCCTTCCGGCTGGAGGTCGGCGAAGACATACCGTCCCCAGAGCCCGGGGATCGCCTCGCCCCGATAGACGTGCCCACCACAGACGGCCACGCCGCTGACCGAGCCCGCACTCGGCGCATCGTTGGGATACTCCACGATCGGATCACGAAGCCGCTCGCCGCCGCGAACCGCGGCGGGCGTCTCGGACGGACAGGCATCGGGCGCGGTGAAGGGATCGGCCGTCGAGAAGCAACTCGTCCCCTCCCTGACGTTCCAGCCGTAGTTACCGCCGCGTTCGACGAGGTTGACCTCCTCACGCCGAGATTGCCCCACGTCGGCGACGAACAACCGCTCCTCGTCGAAGGCCGCCCCCCACGGGTTGCGAAGCCCCCAGGCGAAGTACTCGTCGCGGTGCTCGGGTCGGTCGACCAGCGGGTTGTCCGGCGGGATGGCATAGCCGCCCGGAGCGTCGTCGTGGTCGACGTCCAGTCGCAATATGCCGCCGAGGAGGTGCTCCCTGGTGTCCTGGCCGTTGCCACCGGCGTTCGCCGCATACCAGTCATCGGGATGGCCCGGTCCGGCATCGGCCGCACCGCCACCGTCACCGGAGCCGAGGTACAGGTAGCCATCCGGTCCGAACAGCACGTCGCCCGAGTTGTGGTTGGACTGTGGCTCCGGAATCTCGATAATGGTCGACTCCGAGTCCGGTGCGATCGACCGATGATCCGGGTTGAGGGTGAACTCTGCCGCCACGAAGGTATGGCTATACGAGGCGGGCGTGCCAGCTCGGGGCGGTGCGCTGTACCGAACGAAGAGCCGATCCGTGTCCTCGACGGCCGGATGCAGGGCGACGCCGAGCAGGCCGCGTTCTCCGCCGAAAACCACCCGGTCGCTGAGGTCGAGGGCCACCTCAGCGTCACCACCGGCACGGTCGACGTGATAGATGCGACCGGGCTGGGTCGTGACGAAGGCGCCCTCATCACCGGGGCGAAACGCGATGTCGGTGGGGGCCGTCAGGTCGGTTTCGAGGGCTTCGAGGCCAACCTGATCGGGCGGAACTGTCGTGTCCGGTGTGGTCCCGGGCGGGTCGGTCTTCGTGGGCTCGTCGGCGTCGTCACCGAGACAGCCGGCCACGGCGGCTCCGGCGGTTGCCGCAAGTGACACCAGCAGCCGTCGTCGCCGCATGGCTGGGAGATCGCACGAGCCGACCAAAGATGCTTGCGTTCGATACAACTCGCGAGCTCACCCGGGTGACCGTGCTCATGTGCTCGCGTCGAGAGTTGCGGGACGCCCCCACGGCCGCGTCGTCGCCGCATTGCTCAATCCCGTCACCCGGATGGCCCCTTCGAGATCGTCCCGCCACGGTCGGTGAGGGGCGGGATCGTGTGTGTTGTGGGCTCGCCCGGGGCCGGAGCGTGCCGCTGTGCCATCAAAACGCGGAGGATTTTAAACCCCGAGACGCATGTATTAGGAAGACACCCATAATGGCCGAGGTCTGCCCCACGTGTGGCCTTCCCGACGACCTCTGTGTCTGCGAGGAAGTGGCAAAGGAGGAACAGACGATCAGCATCCGCGTGGATGAACGTCGGTTCGGCAAGCAGATGACCATCGTCGAAGGGTTCGATACCGGGTCGGTCGACGTCGACTCCCTCGCATCGGAGCTCAAGTCGGCGCTCGCCTGTGGCGGGACGGTCGACGGCGACCGGATCGAGCTACAGGGCGAACATCGCGACCGGGTCGAATCAGAACTCCGCGATCGCGGGTTTACCGTCGACTGATGGCGTGACGGGCGAGCCCACGGGCTTATCTACATCGATATCATACGGTCGTCCATGCCCACGGTCGAAGTGTCCGAGGAGACGCTCCAAGAGCTCGATTCGCTCCGCATCGAGGACGAATCGCACGACGAAATCATTGCCGAGCTGATCGGGATCTACCGGGCCTCGGAACTCAGCCTCGCCTTCGGCGGTGAGGAAAACTACTGAGTTCGAACCACCTCACCGGATCGACCGGTGTTCCTCGGCGTCGACCGTCTCGTTCATCACGGCAATGAGGTTCTCATACGGGATGAATGCCCTGAGCTCGCCGTCCTCGGTGAACATCTCCACGCCGTGTCGGGTCCGTTCGAACGACGCACCGCCGATGTTGCCGTCAGGGAGGATCGCGCGGTACATACCGGTGCTCGTTACCGGTGACGGATGAACCTTGGTGCGATTCGGGCGACCGGTCGCCTGAGACCTATGCGATCTTCGTGAGACAGCTCTCACAGTAGGTGAAGACCGGATCCCACTCGTTCTCGTGGCCGCACTCCTGGCAGGTCAACAACAGCTCGTCCCGGTGGGGGTCCGCCCCACCGCGGTGGTCGGCCTCGTTACTCGCCTGTGCGCTCGAGGTCTGGTCGCCCGACATTGGACTCCCGAGCTGGCTGTTGCCCTGCCCCAGACGGAGATAGTACCAGAAGAACACCAGCTGGAGGAGGGCCGCCACGCCGACGATCGCGAGCAGGAGGCTCCACTCCATGTCACCCGACGGTACGAACTCAATCCACTTGGTTGTTCGTGTCCGGCGGCCGGAGGTCACGCTGGAACTCGTCGAACGGCTCGATGTCGTCGGGCACGGTGGAATCGATCCGTCGCTCCTCGCGGTCCCCCGGTGGCTCCTCGTCGGGATCCATCGCGACCGACTCCCAGCCCGGCTTGATACGCACGCTCCGGGCTGGGGAGCCGACGGCCACGTGATGGGCGGGAACGTCCGATTGCACGACGGATTTCGCGCCGACGACCGCGTTTTCGCCCACTCGGACGCCCGCGCGCACCATGGTCTCGTACGTGAGGCGAACGTCGTCTTCGATGATCGTCTCGTAGTTGGAGACCGCCGTCTGGTCGACGATATCGTGATCGTGGGAGTAGATGTGAACGCCCTCGCTGATGCTGACGCGGTCGCCGATGCGCAACCGTCCCCGATCGTCGAGGTGGACGTGGTCGTGGATGACGGCCCGGTCCCCGACGGTGATGTTGTGCCCGTAGCTCATCGTCACCCCGCGAAAGATGCGAAGGTCGTCACCCGCCGACGCGAACAGTACATCGGCGAGCATCTGCCGAAACGCCAGTCCGAACGCGACGTTTGAGGCGAGGGGTGTGCGGTCGAACTGTCGCCAGAGCCACTGGAGGCGCTTCGATCTACGGAAGGCCGATTCGTCCTTTTCGGCGTACCATTCGCTTTCGATCGCCGCGTGGTCGGGGTGGTAGTTCCGGAGGCGTATTTCGTCGGCACTTGCCACCGTTGCTCCCGAGCGCCAGCGTTCGTACAGGTCGCGTTCGCCGTTGAGCTCGACGAGCACCTCCTGGACGACATCGCCCAGGGGATCGTCCGACTGGAGCCGCTCGCGAACGGAATCGACGAACGATTCGTAGGCGTCCGCGGTGGCGGGTGGGAGCTCCACGCGCCGTTTCGTCATGGCTACTCGATTGGCCGTCACGACACAAAAGCCGTTCCGTCGGGGTGGATTCCACCGCTTCAGGCGAGAAAGACGTGGCGGGGGCGTCGCTCGAGGACGTCTCGACCCCACTGGACCGTCTCCCTGAACGTTTCGTCGCCGAAGAAGCCCATTGCCGACTCGCGGTCATCCCAGCGGCTGGCGATGAACATGTCGCAGTCGTCGTTGACCCGGGTGTACAACGCCGTCTCCCGGTGGCCCTCCAGCTCTTCGAGCGTCTCGCCGACCTCGGCAAAGGTGTCGACGAAGTCCTCACGATGCTCGGGCTTGACGGTGTAGAACATCCCCATCGTCTCCCAGCCGCCACGGTCGCCAGCCCGGTCGCGGATGCCGGGGAGATCGGCCAGGAACCCCGCAGCGGTGTCGGCGGCATCGGCCGTGGACCAGATGCTGACGACGGCATGGTCGTTGCCGTCGGTGTAGACGCCCGTGTCCTGGTGGGTGTCGTAGTGGTCGAAGTTTCCGACCAGACGGTCGACGGCCTCGACGAGAGGCTCGCGGTCGGCGTCCGAAAAGAGCACGAGGGCGTGGACGTCCTCTCCGTGCGGCTGTCCGGCATAGACCCCCTCGGCGTCAAGCTCGCGCCGGACGGCCGCAGATTCCTTCGCGGACGTCTCGTGGTCGTGGTCCAGCCCGACCGGTGCACCGTCGAAGAGTGCCGACAGTTGATCGACGGGGAGCCGACGCCCCACCGTGAAGGACCCAAACGACGCGTACCGTGAGGTGGAGGGGTCGTAGCGCATCTCCGTCAGTAGCTCTTTGATCACAGTGGGATCGTCCGCGAAGAGCGTGACGCCCCATTCCCACTCCTCAAAGCCGATGCTTCCGGAGATAATCTGGGTGACCCGCCCGCCGTATTCCCGACCGATTTCGCCGTGGGCGGCGATGTGTTCTTGTCGCTCCTCGTAGGGGAGGTCGTACCAGTTGTCTCGCTCCCCTCGCCGTTTCGACATCGGATAAAACGAGACGACGTCGGCGTCGGGGATCGAGGGGTACAACCGGGATTCGATGTATCGACGCAGTCCCGGGTCGACTTCGGCATCGTCGTCGAAGTAGGCTTCCGAGTGGTACCCGGAGACCTCCGTCACGGAGACGAACGAGTCCACCCGCTCGGTCACCTCACCGATGGCACCGGCGTCAAGGGATCGCTCGATCGCGTCCAACTGACCGAGTTCGGGACGGAGGTGGACACCCATGAGATCGACCCGGTGGCCGAGACCGACATAGAACCCTGATTCGCCGGCATCGGCGTCGTCGACCGATTCGAGCTCGGTCAGCTGTGCACCGGCCGATCGAAGGATGCGTCCTCGCTCGTCGTCCGACAGCCGCCGCCAGTCGTCCCAATCGATTCGGCGCATGTCGTGCAACAGATACCACCCCTCGTCCGTGGGCGGGGGCGTGCGGCGCTCCATACCGAGAAATAGGTCCGCGGCGGTTCAAGGATGTTGTCGTTTGCCCCGTCCGCAAACCTTTGACCCTAGCTCGACAATGTCCTGCCACGATGCGCAAGGCCGGCCCACCCAAAGGGCTCATCGCGTACCTCGTACTGGAGTTGTTGGAGGAGAAACCGCGATACGGATACGAAATCCTCAAGGAAATCAAGCAACTCAGCGGGGGTCATTGGGAACCCTCCTACGGCTCGGTCTACCCGATCCTCTATAAGTTCGAGGAGAAGGATCTGGCTGACCGAATCGAACGGGAGGACGAACCCGACCGGAAGTACTTCCAGCTCACGGACCGGGGGCGGGAGAAGCTCGAGGAAAAGCGCCAATCGGGCGATATCGACGCGAGAGACTTCGCCGACATCATCCTCGGGCTCTATCACGTGTTCGTGGCCTTGGGTACCGACGACCGGCTTCAGATCGACATCGCTGAGGGTAACTGGCAATTCGACGAGACCTTCTCGGCTTGGATCGCCGAGCAGATCATCCGCCACCACGAGCGCGATTTCGGCTCGTTCGAGCGTATCGATGACACCCCCGAGGCGTTTTACGACCGCGTGGGGGTGTCCGAGGCCACTCGCTAGGTTACGGGGCGAGCACGCCCGCGCCGAAGATCAACAGGAGGAAGCTGGCCAACATGAGGAGGGCGACGATCCCGACCAGGACTGAAACCACGCGCTCACCGGCCGGAACGGGAAGCCGCGAGAGGAGGCTCTCCAGGCCAGTTTTGAGGATGTGCCCGCCGTCGAGGGGCACGGCCGGAATGCAGTTGAAAAACCCGAGGTTGATGTTGATCCAGCCGGTCCAAAAGAGGACGTTGGCGAGCAGGAAGGTCCCCGAACCCAGCGCGGCGAGTGGCCCTTCGACGGTGAAGAAGTTGATCGTGTCGGCGGTGAACCCCGGGAAGTTAAACGGCAACACCGACCCGACGACGAGGCTCGCCAGCGGCAGGAAGATCGCCAGCACCATCTTCCCGACAAAGGACTCCGCGATCGCGACCGGCGGGTCACCGTCGCCCCCGAGCATCGCGAGGTAGCGCTCGGCGGGATACCCCCGGATGCCGAAGTCCGACACCTCCATCCCGGTCGTCCCGGGAACGGTCAATACCCCCAGAAACCCACCACCATCGGATGCCTCGCCGAGCGTCACGTCGACCGTGTGGCGGGCGTCTCCATGGTGGTAGGTGACCGCGACGGTTTCACCCGGCTCGGTCGCTGCAAGGGCGTCGGTCAGCCCGTCTCGATCGGCCACCCGGGTCTCGCCGATGTGGGTGATGACCACCTCGGCCTCGAGGGGCGCACCGGCGTCGGCCATCGGGCCGTCATCGACCACGGCTAGCGCTCCGATCGGTACCGTCGTCTGGTGTCGGTCGCCCTCCTCGGTGCGGTAGGTGAGCTCGGCCGTCTCCCGATCGCCGAGTGCGGCGTCGAAGCCGGCCATCGTGTGCACCGATTGGCCGTTCACCCGTTCGATGGTCGACCCCTCCGGTACGTTCTCGGGACCGACGGCGGAACTGGCGGTCACGAGGAGGGACCGCTCGACCGTTACGGTCCGATCGCCGTCAAGCTCGGCGGTCACCGTTCGCGTCGTGGAGTCCGACAGGACGGTCTCTAGCTCGTCCAAATCCTCGATCGGCTGGCCGTCGATTGCCGTCACCCGATCGCCGGAGTCGATACCGGCCGCCTCCGCGGCCGAACCGGGAAGCACCCCGCCGACGGCGGCGCCCGGTGCGACTCCCATCGAGCCGATCACCGGGCCAAACAGCAGGCCAAACGCGACGATGGTGATGGCGAAGTTGTTGGTCACGCCTGCCGCGAACATGCGGGCGCGCGCACCCCGGGAGGCGGCCTCCGCCTCGGCCTCGTTCGGCTCGACGAACGCGCCAAGGGGGATCACCGCGAGCATGGCCGCTCCCATCGAGGTTACCCGGATGTTCTCCACCCGACAGAGCAGGCCGTGGCCGCCTTCGTGGACCACCGTCCCGATGACGAGACCCACGATGATCTCCGGGGCCACCTCGAGGGGCAGGAAGTCGTTCACACCCGGGATGACGAGGACGTTGCGGGGCTGTTGGAGCTGGTTCGGGGTGGGATCGAGCACCGAGAGCCCGGCCGACCACAGCAACAGTAAAAATGATCCCACCATGACGACGATGGCGATCCCGATTCCGACGTTCGCCCAGGCACGCCAGAACCGACGGTGCCGGGAGAGGCGTTCGATCGTCGCCCGGCCACGGTCGGTCCGGATGATGGTCACCGGACCGTACAGCTTGACCGACTCCGGTAACAGATCCAGCCGGCGCGCCACCACCATCCCGATCCAGTAAATACCGACGCCGATGGCCACCCACGCCAACACATTCATCGGACTCGCGTCGGGCGGGGAGCACCTAAGGGGTTGTGTTTCGTGCGGTCGCTACCGCCGCAGCGTGAGCCGATCGACGACGAACCGGCGGTCGAGGTCGGCAAGGAACGGCCCCAGTTTCGGCCCGGTCTCCTCGTCGAACAACAGCCGATAGCCGGCCTCGAAGACGGTCGCTGGCTCGAGGCCGTGTCGCTCCGCCGCCTCGAAGATCGCTGCCTGGATGCGCTCCCCGTCGGCGCCGTCGTCGACGACATCGGCAACGTCGCGGAGTGCCGCCTCGACGGGCTCGTCGAACCCGTCGACCGGTAGCGACTCGCGTTTGAGGTCGTAGTTGAACCGGTTGTCCGTCCGCTCGGCCCAGGCACCCGCCCGGTCGACCCGCTCCATTGCCGCCTCGACGGCCCAGCTAGGGGCGTCCGCTGGCAGGTGATTCTCGCGCTCGGCGATCTCGCGCCGGAGTGCTGGATCGTCAACCATGGCGAGCACCGCAGCGAAGGTATACGGCAGACGGATTCGGTCGGGATCGACCCGATCGACGACGAACGGATAGACACGCTTCGCGCGTTCTTCGCGCGCACGATCACCGTCACCCCGGCCAAAATACGCCGCCTCGAACGCGTCGAACTCGTCGACCAAGAGGTCGATCCGGTCCAGGTCGAGGTCGCGGGCCTTCCGCGGGTCCTTGGTGAAGAAGTACCTGATCACCTCGGGCTCGACCAGCTCGAGTAACTCCGGGGCCGTCACCACGTTCCCCGTCGAGGACGAGAGGGCGTCGCCGTTGAGCGTGAAATACTCATAGACCATGGGCTCCGGCGGGTCCACCCCGAGCAACGTCTCGGCGATGTCGACGCCACTCGGCCAGGATCCCTCGGCATGCTCCTTCCCGAAGGGCTCGAAGTCCACCCCAAGGATGCCCCATTGGGCCGGCCATTCGAAGCGCCAGGGGAGCTTGCCGTCGGTGAGGTCGGCGTCACCGCGGTGGCCACAGCCGGGGATCGCGTTGCCAGCGATCTCGTGGTCGACGCAGGCGTACGTGACCGTGCCCGCCTCGAGGTCGACGTCCGTCACCCGCTCGGTGAGGCGCCCACAGTTGCCACAACGCGGCACGAACGGCACGTACGCCTCGTCAACCTTGTCCTGGTACTTCCCGAGGATCTCCCGGGCCCCCTCAAGGTTGTCGAGCAGTCGTTCGACGTAGGGGCGAAACGCACCGTCCTCGGTGAGCGCCGTCGTCGAATAAAACTCGATGTCGAGGCCGAGGCTCTCGGCGGTGTCCTTGAGCAGGTTCGTGAAGTGGGCACCGTAGGAGGCACAACAGCCGAACGGATCGGGGATGTCGGTGTAGGGCTTGCCGAGGTTCCGGCCGAGGGTGCCGCCGTCGATGTCACCGATGGAGACCGGTCGAAACTCCCGGTCGGCCAATACGCGCGGGACCTTCCTGAGTCGGTCCATGTCGTCGCTGGTGAAGACCTGATTGACCTGCCACCCCCGCTCGCGAAGCACTTCGGCGACGAAGTGCCCCCGCAACAACTCGTTCACGTTGCCGATGTGGGGGATACCCGACGGCGACACACCCCCTTTGATGACGATAGGCTCGGCGGGGTCGCGTGCCTCGATGGCGTCGGCGACCTCGTCGGCCCAGAACACGTGGTGCTCGCCATCGGCCATGGTGACTCACCAGGCCGGGGGGCGTTCCATCCCGTCGACCGCGATGTCGGTACCGTCGTGGTCCCCGGTCGCGACGGCAGTCGTGATCGCGGCGGGATCGGACCCGTCCATCACGATCGTCCGGAGCTTGGACCGCTGGATGATCTTCGCGGCCAGCAGGTCGACGGGGGCCTTGCTCCCCGCGCTCATCTCCACCTCCGCGATCACCTGGAGCAGTTCCGTGACGGGCAGGTGGCGAAAGCGCTCCGCGTCGTCGTCGACTGCCGGGTCACCGCTGTACACCCCGTCGACGCTCGTGGCATACACGAGAAGATGGGCGTCGATGTGTTCGGCGGTCGCAGCGCTGACGGCGTCGGTAGTCTGTGCCGGCGCCACCCCGCCGAGGACGGGAATGTCGCCCTGGCGAATCGCCTGGTTCGCCTCGGCATACGAGGTCGCGGGCCACGGATGCGCGCGCTCGCCGAGGGCCTCGATCAACAGTCGTGCGTTGAGGCGGGTCACGCCGATGCCGAGCTCATCGAGCGTGACCTCGTCCGCGCCCAGCTCGCGACCGGCCCCGATGTAGTCCCTGGCGACCGGGCCACCACCGACCACGACGGCGACCTCGTGGCCGTCGTCGACCAGTTGGCCGAGGGCCGCGGCATGGTCACGGATGGACGTGGGCGACAGCTCATCGAACACGACGCTCCCCCCCAGTGAAATAACGACTCTCATCGGAGCGTGGTACCCGAGTGGCCTCCTTAAGGATTGCCAAGCGCCAGCCCATGAGAGCGTCAGGGCGGCCTTCGGTGCGGGGTTGACTTGCTCTCCGGTGTGGGTACCCGACGATCCCTCGAGGCGCGCGCGGCTTCACACCGGGTCGATTGCTGGCCAATTGTCCCCCGTGTCGCTGTGACCGCGATGAGGCGGTGATGCTCGGGAAACGTCCTTAGAATCAATGATAGGCCCGATGAACGGTTCTCCTCCTGTGTTAAATTAGTGTAAAACGCGCTAAAACGTCTCGGATGGCGTAAATCGCCCAAAAATGAGGCCAAGAGTCTGACCGGTATAAGGTGGTGTAGGGCCTCCCCTCAGTCGAGGTGTCACCCGTGAGTACTGCCCAAGCGGAGTCCCCGACCACCAAGCAAGAGCGATTAGAGAACTACCTCCGCCAGCAGCTCGACGGCGACGAGTTGTACTTCAAGAGCAAGTTTATCGCGGAGGATGTCGGCCTCTCGCCGAAGGAGATTGGCGCTCTCATGGTCAAGCTCCGTGACAGTGCCACCGACTTCGACGTCGAGAAGTGGTCGTACACCAGCGCGACGACCTGGCGGGTCACCCCCCAGTAGCCCTCCAGTACCCCTGGTTCATTCTCCCGCGTATTTTCGTCACCCGCTCCGATGGCTGTTTCTCACCGCCGGTCGAGCCGATCGACGAGACATAAGATGTTTCGTCGTTCATGCCGTCGCCACGGTCGATGGACGCGGGGTTGCTTCCAGATGACGCGCCGAGGGCCGACGATCTCGCCGGTACGTTTCACGTCTACGGGATCCGGCGTGACGGTGATCGGATTCTCTACTTCGGCGAACCCCTGACGGCATCGGACGAGGTCGAAGCCGACGTCTATCCCACCTTCCGTGAGGCCGGCTACGAGGTGACGCTCAAGCGTCCCTCTCACAACGCCGGGGACGTCGGTCACGTGCTGATCGCTGAACCGGTCAGCCTCGGCCTCGATGGCATCCCCTGGACCAACCTTCTCCTGTTCGTCGCCACGGTGGTCTCGACGGCCTACGTCGGTGCCGTCTGGTACCACGTTGACCTGGGGGCAAACCCCCTCGGGATCGTTCAGGGATGGCCGTTCGTCATTGCCGTGTTGGGCGTGCTCGGCGTTCACGAGCTCGGCCATTACGTCGCCTCGAGATACTACGGGGTTCAGGCGACCCTGCCGTACTTCATCCCCGTCCCCACGATCTTCGGAACGATGGGTGCCGTCATCCGCATGAAGGGCCGGATTCCCAGCCGAACGGCGCTGTTCGACATCGGCATCGCCGGGCCAATCGCCGGCCTCGTGGCCACCGTGGTCGTGACGGTCGTCGGGCTGTACCTCCCACCGGTGACGGCCCCGCCCGAGCTGGTCGACAGCGAGTCAGCCCTGCAGATTTCCATGGGCTTTCCACCGCTGTTGGAGCTGTTGTCCTGGCTCACCGCCCAGCCGTTGGAGTATGCCGATCCAGCGACCTCGGTCAATCCGGTGGTGATCGGTGGCTGGCTCGGCATGTTCGTGACCCTCCTGAACTTGATTCCGGTCGGCCAACTCGATGGCGGCCACGTTACCCGGGCCATGCTCGGCGACTGGCAACCAGCGATCGGCCGCCTCGTCCCGATCGCCCTGTTCGCCCTTGCCGGGACGTTGTACGTCTGGTTCGACGTGGCGCTCCACGCGATGAGCGTCTGGCTCGTCTGGGGACTGTTCGCGGCGATCCTCGCCGCGGCGGGACCAGCCACGCCCGTTGACGACCGCGACCTTGATCGCCGCCGATTCCTCCTCGGCATCCTGGTCTTCGGGATCGGTGCGCTTTGCTTCACGCCGGTGCCGATCGAGATTGTCTCCACGTAGCCGATCAGGCGTGGTCGTAGCCCCGATCCGGCAGCGCGTGTCCGTCGAGCGTGACGTCCGCCGCCGTCACCCGTCCGATTACCGAGAGGGTCGTGTCGGTCCGTTCGCGGACTGCGTCCAGTCGGTCCGGCGGGACCGTCGCGACGAGCTCGAAGTCCTCGCCCCAGTAGACGCCGAGGTCGAGCCAGGTCTCGTCCTCTTGGAGGACGTCCTCCAGCCCGTCGACGAGGGGGATCGCGTCGCCGTCGAGGTCGATCCCGACGTCGCCGGCCGCGGCCAGCAGATGGACCGACCGCGCCAGCCCATCGCTCGAATCGATCATGGCGGTCGCCGCGCTGGCGAGGGCCCGACCGGCCTCGATTCGTGGGTCGATCCGGAAGGCCCGCTCCGCCTCGTCGACCAGCCCGTCGCGGTAGCGTCTGACAGCCAGCGCCCCGCGTCCGAGCGCGCCGGTGACGACCACGAGATCGCCAGGGCTGGCTCCGCGCCGGCGCACCGGCCGGTTTGCCTTCCCGAGGGCGACCCCGACCGTGGTGAGTTCGTCGGTCACGTCGAGGTCACCGCCGAGGTATCGCCCCCCGACGGCTGTCGTGGCGTCGATCGCCCCCTCCAGGAACGCTTCGAGACGGTCACGATCGAACGAGGGTGGCGAGTAGACGGCCAGCGTGGCGACGGGCCGGGCTCCCATGGCGGCGAGATCCGACAACGAGACGGCCACCGTGCGCCACCCCGTCGTGTACGGGGAGACGCCAGTCGGGAGGTCGGACGTCTCGTGGAGCATGTCCACACAGAGCACGTGCCCGTCGATGATGACGGCGTCATCGGCCGGTCCATCGAGAAGCTCGCTCACCACCGCGAGGGCCTCCCGTTCGTCCATGCCGGCGAGTGTGTCGCGGGTCGCGATAAAGCCCGGTCCCGCTGACGATGGGGTTAAATGGTCCGGTCCGGAATCACCGTGATACGATGGTTACCTTTCACGACGTGCCGCCGGACGCCCTCATTCCGGCCCTGGCCGAGCACCTGGAGGGCCGACTGGAGGAGCCAGACTGGCTACCGTACGCCAAGACGAGTCCAGCCAAGGAGTTCCCACCCGAACAGGACGACTTCTGGTACGTTCGCGGCGCCAGCCTCCTTCGCAAGGTCGCGATCGAGGGGCCAATCGGCGTCTCCCGGCTGGCGACGGAGTACGGAGACCGCGGCGAGGGCACGACGCGGTACCGCAACCGACCGGCCCACCGCGTCGATGGCAGCCGTAAGATCATTCGAACCCTGTTGCAACAGCTCGAGGACGAGGACCTGCTGTTGTTGGAGGAGGGCGCGGGTCGGCGCGTGGCACCGGACGGCCGGCAACTGCTGGACGAGGTCGCCGCCGCGGTGCACGAGTCGTTGGACCGCCCTGAGCTCGAACGATACGCCTGAGGCTCCGTAATGATTTTCCGGCGGCCACCCCTAGGCACTCGCACTGATGAGCGACTCCCCTCGCGAGGACGAACTTGAGCGATTGCGTGAGGAGCGGCGCGAGCAGCTCCAGAACCAACAGGAGGGCGAGCCAGAGGTTCGAGACGCCCAGCGGGAGGCGGCGGAACAGCAAAAACAGGCCGTTTTACAGCAGTATCTCACTGACGGCGCCCGCAAACGGCTCAACTCCGTGAAGATGAGCCGGCCCGACCATGGCGAGCGGGTCGAGCAACAGCTCGTCGCGCTCATCCAAAGCGGACGGGTCTCCTCACAGATCGACGAGGCGCAAATGAAGCAGCTCCTTAGCGAGCTCGGCCCCGACCGCAAGAAGTTCGACATCAAGCGCCGGTAGGCCGACCCGAAGCTTCTATTGGCACCCTCGTCGAGGGTCGAGGCGAATGAACCAGCCGCTGAAGGGCTTTCGCGACTTCTATCCCGAGGAGATGGAGGCGCGGCGGACGGTCATCGAGACCATCGAATCCGTCGTCCGGCGATATGGCTTTCTGGAAATCGGCACGCCCGCCCTCGAGCCGACGTCGCTGTACGTCGACAAGAGCGGTCCCGAAATCGTCGACGAGCTGTACAGCTTCACCGACCAGGGCGGCCGTGAGGTCGCCCTCACCCCGGAGCTGACCCCGACGGTCGCTCGCATGGTCGCCTCCCGTGGCAAGGCACTGACAAAGCCGATCAAGTGGTATTCGACTCGGCCCTTCTGGCGGTATGAGGAGCCCCAGCAAGCCAGATTTCGAGAGTTCTACCAGACCAACATCGACATCTTCGGGTCGGAGGCACCCGAGGCGACCGCCGAGATCCTGGCCATCTGTGGCGACATGCTCACCGAGCTCGGGCTCACCGAGGCGGAGTTCGAGTTTCGCGTCTCCCATCGCGACATCCTCGGCGAGCTGATCGCCTGGATCGACGACGATGCCGACACCCTCGAGGCGATCCGCGCCGTCGATCGAACGGACACGGCCGATTGGGACGCCACGGCCGACGAACTCGTCGAGGCCGGCCTCACCCGACCTGATGCGGACCACCTCGCGCAGACCCTCGCCGAGGCGACCGAGAACCTCGAGGTCCTCCATGTGGCGACCGATCGTCCCGGCCTCCACGACGCGGTCGACGAGTTGCAGGCCGTCCTCGATGCCGCCGAGGACTTCGGGGTGGGCCACCACTGCACCGTCTCGCTGGCGACCGCCCGGGGATTGGATTACTATACGGGTGTCGTCTTCGAATGCTTCGACACCCAGGGTGCGGTCAACCGATCGATCTTCGGCGGCGGGCGCTATGACGACCTGATCGCCAGCGTGGGCGGCCCCGACATGCCCGCCGTCGGAGTTGCCCCGGGCCTGGCACCCCTGAGTCTGATGTTGCAACGCGCGGACGTCTGGCCGGGTGGATCGACGTCGGTCGAGTATTACGTGCTTTCGGTCGGTGAGACCCGCGACGTGGCGGCCGAGGTGGCTCGGACGCTACGCGCAGATGGCCACGTGGTCGCCGCTGACGTCATCGGTCGCTCCTTCGGCGGGCAACTCGAATATGCCGACGCGATCGACGCCGAGACGACGATCATCGTCGGCGAGCGTGATCTCTCGGAGGGAGTCGTGACGGTCAGGGACATGACATCGGGCGAGCAGGAACGTCGACCCGTCGACGAATTCCGATCCTAGGCGGGACCCGGGGACTCTTGGTCGACCACGCCGAGGCCCGTGGCGTGTACGCGTACCGCGTGGCCTACGACGGCCGCCCCTATCACGGCTTTCAGCGACAGCCGGACGTCACGACCGTCGAAGGCCGGCTGCTGGCGGCGCTGGCCGAGCTCGATCTCGCCGAGTCAGCCGACTCGCCGCCACCGTGCTATGCGGCCGCCGGCCGGACGGATGCGGGCGTTTCAGCGGTGTCCCAGACGGTGGCCTTCGCGGCTCCAGACTGGGCCGAGGCGAGGGTGCTGAACGACGCCGTGCCCGACTCCATCGCGGTGTGGGCTCGGGCGGTCGCACCGTCGGGGTTTCATGCCACACACGCGGCCACGCGCCGGTCGTACCGATACCATCTCGACGGCGATTCCCTCGACGAGAGCCTGCTACGCGACGCCGTCGACGTCCTTTCGGGCCATCACGACGTCCGGCACCTGTGTGCGTCGTCTGCGGCCGAGCCACGCGTCACGACCATTACGGTCCACCGCCTCGACGGATGGTTCGCGCTCGATTTCCACGCCCCCGGGTTTGCCCGCCAGCAGGTTCGTCGGACGGTCGCAGCGATCACAGCGGTCGCCGCCGGTGCGGTCCCGTTCGGTCGGCTCGGTGCCTTGCTCTCGGCCGATGCCCTGCCCGGACACCACGGCGTCGGACCCGCCCCAGCCGAGGCCCTCGTCCTGACCGATGTCGAATATCCTTCGCTCGCGTTTCGCCGCGATACCGACGCTGTCGAAGACGCCCGCGACATGCTGCGACGCGCGCAACGACGAACCCGGACCCGCTTGCGCCTCCTCGAGACGATGGACACGTCGTTGCACTAACGGCGAACCATCCGCGCTTTTCTCACCGGAGACGAACGGGGACGGGTATGGAACTGACACCGGAGGAATACGGGATTTACTGGGCCGGGGCGGTCCGGCTGGCCGCGGGCGTGCTGGTGGTCATCCTCGTTTGGGCGGCGATGGCGGATTTGATCGCCCATCCGGATCTCCCGGCGCGGGCGCTGGGATGGGTGATCGTCGGTCTGGCGGTGCTTGTCGGGAGCTTCGTCGCCACCCTTGGGGTCGCACGGGTGGTTCGCGGGGCCATCCGTCAGGAGCGTCGTACGTGATCGCCCGGGCGTGACTCCTATACCGATCGACTGAGTCTCCCAGGGCATGGCAACCGTACGGGACCGGTCGGCAGTCGACGAGCGGTTCACGTGGAACCTCGCCTCGGTGTTCGACGACGACGCGGCCTGGGAGGCCGAATACGAGGCCGTCGAGTCCGACCTCGACGACGTGGACGACCTCGAGGGACGGATCGCCGATTCCGGCGAGGCGCTTCGGAACGCGCTCAAGACCCGTGATGAGTTACTCCGCCGGACGGAGACGCTGGTTGCCTACGCACGGATGCGCCGTGATGAGGACACCCGACGGGACGTCTATCAGGGGATGACCGCCCGGAGCACGTCACTCGCGGCAAAGGTACGCTCGGCAGTCAGCTCCATCGAACCGGAGATCCAGCAGGTCGATTCCGAGCTACTCACACAATGGACGGCGACCGTCGACGGGCTCGACACCTACGAGCACTACCTTGATGACGTGCTCCGCCAGCGGCCCCACACGCGTTCAGCCGAGATCGAGGCGGTCCTGGCGGATCTATCGAAGGCCCTCGATGCACCCGGGGACATCTACACCATGTTCCACAATGCAGACCTCTCGTTCCCGGCAGTCGAGGACCCCGAGGGTGGTGAGACCGAGATTACGAACAGCAACTTCGTCACGCTGTTGAAACGCCCCGATCGGCGGTTTCGACGCACCGTCTACGAACGCTATTACGGGCGCTGGGCGGAGTATCGCAACACGGTCGCGACCGCCTACCAGTACGTGATCGACCGCGAACGGACCCTCGCATCAACACGTGATTTCGAGGATGCCCGGGCCATGCACCTGTTCGGACCGAACATCCCCCCGGCCGTCTACGACCGGCTGGTTGAGACGGTCGACGCCAACCTCGACGTATTGCACCGCCACGTCGAGCTAAAACGCGACGCCATCGGGCTCGAGGCCCTCCGGATGTGGGACCTCTATGCACCATTGTCGGGCGGGGTCGATCCAGAGATCCCCTATGAGGAGGCGACTGAGCACGTCGTGGCGGCCCTCGGGATGCTCGGCGACAGGTACCAGGAACGGGTCCGCAACGGGATTGACGCGCGCTGGATCGACGTCTATGAGAACCGCGGCAAGCGCGGCGGCGCCTACTCCGGTGGCACCTACGACACCCAGCCGTTCATCCTGATGAACTATCACGATGACGTCTCCTCGATGTACACGCTCGCCCACGAACTCGGCCATTCTCTGCATTCGGAGTACACGAGCGAGCACCAGCCGTACGTCTACGCGGATTACTCGATCTTCATCGCGGAGGTGGCCAGCACGGTCAACGAGGTGTTGCTCACCCACCACTTACTGGAGACGCTCGACGACGATCCGCTCAGGCGTCGGGTGCTCGATGCATCCCTCGAGCGGTTCCGGACGGTCCTCTTTCGCCAGACCATGTTCGCCGACTTCGAATACCGGGCCCACCAGCTGGCCGCGTCGGGTGAGGCGATCACCGCCGACCGACTGGACGCGATGTATCGCGGACTGAAAGCCGACTACTACCACCCTGCCGAACTCGACGATCACATCGCCCGCGAGTGGATGCGAATTCCGCACTTCTATCGCCCGTTTTACGTCTTTCAGTACAGTACCGGTATCAGCGCGGCCGTCGCAATCGCCGCGGACATCATCGACCGTGGCGAACCGGCTGCCGCTGCCTATCGGGACTTCCTGTCGAAGGGATCGAGTGAATACCCCGTCGAACTGTTGCAGTCGGCCGGCGTCGATATGACGACGACGGCGCCCATTGAGGCGGCCATTGACGTCTATCGCGATCGGTTGGAGACCTACGAGGCCCTGAAGCCCACCACCGATCGATAGCTGGACCCAAAGGCACTTCTATACCTCAATTCGTAGACCACGCCGATGTCGCATAGCCCGTCCATCCCGGACCGCCCCCAGCTCAACCTCGACCCGGACATGTCGACCGAGGAGCGCCTCGACGCGTTGGTCGAGCATTACCGTGAGCTGGTGCGTATCAACCGGCAATTGAGCACCGAGCTCAATCGAGCAGTGGATCGACGGGTGAACCTCAAGGACGAGGTCGACCGGCTCCAACGCGAGAACGATGCCCTGAAGACGTCCGCGCTGTACGTCGCCACGGTCGAGGAGATCTGGGACGACGAGAACGAGGGCCTGTTGCGCCAACACGGGAACAACCAGGAGATTCTCACCGGCCTCTCGGCCGATCAGGTCGAGGCGCTCGGACCTGGCGACCGGGTCGCCGTCAACGACTCCTTCACCGTCCAACACGCGCTCGATACCGAAACGGACGCGCGGGCACAGGCGATGGCGATCGATCGGTCGCCGTCGGTCACCTACGACGATATCGGCGGGATCGACGACCAGGTGCGCGAGGTACGCGAGGCGGTCGAAGCCCCCCTGCGCGAACCCGAACGGTTCGATGCGGTCGGGGTCGAGCCACCCTCCGGTGTGTTGTTACACGGCAAACCGGGGACGGGCAAGACGTTGCTCGCCAAGGCCGTCGCCAACCAGACCGACGCGACGTTCATCAAGATGGCCGG
>CAZCYF010000002.1:0-115116 GCA_964502835.1 uncultured Halobacteriales archaeon | reverse complement strand
CGATGTTCGCGCTTTGGGTGCCCTTTCCGGCGCCGGGCGGCCCGAGTATCAACACGTGGTCGGTTCCCATGAGGGCCGTTTCGGTGGTCCCTTCAAAAGGGGTGCTGGTTCGGCACGTTGGATGTGGTCACGGATGTCCCCTGGCGGCGGCCCGTACCGATCACCGCCCTGCCCTGCGTCGATGCAGGTGATCGTCATCCTGATAGCAGTAACCGACGAGCGTTCACGCCGTGAGTGGGCCGCCCGATCGGTCCGGTCGGAGTGGTGTCGATTCAATCCGAGGGTACTCTGCCGCCGGGGCGGTGGCGCGCCCACTCAGGGACGGTCCTCGCAAGGGGCCACATCGTCCCCCTCGACCCGTTGAATCGCGTCGTTCGTGAGGCGATAGACCGCGGAGACGTCGATGTCGTCAGCGGCGATCCCGGGGGCCTGGTACGAGTAAGGGTGGGTGGTTTCGACGTACGCACGCTCATCCGTCCGGTTCGTGACGGTCGCGTCGGGGGTGCGTCCCGTGGTTGACGATAGTGTCCAACTGTCTACACAGTGGGCGGCTTCCAGATTCTCCGTGAGGTACTCCGCTTCCGCCTGTAAGGCACGATCTTCGAGGTCACCCTCCGATCGATCCGCGATCGGCTTCGTCTCGGTGGCCGGGCTACCATCTGCTGGGGTGTCCTGATCCCGGGGGGAGCGATCGACCGATTCGTTCGGCGAGCCATCGTCGGACGGGGCTATGCAACCAGCGAGCGTCGTGCCGACGAGTCCCATACCGGTCAGAAGCACGGATCGCCGTCGCATGGTGCTCCTATTGTCACAATTCTTCATCCATCGTGGGTTGGCTGAAATCTCCATTTTCGTAGAACCATCACCGAACTCGGTCGGTAAACGGGCGCTCCGTATCGAGACGGAGTGGGCAACGTTGCCCGCACTTGCTGACTTCCCACGCCACGCCGGCGGTCTCCTCGCCCCCGTGATTTGTGGAGCGAACGGCCACGACACTTCCCGCTAGAGCCCCCGACCCGCCAGGCCCGGCGGCGTCGACACTGCCGGTCATCGCTCGGGGCCGCTCCGGCGATGCGAACCTCGACCCGGCGCTGATCAAGGAGCAACCGGTCGGCCTCGACGGCGAGGAGCCGCACCTCGACGTCTCGTCGCGGACGCCGTCCGATCGCTATACCGCGGGGCGTCGGTCTCGGTGGGGACGCCGGCCGGAATCGACGCCGAGGGCGGCTGCCCGGAGACGCTCCCGGCCGACTCGGCCTCCACTCCGGCTGTCCGCTCGCCGGCGTCGACGCCGGCACCGAGGTCGAGGTGCGCGTCGATACGCTCCCCAGACCGCCCGCCATGCGGGCGACGAGACGGCCGTCATCGAGATGGAGCCGGTGATCGTCTCCGTCGAGTGGGGCGGCTTGCAGCCGGATCCCCTCACCCGAACATCTGGCGCAACATCGGATGCATCTCCATGAGCTGCTCCTCGGCGATCTCCTCATACAGCTTGTAGGTGATCGACACCGTCAGCAGCAGGCCCGTTCCGGAGACGCCGCCGATGGTACCGAGCATGTTCGCGCCCACAGCGAGCAGACCGACGAGCGCGCCGCCGATGATCGTCACCTGGGGGATGTACCGCTCCATGACCTGCTCGAGGACGCCCACGTTCTGGCGAAAGCCGGGGATCTGCATGCCCGACCGCTGGATCTGGCGCGCGGTCGCCTCCGGGCCCATGTTGGTCGTCTCGACCCAGAAGATGGCGAAGATCGCGCCTCCGATGACCATGAACGTCAGGTCGACGCCCACGCGGATCAACACCTGCCAGGTCTCCTGGGCCACGTCGCCGGTCCACCACGTCCATTCCTGGGGCGAATAGATCGGGGCCAGATAGTAGAACAGACCGTCGACCGGTTGGCCCTCAACGTAGGTGCCCGCCCACTCCGGGAGGTTCCCCGTCCCGTTGAGCAGCCGGCCGATGAACTGGATGTTCGCCTGCAGCGCCCGAACGAGGATCATCGGCAGCACGCTCGCGTAGATGAGCTTGACGGGGAACCGGCCACGGGCTCCCTTGACCCGGGCGTGGCTGAGGGGAATCTCGACGCGCACGCTCTCCGCGTAGACGACGATCACGAAGATCAGGACCGTCGTGATGACGGCGAGGATCTGCCCCTGGCCGAAGACCAGGGCGTTCAGGCCACCGCCACCGACGATCGATCCGATCTGGATATCGCCGAGGGCGATGCCGATCCACGTGGGAAGGACGCCCCCGTCGGAGGGGCTCAACAGGCCGCCGATGAGCAGCTGGCTCACCCCGGCGATGATGAACAGCCCGACCCCGCTGCCGATCCCCCACTTGGAGACGACCTCGTCCATGTAGAGAATCAAGATCCCACCGACGAAGATCTGGGCGAAGATGATCAGCTGGATGCTCGTTTGATTGAGCGTCATTCCGAAGACGGACAGCTGATCGACGGGCGGAATGAACTGCCCCGCAAACACCAGCGGGAACGCCGTCATCGCGGTCACGATCACGACCAGCAGCTTTTGCAGCCCCTGGTAGAGGACCTGGTCACGGGGATCGTTCGTGTCGAGCGGGAGGAGGTTCGCCCCGGCGAGCAGCTGCAACACGATGCTGGCGGTGACGATCGGGCCGATCCCCACCTGCATGAGCGAGCCCTGCTGGCCGGCCAGGATCGTCCGGAACTGTCCGAACAGGTCGTCACCGGTACCGGCGCTGTGACCCCACAGCTGGATGTTCGTCAAGAAGAAGTACAACACCAGGATGGCCGCCGTCCAGGCGAGCTTCCGGCGAAACGGGACGTGCCCCTCGGGTCTCGCCACGGCCGGCATCCGGGCGAGCACCGGTTCGACCGTCTCTTTCCATCCCATCGTTGCTTAGTCGCGCTCGTCGTATTCGGTTCGCGCCTGGCCGCCGGCAGCCTCGAGCGCCTCCCGGGCGGCCTCGGAGAAGTCGTCGGCGACGACGACCAGCGAACGCGTCACCCGACCGCCGCCGAGGACCTTCACCCGGTCGACGTCCTCGCCGACGTCGAGAATTGCCCGGGCGTCCACCTCGATGCCATCGTCACCGTCCTCCGCCAGCCCGGCGTCGAGGTACTCGGGGGTTCGTTCGTCGATCGTGCCCACGTTGATCGTCGCCACGTCGTCGATCACCTCCGCCGGCCGGGTGAAGCCGTGCTTACCGAGTGGCTCCTGGCCGTGCATCTCGTGCTTCTTGCGGCCGGCGTTGCCGCGACCGCCGCGGTGTCCGGCCCCGCGGCGGTTCTTGTGGCTACCACCACCGTGGGTGCGCGAACCGCGCTGTCGTCGTTTTTTGTCGGTCATGGTCGTGCGATTATCGCATCCGGTACAGGAGGTCGTCGATTTCGTCCGTGCGATGCTTGCCCAGCTGGCCCCCTTGCGACCGGTGGTGCTTGAGGCCATCGTGGCCGCCACGGGGTGGATGGAGGCGAAGCACCGGTTCGAGGCCAACGTCTTCGAGGGTGACCTCGTCGTCACACAGCGCCTCGGCCAGCTCCGCGAGGTCGTCGAAGTCGGTGGTGTCGGCGACCCAGTCGTCGTCGATACCCTGATCGCCGCCGACGGGCTCGGCCCGGCGGGCGAGCAACACCTCGACCGTCTCCGGGCTCGGCTCGCCGACGGCCACCTGATCGGTGACCTTCGTGATCATGCCCCGATAGCTCTCACGCTCGGGGAGGAACGTGCAGTGGTTGACCCGGGCGAGATGCAACAACTCCAGGGTCTCCCGGACGTCACCGGCCGCGTTGACCGCCCCGCGAAGGCGAACGACGGCGTGCATCACTCGAGCACCTCCCGGTGGGCCCGAGCGTGCTGGGGCACGCGCGACTCGTTGGTCGCCTCCAGGGCCCGGAAGGTCGCCTTCGCGAAGTTCACCGTGGTCCGGGTCTTGCCCTTGCTTCGCGTCCAGATGTCCTCGATACCGGCGAGTTCGAGCACGTGCCTGACGGTCTCCCCGCTGGCGAGACCGAGGCCTCTCGGGGCAGGGATGAGCTCGACCTCGACGCTGCCTGCCTTGCCGGTCGTCCGGTGGACGACGGTGTGGGGTCGGCCGCACCCACACTCCCACGAGCCGCATCCGCGGGGCACCTTGAGGATGTTCAGCTTGGCGATCTCGATGGCTTTCTGGATGGCCGAACCGACCTGGTCGTCGCGTCCCTCGGCGTACCCGACGTAGCCATCGCGGTTGCCGATCGCGACCACACACCGGAACTTCACCCGGCGGCCCGAGTCGGTCATCCGCTGGACCATGTTGATGTCCAACACCTCGTCGTGCAGATTCGGCAGGAGGTGATCGGTCACCTCGGGCTCCTTGAGGGGAAGCCCCGACTGCAGGGCCGCGTCCATGGTCTCGATCTCGCCGGATTGGACCTGCCGGCCCAGCCGGGTCGTCGGCTCCCAGCCGTCGTATTCCTCGGCACTCATGCGTCATCACCTCCGAGCAGCTCTTCGCGGACCGCATCGAAGTGGTCCGGCAGCTCGCTCGGCTCGATCCCGTCGCCGTAGTCCTCACCCAGCGCGTCCGCATACGCGGCGATGTGTTCGCCACGCGTCCGCGACCAGTCGGGCAACACGGCGTCGTTGTGGGGCACGTCGAGGCCGGCATCGATCGCGCCCTCCTGGACGGCGAACACCTTTGCACCCGGGGTTGCCGAGTGCAACCCGATGTCGAGGACGGCCTCGTCGATGTCGGCCGCGACGGCCCGCTTGCCGAGCAACACGCCCGTCAGATGCGCGCTGGGGAGGTTGCCCGTGGGGGCCTCCCAGCCGTACCCGGCGAGTTCGTCGGACGTGGCGGTGGCGACCGTCTCGTCACCCATCGCGCCGGGTACCTCGATGTGGGCTCTGACGAGGCGGTTGCTCACGCGGACGACCAGCCGGGGCTTGCCGGATTTCAACAGGCGCAGCCGCTGGCGGTAGTCCGTGAGCCCCTCGCGTCGTCGGCGAAGGTCCACGTTGTACCGGGGACCGGACGCCATCACGCGTCACCCCCGTCCGGGTCGATGTCGTACTGGTTGCGGATGTAGGTGTGCAGGTGACGAACGCTCCGGAACTCCCCACCCCGAGCCTTGTCGTACAGCTCACGGTAGATCTGACGGGGAATGACCCCATCGTCGCGGAGCTCTCTGAGCGCGCGCCGTTGGGCCCGGACGCCGTCGATCCACTCCTGTCGATCGCCGTGGCGGGCGTTGGCCCGTCCCTTGCGGCTTCCGTGGCCCTTGCGGTGACCATACGACCGTTTGGCGTTTCGCTCCCTGGCCCGTCCACGGGAGTTCCCTCCTTTGGACTCGGCGCGAATTCGACCCTCCTCGACCAGCTCGCGGATCTCATCGCGGGTGATCGCCGAGGCGATATCGCTCTGGGCCTCGGGATCGAACCAGACGCGATTCTCACCCACGTCGAGGACGTCCGAGGCGAGTCGTCGCTGGGCTCGCAGGTCACTCATCGTCGCTCACCACCGTTTCAACGTAGGTCGGGTTAAGCACCCTGATTCCGCGATCTGCCGCCACCTCTTCGATCCGTTCGCGCTTTCGGGCCCCGACGGTGGCAGCGATGCGGGCCGCCTCCCGGTCGGGGTCGATCCCGTCGAGATCGTCGGGACGGTGCACATGGACTTCCTCGAAGCCGGAGGGATGGCGGCCCCGGACCGCCCGGGGCGACCGGTAACCGGCCTCGACGGTGGCACCTTTGCCCTTGACGCCACGGCGCTGTTTGGACTGACTGCCCCGAGGGCGCCGCCAGGACGACGGCACCCGCTGTTTCTTGTGTGTGTCCTGACGGGTAAAGCTCGGCCCATCGCGGTCATCGAGCAGGCGCTGCTCCTCGTCGGAAAGCGCCGGTCGCTTGTCGGCATGGCCGCGAGCTCGAAGCTCCGTCTCGGCGGGTTCATCCGTCTCCTCGACGTCCTCGGGAGCCTCGGCTTCCTCGACTTCGGCCTCGGTCTCCTCGACTTCGAGCTCGCCAACGTCGGCCTTGATCCGCGCCGCGAGGGCGTTGCCGATCCCCTCGACGTCGGCGAGGTCGTCACGCGAGGCGGCTCGGACGTCGTCGATCGACTCGTAGCCGGCCTCTCTGAGGGCGTCGGCCTTCGCCTGGCCCACCCCGCTGATGTCCTCCAGGTCGCTCGGTTCGGAATCACTCATGAGCCAATCCTCCCTTCGGTTTTTCCGTAATGTAGACGCCGTCTTGGAACACGCGAATGTCCTTCCCGCTCACGCGGGTCAACTGTTCGATCGCCGCGGCCGTCTGGCCGACGGCCTCCTTATCAGGTCCCGACAGGACGAGCTCGTCGCCGTCGATCTGCACGTCGGTGTCCCCGATGATGGACGTCCGGCGGGGTGCTCGCTCTCCGAGGAAGTTCTCGATCACGACCTCGTCGTCCTGGACGGACACCTGCATCGGGAAGTGAGCGTACACGGACTGCATTCGGTACTCCCAGCCGTCGACGACACCATGGAGCATGTTCTCGACGTGGCTCTCGAAGGTGCCGAGCACGGCCGTGGTCGCACGATCGTCGGCGTCGGCGTCGAGCACGACCGATCCGTCCTCGACTGACACCGTCACGCCGGGATACCACAGGCGGCGTGTTACGGTCCCGTTTGGCCCCTCGATGCGGAGTTCGAAGCCGTCGACATCGCCGTCGACCTCGTCCGGCAGGGGTAGTTCGATTCGTGGCATGGTTCTTAGTACACGTACCCGATGAGCTGGCCACCGACGTGCTCTTCGCGCGCGTCGTAGTGGCTCATGATCCCCCGACTCGTCGTGACCAACAGGGTGCCGAAGTCGCGCGCGGGCAGGTATCGCTTCTCCCACCGCTCGAACCCGTCATGTCCCGTCGCATACCGTGGCTCGATCGGTCCGCATTCGTTGATCGAACCGGTCAGTTCGACGACGAGACGACCGCCCTTCCCGTCATCGATCGATTCGTAGCCGGCGATATAGCCGCGCGCCTCGAGCACGTCGAGGACCGACCCGATCTCGTTGGAGGCCGGCGCGATCTCGTGCTCGAGCTTCCCACTGGCCTCGGCGTTGTTGAGGCCGGTCAACGCGTTACTGAGGGTGTTTTGGCTTACCATCGTTCTAGCTGTACTTTTTGAATCCCATGTCGGGGGCGATCTCGCGGAAACACTGGCGACACAGCCAGATGTCGTACTTGCCGACGAGTCCCTGCTCCCGGCCACACCGTCGACACGATTCGTGCTGTCCCGTCTCCGTCGTCGCCTGCGCCGTCTCGTCTTCACTCATCGTCGATCACCATCCCGTACGTCGATTCGAGGTAGGCCATCGCGTCTGCTGGCGTCAACCGATGGTCCTGCGGGATGGAGCGGGTGGCCCGGTCGCGCTTGGCGACCCGGTAGCCCGGACGGACGAGGTTGATCGTCACGTCCATCCCGTACAGCCCGACGTTCGGGTCGTACTCCTGTCCCGGGAAGTCGGTGTGTTCCTCGATGCCGAAGCTGACGTTGCCGGTCTCGTCGAACTGCCCCGCCGACAGCTCGACGAGATCGGCGACCATCTCGAGGAAGGCACCTGCACGGTCTCCCCTGAGCGTCACCTTCGCCCCGATGGGCAGCCCCTCGCGGATGTCGAACGCGGGGATCGTCTGTGACGCCTCCGTTCGGACCGGCGTCTGACCGGTGATGGACTCGAGGATCGCCTCCGCGTGCTCGAGGTCCTCGCCACCTTGGCCGACGGCCATGTTGACGACGACCTTTTCGACGCGTGGCTCGCGCATGTCCACCGACGCGGCCTCACTCATCGGCGGCCCCTCCCGTGAACTGCTCGTCGATCACGACGACGTAGTCCTCGACCGTCTCGAACGACCCGTCGTCGGCGTCGACGGTGACGGTGTTCGGGCTCGAACCGGGGTGGATCTCGATCGACGCGACCGTGCCGATCTGGCCCGCGTGTTGCCCGGCCACGGCCGTCACCATCGCGCCCTCCTCGTAGGGGAGATGGTGCATGATCTCGCCGCTCTCCAGGTCGATAATGACCGAATCACCCGTCCCGTACGTGCTGGCGTCCTCGACCAGCACCGTCCGCCCATCGTGGAGGGTGAGTTGGGTCTGTCCGCCGTCGATCTGTCGCTTGTCATCGACCTTCGAGAGCTTCGTCTCGGCCGCGTCAGCGTCGATCGGGGTGAGCGCCAGCCGTCCACCTGGACCGGGGAAGACGCGGTAGTACTCCGCGCGTTCCGTGAAGGCCAGGATGTCGAACAGGCCGACGGGGAGCTCGTGGTCGGTCACCTGGCTCCCGTTGACGCGCAACTGCCCGCTGCGGACCGCATATTTCGCCTCCCTGGCGTTCTCGATGTAACCCAGGATGTCACGGAGGACGATCACGAGCGGCAAGCCGGCCGATCCGTGCGGACCGCCGTCGATCGAGACGGTGAAGGTCTCGGTCTTGCGCTCGATCGGCCAGGTGTCGGGCGCGGAGAGGCGCTTTTGATGGGTCATGTCTCACCAGCCTCCTCGAGGCGGTCCTGGCGGACGGGGTCGCTCAGGTCCAGGTCCGTGATCCGGAGGTTGCTCGCATCCAGCGGCCTGGCGACCTCCTCGCCGTCGGCCGTCTCGATCGTGATGCCGTCTACGTGGACGTCACCTGATCGGAGATCGACCGTCACGACCTCGCCGTCCTCACCGGCGAAATCCCCGCGCATGATCTCGACGGTGTCGCCCGCGCACACCCGGACGCTTCGGGTGCCGTACTCCTCGCGAAGCTCGTCGCTGAGGGTCGCTCGGACGAAGCGATGGCGCTCGTGCAGCGGTGCCTGTCGTCGACTTGCGCGTTGTTTGCGTGGTTGTTTCGACGTCATACGATCATGGTGGCGGTACTTGCAATGCCGCCGAAGCGCTCGGCCACCTCGCGAGCGATCGGTCCTTTGATCTCGGTGCCACGGGGTTCCTCCATCTCGTCGATGATGACCGCCGCGTTGTCCTCGAAGCGAACCCGGAGGCCGTCCGGCCGCCGAATGGGCTGGCGCTGGCGGACGACCACGGCCTTGAGCACCTGTCGGCGCATCTCCGGCGACCCCTGGGTCACCGAGACGGTCACCTGGTCGCCGAGGCCGGCCTTGGGCTGCCGGTTGAGCCGGCCCGAGTAGCCGTCGACGCTGATCACCTTCAGCTGGCGCGCCCCGGTGTTGTCCGCACAGACGAGCCGCGACCCCTTCGTGAGGCCGGAGGTGACGTCCGCCTTGATGGCGTCCATCAGTCCGCACCCCCATCGAGCCGGGCCACGACGACGTGGTGTTTCGTCTTCGACAGCGGCCGGGTCGTCGCGATCCGGACCTGATCACCCTCCGCCAGGTCGAGACACGGCGGGTGGTGTGCCGGGATCCGCGATCGACGCTTCATGTAGCGGTCGTATTTCGGGACGTGCACCTCGTATTCACGCTCGACGACGACCGTTCGATCCATCTCGGTCGAGGCGATCGTCCCCTCGAGCGTCTGTCCGCGCACGGGCAGCTCGCCGTGGAACGGACAGCGCTCGTCGGTACACGGTTCGGCCGGTTCCGGAACGTCCAGTCCTAATGCCATCAGTCGTCACCCTCCTCCAGGTCGCCTTCCTCGCGCTGGATCGTCTTGATCCGAGCAATGGCGCGACGGAGTTCGGGGATTCGCCCGGGATTTTCGGGCGCCCCACCGGCGGCGATCACGGCGCGTTCGTTGAGCAGTTCGGTCCGCATGTCGGCGAGCTCGTCCTCGCGTTCGGCGGGCGTCATGTCGCGAATCTCCGCGGGATGAAGCAGCGTCACGACGCGTCACCTCCCTCTTCGTCGAGCTCGGCCACCAGACGGGCAGCCTCGGCTTCGATGTCGGCCGCGGAGTCGTCCTCGACCGCATCGGGGTCGACGACCTCCTCGGCTTCGGGCGTTGGTTCCTCGTCGGGTGTGGTCTCAACCGGCTCGGGCTCTTCGTCGTCCGGTGTCGGCTCCGGTGCCTCCTCGGGGACGAGCCCCTCGAGGTCGGCCCCTTCGCGCACCTGGAAATCGTCGGGCAACTCGGCGTTGGGTGGGATGATCTTGACCGTCACCCCGATGGTTCCGAGCTTCATGACCGCGACCCCTTGGCCCTCGTCGACGAGCGTCTCCGCGGGTTCGCCGTTGTGTTTGATGTAGCCGGCCGTGAACTTCTCGACGCGCGACCGCGAGCCGGTGACCGTCCCGGCCATGACGATCTGGGCCCCGAGGGCGCCGGCGTCCATGATCCGCTCCAGCGTGGTGTGGCCGGCCTTCCGGAAGTACCAGCCGCGTTCGAGGGCGTTGGCGAGTCGGTCGGCGACGATCCTCGCGTTGAGGTCCGGCTCGTCGACCTCCTGGACGTCGATCTGCGGGTCGTCCAGGTCGAAGCGGTCCTCGAGCTCGGCCGTCACCTTGCGGATGTTCTCGCCCCCCTTGCCGATCACCATCCCCGGTTTTTCGGCTTTGAGGACGATCTGGGTCCCCATCGGGGTCTTGGCGACCTCCATACCGCCATAGCCCGCCCGGCCCAGCTCGTCCGCGAAGAACTCGTCGATCTGTGACCGCTGGAGCCCGTCGTGGATGAACTGCTGTTCGTCAGCCATCGTCCTCGGTCACCTCCTCGAGCACCAGTTCGACGTCGACCTCCGGCGTGTTCCGTGCCGTGGCGCGACCCATCGCCCGGGGCTGGATGCCCTCGACCTCGCCCACCTTGTGGGCGGCACAATGGGCGACGACCATCCCGTCGGCGTCGAATCCCTGGTTTTCGGCGTTGTTGACCGCGTTCTCGAACAGGTCGAGGAAGGCCGCCGTCGCCTTCTCCGGGAAGCGGCCAGCATCCCACCCGTCGATGTCGGATCGGTGGCCGGTCCCCGTGTTGAACCGTCGAAACGGGACCGACCGGTCGCCGTCGCGGACGGCCTCGAGGTAGTCAACCGCCTCCTCGACGGACTTGCCGCGAAGCTCTCGCGCCAGTTCCACGCTGTGTTTGTGGCTCATGTGGCGCTCGCGCAACATCGCTCGGGCGCTTCGATCCGGGTCCGCATCCACGCTGTAATCAATTCCCATTCTGGTCACCTCATTTCAGCGGCACGAACTTCGACGAGCGCGTGGCGCCGATGCCGGCCTGGCCGTGTTCGACCTGTTGTCGGGTGATCTGGAACTCGCCGAGGTAGTGGCCGAGCATCTCCGCCTCCACCTCGACCCGCTCGAAATCGTCACCGGTGTGCACCGAAAAGGTCTTTCCCACCATCTCGGGAAGGATCGGCATGTCCCGCAGGTGGGTCCGGATGGGTTCCTTGGCGGTCTCCTCGGGATCGGCCTCGGTGGCCTTCTCGAGCAACACCCGCTGTTCGCGGCCGAGGCCGCGCTGGATGGTTCGCCGCTGACGGGCGGGGAGCAGTTCCGCGACTTCCTCGAGCGACATCGCCTGCAACTCGTCGAGCGTGTGGCCTCGGTAGGTGAACTCTCCCTCGAGGCCGGTGTGATAATCCGTTTGGCTCATGACTTCCCTCCTCCGCGCCCGGTTCGACGCGAAGCGATACTCCCGACCTTCCGGCCGGGCGATGCGTTCGACGAGACGCTCTTGGGGCGTCCCGGATGTTGTCGACCGCCCCCGCCGAAGGGGTGATCGACGGCGTTCATCGCGACCCCGCGGACGGTCGGATACTTCGTCCCCCGCGAGCGCAGTTTGTGGTACTTGTTGCCGGCCTTGACGAACGGCTTCTCGCGTCGGCCACCGCCAGCGACGACACCGATGGTCGCTCGACACTTCGGGTGGAGCCGTTTGAGCTCGTCGCTGGGGAGCTTGACCACGGCCGCATCACGCTCGTGGGCGATCAGGGTGGCGTTGGTACCCCCGGCGCGCGCGAACGCGCCACCGTCACCGGGGCGGTTCTCGACGTTACAGACCGCGACCCCTTCGGGGATCTCCCTGAGGGGTAGCGTGTTGCCCGGCTCGATGGCAGCCGAAATGCCGATCTCGATCCGGTCACCGACGCCGACGCCCTCGGGGGCGAGCACGAGTCGGCGATCGGGCCGGTCGGCGTCGGTCTCGAACTCGACCTCGGCGACGGGTGCCGCCCGCGCCGGGTCGTGCTCGATGCCGATCACTTCGCCGGCGAGCAACTCGCCGTCGTCCACCGACCGGTGGCGGAGGTTGGCCTTGTAGCGGTGCGACGGTGCCCGGAAGGTGGGCGATCCCTTGCCGCGTCGTTGTCCCTGGATCGGTCGTCCCATGCTTAGAACACCCCGATTCGTGAGGCGACTTCGCTCGCATCGTCGGCGTCACTCAACCGCACGGTCGCTTTCTTCGTTCCGTCCATGGTCATCTGGGTGGTCACGTCGGCCACGTCGACCGCAAAGCGGGTCTCGACCGCCTCGGCGATCTCGGGCTTCGTCGCCCTGTCATTGACGATGAACTGGAGCTTGTTCTCGAAGTCCATCAGGTTCATCGCCTTCTCCGTGACGAGGGGGTGGACGATGACGTCGTTCATCGGTGGGCCACCTCCTCAAGGGCGGCCTCCGTAAACACGGTCAATCGCCCGGCGTGCCCGCCCGGTGCGAGCTCCGTGACGTCGACCTCGCGCCCGGTCGCCACGGTCGCTCCTGGGAGGTTGCGTGCCGCCTTCGACGGTCCGGCCTCGCTGGCGGTCACGAACAGGATCGAGGCGGGCGTCCGGCGGCCGCGGCCGCGAGTGGTCCCGCGGCCGGCGCGTCGGGTGCGACTGTCGTCGGCCCGTTCGATGTCACCTGCCAGGTTGATCGCCTCCAGGAAGCTGACGACTTCCCGCGTCTTCACGAGTGAGTCGAAGGTGTCGTCCACGACCACCGGGCACGCGGTGTCATCAGGCACGCGGTGGCCGCGATCCGACACGCGGTCGATGTCGGCGGTCGCGGCGATCGCGCTCCGGACCGCGAGTCGGCGTTCGGTGTCATTGAGCCCTTTCGTGCGGTCTGCCTCTGCCTTCGGTGGATGGGCTCGACGGCCACCAAGCGCCTGGGGAACGCGCTTGCCCTGGTTGTTCGATCGGGGCACCCGTGCGATCCCACGGCCCGCACCCGGCGATTCGGCGGAGGTCCGGAGACCGGCCAACTCGTCGGCCCCTGCGGGCTGGCTCGCGTTGGCCATCGCCACGGCGACTGCTCGTTCGATCAGGTCCGGTCGGTACGGCGTCTCGAAAACGTCCGGCAGCTCGACGCGTCCGTCTTGCCCGCCGTCGGTGTCGTATCGTGGTACGTCCATGTGTGATTACCCCTGGTTCGACGTCGTCGCCACGTGGCGGATCTCCGGGTCGAGCCGGGTCTGACTCGAGGGTCGAATCGCCGGTCGAAACCGGACGAGCCGTTTCGACGGCCCCGGGACGGACCCCTCGACGAGCACGTGCGGCCCGTCAATCTCGCCGTAGTTGACGAAGCCACCATCGACGCTGGCCGTGTCGCCGTCCTCGATGGCGAGCAGGCGTTTGTTCAGCTCGGTGCGTTGGTGATAGCCGGTCTGGCCCTGCTGGGGGACCGTCGATCGCACCCGCGAGGGGTTCCACGGTCCGAGGTTGCCGATGCGACGTCGGTACCCCTGTCGGGCGTGTTTGCCCTTCCGTTTTTGCACGCCCCACCGCTTGACCGGTCCCTGCGTTCCCTTGCCCTGGGTCACGGCGGCGACGTCGAGGTACTCCCCGGGCTGGAACAGCTCGTCGACCGTGACGCCATCCTCCTCGAGCAGGTCGATCGCGAACTCGTATCGCTCCGCGACATCGACACCGCCGACACGGGTCTCCATGAGTTCGGGTTTCTTTCGTGGGATGCCAGACACAGTGGACGGGCGCGTGTGCGTGAGGACGCGCACTTCGGCAATCTCACCGTCCTCGACGGCGGCCTCGAGGCGATCGGCATCGCCACCTCCGGCCGGGGCGTCGAGCACCCGCTCGAGGTCGTCGTGGAACGCGTCGGCCCAGACCTCGGTCACGGGCTGCTTGCCGTACGGGGTTTCCTCGTACCCGCGCACGGCGACGACGTCCATCGGGGGCGTCTCGAGGATGGTCACGGCGACTGACTCTTCCATTCCTTCCCGCGGCGATTCAGCGACATCGTTGACCAACAGGACGTTCGTCATGCCGGCCTTGTAGCCGGCGAACGCCTGCAGTGCCGGCTGGCCGGTCCCCTCGGGCCAGGAGCTGAAGCTGGGGACCTCCCCGACGGCTCGGCGTCGGGGGCTGAATCCCATCGATCCTTTGCGTGGTCGGTGTTTCTCGGGCATGCGGTTACTCCTCGAGGCCGAGACACGCGAGGGAGGCGACGACCGCCTCCTCCGTGCGTACGACCTCGCTTGCTTGGGCAGGAATCGTGTTCAACCAGAGGTCGAACCCGCCGTCGGTGGACCGTCCGAGGTCCCCCAGGGCGGCGTCGGGCCGGTCCGGCGGCCGGTCGTCCAGCCCGATCGACCGGCAAATCGGCACGAGCCCCCGTTCGGGGGCACCGAAGGCGACCGTCAAGCCGCGCTCGTGCCGGTCGGCCAACGCCCCGGACAATCCCCCCACGGTGAGGGGGTGGCCGTGGCGTGAGGTCGCGACGCGAATGCACCTCTGTCGGCCCGAGAGGGCCGCTTTCAGGGATTGCTCGCGTACGCGGGGCCCGGGTGGCTCCTCGTCGAGGAGCTTCGCCCGGACCGGATCTCGCGAAGAGATGCTGACGGCGACGCGCTCTCCCACCTCGGGCGGATCGTCGCCCGAGACGACGAGGGAGATCGGGTGTTGCAGTCCGCAATTGACCCGAACGCGGCCATCAGGTCCGACCTCGGTCACGATTCCTTCTCGCGTCGACCCCGAACCGTTCGATTCGGAGCCGGTCCATGTCGGGTGGCGAAGCGGCGGCAGCACCCCGACGTGCGCCAGTTCGTCGCGCCGCCCGAAGGCCTCCTTTCGGAGGTAGGGCGGTGTGGTTGCGTAGCGCAACACCGCCGCGACGAACCGTTCCCCCTCGGAACTGACCCCCTCGGGGTCGGGGAAGACGACGAGGTCGTCCACCCCGAAGATGGCGGCGGCGCGGGCGATCCAGCCCAGCTTGCGGGTCGCCTCGCGCCGATCGTCCGTCTCCCGCGTGAGCGAGGTCGGGACGAGCACGCTGGTGTACATGCCGTGGCGCTTTCGCGCCCCGACAGTAGACTGTGGCGATGTTTTCGGATGTAGTTATAAAAGGCTAGCGCTCCGCCTCGGTCGAGGAGCCGGGCCAGATCGTCGAGACGCGTGCGTTCTCCTTACACTCGAGGCCGCCACCGACGAATAGCCCCACGGCGGGGAGGCGATCGACCCAGCCGGCCGGGTGGATCGCGCCACCGGCGATGAGTGCCTCGCGGGGCTGTAAAAACGCGGGTGGCTCCGCCAGCGATTCGTTGTACTCGAGCAGGTACAAGCCCGGATCGAGCGACCACCACCCGTACTCGTCGTCCGGGTGGCGCTTCGTTGGCTCGATGGCCGTCGTCGCCGGCAACTGAAGCTCGCTGCCGCCAAAGTCGATGTGCGCCGGTTCGTCGATGACGTGGACGGCCGCCACCGTCAGGTCAACCGCCCCGTCATGGACCTGCGTCTCCGGGTGGACGAGGTCGTCGACGGTATCCGCGGGATCCGGATGCATACCTCGCCCATCGGCCCGGGGACCCTAAGGGTCGGGGTGGTTGTCCTGCGGAGCGGAATACACATTCGCGGGGCCCCCGTACCGACGGCCGATGACGGATGCAACCCCGCGGGTCGTCGTGGTGGATTACGGCCTCGGGAACCTCAAGAGCGTCACGGGTGCCCTTGAGCGGGCTGGAGCGGCCGCGGAGGTGAGCGATTCTCCCGAGGCGTTCGCGACCGCCGACGGCCTGGTCCTGCCCGGCGTCGGGGCGTTCGGCCGGGGCGTGGCCAACCTCGCCCCGATCAGATCAGGGCTCCGGGCGGCGATCGAGGGGGGCACGCCCACCCTCGGGATCTGTCTCGGCTTGCAACTGCTCCTCTCGACGAGCGAGGAGGCACCCGATGCCGAGGGGTTGGGCCTGATTCCCGGAACGAGCGTTCGGTTCGACGGGGAGGCGAAGGTCCCCCACATGGGATGGAACGAGATCGAGGTCGTCCGCGAGCACCCGCTGGTGGCAGACATCGACCGCGGCCACGCCTATTTCGTGCACTCGTACTATCCCGTCCCTGACGACGAGACGACGATCGTCGCGACGACCGAGTATGACGTCACCTTCGGGTCGGTCCTTGCCACGGACGACACGGTGTTCGGCACCCAGTTCCATCCCGAAAAGAGCGGCGAGGTGGGATTACAGCTCCTGCGCAATTTCGTCTCGATTTGCGCTTCGACCCCTCGGGACCGCCACAATGGGTGAACCGCGCGCTTACATGGCCGCCCGGCGTGGCGGTAGATACGGATTCACCTGTCGCCAGCCATGACCCGAATCGACCTGCACACCCACACGTTCGCCAGTGACGGCGCGTTGCTCCCGGCCGAACTCGCTCGCCGGGCGGCCGACGCGGGCATCGATGCGATCTGCATCGCCGACCATGCCGGACCATCGAACGTCGCTGACGTCGTTGGTCGAAGCGTCGCCGCGGCGACCCGGCTCAACGGCGCACAGCCGGTCCGGATCGTCCCTGGGGTGGAGCTGACGCATCTCCCCCCGGAGCTCATCGCGGCGGAGGCTGACCGGGCCAAGGCCGAGGGGGCCGACCTCGTGCTCGTCCACGGCGAGACGCTGGTTGAACCGGTCGCGGCGGGCACCAACCGGGCTGCCATCGAGGCCGACGCGGTCGACTTGCTCGCCCATCCCGGGCCGATCTCGCCGGCGGCGGCCGACCGGGCCGCCGAGACCGGGACGGTCCTCGAACTCACCGCCCGGCGTGGCCATTGCCTCACCAACGGCCGGGTGGCACGCGAGGCCGAGCGGGCCGATGCCGCGCTCGTCGTCAACACCGACGCCCACGACCCGTCGGATCTCATCGGCTATGCGGAGGCCCGGGCGATCGCTGCCGGGGCCGGTTTGCCGGATGACCGCGTCGACGCCGCGCTCGATGAGACCCCCCAGCGGCTCGTGGAGGCCGTGTCGTGATCTCCGAACGAGTCAAGGACGTCCTCGAAGCCGGGGCGGCGTATCCGCTCGAGGAGACGGCCACACCCCAGGATGCACTCCGGCTGCACGCCAACGAAAACCGGCTTGGCCCCCCGGACTCGGCGGTCGAGGCCATCCGTGAGGTGGCTCCGTCGTGTGGACGATATCCGCCGGCCGTCGACAATCCCCTGCGACGGGCGATCGCCACCACCCTCGACCTTGAGCCGGAGATGGTCCGTCTCGCCAATGGCTCCGATGAGTTGCTCGATCTGGTGGGTACCGCCTTCTTCGATCCCGGCGATCGGGTGGTCATCCCGACGCCGACGTTCGGCGTCTACGAACTCGCGGCCCGATTGAACGGGCTGACGCCGCTGTTCTTCGATCTCGAGCCCCCGCGATTTGCGGCGCCACAACCGGAGCTCGTGGCGGCATGTTCCGAGGCGTCGGGGGCGTTCATCTGCCGGCCGAATAACCCGACGGGGCGGGCCATCGACCGCGATCAGCTGCACGCCATCCTCGAGACGGAGACGACGGTGGTCCTCGACGAGGCCTACGTCGAGTTCGAGGGAGATTCGCTCGTGAACTGGGTCGACACGTACGACAACCTCATCATTACCCGCACGTTTTCGAAGTTCTACGGCCTCGCCGGCCTCCGGATCGGGTACGCGATCGCGTCGCCCGACCGCATCGACACCCTCGGCGTGGTCCGGTCACCCTACAGCGTCAACCGACCGGCACAGGCGGCCGCCCTCGCCGCCATCCACGACGACGGCTTCGCCGAGCGGACACGGAGCATGATCGACACGGAGCGCGAGCGGCTCCGGTCCGCGTTGGATGACCTCGGGTTCGAGGTGGTCCCCTCGTCGGCCAACTTCCTGTTGGCATCGACAGCCACCCATGATCTCGATGGACCGGCCCTGGTGTCGGCGCTCGCCGGGGAGGACGTCCTGATCCGAGACGTCTCGGGATTTCGAGGTCTCGATGGGTCGTGGGTCCGGATCACGGTCGGCACGCCGTCGGAGAACGGTCGGTTGATTACCACCCTCTCCCACGTGCTCGATAGCGACCGATGACGCTGCGCCTCGCGGTACCGAACAAGGGCCGCCTCCATGAGCCGGCGATCGGACTCCTCGACGACGCCGGAGCGGGTCCCATCGACGAGGGGGATCGACAGCTGTTCGCGCCGACCGATCTGGACGATCTGGAGCTGGTGTTCGTTCGAACGGCGGACATCCCGAACATGGTCGAGATGGGCGCGATCGACCTCGGGATTACCGGCTACGACCTGATTCGGGAATCTGGTGCCACCGTCGAGGAGCTGCTCGACCTCGGCTTCGGCAACGCCGAGATGGTGGTGGCCACGCCCGAACACTCCCCGATCGACCACCTCGGTGACGTCGATGACGGCCTGACCGTGGCCACCGAATTCCCGAACGTTTCGTACGAGTTCTTCGCCGATCGCGGAGTCGAGGTCAACCTGGTCGAGGTTTCAGGCGCGACGGAGATCACGCCGCTCCTGGGCGTAGCCGACCTCATCGTCGACATCCGGTCCACCGGGACGACGCTGCGCACGCACAATCTCGACGTGATCGCATCGATCTTCGAGACGTCGGTGCGCCTCGTCGCCAACCGGGACAGTCTCGAGGCCCACCCCGACCGCATCGAGTCCCTCCGCCTCGCCATCGAGAGCGTCATCCAGGCGAAGACCCGCAAGCTCTTGCTCATGAACGTCCCGGAGGATCACCTCGATGCGGTTCGCGACGTGATGCCCGGCATGGCCGGCCCGACCGTCTCGCGAGTCGAGGGGACCGACATGGTCGCCATTCAGGTGGTCGTGAACGAAGACGAGGTCTATGAGCTGATCACCGAGGCGAAGGACGCGGGCGGGCAGGACATCCTCGTCTTGCCCATCGAACGGCTGGTCTATTGACCGATGGAGGTCATCCCCGCCATCGACGTCCGTGACGGGCGGTGTGTGCAACTGGTCGCGGGCCGGCCGGACACCGCCCAGGACTACGGCGATCCGATCGATGCTCTCGAGCGCTGGCAGTCCGCCGGCGCGTCGCGGGTGCACGTGGTCGACCTCGATGCCGCCATGCACCGGGGTGACAACCGCCAGGTCATCGAACGGCTGCTCGCCGCAGCCGAGGTGCCCATCCAGGTCGGCGGCGGGCTCCGGTCGCTCGAGGACGTCCGTTCGCTGCTCGCCGCCGGTGCCGATCGCGTCATCCTCGGGACGGCCGCGGTCACCGAACCAGCGGTCGTACGTGGCATCCTCGATGCGGTGGACCGACGGTCCGTGCTCGTCGCGCTCGAAACGGTCGACGGCGGCCTCGCGGTCGAGGGCTGGTCGGGGAGCGTCGACGCGGACCTCCTCGAGGTGGCACACCATTTCGACCGCCACGACGTCGGCGGCATCCTGTTTACGAACGTCGAGCGGGAGGGCCAACTGGACGGGATCGACCCCATGCCAATCGAGCGTCTCACCTCGACCGTCTCGGTGCCCGTGTACGCCAGTGGAGGGGTCGCCAGCCTCGACGACGTCACCGCCGCGCAGGCCGCCGGCGCGGCCGGCCTCGTCGTCGGCACGGCCTTATATGCGGGAAGGTTCTCGCTTCGGGCAGCAATGGAGCTGACACCGTGAGATCTGCCACCATCGAGCGAGCGACGGGTGAGACGACCGTCACCGTGGCGCTCGACCTCGAGGGCGATGGCCACGTCGACGTCGATACCGGCATCGCCTTTTTCGACCACATGCTGGCGGCGATGGCCACGCACGCACGGTTCGACGTGGAGGTGGCCGCCCGTGGGGATTTCGATCACCACGTCGCCGAGGATGCGATGATCGCCCTCGGGAGCGCCCTCACCGAGGCGCTTGGCGACAAGCGTGGCATCAGACGGGCTGGACACGCGATCTTCCCGATGGACGATGCCCTCGTGTTGGTCGCGATCGACCTCAGCGGCCGGCCGTACGTCGACGTTGACATCACCTTCGACACGGAGTACCTCGAGGACATGCGCACCGACTTGTACGCCCATTTGCTCGAGACGTTCGCCAGCAACGCCACCTGCAACCTGCACGTGGACGTCCTGCGGGGGACCAACGATCACCACAAGGCCGAGGCGACCGCCAAGGGGATCGGTGCCGCCCTTGCGATGGCCGTGGCGGTCGTGGGTGAGGACGTCCCGAGCTCGAAGGGGGTCGTGGAGTGATCAAACGGATCGTCCCCTGCATGGATGCGGATACGGGGACCTTGGTCAAGGGGGTCAACTTCGAGGATCTCCGCGAGGTCGGCGATCCCGTCGAGGTCGCCGAACGGTACGACCGCGAGGGCGCGGACGAACTCGTCTACCTGGACATCGCCGCCACGCCGGCCGGCCGTGACACCTTCCTTGCGACCGTCGAACGGATCGCCAGGCGCATCTCGATTCCGTTGACCGTCGGCGGCGGCATCCGCGGCCTCGAGGACGCGACGGCGGCCTTTGAGGCCGGGGCGGACAAGGTGTCGGTGAACACGGCCGCCGTCGAGGATCCGACGGTCCTCGAGGATATCGCCGCGAGTTACGGGCGCCAGGCGGTCGTCTGTGCGATCGACGCCGATCGTCAGGGCGATGAGTGGATCGTCTACACGGGTGGCGGCCGCCACCGCACCGACCACCGCCTGTTGGAGTGGGCCCAGACGGCGGTGGCCCACGGAGCGGGCGAGGTGTTGTATACCGGCATTCACACCGACGGGACGAAGGCGGGGTACGACGTCGAGGGCACGCGCCGTCTGGCCGGCGTCGTCGACGTCCCCATCATCGCCTCGGGCGGCGCCGGGTCGCTCGAGCACTTCGCGGAGGTGCTCACCGCGGGTGAGGCGGACGCCGCCCTCGCGGCGAGCGTCTTCCATTTCGACACCTTCTCGATCGGCGAGGTCAAGCGATATCTGGATCAACAGGGGGTCCCGGTCCGGTTATGACCGACGCGGTCCAGGGGGTGAGCCCATGACGACGATCCCATCCGTTGAGCCGCTGGATTCCGCCGGCGATGGACTCATCGAGCGCTCAGGGACGGACCTGGAACGGGTACAAGACGACGTCGAGGATATCGTCACCGCGGTCAGGTCGCGGGGTGATGACGCGGTGTTCGAGTACACGCGTCGATTCGACGAGGTGGACCTCGAGGCCCTCCGGGTGCCGGACTCACAGCGCGCGGCGGCCGAGGAGGCGCTCTCCGACGAGGCTGTGGGGGCGATCCGGTCGGCCGCCGAGGCGATCGATCGATTCCACCGACGGCAACGCCCCGACTCCTGGATCCAGGCGTTCGAACCGGGGGTCGAGGCGGGCACCCTCATCCGCCCCCTCTCGACCGTCGGATGCTATGCGCCAGGTGGAGCGGCCAGGTACCCCTCGAGCGTCCTCATGACCGCCATTCCGGCGGCCGTTGCCGGCGTCGACCGGATCGTCGTCTGTACGCCGCCCGATGTGGATGGGACCGTCGATCCCGCCACTCGATTCGCCGCCGAGGTGGCCGGCGTCGACGACCTGTTCACCGTCGGCGGGGCCCAGGCCGTCGCCGCGATGGCCTATGGCACCGAACGCATCCCCGCCGTTGACAAGGTGGTCGGCCCCGGAAACGTCTACGTGACCGCCGCCAAGCGCGCCGTGATGACCGACGTCGACATCGACGTGCTGGCCGGACCGACGGAGCTCATCGTGGTTGCTGATGCGACCGCCGATCCCGCACACGTGGCGTGGGATCTCATCGCCCAGTCCGAACACGACCCCGATTGCGCCTCGATCCTCGTGACGCCCGACCGGTCCCTGGCCGAGGCCGTCCGTCGGGAGGTCGAACACGCCCTCGAATCGTTCGAGCGCACCGACACCGTCGAGACGGCGCTTGACCGCCACGGCGGTTTTCTCGTCGCCCCCTCGCTGGCGGCCGCGTTCGAGTACGTCAATGCGTATGCGCCGGAGCATCTCCAGGTGATGGTGGACGACGCCGACGACCATCTCGATCGGATCGACGCCGTCGGCACCGTGTTTCTCGGGCATGCCACCTCGGCCGCGGCCGGCGATTACGCCATCGGCCCGAGCCACGTACTCCCCACCGCCGGGGCCGCTCGGCGACGCAGTGGCATCTCGGTCTTCGAGTTCGTGCGCACTCCCACGGTCCAGCGGGTGTCGACCGCCGGCCTCGAGCACCTCGCCGATACGATCGAGACGATGGCGGACCTCGAGGGATTGCCGGGTCACGCGGCGGCGGTTCGCGTCCGCCGGGAGGGTCGTGATGACTGACGACCTCGACTATCTCGCGGAGTTGATGGCCGTGATCGAATCCCGCCGGGACGACCCACTCGAGGAATCGTACGTCTCGAGGTTGCTTGCCGAGGGCCCGGCGGCGGTCCGAGCCAAGGTCGCCGAGGAATCCGAGGAGCTCCTCGACGCAAGCCGGGACGAGCCGGCCGACGCGGTCGTTCATGAGGCGGCCGACGTGGTGTTTCACGTGCTCGTCCTCCTGGCCGCCCACGACCTCGACCTCGAGGACGTGACGGCCGAACTCCAACGGAGGCGCCGGCATGAAGCTGGCTGAGCCAGCCGTCGACACGATTCTCGACGCCCTCGACTTTTCGGACCGGGGTCTCGTCACGGCGATTACCCGCGATGTCGATGACGGCACGATCTTGATGACCGCGTTCATGAACGAGACCGCCGTCCGTCGCACGCTCGAAAGCGGCACCGTCCATTACTGGAGTCGAAGCAGGGATGCGCTCTGGCGCAAGGGGGCGACCTCGGGCCACGAACAGCACCTCAAGGAGGTGTGGGTGGATTGTGACGGTGATGCACTGTTACTCGAGGTCGAGGCAGGGCCGGCCTGTCACACCGGACATCGCAGCTGTTTCCATCGCCGCATCGTCGATGGGGAGCTGGTGACCGAGGGCGACCGCCGGTTCGACCCCGAGGAGGTGTACGATTGACCCAACCACCCCCACCGGGGTCAGTTTCGCACGATAACGAACCAATAGGGACGAAACACACTGAACAAACACCGATTTCAGCCAACGATATCCCTATTTGAGTCGCGGTTGTGGGTTGAGGTATGAAACGACGAGCCCTCCTCGCATCGATCGGAACGGTCAGCGTGACTGCCGTCGCCGGCTGTTTGAACGTCGGCGGCCAAAGCCCCGGGAATCGGTCGCCCGATGACGGAACCGAACCTCCCGAAGTCGTCTCCTCCCACCTCGAGACAACTGAGGCCGGCTGTGGAGCCGAGGCCACGGGCTATGAGTGGTCGGTCGAGGACAACACGATCGTCGTGACTGGCTCCCGGACGGCCCCGAACCCGTGTCATCGGGCTACCCTCGAGGACGTCCGTGTCGATGACGGTGTCCTCGAACTCGAGATCGGACTCGCGCAAGCGACCGACGAGGGCGTTGATTGCATGCAGTGTGTCGGCGAAATCTCCTATGAGGCAACGGTCGAGCTCGGTGACGTGAGCTCGATCGAGACCGTCGACGTGTTGGGGACGGACCCCCCCGGTGAGCCGAAGGTCGAATCGACGTCCATCGAGACGCTATCCGCGAGTTGCGGTGGGGGGACTGTCGACTTCTCGTGGTCCGTCGAGGATGGTGCGATCGTCATCGAAGGACGCCGTTTCGCACCCAACCCCTGCCATGAGGCCGTGCTCGGAAGCGTTCTCCTCGATGGCGACGCGCTCGTGGTCGACGTCGGCGTTGCGTCGACCTCGGACCGCAACGAGGTATGCGTCGAGTGCGTGGGGGAGGTCCAGTATGAGCTTACCGTCGAGATGAGCGACCCCTCGTCGGTCTCGCGGGTCGAGGTTCGTGGCGACGACTTCGCATCAGCACAAGTTCAGGTGTAGCTAATCTGGACGCTGGGGTGAACCGCTTCTCGGCCGTGTTGTATTTTGACCTGGCTCTCCCCCATCGATTCTACCAGCCCCACGTCGACTACCGTCCCGAGGGCATCGGCCGGTCGAGCGTCAATAAACACGCCTGACCGACGCGGCTTATGCCCGGGGAGGGCTCCGAACCCTCGATCTCCGCATGGCCCAGGTCACAGCCCCGACGGCAGGGCCTGGACCGACGCGCCGAGTCTGGTGACCCTATGAGTGCGGCGCTATGTCCAGCTAAGCCACCCGGGCGCGAGAGCGAGTAGGCCGAATCCAGCCAAAAAGCCTTCCATCCGGTCGCGGGCTTTATGCTCTGCCTTCATCAACTCACCGCGCATGAGCCTCCCGAGGCGCGTCGAGACCATCCTCGGCACCGAGTCCGTCATTGATCGGATCTCCCTCGGCGAGGACGCGACGCTGTATACGACGGAAACGCGCACCATCGTCCATCGAGCGGGTCGACTCATCCGGGATGAGCGCGTGGAATCGGTCGACCATCGGGTCGAAACGCTGGCCGTCGATCGGGGTCGCCGGGGCGTACACCTCGTCTTCGAGCCCCGAGATGGCGATCGACGGACGCTGGCGATCCCTTCCGGACACCTCGGACCGGTGCTCGCGGCCGTCCTCGAGCGGATCCTTCGCCATCACGCGCGTATCGAACCGGATGAGGCCGTCATCCGGGTGGATCGGTTCGACGAGTTGACCGTGGTCGTCACCGACCGCCACCTGTTCAAACACGTCGGAACGGACGTGTGGGGGCCGGACGCCGACGACATTCCGTTAGCGGCCATCCACGACCTCACGACCGAGTCAGGCGCCGTCGCGACCCAGGTCGTCCTCGTAACCAACGAAGGTACCGAGCGCATCAAGGTGCCACGGTCGGAAGCGACCGCTCTCGTTGACGACCTGGAGGGGACGATCTGTCGTCATCACGGGGTTGACTCGATCGATGACCTCGGCCAACCAAGCCCGGCACCAGCTGCCGATTCGGACGCCTCGACGAGCACCTTGATGGAGGGGTTCGAGCCGCTCCGACCGACGTCGACGACCGGCAGCCACGCCGACTCGGATGCACCCGGTGAGAGCCGTGTCGAACGCTCGTCGCCGGAGGATGACGCCGATCTAGCCGATCTCCGCGCGACGATTCAACGCCACGAGGAACGCCTCGACCGGCACGAACTCTTGATCGAGTTGCTGGAAGAGCGCCTCGGCTCCACGTCCTCCGATGAGTAGGCGATCAGTCTCTGCGATCCGGTCGTGACTGTCAGCACCCTACTCGGCGGAATGTTCCTCGATCTCAGGGGTGGTGGCATCAGGGGTGATGCCGGTCTCCGCGAACGAGGATTCGCGGGGTGTCGTCCCGAAGAGTCGCTCGCGGATGGACCGCCGGTGGCGCTTTTCGGCTAATATCACGGAACAGTCAACGTCGTCGACCACGTCGAGAACGAGCGATCCCCGTGCGAGTCGAGAAAGCAGCCCTTGTTCGGTTGCCCCGATGACGAGGAGACTGGACGACTTCGCCGCATCGGCAATCCGGGATTCCACGTCACCAGTTTCGACCGCCAGCGTGGCATCCCCGAGATCGTGTTCGGCTGCCCAGGCCCGCAAAAATGCTCGGCCTGCATCCGGATCCTCGGCAACGTGTAAGAGCGTCACTTCGGCCCCAAATTGGGACCTGAAGGTTCGCGCAACCGCGGCTGCCAGCGCCGAATCCGGCCCTCCGGCCGTCGGGACGAGGATCGTCGATGGATCGAATCCCCGATCGCGGAACACGAGGAAATCACACGGCAACGAATGGGCCAACTCGTGCATCGCACCCTCCGCACGACCTGGTGCACCGGGGGTGTCTTCGCCCCAACCCATCACCGTCATGTCCACCTTGAACCGTTTCGCGGCGTCAAAAATTTCCTCGTAGCGTCGGTGTGAGACGACCACGTGGGTTTCGACGTCGACGCCGTACGTCTCGGCGTCTCGTCTGGCCTTATCGACCAGTGTATGGGCGGCTTGCACGTCCAGTCGCTCGCGTGCGACCTCGAGAGAGGTCTGGTCTGGGACCTGCACGATGTGGACGGCCACGACCGTCCCATCCCGTTCGTCGGCAATTGCTGAGGCTAACGAGATGAGGTCCTCCTCATGCGCGGGATTCGCCAACGGCACCATGACTCGATAGTCGCCACCCTCGGGGCGAACGGCTGTGGTGGCCGACACCGCGATGGACGGGAGATGCTCGGAGCGTTCGAGGACGTACTGCGACAGCACGCCGGGTTCCTCGATGCGAACTCTGGCATAGAGGAAGTACCAAAGGACCGCGAATCCGAGCAACATCCCGGTCAACAAGATTACCATGGGCGCGAAAAACCAGATAAGAGCGAACGAGCACAGCGCGCCACCAATCGGCACGAGCGGATACAACGGGACCTCGAAGTCCGGTTCATAGTCCGGTGGATTCGCCTCGCGAAACACGATTAACGACAGGTTGAGCAAGCCGTAGACCACGAGGTGGAGCACGCTCCCGGCGTTTGCGAGCAACTCCAGACTGCCGACGAGGAGGAACACGATGATGAGTGCGCCGGTGATCGAAATCGCTCGATAGGGTGTTGCATATCGGGGGTGGACCTCGTTGATCGCCGGTGTCACCAGCTTATCCCGGCCCATGGCGAAGTTGATCCGTGAAGAGGCAAGGATGGAGGCGTTGGCCGAGGACGCCGTCGCGAGTAGTCCGCCCAGAAGGAGCGCCACGGCTCCCAACGGGCCGATCAGTCGCTCCGCCACGTCGACGACGGCCGTGTCGTTCCCGGCAACGAGTTCGGTCTCTACAGCCGCGAGCGTGGCCACCAACACGAAGACGTAGATGACGGTGACGATGACGACGCTCCCGATGACGGCCCGAGGGAGATTCTTCCCCGGTTCCTTGATCTCCTCTGCCACGGAGGTAATCTGGACGAACCCGAGATATGAAACGAAAATCAGCCCGGTGACGGGCAGGAGCGGCTCCCACCCCATGGGAGTGATGGGGCGGAGTGAGTCAATATCGGCGTTCATGACGCCAAAGGCAGTAAAGACGACGAGGATGCCGACGAGCGTGAGGACGATGAGGTTCTGTAGCCGTCCGGTCTCCTTCGCACCGATGTAATTCACTCCGATGAAGAACGTTGCCGCGACCAGCCCGATGATCTGTGCGGGCTCGATCGAGACGATCCCGACGGCCACTCCTGGGACGTCGATGAAGCTGTGCACGTACTCACCGAAACCATACATGTAAAATGCTGAGGCGAAGGCCAGGCCGATCCAGTTCCCCCAGCCGGCGATCGATCCCAGGTGGGGTCCGAGCCCTCGATTGACGTAATAATAGGCACCGCCGGAGACCGGCATCGCCGTCCCAAGTTCAGAGGCCGACAGAGCCGTCAGCAATGCGATGGCACCGCCAACAATGAATGCTACGACGGCGAGTGGTCCGGCCTGTTCCACCGCGGGACCTGGAAGGACGAAGATCCCGGCACCGATCATCGTACCCACACCGATCGTGAGCGCGGCGAGGGGGCCGAGGTCCTTCGCTAAATCCTCATCCGCGCTCATGGTCGAATGGTGATCGAGCCGAACGGGCACTGGATCGTCGTTCGGCGGTACTCATCATGGTTGGCGAACGGTCGTGCGCACGTGGGTGTGTCACGGTGTGGTGACTGCAACGTGATTTTATACTACCACGGAGCCGACGGTTCACCCTTGTGTCTCCGGCAACACCACGACCGGAACCTCGTGGCCCTTCAACAGCTTCGCCCGGACGTTTCCGCTGACGAGGTCCAGCCAGCGGCTCCCTCCTCGCGAGCGAAACACGATCGCGGACGCGTCGTGGTCCTCGGCGGCCTCGTGAATCGTCTCGGCGACGTCCGTTCCAAATCTGAGGTCCGTCTCGATCTCGAGACCGTCAGTCTCGGCCAGATTCTGGAAGCGGTGAAATGCTTCCTCGGCGACCTCCTTGCGTTGTGCAACGCCTGCTTTGTCCGGGGCACCACCGGCCTTTTCGATGACATGGACAACGATCGGGGTCCCCTCACCGGATTGGAGATAGCCACGAATCGCCTCGTAGGTCGCACTGGCGTCGTCCGGGTTGGCGACCGGGACGAGTGGCCGTCGCAGGAGGGGTGCTACCATGATCGTCCGGTTCCTGCCACCGTCGTTGTTCCAATAGGATACCCCCGCATGTCCGTATGCATCTTCCGGCCTGGCCTAAGTCGTTTCGCACAGGGGAGGCGAGACCGTCGGCTTTTGATGGCCACCCCCGAAGCAGCCGTCCATGGACGGAACGATCGATCACGTGATGTTGCGCGTCGAATCACTTGGCGACTCGATCGATTGGTATCGCACCCACTTCGGCTACGAGGAACGAGACCGATACGACGGCGACGGGTTCACCATCGTATACCTCGCCCAACCGGACCAGCCCGAGCAGGCGGCGATGCTCGAACTCACCCACAACGAGGGCGAATCCCCACACATCGGCGATGCCTGGGGACACATCGCCCTTCGGGTGCCCGAGGGGGAGCTGGGCGAGGCCTATGATACCCTGATCGATGCCGGCGTCGAAGACTATCGCGACCCGGCGTCCTGTGGGGGCAACTACGCGTTCGTTCGCGACCCGGACGGCCACGAGGTGGAACTCGTCCAGCGCGAGGTCGATGACTCTTGGCGGCTCGATCACACGATGATCCGGGTCGAGGACGTCGACCGAGCCCTCGGCTACTGGGTGCGAAAGTTCGAGTACGAGCCGGTCGGCCGCTGGGAGGCTGACACGTTCGCTAACTACTTCGTGCGCCCCCCGTCGGCCGGTCCTGCCGCGATGGCTCTCGAACTCACCTACAATTACGACGGCCGGTCGTACGAGCACGGCGACGCCTGGGGGCACCTTTGTGTGCGCGTCGACGAGTTGCAAGCAGCTTGGGAGCGACTGCGCACCCGTGAGGCGCCGGCGTATCGCGATCCGGCGTCGTGCGATGACCGATACGCGTTCACCAAGACGCCGGACGGCCACGAAGTCGAGTTGCTCGCGCGCGAACCAGACGCCGAATCGTTATTTCCCTTCTGAGCCTTCGCCAGGCCACGCGCGTTCGGCCATACCGGTCATCTTCGCGATCGGCGACGTGGCTTTCCTTCATGTGTCATCGGTCGGTTGCCCGGGTGGCTCGTAGGACTGGTCGCGTGCCACCACGGTCGTTGGTTCGAACCGGACGAACACGAAGTCGTCACCCCACCGTTCGGGATCGCCGAACCGGTCGGCATCCCACTCGGACTTCGGCGCGCGGAAATAGCGCTCCATGAGCCGCTCAGCCCGCTCGGGGTCGTGGGGCTCGATCGTTGCCCGCCCCCGAAAGCCGAGGTGGACGAGGCGTCCGGTCGTTGGATCGAAGTCGACGATGCCGATGGCACACCGCGGCTCGCGTTCGATCCGGTCCGGAAAGCTTCGCTTCGACCCGTCCGCGATGATCCAGATCGCTTCGTCCTCCCACAGGAACCAGACGGGCGCGTGGCGGCCGCCGTCGGGGGAGTTCGTCGCCAGGTGGGCGATGAGGCGACGGTCCAGGACGTCTTCGATGTCGACCTCGAGGGTGTCTTCGACGAGCTCCATCGGTCGCATTAGGAGGTGGCGACCCTTGAAATACGGCGGACCCGCCCTCACCGGGCCGGCGGGTTCGTGGCGCGCAGCGAGAAGGTCAGGGGCAAGGCCTCCTCGGCATCCGGGAGCCACCATCGGCCGTCATCACCGAGCTCCATCGCCTGAAAGCGCTGGAAGAAGGACCACGGGAACTCGTGGACGAATTCGATGCGCAATCCAGCCGTGACCAACGCGGAGACGATGTCACCCATCGGATGGACGAAGCCATGCGATTGCCGGTGCTCGAGGCCGAAGTCCCACCCCGCGTAACTGCCATCGAATTCGTCCGTGATCGGTTCGTCACCGAAATACGGGTGGGCGAGATCCAACGCCTCGGCCGTACTGCCGTACCCGAAGGGCTCGGCAAACGGGTGGCCGTCGACGATGTAGAACGTCCCGCCCTCCTCGAGGTACGTGGCGATGACCTCCGCCCACCCCTTGAGGTCAGGAAGCCAGTATATCGTCCCATACGACGTGAAGATGCACTCGAAGCAGCCCTCCAGGTGCTCCGGGAGCTCGTAGAGATCACACGCCACGAATCGCGCCCGCGATCGATCGATACCGACCTGCTCACGGAGCTCCCTCGCGGTTTCGATCGCCGTCGCGGAGAAATCGACGCCGGTGGCGTGGTCGACCCCCTCGTTTCGCACCCACGAGAGAGTGTCGAGACCGAAGTGACACTGGAGGTGAAGCATCCGCTTGCCCGCGGGGTCCAGCTCCTCGGTCTCGAGGCTCCGAAGGGTCGATTCCCCCGTGAGAAACGCCTCGACATCGTAGTGGTCGGTATCGGGATGGTGTTCGGCGAGCTCGTCCCAGTGGGCACGGTTCTCCTCGATGTACCGTTGGTGATCGTCCACTGACTTCACCTCGTGGTATGCTCTCGTCCGCGTTGGTTACCTGAAGGTGACTATTCGACGTGGCCGAATCGGTGCCGGATAACTTTTGTAACGAGCCCTTCACGTGAATACATTACATGTTCGACGACATCCTGTTGCCGACCGACGGGAGCCCTGGCATGGGCGGCATCATCGAGCAGGCGCTTCACCAGGCGGAACAAAACGACGCCACGATTCACGCCCTGTACGTCATCGACGTCCGCTCGTTTATGACGTTACCAGAGGAGACCGCCCAGGAGGTCATTACCGTGTTGAAACAGGAGGGATCGGAAGCCATCGGCGCGGTCCAAGAGCACGCCGACGACCGGGGTATCGAGTGTACGGGGGAGGTCGTCACGGGGGTGCCCCATCAGGCCATCCTCACGTATGCGGACGATCAGGAGGTCGACCTGATCGTCATGGGGACCCATGGGCGGACCGGCGAGGAACAACGAGCCGTGGGGAGCGTCGCCGAGGAGGTCATTCGCCAGGCGGAGCTACCGGTGCTCATCGCGCGCATGCAGTCGATCGAACGCGAGGAGTCCGAGCAAGGGGTCCCCGCCGAACAACGCAGATATGTTCAGTAATCACGGTGGGTCCCGCTCGGTCACCAGTACGCGCGCGGTGGGCAGGCACCGTCAGCAACGCTAGGCCGTTCGACCGGAGAGGTCGTCGATCGCCATTCGGTAGAGCTCGAAATCGAGGTTCGCTGCGGGTTCGTCCCAGACCTCGACGAGCGGGAGCTCTCCCCGACGCAGGTGGTTGGCAATGTCCGTGGTGATTTCGTCGGCGGTGATCGGTTCCAGCGTTCCCCGTGCAACGACGCTATACCACCGTTCTTGCAGACGATCATACACCACGAACGTCGCTGGCGAGCCCGCCTCCACGAACCGGCTCTTTCGGCTTGACTCGCCGAAGCCGAGGCGAAAATAGAACGACTTGCTCTCGTGGTGATATCCGTAGGAAACGGGCGTGGCATACGGCACGTCGTCCATTGCCACCGCAAGTACCCCCGTGCCACCAGTACCGAGAACGGACTCGATCTCCGTCTCGTCCATCGCGCTCCCATCGTCGGCGTCCATGGCCCGATGCACGAGGCCATGCGAAAAAAGCATGCCCCTGATCGTGTCGGACCGCGACCGGGTGGTGGCACGCACGTCCTTCCCTGACGTACTGCCCACACCAATGCCCTCTCCCGCGTTCACCCACGACGGTGGACGCATTCACGGTCGAACTGACGAAATCGACCGCCCAGCCACGCCCACCAACCGACGACGGATAGCCCTACCCAGCCCGCCAATCATGACCGCCACCGACGCACTGGTCAGCATCGATCGGGCTGGTGGACCGACATCCACGGCCCACTGTCGAAGCCGTCTATAGGCCCGGCGAATCTACCGGCCACCATGGTCAATTTCCCGCCCGATTATTGCCCGTATTGTGGCGAGGAACTCGTTCGCGTCGATCCCCCCACCGTCTATCGGTGTGACGCCGAGGATCGGTGGGTCTTCCACAATCCGACGCCGAGTGCGCGGGTGTTGGTCCTCGACGGCGATCGACTGTTGCTGGTTCGACAGGGGACGGGTGCGGTCAGGGGCAAATGGCTGACCCCCGGTGGCAAGATTGAAATCGGCCACACCCCGGCAGAACACGCGGCGATCGAACTCGAAGAGGAGACCAACCTTCGAGTGGATCCTGCCGCGCTGGCGTTATTCCACGCTCGGGCCGCCGAGGCACCTGCGGACCACCACATCGTTTCGATCATCTATGCGGTGCGCCTCGACGACACCGACGGGACGATCGCCGCCGGTAGTGACGCCGACCGGGCCCGATTGTGGCACCCCAATGCGCTCACCACGCTCGATCAGTTCGATGAGACTGACGTCGAGCACTACCTCGACCTCCGAACCCGAGCCTACCGGGCGCTCGAATCGACCGATCGGTGACTCGCCGCCGTCCGGACGCCTCGACACTCAGATGATCAACTCGATACCGAGGACGAACAGGCTCATCACGACGACCACGATGACGCCGAGGGTCACCCCCACCTTCAGGTCGGTCACCGACGCGGCATCGAACAGGCCGTCGGACGTGTGGACCGGCGTCCCACCCTGTACTTGGAGCGAGGTTCGGGTGGATGCGGGCAACGAGCCCGCGTGAATGCCCTCTTCGGATTTGTCCTCCGGACGTTCCGGTGTGGCGAAGAAGGATTCGAGCGACTCCCACCCGAAAAACAACATGAGCATGAGAAAGACGAGCAGGGTCACGAAGGCACCGACGGCGGCCGCCCCCCGATACCCGGTGATCGCGAGAATCACGGTGAGGCCGAGGGTCATACCGAGGAGGCCCAACTGGACGGCCGAACGCGTTGCGACCGTGATGAGCCATTCGAGCGGGTTCGACGGTGTAGCCTCACCCTCGATCAGGTCGGTCCGTCTCAAATACCGGTCCGGCTCGTCCCCTGCCGACTGCTGGTGCGTGTTTCGCCGCATCGACCACGCGAGGGCCACCAGACCAGCATACGCGAGAATGCCCCCGACGACCACGAGGACGACCGAGAGGTCCATGGACCCCGTGGGTCCCCCAGGGACCTAAATCTAGGCTGAATTGTCCCCATTGTTCGTCATGGTTCAGCCATCCTCCTCCAGCTGAGCGCGTATCTGTGCCGCCCGCCCCGTTCGACCCAGTTGCTCGTAGGCTCGCGCCTCGTATGACAACTCGAGGACGGGTACCGGTTGACCACACACCTCCACCGTCGTCCGATGGTCGGAAAGGGCGTTGGCCGCCTTCCACGTCCCGTCGGGGTGGCGTCGCTCCAGGGCGCCAATGATCTCGACGCGAACTCCCTCGAGTTCGACGGCACCGAAGTGGGACCGGATCCGCTCGGCCGTCCGGAAGTCAACCGGTTGTACCACCTCCTCAGCAAACGCCTCCTCGATCGCGTATGCCCCCGATTCGGTCGTCTGAACGTCGATGTCGTTGGGCTCAAGCGGGACACCTTGCAGGGCGATGCTCGTGCTCCCGGTGAGGGCCCAGTCGAGGTCGCGGTCGTCGAGGTCCGCAACCAGTCGTTTGAGGACCGTACGGTGGGCTTCGGATAGCGATGACGTCATCGGGAATCACCCGCCAGGACACGTCCTGACGGGTCGATGTAAACGCGCTACCGGCATGTCCATTGGGGTTTGCGTACGGTACAGACAACCGTCGTCGAATTCGTCCGCAAAGTCGCGTCCGGGGAAGCTTTCCTTCAACGGCCGACGTACCGACTCATCTCGCGAAGACTATTCGGCGCTTTGAGTTAACTCGATTCCATGCACTTCAAACCGCGCGCCACCGGCCGACCCGTGGGTCACCGTGATCGACCAGCCATGGGCCTCGACGATCTCTCGAACGATCGCCAGCCCGAATCCCGTACCCGATTCGTCCGTCGTGAAGCCGATCTCGAAGATGTCCTCCCAGTCCGTCTCCGGGATTCCGGGTCCGTCATCCTCGACGTAAAATCCGCTCCCGTTATCGAGGAGCCCGCATTCAACACGGGTTCCGCCATGCTCGAGCGCGTTGCGAATGAGGTTTTCGAGCGCCTGCTGGAGCCGGTGACGGTCCGCCGATAACGACGCGGTTTCACCGACTTTGAGGGTGGCATCCCCGGTAGCCACGTTGGCCCAACATGTCTCCACAATTTCGTTGAGATCCACCGGTTCCGTCTCATCGATGGTCTGGCCCGTCCGGGCGAGGGTGAGCAGTTCATCGATGAGGGACGCCATCCGATTATGGGCCGATTCGACGTGGTCGAGATGGTCGCTATCGACCTCTTCTTCCAGCAACTCGACGTAGCCTTGGGCGACACTCAACGGGTTGCGGAGATCATGGGAGACTACGCTCGCGAACTGCTCGAGCTGGTCGTTTTGGCGCTGCAATTCGATCTCCCGAACTTCCAGCTCCTGGGTTCGTGCTTCGAGTTGATCCGAACGGACCGCCGCTTTCGTCTCCTGGATGCCAATCACGAGCCCGCCGATCGATCCGATCGTCAGGGCCAACGCTTGGGTGCCGATCGCCCATTCGGCGCTCACACCCGGATGCAAGTCGCGTAAGACGATGAAGCTGTACATGACGACGACCCCACCGATCACCCAGGCGATGATTCGGGGATAGTGGTGGCGGGTGATCTCCGATTCGGGCATCCACAGGCCCGTGTACATGAGGGCGACCCCGGGGGTACCCACGAGCACGAAATCCAGCAGGATCACCTCGGGTGCTGTCCCCTCAAGGAAGGAAAGCCCTGCCCGAGTCGTCGAGATGACCAGCAGCCCGATCCCCGCACTAAAGACTGTCCGCGGCAACAACGACATCCGACGGAAGCGATTGACGAAGCGATTTTCCCGAACGGAACTCATACTGAGAGATAGCTAACCTCGCTCCCGACTTCGAATATACTTACCCATCCCCCGCCGGGCGAGGACGACCTGCACGGCCGCCCACCGGGAACAGCCGGCCTGGCGGGATCGGCCATGCAGGTACGTCCGATGGCATGGTCACGCCCGCCCGGTCACCTTCTCGATACACGTGGAACCGTACGGACCCACCTCCGTACCGTCGATCCGCAGGAAAAACCCCGTCGACAGGGAGCGACCACACCGCCGACAGGAAAACTCACCGTCCTTCGTCACGATGGCCCCCCGCCGGTCTCGGTTCACGGCCCCGCGGGGTGCCTGAAGACGACGGTTCTCGCGTTCGATGATCCCCTCGTCCTCGGCGTGTTCAAGCGCCGTTCGGATGGCGGCCGGCTCGTCGACGACGGCCTCGAGGGCGTCGACGGCGTCGGCGACGCTTGGCTCGTGGGGCGCGATCGCCTCGAGGACGGCAAGAGCCTCCTCGAGGGCGTCTTCGTCCATCGTCGGTCACCAAAACGGGTCCGAACAGTCGAAACAGACGCCATGCACCGGACAGACATACTTGCAGTGGCGCTCGTACAGCCGTCGCTCACACCGCGGGCATCGCGGGCCCCGCTCAGCACTCCGACCAGCCACAGCTGTCACAGGTCTTGCAGCCCTCCGCGTAATACAGCGTCGCCGAGCCACACTCGGGACACTCCGGGCTCTCCCCGGCAGCGATGAGTTCGGCGCTGTCATCGCGGGTCACCGTCGCGGTGCCGCCGTCCGGTTCCGTTTCGCCGGCCATCGCCTCCTCCTCGACGCGCTCGAGCTCGTGGAGCTGGCGCTGTTGGGGATAGGCCAGATCGATCTCGTCGTCGAGGTAGCGCCGCAGTGCCGTCCCGAAGGCGTCCGGGATCGAATTGATCTGTTCGCCCTTGTCCCACGCGACCTTCGGCGAGCGGATGCCCTGGAGCTTGTCGACGATCTCGTAGGGGTCGACCTGCGAGCGCAGCGCGATCGAGATCGTCTTCGCGAGCGCGTCGGTGAAGGCGTTCGTGAAGCCGCCGCTGTGGCCGGTGTTGGCGAACAGCTCGAACGGCTCACCCGTCTCGGGGTCCTCGTTGATCGTCACGTAGAGCTTGCCATACCCGGTCTCGATGCGCTGTGTGACCCCGGTGAGCTGGTCGGGGCGGGGTTTCTTCTGGACGTAGCCGCGTTCGCCCAGCGGACGGCCGGCGATCGCCGCGAGCTCGTCCCCGAGGGCCTCCCGGACGGACGCCTCCTCGAGGAAGCCCTCGAGGCCGCCGAAGACGTCCTCGATCGCCTCGACGAGCGTCTCGGCGGCGACCTCCTCATCCATGGCCGCGAAGTCGGCGTTGTCCGCGCGCGTGGTCAGGACCTGCTTCGAGCGGGTGCCGTCGCGGTAGTAGGTGACGCCCTTACCGCCGTGGTCGTAGACGAACTCGAAGGCCTCGCGAGTGTCGTCGATCGTCGCGTCGTTGGGGGCGTTGACGGTCTTCGAAATGGCCGAGTCGACGCCCTCCTGACAGGCGGTCTGCACCGCGGCGTGCTCGAGCGCGCCCAGGTCGGAGGTCGTCACGAACAACTCGCCGATGGCATCGGGCACCGTCTCCAGCCCATCGATGCCGGCGAACGCGTTGTCTTGCATCTGCTCGACGGCCTCGGCCTGGACGGCCTCGACGTCGATGTCGTTGGCCTCCAGCACCCGCAGGAAGTAGTCGTCGAACTCCACGAGCATCTCCTCGCCTTGGACGTCGTCGGAGACGTTCTTGTAGTAGGCGACGTTGTAGATTGGTTCGCAGCCACCGGTCGTATTCCCGACCATGCCGGTCGTCCCGGTCGGCGCGATGGTCGTCGTATTGTGGTTCCTGATCGGAAAGCCGTCGGCCCACTCGTCCGCGTCGAGGCCCGTCTGGTGCTCGAACCACGCGCGGTACCGGACGGGGTCGGCGTACTTCGAGTCGGCCCAGTCGTCGAACGTACCGCGCTCCTCGGCGAGCTCGTGGGAGGCCCACTTCGATCCGTGGTTGATGTGGACCATCAGCTGACGGGCGACCTCGTTGGAGGCGTCGCTCCCGTATTTCATCCCGAGCTGGATGTACAGCTGGGCGAGGCCCATGATGCCGAGGCCGATCTTGCGCATCTCGCGGACGGTCTCCTCGATCTCCTCGACCGGGAAGTCCGACATCGTGACGACGTTCTCGAGGAAGCGCGTGGACAGTTCGATGCGATCGTCGAAGTCCTCCCAGTTGATCGACTCCTCGAGGAACGCCTCGATGGCCGCCTCCTGCGATGGATACGCATCACCGTGACGTTCGCTCCAGACGCGCCAGTCGGGGGCCTCTTCGGCGGCGATGGTGGAGAGGTTGATGTGGCCGAGGTTGCAGGCTTCGTACTCCTCTAACGGTTGCTCGCCGCAGTTGTGGACGACTAATCCGTTCGCGATGAACGAGTGCGTGTCCGGTTCGGTCAGGTCGAAGACGTCCTCGTGACCGTCTTCTTCGACTGACTCGACGGTCGCTTCGAAGCGGCCGAGATACGGACCACGGTTGTATTCATCGAGCTTCGCCGCGAGTTCTTCGTTTTTGCGTTCGAGAATAAACCCGATTTCTTCCTCGAAAGTGACGACGTGGCTACTCGTAACCGCGAGGTCGTGCTGGGGTTTCGTCTCGTACGATTTTGTCCCACCATTGCCGTCCGGCAGTTCTCGCTTCCCCGCCTCACGGCGGTTGTGATAGATCTTGCTCGCAATACCGAAGTTGAGCAGCAACTTCTGAACGTCTTTTATCAGGGAGAGTTCGGAACTCGAGAGTCGGACCGAAATGCCCTTTTCGACGCTACCTTGAACGCATCCGTCAGCGGTGAACAGCGCCTGCAGGAAACCCCGGGCTATTTCCTCACTACCCCGCATCACCGCATTGGGTACCTGCAGTTTGTTCTCTGCGAGCCCGACTTCTTCGGCGTATTCGTACAGACGTGTCGATCGAATTCGTTGTTCTATCGCCAGTGTACCGCGGTAGGCATCGTCTCGACCGATCTCGCTGACGCCGATCTTGTAGTTCCCGTTACCGAGTGGTTCGCGAACGATCTCGTTGACGTCTTCGGCGAGTGCCTCGGAGATTTCGGCGTCATCGTCGTAAAAGTTCAAGACGGCGCGTTCTTCGCCGTGCTTGAGATGGCCGTCGCCGACGAGCCATCCGAGTACCCGACCTTCTTCGGCAGTTCCGTGCTGTCCGAATCCGCCTTTTCGGTTGAGGATGTGGACGGTGTCGTCGGCCTCAAGGTCCTGTGCCTCGACCCAGCCGTCGTCGGTCATGACGCGATGGTCCGCGGTAAGTCGAAGCTCGTATCCTTCTTCCGTCTTGAGTTTGTAGACATCTTTCTCGCCGGTTTTGTAGACGCTGCTAGCCTCTTTGATCGAGTCATTGCTGAGCCGTCCGTCCACGACCACGTCAGTGGCAACACCCTGTTTGTAGAGGTCTTCAGCAGGAATGAGGCCCCGATCGGTACTGATGAGCGTGTCCCCAGTCACGCACGGATTCGTCGCCAAAATCCGGTGATCCGGATGCTCCTCGACGTCGAAGGAGTGCTCCTTGTTGACCCGCTCGAGAAAGACTACGCCGGGTTCGCCGTTCTCGTGGGCGCCCTCGATGATGCGCTCCCAGATGAGCTCGGCGGGCAGGGAGAGCGCCTCGCCGACGGTGACGTGCTCGCCGAGGCCGTACCGGGAGTACATCTCCTTCGTCTCTGGCGTGGCGACGTGGGCCTCGCCGGTTCGAGGGTTCGTGAACGTGTAGTTCTCGCCGCGTTCGAGTGCTTCCATGAAGCCGTCGGTGACGCCGACGGAGATGTTGAAGTTCGAGAGGTGGCCCTCGACGGCGTTGCGAAGGTGCTCGGGGACGCGACCCTCCTCGTCAATGAGCTCGCGCGCCTCGTCGAGCGCCTCGGAGAAGCTCGTGTACTTCGGGTCGTCGGGGTCGTTGAGCTTCAGCGAGTGTGCCAGCGAGACGTCCTTGTTCTTCGCGTGGATGAACTCGATGACGTCCGGGTGGGAGACACGCATGATCGCCATCTGGGCGCCCCGTCGGGTGCCGCCTTGGGCGATCGTTTCGCAGAGCTGATCATAGGTGCGCATAAATGTAATCGGTCCGGAAGCGATCCCACCTGTCGAACCGACAGAATCACCATATGGCCGTAATTTCCAGAATCCATATCCGACGCCGCCGCCACTCTGAAAGACTTCGGCCGCTTTCTTGGCGGTTTCGTGAATATCGGAGATATCATCGTCAGGCGACATAACGAAACACGCACTGAGTTGCTGTAATTCTCCACCAGCGTTCATAAGGGTCGGTGAATTGGGGATAAACGAAAGGTCCTCCATCAGCTGTTGGAACTCGTTTGCAACCGACGTAACGTGGTCACGCACCGCCGTCGGCAGCTCCGGGACGACGGTGTCGTAGGCGAACTTGTTGACGTTGGCCTCCGTCAGCGCCGTCTCGACGTCGTCATCAGTGCTCGTGCCCGGTCCGAAGACCTCGGCGGCCAGCTCGTCGCGACGCGGGTGATTCGGCTTGAGCTGGTCGGGCGTCACGGTCACCTCGATTCCGCGGCGACGCGCCTCGTAGACGGCCTCGGCGAGCGCGACGTTCTTCGCCACCCGGTCGAACAGCTCCTCCTGGTCCTCGACGTGGGTGCCATCGGCGTCCTTTTGCAGGTATCTGGCCGGCAGGATGTTGTGATAGGCGTTGGCACTCAGGCGCTCCTCGAGGGTGTCTCCCGTCGTGCGCTTGATCGGCAAGGTGGTGTCGTCGGCGGTTGGGTTGGCGTCACTCATGGTTGCATGCTCGTGGTTGGTCGCGCGTCGGCGGCACCTTCGGCTCGCACCCCATCGGACCGCGAAAGCCCGGCCCTCACGGCTGTTGCGTTGTCGCGTCCGATACCCGCGCGATGCCCCAAAGGGCCCCGACGGTGGCTGAGACGGCGAATGGTTGGCAGGGGCTTAATGGTACATCATCCGCAGTGAAAGTGATGTCGCCCGTCACGCGGTGCCACCGTCGGACCGGGACGGGAACGGCGAGGATTTCACCGGCTGGTCCCGCCGAAAGTAATGGTGATTCGAGCTGCAGGGGGAAACGGGACCGGAGCATCATTCGGCCACCCTTATAGTCATCATTCTTATACAAACACGGGGACACGGTCGGTGGACTCTGGCGTGCACCCAGAGGCCACTCACCGTTGGGGCGAGCCGACCGTGGAATCGATCCGCGACGGTGGGCCGCTGGCACCGCTGTCGGTATCATCGCCGGCACCGCGTCTTCGGGGCGATCGTCCCGTTCTCACCCGGTGCTGGATGCGCTTCGTGGGGCATCTGGCCCTCGGCATCGTCTTCGGCGACCTCGCTCCAATCATCGTGGCACACGAACGGCGGTGGACCGACAGCCGGTTGCACTCCGACATGGCGGCCGGCAACTCGCTGTCGACGACCGATCCGGCAGGTCCCGAAACGTTCAAATCCGATCCGGACCGACCGTGAGAGTGCCGCACCAGGGTTTGTGGTCTAGTCTGGTTAGGACACCTCCTTGACATGGAGGAGATCGGCAGTTCAAATCTGCCCAAACCCACGTCCCGTTCTCCGTTCGATCTCGGTCATCGAGTCGTTCGTCGCCGCTCGGTGGGATACCCGTCGCCGTTGGCTCGTCCAGATTGATCAAGGCGCACGACCCGCCGGTCTCCGCAGCCGGGAGTGCGGACGTCGACAGTCCGAACCGATTTAGCGTGGTGGCGAATGGCCTGACCATGGCCCATCCGATCGAACGCTACCTCAACATCCGACGTGCGTATGGCGCAAGCGTCGGCCCCGAGGGAGAACGGCTCGCGTTCCTCATGGATACGACGGGGGTCCCACAGCTGTGGACGGTCGACGCCCCGGGTGCGTGGCCGACCCAGCGAACCTTCTTCGACGAACGGGTCACCTTCGCCTCGTGGTCGCCACGTCGGCCCGAGATCGTCTTCGGGATGGACGAGGGCGGCAACGAGCGGGTCCAGCTGTTCCGCCTCGACGTCGATTCCGGACGGATCGTATCGCTGACGGCAACTCCATCCGCAAAGCATCGGTGGGGTGGGTGGAGCCCCGAGGGTAACCGATTCGCCTTCACGTCAAATCGCCGTGACACGGCCGTGTTCGACGTGTACGTCCAGGGACGTGACGCGACTGGGTCGGCGGCCGAGCTGATTCACGACGGTGACGGCTGGCTCTCGGTCGCGGGATGGAGTCCCGACGGCGACCGACTCCTCGTTCACGAGGCCGGCTCGAGCTTCGACCACGAGCTCCACGTCCTCGACGTCGCGTCGGGTGGGCTGCGACGGGTCACCCATCACCCGGAGGAAACCCGCTATGTGAGCCCGGAGTGGTCGCCAGCCGGTGACGGTCTCTACCTTGTCACGGACGAGGGTGCTGACACGCTGTGGCTGGCTCGGCTGGACCTGGACGACGACACGATGGAGACGGTGCGAGCCGGCGGCGAGTGGAACGTGGACGGGGTCGCCGTCGACGAGGACAACCGCCGGTTGGTCTACTCGCGAAACGTCGAGGGGTACACCGAGTTGACCGTGACGACCATCGGTGATGACGGCACGTTGCGTGATCATCCGGGCCCGGACCTTCCCAACGGAGTGGCTGGTGGCGTCGACTTCTTCCCCGGCGGCGAGCGGTTTGCGGTCACCGCACAGAGTCGCACCATGAACCCGAACGTCTACGTGGTCGAGGTCGAGACGGGTGAGACACGCCGGTACACGGCGGCATCGACGGCGGGTATTCCCCGGGACAGCTTTCGTGAGCCGGACCTGATTCGCTTTGAGACCTTCGACGGCCGTGAGATCCCGGCCCTGTTCACGGTGCCCGACGCCGAGAATGCCGAGGGGGTACCGGCGATCGTCGACGTTCACGGTGGACCCGAGAGCCAACGCCGACCCACCTTCATGGCCGTCCAGCAGTACCTTCTGGAGCGTGGCTATGCGATCTTCGAGCCGAACGTGCGCGGGTCGGCCGGCTACGGTCGGGCGTATACGCACTTGGATGACGTGGAGCACCGAATGGACGCGGTTGCGGACGTGGCCGCGGGCCACGACTGGCTCGCCGCGCATGACGCGATCGATGCCGACCGGATCGCCGCGATGGGCGGCTCCTACGGCGGCTTCATGGTGCTCGCGGCGTTGACGGCCTACCCGGATCGATGGGCCGCCGGGATCGACATCGTCGGTATCGCCAACTTCGTGACCTTTCTCGAGAACACTGGTGAGTGGCGCCGATCCCTCCGCGAGGCGGAGTACGGCAGCCTGGAGGACGATCGGGCGTTTCTCGAATCGATCAGCCCCACGAACACGATCGAGGCCATCGAAGCGCCGCTGTTCGTCCTTCACGGCGCCAACGACCCTCGCGTGCCCGTGGGGGAGGCCGACCAGATCGCCGCGGCGGCCAGGGCGCAAGGTGTGCCGGTCCGAAAACTGCTCTTCGAGGACGAGGGCCATGGGTTCACCAAGCTCGAGAATCGGGTCGAGGCGTACACGGCGATCGCGGATTTCCTGGACGAGCACGTCTGAGGTATCGGCCGACCGTGCGCTGGTGCCACGGCTTTCCATCCTCGACCGTCGCGGCGATTCATCCGGCCGAGACACCACCCTCTCGCGAGCCGGATCCCCGGCGGCCACCGGTGGTGCGCCGGTCCGAAGCGGTCGGTGGCGACCGCGACGGTGAAGTGCGTCGGCACGTAGACGATGACGTGAGCAACGCGAGCCCGCTCGCTGAGGACCGCCCCGGTGACCAGCGCCCCTTTCGGGTGGAGGCGCCGTTCGAACCGGCGGGCGACCAGCCGGCGGCGATCGAGCACCTCGTGGATGGGTATCGGTCGGAGATGGACCACCAGACCCTGCTCGGCGTGACGGGCTCCGGGAAGACGAACACCGTCTCGTGGGTGATCGAGGAACTCCAGTTGCCGACACTGGTCCTCGCGCACAACAAGACGCTCGCTGCCCAGCTGTACGAGGAGTTTCGGAACCTGTTTCCGGACAACGCGGTCGAGTACTTCGTCTCGTATTACGACTATTACCAACCCGAAGCCTACGTCGAGGAGACGGACACGTTCATCGACAAGGACGCCTCGATCAACGACGAAATCGACAAGCTGCGCCACTCGGCCACGCGGTCGTTGCTGACCCGCGAGGACGTGATCGTTGTGGCATCAGTCTCGGCGATCTACGGGCTGGGCGACCCGACCACGTACGAGGAGATGGCGCTGCGTCTCGAGCGCGGCGACCGGTGGCCCCGGGACGAACTGCTGGAGGCCCTCGTCGATCTCAACTACGAGCGCAACGACGTGGACTTCCACCACGGGACCTTTCGGGTGCGCGGCGACACCGTCGAGGTTTTTCCGATGTACGGCCGCTATGCGGTGCGCGTCGAGTTCTGGGGTGACGAGATCGAGCGCCTCGCCAAACTGGACCCCCTCGAGGGCGAGCTCAAAAGCGAGGAGCCGGCGGTGTTGTTCCACCCGGCGGAACACTACGCCAGCCCCGGCGAGCGCATCGAACGGGCCATCGAGGCGATCGAGGCTGACCTCGAGGACCGCATCAGACACTTCGAACGCCAGGGCGACATGATCGCGGCCCAACGCATCGAGGAGCGCACCACGTTCGACATCGAGATGCTCCGTGAAACGGGGACGGTCAAGGGTGTCGAGAACTACAGCGTCTACCTCTCCGACCGCGAACCGGGGGAGGCGCCATACACGCTCATGGATTACTTCCCGGATGCGTTCCTGACCGTGGTGGATGAATCCCACCAGACGCTCCCGCAAATTCGGGGCCAGTACGAGGGCGATCGATCCCGCAAGGAGTCGCTGGTCGACAACGGCTTTCGGCTGCCCACCGCCTACGACAACCGCCCGCTGACGTTCGAGGAGTTCGAGGCGCGCGTCGACCGCGCGCTGTACGTCTCGGCGACGCCGGCCGAATACGAACGCGACCGCTCCGGACAGGTCGTCGAACAGATCGTCCGACCCACGTATCTGGTCGATCCGGAGATCACCATCGCGGACGTGGATGGCCAGGTCGACGACCTCGTCGACCGCATCGACGTGCGCGTCGAGCGCGACGAGCGGGTGCTCGTGACGACGCTGACCAAGCGCATGGCCGAGGATCTCAGCGAGTTCCTGGATGAGGCTGGATACGCCGTGGCCTACATGCACGACGAGACCGACACCCTCGAGCGCCACGAGCTGGTCCGGTCGCTCCGTCTCGGCGAGATCGACGTGCTCGTCGGCATCAACCTGCTCCGCGAGGGACTCGACATCCCCGAGGTGAGCCTCGTGGCCATCCTGGATGCCGACCAGGAGGGCTTTCTCCGCTCGGAGACGATGCTGGTGCAGACGATGGGCCGGGCTGCCCGCAACGTGAGCGGTGAGGTTGTCCTCTACGCGGACGAACCGTCCGACGCGATGCAACGGGCGATCGCCGAAACCAAGCGCCGCCGTCGGATCCAACGGGCGTACAACGAGCGCCACGACGCCGAACCGACCACGATCGACAAACCGATCGAGGAGCCGGCCCTGCCGGGGAGCGATACGGGCGAGGGACGCGTGAGCACGACCGATCCGGCCGACGCCGAAGCTGCCCGGGCGCTCGTCGAGGAGCTGACCGACCGGATGCACGAGGCGGCCGCCGACCTCGAGTTCGAGCTGGCAGCGGACATCCGCGACCGGATACGAGCGTTGCGCCAGGAACACGACCTGGCCGGCGAGGTCGATGACGGCGTGCCGGCACCGGAGTAACGGCAGATTCGCCATCCTTTAGACCGTCTCCCACGACCGGTGACGCGATGAGTGATGCCGGTCCCCACCGACTGATCGGGTTGTTCGCCGTCATGATCGCCGCGAGCGTTACCGGCGCGAGCCTGGGGGCACTCGTTGACCCCGAGATTACGCTCGGCCGGCTGCTCGTCGTCGTCGCGATCGGCGCGCTCGCCGGTGCCGGTGCGATCGGCATCGTCAAGGGGGAGTTGATCCTCGGTGTGGCAGCGGGCCTCGGGTTCGTCCTGTTGACCGACGGGCTGCCGGAGATCGCGGGCCTGCTGACGCTTGGGGCGTTTGGCATCTGGATTGCCGCCGGGCTGGCGTTTGCCCAGCGCCTCTGGGCGGCTCGCGAGGACTAAAGCCTGGCTCGCAACTCCTGGACCGTCTCCTCCCCGATCCCGTCGACGGTGCGCAATTCAGCTGGCGAGGCTGATCGAATGCCGTCCAGGCTGCCGAAGCGACGGAGCAATCGTCGCCGTCGTGTCGGGCCGATCCCGGGAACCTCATCCAGCACCGTTTCGACCCGATCCCGGACGGTCTGGTGGTAGTTGACGGCGAAGCGGTGGGCCTCGTCGCGCACGCGCTGACAGAGGTGTAAGGCGGGATCGTCGGATGGCCACGACGCCGGTCCCTCGGCCGTGATGACCGTCTCTTCTCGCTTGGCCAGGGCGATCACCGGCACGTCCCAGCCGAGGTCCGCGAATCGGCCAATGACGGCGTCCAACTGCGCACGTCCGCCGTCGACGAGGACGAGGTCCGGATCCGGACGGTCATCTCGCCCCTCGAGCGCGCGTTCGGCGCGCCAGTCGGCGAGGCGTGCCATGCGGTCGACGTCGTCGTTGCCATCGGGCAGACGTTTGCGACGGTAGCCGGCCTTGTCGGGGCGGCCGTCGACGAACCGGACGTTCGCGCCCACGACGGCCCGCCCCTGGGCATGGCTCACGTCGAACCCCTCGAGGTGGCGTGGGCGCGCGATTCCGAGGCGGTCGCCGAGCAGTGTCACTGGATCGCCCGTCTCGGGGGTACCCGCGTTCGCGTTCTTGAGGGCGAGATCGAGTAACGTCCCGTCGCGACCACCGCCACCGAGACGAAGGTTCACCCCCTCCTGCTCGAGCCAGTCGCGTACCCTGGCGTCGGGTCGCTCCTGCACCACGATCGCATCTGGGAGCAACCGTTCGGCGTAAAACTGCGTCACAAACGCCCCGACGACCTCCGCGATGCGGTCCTCCGAGACGGCTGGGGCGGCCATGGTCCGTCGCGTGCGATCGACCAACTGCCCGCCCTCGCTGTGCAGGCGTGCGACGACCGCCTCGTCGCCCTTGAGTGCGACGCCGATCACGTCGAGACTCGACTCCTCGGCGTGCCTGGCGATGGCGGGTTCGCCGGACCCGTGAAGGCGGTTCGCCGCCGCAAGTCGGTCCCGAAGGTTCGCCGCTCGTTCGTAGGCGTGATCCGCCGCAGCCTGGTGCATCTCGGCCTCAAGCGGCGTCGCGAGCACGCCTACCTCGCCGGCGAAGTACCGTTCAGCCGAGCGAACACGGTCACGGTAGGTCTCGGGATCGATCTCGCCGGTACACGGGGCAGCACAGAGACCGAGTTCGTAATCGAGACACGGCCGGTCACGGTTGGCGTACTTGTGGTCCGAGCAGCCACGAAGGCCGAACTGTTCGCGGATCGATTTCACGACGGCATCGAGACGTCCACGGTCGGTGAACGGACCGAACACCGTGGCCTCGGTCTCGGGGTCTCTGGTGACCTCGATCCGTGGAACCTCGTGGTCGGTGAGTTGCACCAGCGGATAGGACTTGTCGTCGGTCAGGCGGACGTTGTACCGGGGTTGCAACCGCTTGATGAGGTTGGCCTCGAGCAGTAACGCCTGCGTCTCGGTATCAGTCAGCGCATACTCGAGACGGTCGGCTTGGTCGACCATCGACGCGATCCGTGGGCTCCGCGGGTCACGATAGGAACGGAGTCGTGACCGGAGATCGACCGCTTTGCCCACGTAGAGGGCGGCGTCACCGTCAAAGAACTGGTAGACGCCGGGATCGGTCGGAACGGCGTCGATCTGCTCGGTCAACGTGGCCGCGTCCATCGGGGGGTCCCTCCGGCGTGAACACGAATAAACCTCGGCTTCCGGGCCTCCAACGAGGTTGGCCGACGACGGTTCGGTCCCTCGCTCAGAACGGTTATGGTCGTCACCCGTCGTGATCGGATATGCGCCAGCGCACGCGACTGGTTGTGGCGGGAGGTCTCGCCGCACTCAATGCATTCGTCTTCACCTCGTTCGCCACGCGCGGTGAGTTGGTCTTCGTCGAACTTGCGACGTTCCTGGTGGCCTTCGTGGCGAGCCTGGCGGTCTTTGCCGTTCTCCTGCGCTTCCTCGATGACGGTTCGACCCGGTGACCATGTCCCCACCGACCACCCCACGGAGTCGACGGCGTGATCGCCCCGACGGGCACCCGAAGTGAACCACGAACCGGTGGGACTAATGGCTCTTAGCGTGGAGGATAATAGCAATGCCGCCCATCGAACTACGGGATCTGACCAAACGATTCGGGGACGTCACGGCCGTTGACGGCCTCGATCTCACGGTCAACGAGGGTGAGATTTACGGCTTTCTCGGGCCGAACGGTGCCGGAAAGACGACCACGATCGACCTGATGCTCGATTTCGTCCGACCGACCACCGGCACGGTCCGGGTGTTCGGTCGTGATCCGCGCACCGAGGCAAAGGCCGTTCGCCAGCGCATGGGTGTCCTTCCAGAGGGGTTCGGCGTCTACGACCGGCTGACGGGACGGCGCCACCTCGAGTTCGTCATCGAGTCCAAGGGTATCGAGGCCGACCCGATGACCTTTCTCGAACGCACCGGGATCGAGGATGCCGCCGATCGCAAGGCCGGTGGCTATTCCACGGGCATGCGCCAGCGTCTGGGATTGGCCATGGCCCTCGTGGGCGACCCCGACTTGCTGGTCCTCGACGAGCCGTCCACCGGATTGGACCCGAACGGAGCCCGGGAGATGCGGTCGGTCATCCGCGAGGAGCGTGACCGGGGTGCGACGGTGTTCTTCTCGAGTCACATCCTCGAACAGGTCGAGGCGATCTGTGACCGCGTTGGCATCCTCCGGAACGGCCAGCTCGTGGCCGAGGACACGATCGATGGCCTTCGTGAGGCCGTCGGCGACGGCGGGACGCTCGTCATCACGGTCGACGACCCGCCCGAGGCGGCCACGTTGCTGGAGTCGGTCGATGGCGTCGGCCGCGTCGACGTCGAGACCGACCAGCTCCGCGTCGCCATCGGCGAGGCCGGCAAGGTCGAGATTCTGGAGGCGATCGAAAACGGCGGGGTCGACGTCTTGGACTTTCGGACCGAGGAAGTGGCACTGGATGAACTGTTCCGGACCTACACCGAGGGGGCCACACCATGAGCTGGCAGGCGATCATGCGAAAGGAGGTCAGCGATGCCTCCCGGTCACTGGTCCTGTGGGTCATCTCGGCCCTGTTCTTGCTCTTTGCCGTGCTCGTTGCCGGAGCCTTCGTGTTGATCTCAGACCTCAATGGCTCCGATTCGGCGACCGCCCTCGACGCCATGGTGTTCATCATCAGCCCCGTGTCGCTGTTCGCCCCGATCATCGCCTTGCTGGTGGGCTATAAGGCGATCGTGGGCGAGCGGGAGTCGGGCAGTCTGAAGGTCCTCCTCGCGTTACCACACAATCGCTGGGACGTGATGTTCGGCAAGCTGGTGGGACGGTCCATCGTGATGGCCATTCCGGTCGCGATTGCGTTCCTCGTGATGGGGGTCATCATCTCGATCTTCGTCGAACTCGTGGCGATCGACCAGTTCCTGATCCTGTTCGTCCTGTCGATCTTCTTCGCGGTGGCCTTCGTCTCGATCGCGATCGCTATCTCAGGTGCCGTCGGGAGCTCGACGGTCGCCGGCGCGGCCATGTTCGGCGTGTTCGCGACCTTCTTCCTGATCTGGGACATCATCCTGATGGGACTGAACTATCTGATCGAGGGAGACATCTTCTTCACGTTCACCGAGGGCTTCCCCGAGTGGTACCTCTTCGTCGACATGCTGGCTCCGGATGGTGCCTATAGTGTCGCCGCACAGGGGCTCCTCCCCGGCGTCGATCTCTATTCTGACACCTTCCCGAGTGACGTCCCGATCTACCTCAGCGAATGGGCGGCCCTGCTCGTCTTGCTCGCCTGGCTCGTCGTGCCGTTCGGACTCGGCTATCTCCGCTTTCGCAACGCCGATCTCTAAAACTCCTCGCCGAGGGTTGCCTGTCGCGGTCGGTCCGCGTCGCCGGCCAACCAGTCCTCGAACGCATCGCCGGAAATCGACTCGACACCGTGTCGTTCGGCGTCGCTGACCTTCCGCTCGCCCGGATTGTCGCCGACGACCAGATAATCCGTGTTTCCGGAGACACTGGCGGTGACCCGACCGCCGTCTCGCTCGACCAGCTCCCTGGCACGGTCGCGGGTGAGCGTCGGGAGCGATCCGGTGATCACGATGGTCACGCCCTCAAGGCGGTCGCCGGTGGCCGCTGTGAACGGCTGTGGTTCGACGCCGTGGCTGGCAAGGTCGTCGAGCAGGGCCTCGTTTCGCTCGTCAGCAAACCACTCCACGATGGAGGCGGCCACGGAGGGACCGACCTCATCCACGGTCTCGAGCGTATCACGGTCAGCGCTCGCCACCTCCTCGAGCGTGCCCAAGGCGCGCGCCACCTGTCGGGCGATCGTCGGGCCGACCTCCGGAATGCCCAAGGCAGCAATGAACGTGTCGAGGTCGGGTTCCTTGGCCCGCTCGATCTCGTCGATCACCTTCCGGGCACTTCGGCGACCCCATCCCTCCAACGACCGAAGATCGCGTTCGCTGATGGCGAACAGGTCGGCGATGTCATCCTCGATGAGTCCGGCGTCCATGAACTGTCTCACGGATTCGTCACCGATCCCCTCGATGTCGAGGCCGTTGTCGCCGGCGAAGTAGATCACCGATTCCCTCAGCTGTGCGGGGCAGTCACGTCCTCCGGTACAGTACGCGAGGGGGCCGTCGAACGCGATCGCCGCGTCACAAATCGGACACCGATCGGGCGCCTCGAAGGGCCCATCTGACCGTTTCTCGACGACCTCGGCCACGTAGGGGATCACGTCGCCAGCCCGTTGGATGTGGACCACGTCACCCTCGTTGACGTTCTTCTTTCGCACCTCCTCGAAGTTGTGGAGGCTGGCCCGGGAGACGGTGACACCCCCAACATCGACGGGTTCCAACAGGGCGAGGGGGGTCACCCGACCGGTTCGACCGACCTGGACGGTGATCCGCGAGACCGTGGTCTCCGTCGTTCGGGCGGGGAACTTGTACGCGAACGCCCCCCGGGTGGCGCGGGCGGTGTGGCCGAGCGTCTCGCGCTGGTCGCGGTCGTTGACCTTGATCACCACGCCGTCAATCTCGTAATTGAGCGCATCACGCGCGGCCATCAGCCGATCGCGGTACGCGATCGCGTCTTCGATGTCGTCGACCCGCTCGACCCGATCGGGGACCCGCAGGCCGAAGGTTTCGAGGGCCTCGTGTTCGCGCCACCGACTCTCCCAGGGATCGCTCGCATCGAGGACGTCAAAGACGAAACAGTCGAGCGGGCGATTTGCGACCACGCCCGGATCAAGCTGGCGCAACGTTCCGGCAGCCGCGTTGCGCGGGTTTGCGAACGGCTCGAGGCCCTCCTGGATCCGGTGTTCGTTGTGATCCTGGAAGCCATCCTTCGGCATGTAAATCTCGCCACGGACGGCGAGGAAGGCAGGCGGCTCGTCGAACAGCCGGTCCGGTATCGAGCGTATCGTTCTGACGTTTTCGGTCACGTCGTCACCGGCCTCGCCGTCCCCCCTGGTTACGGCCCGTTGCAGGTGACCGTTCTCGTACACCAGTTCGATCGCCACCCCATCGAACTTCGGCTCGAGAACGTAGGAGACGGGTCCGACCTCCTCGCGGACGCGTCGGTCGAACTCTCGCACCGCGTCCGCGTCATCGCTCGCGTCGAGCGACAGCATCAACGCGACGTGTTCGACCTCGTCGAACTCGTCGACCGGCGACGGGGCCACCCGCTGGGTCGGACTCGTCGGGTCGACCGCGTCGAACGCGTGTTCGAGCGTCTCGAGGCGGTCGAACAGCCGATCATAGGCCCGATCGGCGATCACCGGATCGTTCGCGACGTAATAGCGGTGGTCGTGATACCGGATCGCTTCGCGGAGGTCAGCGATCTGGTCGTGTGCCTCGTCCTCGGACAGCTCCTCGACGGGAGCGAACCCGGTGGGTGGGTCCCGAATATAGGGGTTGTCCGCGGGCGCCTCGACCGCCATGGTGGCGGATGCGGTCCCGGTGGGCTAAAACGCTCGGTCAGGTCGAGGCGTTTTTCATCTCCTTGGGCGACCGTTGGGGTATGGTTGAGGAGACGCTGCTGTTGAACCCCGGACCGGTGATGATGCGCCGAGAGGTTCAGGAGGCGCTGTCACAGCCGATGATCTCACACCGGTCGAGCGCATTCGAATCCGTGTACGATGACGTACGCGCCGGTTTTCGACACGTGTACACCCATTCACGGGCGGACGGCCGTCCCGCCGACTGGGACGGCCGGGTCGTCTTGTTGAACGCCACGGCCACGCTCGGGATGGAGGCGGCCGTTGCCAACTTCGTCTCGCCGGATGACACCGTGTTGGCCCTGAAAAACGGCAATTTCGGCCACCGCTTCGCGCAGATCGCTGACCGTCACTGTCAGGTCGACGAACTCGAGATCCCGTGGGGGGAGTCCTTCGACATCGATGTCGTGACCGAGGCGGTCGAATCGGGGGCGTACGACATGGTCACCGTGGTGCACACCGAGACGAGCTCGGGGCTGCGAAATCCCATCGGCGCAATCGGCACCGCGGTCGCCGACACGGACGCGTTGTTCGTCGTCGACGGGGTATCGGCGATCGGCGGTGAGCACGTCCACCCCGCCGAGTGGGGCATCGACGTCTCGGTGGTCGACGCCCAGAAGGCCGTGGCCGCCTCGCCGGGTGTGTGTGCCGTGTTCCTGTCCACCGATGCGGTCGACGCCCTCGATGCGGACCAGACCGCGTTTTATGCGGACCTGCACCGGACGCTCGAACGGAGCGAACGGAGCCAGACCCCGTTCACGAGCGCGGTCACCCTCTTTTACGGATTGCAGGCGGCCCTCGACGGCATCCGCGAGACCGGGATGGACCCCTACCTCGAGGGGCACGCCCGGCGAGCGCGCGCCTGGGAGCAGGCGGCGACGGCGATGGGTCTCGACCTCTTCGCCAATCCCGCGGGGCCGAGTGACTTCGCCAACACGGTCACCGCGATCGAACTCCCCGATGCGGTCCGTTCGGATCCGGAGCCGTTCTTCGGGACCTTGCGAGCGCAAAACGTCTTCGTTGGCGGCGGGCACGGCCATCTCTCCGGGGAGATCTTCCGACTTGGCACGATGGGCGATCTGTCGCCCGGTGACATGGAGCGCGGACTTGCGGCAATTGGCACCGCGTTCGAGGCGGCCGATGCCGACGTCGACCTCGAGGTGGGCATGGACGCGCTCCAGGAGGCCCTCGAACCGATCGTCGAGTAGCCCACTTTCTCGGTGTCGACCCGACGTCGGTTGGTCTCGCGGGGCCAGACGCACACCGGAGAATCGGTGCCGGGTGCACCGATGCCAACGTGGGATCTGCTCGGTGCGACCCGGCACCATCGGCGCGGATTGCCGCATTGCGTCCGGTATTTCCCAGCTCCAGACATCCCCGTAGTTTTTGCCCACCACCGATGAACGACACCCATCGAGCCGATGCCTCATTCGACCGAGCCGGCCATGTGGCTCTTGCAGCTGGACCTCCCGTTGGGTCTAACCGAGGAGATTCTCGTCGTCGTGGGGATTATCGGCCTGGCCCTCCTCCTGTTCGTCTCCCAGCCGGTCCCGATCGACATCAGCGCGATCGGGATCATGGTGCTCGTCATCGTCCTCGAACCCTGGACGGGCGTGTCGCCGGCCGAGGGTGTCTCCGGATTCTCGAACCCGGCGACGATCACCGTCCTCGCCATGTTCGTCCTGAGCGAGGGGGTTCGAAAGACCGGGGCGATCCAGATGCTGACACGTCTCGTTTCCCGATACACCGGCGACAGCGAAACCCGTCAACTGGCGGCGATCGTCGGTCTCGCCGGTCCGAGCGCGGCGCTCGTCAACAACACCCCGATCGTCGCCATCCTCATCCCGGCGGTCCGTGACCTGGCCGACCGAGCGAACACCTCACCGTCGAAACTGCTGATCCCGCTCTCCTACGCCGCCATGATGGGCGGCACCCTCACCCTGATCGGCACCTCGAGCAACCTCCTGGCCAGTGATATCTGGTCACGCCAGGACGTTCCCGGCGCCGCACCGTTCGGACTGTTCGAATTCACCGCCCTCGGGGTGATCGTGTTGGCCGTCGGCAGCGCCTATCTCCTCACCATCGGCCGGTATCTCACGCCCGCTCGGATCTCCGCCGATCAACGCGAAGCCTACGGGGTGGCCGAATATCTGACCGAACTGGTCGTCCCGGCCGAATCGGGCTACATCGACGCGACCATCGCCGAGGTCATCGAGTCCACGGAGGGCGACATGGAGGTGCTCCAGCTGGTCCGTGGCGGGCGAACGATCCGCTCGGGGCTTTCGGGCCGACGCCTTCGCGAACGCGACGTGCTCGTGGTCAGGGCCGAGGACGGTACCATCCAGCAACTCCTTGATGACGCCGACCTCGACTTGCTTCCGGAGGTGCTTGAGGGTGACTCGGAGGGCCCCTTCGCGGGTATCGAATCGTTCCAGACGGACGCCGACGCCAACGAGGCGGATTCCCAGCCCCGCACGCTCACCGAGGTCGTCATCCTCCCGGGACCTCGACTGGGGGGCCGACCGACCGGGATCGAGGCCTTCCAACGGCGGTACGACGTCACGGTGCTCGCGCTTCGACGGGGCGGTTCGGTCATCCGCGAGCGCCTCGGCACGATCGGTCTGGAGGTCGGCGACACGCTGTTGGTGCAGGGCTCGGCGGAGGCGGTCGACCAGCTCAGGGACGACCCCAGCGTCGTCGTCTCCGGCGAACGACGGTTGGAGGCCTTTGACCGCACGAAACTCCCTCTGGCGCTGGGGATCGTCGCCACCGTGGTCGGGCTCGCCGCGTTCGAGGTGGTGTCGATCATGGTTGCCGCCCTCGGCGGCATCGTCGCGATGGTCGCCACCGGGTGTTTGCGGCCCGAGGAGGCCTATGACGCCATCAACTGGAACGTGATCTTCCTACTCGCGGGGGTCATCCCCCTCGGGATCGCGATGGAGGCCTCCGGGACGGCAAACTTCGTCGCTGACGCCATCGTCAGCCTCGGTGAGCTCCTCCCACCGATCGCCATGCTCGGGGTGTTCTACCTGTTCACCGCCATGTTGACCGAGCTCGTGAGCAACAACGCCAGCATCGTGTTGATGGTCCCGGTGGCAGTCGATGCGGCCCTCTCGCTCGGAGCCGACCCGTTCGCGTTCGTGCTGGCCGTCACGTTCGCCGCGTCGACCGCGTTTATGACACCAGTGGGCTACCAGACCAATCTCATGGTGTATGGTCCCGGTGGCTACCGATTCACGGACTTTGCCAGGGTAGGGATCCCGCTCCAGTTACTGTTGACCGTGGTGACTCCCCTCGGGATCGCGGCCATCTGGGGCGTCTGAGACCGGAGCCCGCACAGGTTAATGGACCCGCCCGTCCTTGAGGCCAGCGTGTACAGCGTGAACGTCCCCGTGCCGGCACAAATCACCGCCATTGCCACCGAGCTCGACGAGGACCTCGCGCCCTTCGACCGCGTCATCGAGGATCACACGCTGGTGGTCAAGCGGCTGGGACGGTCCACGCGGTCCGACCTCGCCGCCGTTTCCGACCGCATCGAGACCGTACTCGACGGGTGGGGACCGATCGCCGCACGGGTGGACGGGATCGACGTGTTCGCCGATCCCCCCGCTGGACCGGCGCCGGTCGTCTATCTCGCCGTCGAGAGCCCCGGGCTAGAGGTGCTCCATGTGGAGTTCGCCCACGCGTTCGGTATCGTCGACGAGGCGGTGGAGGGAGCCAACTATGTGCCGCACGTGACCCTCGCCCGCGGCGGGAACCGCCGGGCGGCAACCCGGATGACAGGGGTGGACGTCAACCGCGTCGACTGGACGGTCGAATCGCTGGTGCTGTACGATGCGAACGCGAATCAGTCGGTTACACGATTCTCGCTTCCACCGCGCCGGTGAGTCGGACAACACAAGGAAAAACTGGGAGGGGGTTGCTGGGCCGATCTCGGGGGCAGCGGGGAGTGCGACGACCGGCCAGGGGGGGTGGGGTGGGCCGGCCGAGGGGTGTTCGGGCGGTTGGGGTGGTCGGTGACCACGGAGGGCAGCTGGGAACCGATTTCGGCTCCCGGTAGTCCGTTAGTCGGGTTGGTAAGTTAAACCAGCGTTAAGTAAAACCTCGATTTTACCGGCAGGATCGCAGGCTCACATTTTTATTTCACCCCCAAGATCACCAGTGTGTATGGCGTCAGTGGACCTCGTCGTGGTCGGTATCCTGCTGGTCCTGTTGCTCGTCATTTTGTTCCTGTTCTTCTTGCTCCGGCGGACGATCCTCGGCTTCCGTGAGGGGTTCGAGGAGGACCGCTAGTCGAACCGCCCGCGAACCTCGTTGAGTCGTTCGACCGCCGTCTCGATGGCGTCGTCGTCCACGTCACGGTGGGTCACGTACCGTAGCGTTTGGGGACCGACGTCGGTGCCGAGGATGCCGATGTCCTCGCCGGTGGCCAACCATGCCTCGGCGTCGGCGACCACCGGATCGAGGTCGGCTACGACGATGTTGGTCTCCGGGTGCACGACGTCGAGACCGTCGATCGCCGTCATTCCCTCGGCCAACCGTGACGCCCGTTCGTGGTCCGCGCGGACCGACTGGCGGCGATCGAGCCCGACGAGGCCGGCGGCTGCCAGCACGCCGGCCTGACGCATGCCGCCACCGAAGCCCTTTCGCGAGCGTCTTGCCTCGTCGATGAACCCGCGTGGTCCAGCGAGGATGGATCCCACCGGCGCGCCAAGTCCTTTCGAGAGAGACACCATCACCGAGTCGACGTGATCGACGAACGTTGCGGGCGCGATGTGCTGGGCGGCCGCCGCGTTCCAGAGTCTGGCCCCGTCGAGATGGACCGGGACGCCAGCCTCGTGGGCCACCTCGGCCGCGCCGGCGATCGCTGCCGGCTCGATGGCACGACCGCCGTAGTTGTTGTGGGTGTTCTCGAGGGCGACCAATCCCGTTCCCGCCACGTGCAACGCCTGTTCGGTGAGGTGTTCCTCGATCCGTGCAGGCGGGAGTACGCCGCGTGGCCGCCCGTCGACGGGACGGGTCTGGACCCCCGCGTGCCGGGCGGCACCACCCAGTTCGTACCGATAAATGTGGGACGCCGCCTCGAGCAGGAGCTCCTGACCCGGCTCGGTCCAGACGTCGATGGCCACTTGGTTCGCCATCGTCCCCGAGGGGCAATAGAGCGCGGCGTCGGTGCCAAGGATGTCGGCCGCACGGGTTTCGAGCTCGTTGACGGTCGGATCCTCCCCGTAGACGTCGTCGCCCACCTCGGCCTCGGCGATGGCGTCGCGCATCGTGGGATCGGGGCGGGTGACGGTGTCACTTCGGAGGTCGATCATGGTTCATACGGGGCGAGCGTCCGCCAAAATGCCGTCGGAACCGAGCCTGTCAGGAGACGGTGACGAATCCACCACCCCTCACCACCGGGACGAGGTTCATGGTTCCGCCGGCTCAGCGAAATCGACGAGGTACTCCAATGGGAGTCGGGCGGTGCTTACCCACCCCAAACGGGGTAACCGAGCCGTCTGGCCACAATGGCCACCCCGATCGCACTGAGTACCGTCGCGGCTGCACCCGTCGCGAACACGCTCAGCCGCTGTGGAGTCGATAGTTCGGGGTAACCATCTGTTTGTAGCCAGAGCACCGACATCACGAGGAGCGAAATGGTGATACCGACGAGGACATCGCGTCGGGTGACGCGGGCACGATTTCGCGGGGACATGGGGGCAGTTCCGTGACTCGAGATAAAAAAACGCAGAGGTCACCTGCCGCCGGCCGGCGTCGCTCGGTCCGGTCCGCACCCCGCATGCCCTCCATGGATGGCCGAAGAGGGGCACCAACACGTCTCGAGCACCCGACGGCTCGCCCGAATCGGGACGGGCACGATGGGATTCGAACCCACGACCATCGGATGTCTCCTCCGGTGCCACTCGGCCACCGAATTAGAAGTCCGACGCTCTATCCGGGCTGAGCTACGTGCCCTTGGCGAGCATCCTGGGTAGGGTAGACCAAAAGCAGTCCGGTCGTCGCATTTGGCACCGTTTATGCGCGCCGAGCCGGTCTCGACGAGTAATGACGGTCTTTGCGACGGTCGGCTACCCCGCCAGCGGCAAGGGGGAGGTCGCCACCGTAGCGCGATCAACCGGTGTTCCGGTGGTCACCATGGGAGACGCGGTCCGTCGCGCCTGTCGCGGCCGTGGATTGCCACTCACCGAGTCGAACCTCGGCCAGGTTGCCTCGGCCCTTCGCGACCGCACCGGTCCGGATGCGATCGCCCACCGCTGTCTCCCGTTGGTCCGCGCCACGCATGGCGCCTACGGGGCCGTCCTGATTGATGGCATTCGCAACCTCGCCGAGGTGAACCGGTTCCGGGCCGAGCTCGGCGATGCGTTCGAGCTCATCGCCATCGAGGCGCCCTTCGAGGTCCGACTGGAGCGCGTCCGTGCACGCGGGCGCGACCGCACGGCGACCGAGGCCGCCGACCTCCGTGAGCGCGACCGGCGGGAACGCGGGTATGGTATGGATGAAGCGATCGAGCGCGCCGACGTGCACGTGGACAACAACGACGATCTCACCACGTTTCATCGGACGGTCGAGTCGATTCTCACCGGAGGGTCCTCGGCGTGATCTACCGCGTCGACGTCGAGGTCGTCGCCCCCGTCCGTCCGACCGAGGAGGCCGATCGTGTCGCCGCGGCCGTGCACCAGCTCTTTCCCGCGGCGGCGGTCGAACACGGTGAGGGTGAGCTCATCGCCACCTCACACTCCCTCGACCAGCTGGCGGAGGCGTTCGCGAGACAGCGCATCCAGGAGGCCGCCCGGAGCCACCTGCTCAATGGGCTCGAGGGTGACACGATCACCTTCACGTTGGACAAGCAAGCGGCCGCGGCTGGAGTCGCCAACTTCGGCCTCGATCACCCTGGGGAGCTCGGCCCGCTGTCGGTCGCGATCCGGGTCGAACAGCCCGATCCGGTCCGCCTCGTCGACTGGCTGACCGGCGCCGCGGCCGACGGGGAGGCACGCGAGGATTAACCAAAGGGACCGAGACCGCCCCCGCCACCCTGTTGTTGCAGGCGCTTCATCATGCGTTGCATGTCGGCTTCGCCCATGCCCTGAAACTGGTTGAGCGTGCGGTCCATCATCCGGTGTTGCTCCAACAGCTCGCGGATGACGCCTTTGCTGACGCCGCTGCCGCGGGCGATCCGTTCCAGTCGGCTCTGGCCGATCATCGACGGATCGCGCAGTTCCGCGTCGGTCATCGAGTCCATGGCGACGCGAAACTCCCAAAGGCGCTCGGAGGTCACGTCCATCGCCTCGTCTGGCAGCTGATCGCGGAGATTCGAGCCCAACCCCGGGATCATGTCCATCACCTGATCGAGCGGGCCCATGTTCTGCATCGCCTCCAGCTGATTGCGCATGTCGATCAGGGTGAACTCCCCCTCGAGGATGGACTCCGGATCCCAGTCCTCCTCGTCGGTGTCGGACTCGGCCATCGCCCGCTCGACGCGCTCGGCGAGTTGCTCCAGGTCGCCCATCCCGAGCAGCCGTGAAATGAAGCCACCGGGCTCGAAGCGCTCGATGTCGCGCACCGTCTCGCCGGTGCCGAGGAAGGCGATCGTCGAGTCGGTTTCGGCGACGGCCGTCAGCGCCCCTCCCCCTTTGGCGGTCCCGTCGAGCTTCGTGATTACCACGCCGTCGATCCCGACGGCATCCTCGAACTGTCGGGCCTGCTCGCGGGCGCCCTGGCCGATCGCCGCGTCGAGCACGAGCAAGTTGGCGTCCGGCTCGACGGTCGCCTCGATTTCCGTCATCTCGGCGATAAGTTCGTCCTCGAGCCCGTGACGCCCGGCGGTGTCGACCACGACCACCTCGGCGTCGCCGACCGCATCGAGGCCGTCGCGCGCGATTTCGACCGGGTCGTCCGCGTCCGGATCGCCGTAAAAGGCGACGTCCGCCTGTTCGGCCATCTCCTCCGCCTGCTCGTAGGCGCCCGGCCGGAACGTGTCGGTCTGCACGACGGCACTGGTCAGGCCTTTGCGGTCGAACCACCACGCCACCTTGGCGGCGGTGGTGGTCTTGCCCGAACCCTGCAACCCGGCGAGCATGATGACCTGCGGTTCGAGCGGCAACGACGTGCTCTCGCCGACGATGTCGACGAGCTCCTCGTAGACGATCCGAAGGACGTGGTCGTGAACGGGCGTCCCCGCCGGCGGCTCCTCCTCAAGGCTTCGCGACCGGATGGACTCGGAGAGGTCCATCACCAGGTCCACGTCGACGTCCGCCTGCAGCAGTGACCGCTGGATGTCCTTCACGATCGCCTCGACGTCCTCCTCGTCGAGTCGGCCCTGTCCACGGATCGATCGGAGCGTCTCGCGTAACGACCCGCCGAGTTCGTCGAGGACCATCGATGGCGGCTAGGAGGTGGCGCCGATTAAAGGCTTGTCGACGGGCTCATCCGAGCAGCCGCTCGGCGATGGTGTCCGGATTGAACCGCTCGAGGTCGTCGTATCCCTGGCCCGTTCCGAGAAAGAGAACCGGTTTGCCCGTCACCTTCGCCACCGAAATGGCGGCCCCACCGCTCGTATCCGCGTCGGCCTTCGTCAGGACGATCCCGTCGATCTGGGCCGCCTCGTTGAACTCCTTCGCCCGGCGAATGGCGTCCTGGCCGGCGACGGCCTCGTCGACGAACAGGGTCAACGCGGGGTCGACCACCCGGTCGATCTTGTCCAACTGGGACATGAGGTCGTCGCTCGTATGCAGGCGACCGGCCGTGTCCGCCAGGACGAAATCGACGTCGTTCGCGCTCGCATACTCCTTGGCGTCGTAGATTACGGCCGCCGGATCGCCGCCACGCTCGTGTTCGATCACCCGGAGACCCAGCGCCTCGGCGTGCTCGGCGAGCTGCTCGGTCGCACCCGCACGGTAGGTGTCCCCGTTGGCGAGCACCACGCTGTAGTCCCGCTCGCGGAGATACCTGGCGACCTTGGCGATGGTCGTCGTCTTGCCCACCCCGTTTACGCCGGTGAACAGGATCGTCCCGGGTCGATCCATCGACGCAAGGCGCTCGTCGATGTCGAACTGGCCGACCGCCATTACCTCGACGAGGGATTCGCGCACGGCGTCGGCGGCGACGGTTCCGGGGCTTTTGGTGATGGCCAGTGACTCGCCGACCAGGTCGGCCTTGACCGACGCAACGATCTCCTCGGCCGCATCCACGGCGACGTCTCCGGCGAGCAGGGCCCGCTCGAGCTCGTCGAGGGCACCCGCGACGTCGTCCTCGTCGAGGATGACCCGGCCACGAGCGAAGGACTTCGCCCGTTCGCCGAGGCCCGGGGCACCCTCATCGTCGGCCGCCTCCGGTGCCTCATCCGCGACGGACTCGTCGACCCCCTCTCGGAACGACGACAGCGCATTCGACAGGCGGTCGAACATGGTCCGCTCAGCCCTGTTGACCCTCGAACTGTCGCTGCTGGGCAGCGGCCACCTGTTGGAGCTGCTGTTCGAGGTCACCGCTTTCCGACTGGAGCTCGCCGAGTCGTTCGGTCATCTCCTCGATCTGTTGCTCGACGGTATCCTGTCGCTCGCGTAGCGTCGAGATGGCCCCATCCCGGTCGCGTTGTGCTGAAAACCCGCCCCCGATATCGACGATGACCTCGTCGATGTCCTCGATCGAAGCGCGCACGTACGCAGACCCACCGAGTGGCACCTGGACCGTCGAGTCACTTTCGAGCCGCTCGAGGGCGTCGACCGCTCCCTCGAGGTTCTCGAGGGTGGCGCGAAGGCTCTCGCGCTCCCGGGTGAGCTCTTGGATCTCGGCCTGGATGGCCTGCAGCTCCTGGCTCATCTCTCTGGCATCGCGCTCGGCTCCGCTCATCGAACCCACCTCGTCGTTCGGACGGTTGCACATCCGGCGTCTTGCATGGGCGCGGCTCGGGTCGGCCGATGGAAGTATCTTCCTAAACGGGGAGTCTACGCGAGAAACCCGAGCGCCTCCTCGATCCGACCGAGCTCCGGGCCGGTCGTATCCTGGCCCACGACGAACCCGGTCTCGTTGGCGACGAGGCCCGATCCCACCAGCGGCGACCCGTAGTTGACCGTCCCCACGTCGGCCCGAACCTCGAGGGCAGCCTCGATGCGGTCGAGCTCCTCGTCGGTAACCTTCGGGTGACACAATACGCCCCGCTCGGTCGCGACCGCCGCCGTGCCCACGGTCTTGACGCCACCGATGGACATCCGCTCCACGGCGACGTCGAGGGTCTCCTCGACGACGGCCACCGCCGAATCGCGCAAGTCGGGATGCGCGATCGCCCCGCTGTCGTTCACGAGGAGGCAGTTGCCGGCCGCGTTGATTCGCCCCGGCAGCTCGCCGAGAGGTCCCTCGGTCGCGGCGGCCACCGTCTCACGCTCTCCGGTGGTGAGCCGACCGCTGACGACGATGCCCGATGCGTTCGAGGCGACGAGGGCGCCGACGGTGGCCGCCCCACCGACGGTGCAGGGATGGACCGCGGTCCCGACCTCCGAACCGATGGCCTCCACGGTGGCGTCATCGACGGGCCCTCCGACGAGGCAGCCGTGGTCGGCGGCATGGGCGTAGACGCCGACGTATTGGGAGCCCTGCAGGGTCGTCCGAAGCACGTCACGTGGCGGCGTATTCCGCCTCGACGATCCCTTCCCCCGCCTCCTGGAACCTGGCTGCACGAACCCGCAATCGACGAGGTGGGTTCGAGCGGCCTTGTTCCCACACTGCTTCGTTGATCGACGGGTCGAGGCGCACCTGCGACTCCTCGACGGAGAAGTGCCTGGCGAGATGCGTCCGAATGATGCGCATGGCGCGGTCGGCGCGTTCGTCGCTCGGGGCCGCGTGGGCGTCTCTGAGTGGGACGGTCACGATCCGCTCCTCGAAGTCACTCGCGCTCATCGGTCACTCGTCGAGGTCATGGCGCCGCCAGCTGCGGCGTTTCGGATTGCGCTGGACCTCCCGCCCGGTCTTCATGATGACCCACGCCGGGACGCGTGTGTTCTGTCGAGTCCGTTTGGCGAGGCGCTTCTTTTGCGCCTTCGAGGACTTACCCATAACTGGACGGCGCTACCGGCTGCCGGGGTAAAATCCTGTCCCTTCGACGCGCACACCGCTGCGTGGAGCCGGGACACCACCGTCACTGGGTGGGCAACGAGACGGTTTCGACCGGCTCGTAGGCCGGTCCCGAGGGGGTGAGAGTGCTCTCGGTCAGGCTGATCGCCTCGACATCGAAGCGGCCGACCGCAGGCGAGTGCTCGCGAACGACGCGTTGCACGAGCGACTTCCCCCCGGCATGGTCCATCCGGGCGATCGTTACGTGTGGCGTGAAGCTGTGCTCCTCGGGGTCGAAGCCACGGTCGACGAGTTCGGCCTCGACGGCCTCGTGCAGGGTCGTCAACTCATTGCCGCCGCGATCCGTCCCGACCCAGATCACACTGATGTACTCGAGGTCGGGAAAGACGCCGAGTCCGTTCAGGTGCACCTCGAATGGCTCGACCGCGGCACGATCGACGGCCGTGTCAAGCCCCTCGAGGATGTCGTCGACGCGATCGCCGTCGACCTCGCCGAGGAACTTCAGCGTGACGTGGGCCTGCTCGGGATCGACGGGTCTGACCCCATCGGCATCCGCGAACAGGGACTGGACCTCCGAAACGGCGGAGGCGAGACCGTCGGGCAGGTCCACGCTCACGAACAGTCGCATAAGACGGCCAGGGGCCGCGCTCGCGGAAAGTGCTTCGGTGGCGTGCGGAGTCCTTTTGACGACCCATGACCAATCACAGGGCATGGACGACCGGGAGCGCCACGAGTTCTCAACCGGCGAGGGGTTCGACTCCCCGTACGAGGCGTTCGACATCGACCCTCCGGTGCTCGATGTCGACACCGAGCGGATCGACCCGGTCGACTCGCGTGTCATCCCGGACCTCCTCGACGACTCGACCCTCCCAGACGAGGAGATCGACGCCGAGACGCTGATCGAGGTGGGCATTGGCTACATGCAGATCAACCGGTTCGAACAGGCGGCGGACGCGTTCGAGCGGGCCGCGCGGTTCGCCGAGGACCCATCGATCGAGCAGGAGGCCTGGACGAACAAGGGCGTCGCCCACGGCCAGCTCGAGGAGTTCGATGCCGCGATCGGCGCCTACCGTGAGGCGCTCGCCATCGACGCCACAAGCGAACACGCCGCCACTGCAGAGACGAACCTGGCGTATGCACTGTGGGAGGCCGGCCACGACGAGGAGGCCCTTAACCACGCCGAGCGGGCGGTCGAGCGCGACGCCCACCTCCCGCAGGCATGGTACAACCGCGCGTTTCTGGCCGCCGAACGTGGGCTCTACGAGGACGCCCAACTCGCCCTCGAGAACGCGGAGCGCCTCGGGATGCGCGAACGACAGGTCCTTGAGTTGAAGGTGGAGGTCCTCGAGGAGCTCGGCGAGCACGAGGCGGCCGAGCGCGCCCTCGAACGGGCAACCGAGCAGCGCGAGCGCCAGGAACGCGATCTCGTCGAATGATCCTCAACGAGCGCGAGACGCCCCAGGGGCTGTTGGTCAGCGTCTGCGATCGCGCCGTCCTGGGGAAGTCGTTTGAGGACGGCGACGTCTCGTTGACCGTGACCGAGGAGTTCTACGCCGGCGAACGCTGCGACGAGGCGGCGGTCGTGCGCGCCCTCGAGCAGGCAGCCGTCGCGAATCTCGTCGGTGAGCGCTCGGTCGACGTGGCCATCGACGCCGGCTTCGTCGACGAGGCGAACGTGCTCGAGGTGGGTTCGACCGTCCACGCGCAGGTGTTGAACCTGGCACGGATGGGGTGAGCCACCGACCGAAGGAAAGTTGGGTCGGGAGAACGTGGCATGACGCGATGGGCGTCAAGGAATCGGCGTTGCTCGAGGTGGATCGGCTCCGGGGGGACTTCCCCGTGCTCGAGCGCACCCTCGGCGACGATCGCCCGCTGGTCTATCTCGACAACGCGGCCACGTCGCTCACCCCCGAGCCGGTCGTCGAGGCGATGGCGGGCTACTACCGACACCAGAACGCGAACGTCCACCGCGGCCTCCACCAGCTGAGCCAGGAGGCCTCGGTGGCGTACGAGGATGCCCACGAGGCCGTCGCGTCGTTCATCAACGCGAACGGCCGCGAGGAAATCGTCTTCACGAAGAACACGACCGAGAGCCTCAACCTCGTCGCCCAGTCGTGGGGTCTGAACGCGCTCGGCCCCGACGACGAGGTGGTGATTACGGAACTGGAACACCACTCTTCGCTGGTCACCTGGCAACAGGTCGCCCGACGCACCGGCGCCACGCTCAGGTACGTCGGTCTCACGGCGGACGGCCACCTGGACATGGCCGAGGCGGAATCGATCATCGGCCCCAAGACCGCGGTGGTGGGGGTCGCCCACGTCTCGAACACGCTGGGGACGGTCAACCCCGTGGAGCGCCTGGCTGACCTGGCCCACGACCACGGCGCGCGGATCGTCGTCGACGGGGCGCAGGCGGTCCCGACACGCCCCGTGGACGTGCAGGCGATCGATGCCGATTTCTACGCCTTTTCCGGCCACAAGATGCTCGGCCCCACCGGGGTCGGCGTGCTGTACGGCAAGGCCGACCTGCTCGAGGCGATGGATCCGTTCCTCTACGGCGGCGGGATGATCGAGAAGGTGACCTTCGAGACCTCCCGGTGGAACGAGCTCCCGTGGAAGTTCGAAGCGGGGACGCCTCCCATCGCGGAGGGGATCGGCCTCGGCCGCGCCGTCGAGTATCTCGAATCCATCGGCATGGACCGGGTCAGGCGCCACGAGGAGGCCGTGACGGCCCACGCACTCGACCGGCTGACCGCCATCGACGACGTCACCGTCTATGGCCCCACGACCGCGGCCGACCGGGGTGGCCTCGTCTCGTTCAACCTCGACACGGTCCACGCCCACGACGTCGCGTCCGTGATGAACGACGTCGCCGTGGCGATCCGGGCGGGCGATCACTGCACGCAACCGCTGCACGACCGGCTGCAGGCGCCAGCCTCCGCCAGGGCCTCCTTTTACGTCTACAACGAGCCCACGGACGTCGACGTCCTCATCGAGGGGCTCGACCGGGCTCGTGAGCTCTTGGCCCGGTGAGGACCGACGGAACGTTTTTGGAACGCACTGGCATAGGGCGTAGCAGGATGGACCTCGGGTCGGACATTTACCGTCAGCAGATCCTCGATCACTACCGCAACCCCCGGAACTACGGTGAGCTTGACGACCGGACGTTCAGCCACATCGGCGAGAACACGATGTGTGGCGACGAGGTCACCCTCGACGTGCGTCTGGACGACGAGGGGGTGATCGAGGCGGTCGCCTTCCGCGGCGAGGGCTGTGCGATCAGCCAGGCCAGCGCCAGCCTGTTGACCGAGGAGCTCATCGGGATGGACCTTGAGGCGGTCGATACCCTCGACCGAGACGACATGCTCGACCTGTTGGGCGTCGACGTGAGTCCGATGCGGATCAAGTGTGCGGTCCTCGCCGAGAAGGTCGCCCAGGACGGCGCGGCCATCTACCGCGGCGATCGCGACGAGGAGCGGACGGTGACGGAGTGAATCGGGCAACTCTGCGCGGTCCGGCAGATGTCGAGGCCCAACCGACGGACAACCGTCGAGCGGGGCACCACGGCCTCGACGGGAACCGTCTCTCCCGGATGCAACGGGCGACGACGGCCGTTTCGTGGTGGGTTCGGTGGCGTCTCGTCACTCCGGCTTCAGTCCGTCGTTCACCACGCGCATGACGGCCTCGCCGTCGGGGAGGTTCGGCGCGTCGACCAGCCGGACGATCCGCTTGTCCCCCTTTGACTTGCGCAGGTACATCCGGAACGTGGAGGTGTGGCCGAGGATGTTGCCGCCGATGGGTTGGGTCGGGTCGCCGAAGAAGGCATCCGGGTTCGCGCTCACCTGGTTCGTCACGAGCACGGACGTGTTGTACAGGGTGCCGATGCGCATCAGGTCGTGCAGGTGCTTGTTGAGCTTCTGCTGGCGGTCGGCGAGCTCGCCCCGGCCGACGTACTCGGCGCGAAAATGGGCCGTCAGTGAGTCCACACAGACGAGGCGGACCGGGAATTCGTCGTCCTGGCTCTCCGAGGTGAGCTCCTGGGCCTGCTCGGCAAGCAGCATCTGGTGGTTGCTGTTGTAGGCCTTGGCCACGTGGATCTGTTCGAGGAACGTCTCGACCAGGGCGTCGAGCGTCTCCTCGTCGTCGGGCTCGCCCTCGAGGCCCCGGTGGTCGATCGCCGCCGCCAGCACCTCCTCGTCGAGACCGCGCACCATGTCGTCGATCCGCTCGGGCCGGAAGGTGTCCTCGGAGTCGATGAAGATCGCACTCCCCTCGAGGCCGCCAACCTCGAGGGGCAACTGCACGTTCACGCAGAACTGGTGGGTCACCTGGGACTTCCCCGACCCGAACTCGCCGTAGACCTCGGTGATCGACTGGGTCTCGATGCCCCCGCCGAGGAGCTCGTCCACCTCGTCGATGAGCCAGCTGAGCTTGCCGATCTCCTCCCGACGCTCGAGCACCTGGGTCCCCGACTCGAAGCCGCCGACGTCGGCCTCCGAGCGGGCGGCCCGGATGATGTCCGCCGCGGTCGACTCGCCGATGTCGGCCGAATTTGAGAGCTCGCCCGGACTCGCCACGGCGAGCCCTTCGTAGGAATCGAATCCCGCATCGAGCAGCTTGTCCGCCGTGGCCGGACCGACGCCGGGAAGCGACTCGAGGTCACCATCGTCTGCCATGGGGTGCCTTGCGCGGGCTAGGTTAATAGGCTGACCGGCTCGGCCGGGCCGTCACCCGCTCGTCGACGAGCCGCCACGGCCCCGCAGCCGCCATGGTCCGGTCAGCAGGCCCAGGATGGCCAGGCCCACCAGGAAGGTCAGCAGCGTCGGGACGGTGACGATCAACATCGTGAGCACGCTGCCCGGCGTGACGAGCGCGCCGATGATCATCGTCCACACGACGACCCCCTTCCAGCGCCCGCGCATGGTGTCGTAGCTGATGATGCCGGTCAGGTGAAAGAGGACCATCGAGCACAGGAGCCCGAACAAGAGGCCGATACCGACGGTCGTGAACACGATGAGCCAGGCGAAACTTTGCAGCCGGTAGGACACCACCATGCCGGCCTCGAGGGAGTGAAGGACCAGTCCGGAGATCAGCGTCGGCGCGACGAAGACGAAGCCGAGGTAGCTCCCCACGGCGAGGATGCCGATGATGAGGCTGCCCCAGACGAGGAAGACCCGGCGGTCGCCCGAGACGAGGCCGCGTTCCTTGGCGGCGGGCCAGGCGTAGTACAACAACAGCGGCAGCGCCATGATGATCCCCACGATGAGGCTGATCTTCACCTCGAAGAGCAAGTGCTCGACCGGGTGCAACGCGACCGGGAAGCCGAGTTCGCTCGTCTCGACCACCTCCTCGGGCACGCGCGAGAGGAAGTTCTCCTGGAGCTGGCCGAGGCCGCCCGAGTATAGCCAGTAAAAGGTGGCGAACATGGCCACGAGGAAGACCATCAGGATGCGAAACATCCGTGAGGTGAGACTCTCGTAGATGAACACCAGGTCGTACATGTAGCCCCCGACGTCCTCCTCGGTCGTCTCGTCCTCGGTGAAGGGATCGAGCATGCTGGCCGCGGCGCGTTCCATCCGTCCACCCTCCTCGGCCTCCTCCTCGGATGTCTCGAGCTCGCCCGTTTCCGCGAGCTCTTGGGCCTCGTCGAAGCGGTTCAACATGACCTCGGCGCGGTCGACATCGCCCTCGTCGATGGCCTCCTGGGCGATCGACACCGCCTCGTCCTCGGTGAGCGTCGCGAAGGCCTCGATCGGTGCCGCGCGCAACCCCTCGGCGTCGAGGGGGCGCAGGCTCAACGCCTCGGGGTCGCCGGTCATCATGGCGCTGGCCGACGGCGGGATCGGCCGGCGCAGGACCTGGATGGCGTAGACCGTCCCGACCAGGAGCATCGTGACCGCGCCGATGGCGATCGCGAACGCCATCTCGCCGGCCAGCCCCCCGGCGGGCAACCACGGCTCGACGGACCAGCTCGCTGGTCGGACCGCACCGGGCAAGAGCGGTCCGATGACGTCGCCGAGGTCGGTGGTGAGGTCGAAGCGGGCAACGACACCACCAGCGAGTGCCCCCACCCCGCCCACGGCGACGGCGAGGAGGGTCTTGCGTCTGAGACCGCGTCGGACCGACGGGTCGGACGCCGACCCGGCGCGGCTCAGGTTGGCCGCGAGCTTGGCCAACGCGAGGCTGAAGAAGTATAAACCGACCAGCGGCAGTCCCCACATGACCTGGGTGAACGGATCGGGCGGCGAGAACAGGGCGCCGAACAGGAAGATCCCCAGGATCGCGTACTTCCACCTGTCCCGGAAGAACTCGTAGCTGATAATCTCGTAATAGGAGGACACGGTCATCACCAGCGGCACCTGTGCGGCGAGACCGAACGAGATGGTCAGGAGGATGATGAACTCCGTCCAGTAGACGATGTCGTACTCGGGGAAGATGGCCGAGTTGATCGCGTTCGAAGCGAGGAACTCGAACATGAAGGGAAAGAAGACGAGATAGGCGTACAACACGCCGGCAATCCCGAGCACCGTCGACACGAACAGGAAGGCGAACCGGCGACGCCGGGTCAGGGGCAACCGCGGGGTGAGCCCCCGGCGGAACAGGGCATCGCGGCCGTAGTAGATGATCATCGGTACGGCCAACAGGGCCCCCACGATGATGCCAATTTTCGCCTGCAGGAGGATCACGTCGAAGGGGGTCCGGACGATGATGTCGAGATCGGCCGCCACGGCCGCCTCCATCCGGGACTCCGTCGTCTCTTTCAGGAAGTCCCAGATGAACGCCCGCAGCGACCAGATCGTCCCGACGAGGCCGATCAGGAAGACGAAGAACACCCGCTGGAGCCGGTACCGCGCCGCATCGACGACGGCGAGGGCGGTCTCGCCGGCTTCGGCCGCCTCGGAGACTCCCATGGGCTGGGCCTAGGTCGGATATCGACCGTTAAAGGGTTCTCCCTTCCCGGCCACGCAAACGAAGGCCTATAAGCGGTCCCTCCACTAACCTCGGGCCGCATGGACGCCGAGGGTGGCGATCGCCGCGATGACGAGGCCTCGGCGACCCCGCCGGCCAATGCCGACGGCGGCCAGCCGACCGCCAGCCCCGCGGAGGCCGCCGGGGCCGAGGCGCCTGCCACCCCGCCCGCGGAGCGGCCAACGGGCGCCATCAGCCAGCCGCCCGACGACGTCGAGATGCCGCTCACCGACCACATCGAGGAGATGCTCAGCCGGCTCACGATCGTCGCCGTCCTCGGGGGGCTGGCGACGGTCATCGCGTACCCCTTCGCCGGCGACATCGTGACGACGATGTGGTACGACATCCATCCCGGGACGGTCGCGGAGTGCGTGGCGGATCCGCAGGCGCAACCGTGTGCCCCACCGCACGTCTATGGCCCCCTCGATCTCGTCCTCACGGAGATCAAGGTGGCCGCGCTGGCCGGGATCCTGGTGGCGCTCCCCGCGCTGGTCTATCAGACCTACCAGTTCATGCGCCCCGGGCTGTACCCCCACGAGCGGCGGTATTACCTTGCGTCCGTCCCGATGAGCCTCGTGTTAGCCCTCGTCGGCATGGCCTTCGCCTACTTCGTCATCCTGCCGATCCTGTTCACCGTCTTCTTGCACTACTCGGAGGGGTCGGCGGAGGTGGCCTTCGCGTTGCGTGAGACGTTCGACCTGTTGTTGATGATGCTGACGACCCTCGCGCTGGTCTTTCAGATTCCCCTGTTCCTGATGCTGGCGATCATGATGGGCGTGACCACCAGGGAGTGGCTCGAGTCGCGCCGCATCTACTTCTGGATCGGGTTTTCGGGCGTGGCCTTCGTGTTCAGCCCCGACCCGACGGGGATGGCGCCGTTCGTGGTCGCCGTCACGATGATCGCCCTCTTCGAGGGGACGCTGGCGATGTTGCGCTGGAGCGCCGAGGGCGTGTTCTCGCCCTCGCCGCGGCAACTCGCGAGGGTTCGACCGATCGCCTGGCTGGTCGCCGCCCTGGTCGGCTACCTGGCGAGTCCGGCACCACTCCCCGAGGGCCTGTACGGGCAGTTACCCCCGGCGGTCACCGACGCGCTCGCCGACGCGGGCGTGGAGGTGCTCGCGGCCGTCGCCGTGATGGTGGCCGCCATCGCGTCCTTCGAGGGCGGTCGGTACCTCCTGCGCCGGTGGTCGGTGGCACCGCGCCTGCGGGTGGTGCTCCGGCAGTTGCGAGTTCCCGTCTGGGCGACGGCCATCGCACTCGGCTACCTGACGACGCCCGAGCCGGTCTTGCTCGACGAGCTCGAGGTGGTTCTGCTCGAGCCGCTCGCCGCCGTCGCCCTCGGCCTCGCGATCGGCCTCACCTATGAATTGGTCCTCGCCGGCTGGCGGTGGGTGCGGCCGGACCCGTCGATGGAGCCGGAGTCGTAGCCGACGCGGTCACTCCGACGCCCCGGGGCTGACGCTCCCGGATCGATAGCCGGTCAGGTCGAGGGTGACGTGGTCGAACCCGAGGTCGGTGAGATGGCGGGTAGCTGCCTGCGCAAAGGACGGATCGAGCGCCCCCTCGAGCTCGTCGGCACCCACCTCGATCCGGGCCAGACCGTCGTGATCGCGCACCCGGAACTGGTCGAACCCCCAGGTTCGCAACAGCGCTTCGGCCCGTTCGATCCGCGTCAACCGGGGCTCCGTCACCGCCAGCCCCGTGGGAATCCGGGAGGACAGGCAAGCCATCGAGGGCTTGTCGGCGACCGACAACCCGAGCTCGTCGGCGAGCTCGCGCACCTCGGCCTTCGTCACGTCGTGTTCGAGCAGCGGCGAGTACGCCTCGAGCTCGTCGACGGCTTGCAACCCCGGCCGGTGGCCGCCGCCCGGGTCGGAGGCGTTCGTCCCGTCACAGACCGTGGCCAGCCCGAGCTCGGTCGCCCGATCGATGAGGCGACCCAACCGCATCGAGCGACAATGGTAACACCGGCGCTCGTCGTTCGCGACGAACGCCTCGCTGTCGAGCTCGGAGAACGTGAGCGTGTCGTGGCGGATGCCGATCTCCTCGGCGACGCGTTTGGCTCCCGCGAGTTCGGCATCGGGCAACGTCTCGCTGATGGCCGTACAGGCCACGGCGGCCTCCCCGAGGGCCTCGTGGGCGAGCGCGGCGACGACGCTCGAGTCGACGCCGCCGGAGAAGGCGACCAACACGCCGTCGCGGTCGGCGAGGTCCGCCGTGACGGCGGCCCGTTTGTCGGCCAGCGATGGCATGGTCGCCTCACCGGGGTCCGTGCGGTTAAGCCACGCCCTTCGGGGTGGCACCCGGTGGCCGTCCGAAGGTCTAAGTGTCCACCCGAGCTTGGTGAAAGTAATGCGGGATTCCCCCGAGGACGACATGCTCGGCTGGGATGAGTCGGTGTTTCGCGACGAACGCGTCCTCGACGCGGACTACGTGCCGGAGACGTTCAAACACCGCGACACCCAGATGACGAACCTGCAGTACTGCCTGCGCCCCGCGGTGCGCGGCTCGCGCCCCGTCAACGCCATCATCCGTGGTCCGCCCGGGACCGGCAAGACGACGGCCATCCTCAAGCTCTTCGAGGAGCTCGAGGACCAGCGCGACGTCTACGCCGTCCGCGTCAACTGCCAGGTCAACGCCACCCGGTACACCGTGTTCGCGAAGATCTACGAGCAGATTCTCGACCTCGTACCACCCTCCAGCGGCAAGGCGTTCAAGGAGCTGTTCGGGCAGGTGGCCGACCACCTCATCGACACCGAGCGGGTGTTGGTGGTCGCGCTCGACGACGTGAACTACCTGTATTACGACAACGAGGCCTCCGACGCGCTGTACTCCCTCCTTCGCGCACATGAGGAGTTTCGCGGCGCGAAGATCGGCGTGATGGTCGTCTCCTCCGATCCCGACCTCGACGTCATCGGCGAGCTCGACAACCGGGTCCAAAGCGTGTTCCATCCGGAGGAGATCTACTTCCCGGTCTACGACAAGCCCGAGATCGCCGACATCCTCGAAGAACGGGTGCGCAGCGGCTTCTACGAGGGGGCCGTTCCCGAGGCCGTGCTCGACCGGGTGGCGACGCTGACCGCCGAGACCGGCGACCTCCGGGTGGGCATCGACCTCCTGCACCGGGCCGGGTTGAACGCGGAGATGCGCGCGAGCCGCGAACTCGCCGTCGAGGACGTGGAGACGGCCTACGAGACCTCGAAGTACGTCCATCTCTCGCGAAGCCTCCGAACCCTGGGCGAACACGAGCGGGCGTTGCTCCGGGTGGTCGCCGACCACGAGGGGCAACAGGCCGGCCCCGTCTACGACGCCTTCCACGAGGAGACCGGCCTCGGCTATACCCGCTACTCGGAGATCATCAACAAGCTCGACAACCTGGGCGTGTTGCGCGCGGAGTACGCCGACCTCGAGGGCCGTGGCCGCTCACGGCAGCTCGAACTCGCGTACGACACCGAGGCCGTGATGGACCGCCTCGAGGGGTAGCGCGGCGAACGCTTTTGTGTAAACGGCGAGAGCCGCCAGCCATGTCGGACGCGTACGCGCCGATGAAACGTCGGGCGGCTCGGTGGGCCGTCGATCAGGTCACCGACGGCATGGTCGTCGGCCTCGGATCCGGGTCGACGGCCGCCCATGCCATCGCCGCCATCGGCGAGGCCGCCGTCGACGTCAAGGGCGTCCCGACCTCGTCGGCGGCGAGGGCACGCGCGCATGAAGCCGGTATCGACGTCGTCGACCTGGGGGCCGTCGACCGGGTCGATCTCGCGATCGACGGGGCGGATCAGGTGGCCGGCGGCGACCTGCTCAAGGGTGGCGGCGGCGCCCACGTCACCGAACGCGTCGTCGACGCGACAGCACGGGAGTTCATCGTGGTCGTCGACGAGCGCAAACGGGTCGATGAGCTGACGAAACCGGTCGCGCTCGAGGTGCTCCCGACGGCGCGCCGGCCGGTGGAAGCCGCCCTCAGGGAACGCGACGCCGCGGTGACCGAACGGAGCTGTGATGCCGTCGACGGGCCGGTGCACTCCGAGCGCGGCAACCTGTTGCTCGACGCCTCGTTCGGGCCGATCGACGACCCGGCGAGCCTGGCGCGACGGCTGGATACCATCCCCGGCGTTGTCGACCACGGGCTGTTCGTCGGACTGGCCGATACGATCGCGGTCGGAACGGCCGACGACGTGACCGTCTATCGGCCGTAAAACGGTGGCACTACAGGTCGCGCGGCTGGACGGTTTTCCGGTCGTTGGCCTCTGCTCGACTGGCGGCATCCTCGAGCAGCTCCGCGACTTCGTCATCGAGTGCATCGTAGAAGTCCGATGCGACGTTGTGGTCCCCGAGCGCTTCCTTGACCGCGGCTTTGACAATGAGGTCTGCCATACAGGCCGCGTATACCGCCGCCCCCTTTATAAGATTTCTCAAAAGGCGGCCTCAGACTGCCGATTTCGGCCGTGTTCGAGCTCCGAACGAGTCGATGGATAGAGATGGCTGCCCCGCCAACCGGTCGGTCATGCGCGAGACGCTCGAGCGACTCGCCGCCGGCGAGTTGACCCCGCGTCAGGCCGAGGCGCGGCTTCGGGGGTACGTCACCGACGCGGCGGGACGGTACGATGCCGCGCGCCCGCATCGCCGTGGGGTGCCGGAGGCGATCATCGGCGAGGGAAAAACCCCCGACGAGACGGCGGCGTTGGCCCTTACCGCGGTCGAGACGACCGAGCACGCCCTCGTCACCCGGGCCGACGAGGCGACGCGTGTGGCGGTTCGGGATCGCCTCCAGGAGCGCCTTTCGACCGTCGAGGTCACGGTCGACGACCGTGCCCGGCTGGTCGAGGCGCACGCGTCGGAACCGCGGGGGATCGACGCCGCCGTCGTGGTGGTGACCGGGGGCACCGCCGATCGCGTCCCCGCTCGGGAAGCCCGTGCAACCGCCAGGTGCATGGGGGCCGATGTCGAGCTCATCGAGGACGTCGGGGTGGCTGCCCTGGATCGGTTGCTCGATGCGCGCTCGCGGCTGGATGGGGCCGACGTGCTCGTGGTCGCCGCCGGCCGGGAGGGATCGCTCCCGACGGTCGTGGCTGGCCTGGTTGCGACGCCGGTGATCGCGCTGCCGGTCTCGAACGGCTACGGCCATGCCGGGGAGGGCGAGGCCGCGTTGGCCGGCGCCTTGCAGTCGTGTACCGTCCTGTCGACGGTTAACATCGACGCGGGCTTCGTCGCGGGCGCCCAGGCCGGATTGATCGCGCAGGCCATCGCCACGGCCCGCCCAGACGCCCCGGCGTGAGCCCACGGCCAACATTTTTCCAGATCCGTGCGCTAGCAAGGGGCCACACCGCCCGCTCCCCGACCATGCCAGTCTGTGACAACTGCGACAGTCACGTATCGGCGCGATTCGCCCGCGTGTTCGCTGACGAACGCGGTCGCATCCTCGCGTGTCCGGGCTGCTCGGCAAACGCCGGAATCGCCGATGCCGCACTGTCGCGATCGGACGAGGTCTGACCGCTCCTCGACCGCCGATCACCGGTTCGATTCGAACCAATCGACGGCGAAGTCGACGAGCGCACGCTGTTCCATGACCGTGGCGGAGGCGGCCCCGACGGTCCCCGTCCGGACGGCGGCATTCGCCTCGAACGCGGCGCCGACCTCCGGAAAATCGTCCGTATCGGTCTCGAGCTCGCCGATGTCGACACGGGTCCGCTCGCCGTCTTCGCACACCGGGACCGGATAGTGGTGCGAGTCCTTGCCGGGGTACGTGGCGCGATGTTCGGCGAGATGGAGCGAGGTGTTGACGCCATGGTCCACACCGAGGAGCACGACGACTCCCTCTCGGTCGTACACGGCCGACAGCGGTGACCCTTCCCCGAGGCCGGCGTCATAGGGATGGTCCGCCACGATCGATTGCGCATCGCCACCCCAGGCAGCGAACGAGACGACGGGGTGGCGACTGCGATGGACGTCGGGGTAGGTCCGAAAGCACTCCGGGATGACCCCGACGCCGCGTGACGGCGTCGAGGCCGGTCGGAACGGGGCGCGCTCGGCGATGATGGGCTCGATCCACGCATCCGGGACCGGCGGATTGCTCCACTGGGCGGGATCGGAGAATTGGGACGAGTGGGTGGGCATGACGATCGTCCCCTCGTCGGTGACGACGGTCCGGAACGCGTCGACGACGGCGGTCGGGTCGACGGCCACCCACCCGAGGGCGCTGAAGGACGAATGGACGATGACGGTCTCGCCGTCGAGGTCGAACTCCTGCAGGTCGTCGACGAGTCGCGCGGTGGTGACCGGCCGATCGACACGCTCGATGGCTTCCTCTTCTGACACGGCTGCCTCGTTCCGGATCGCCGAGGACCATAGACCTGTCCCCTTCGGTCAGCCGCCGTGGACGAGTCGCAAGACGGTGACCTCCTCGGCGTCGACCCGTCGGTCGACGGGCACGGGCCGGCCGTCGACAAGGGGGGTGGCCTCGGCCCGATCGAGCCCGACGGCCTCGAGGACGTCCCCGTAGGTGGCCTCCTCGAGGTGGACGGTTTCGCTGCCGACGCCGGTGACGGTCACCTCGATCTCCATGGACAGCGGGTGTATCGCCGCGGCCTTGAGCCTGTCGTGGCACCACCGGCAATCGGGAGATTATTGGCCGGTCGGACCGCCGCTGTTGGCATGAGTGATGCGGCCACCGAGGCCGACCCCCCGGCCGGGTCCGACATCTGGATCGAGCGCTACCGGCCGTCACGCCTCGACGACATTCGGGGCCACGAGGCGATCGTCGAGCGGCTCAAGCGCTACGTCGCCGAGGACGACCTCCCGAACCTGCTCTTTGCCGGCCCAGCCGGCGTCGGCAAGACGACGGCCGCGGTCGCCATCGCCCGCGAGCTCTATGGCGACGACTGGCGCGAACACTTCCTCGAGCTCAACGCCTCAGACGATCGGGGCATCGACGTCGTTCGCGGTCGGATCAAGGACTTCGCGCGCTCGAGCTTCGGTGGACACGACTACCGGATCGTGTTCCTCGACGAGGCGGACTCGCTGACCGACGACGCCCAGTCGGCGCTGCGTCGGACGATGGAGCAGTTCTCCGGGCAGACCCGGTTCATCCTGTCGTGCAATTACTCCAGTCGGATCATCGACCCGATCCAGTCGCGGTGTGCGGTGTTTCGGTTCCAGTCGCTCGCGGACGAGGCGGTCGGGGCGACGATCGACGAGATCGCCGCCACCGAGGGGATCGACGTGGACGACAGCGGCCGGGCGGCGCTGATTTACGTCGCCGACGGCGACATGCGCCGGGCGATCAACGCCCTCCAGGCGGCGGCCGTCCTCGGCGGAACCGTCGACGACGACCGCGTCTACGAGATCACCGCCACCGCCAGGCCGGAGGTGGTCGAGGAGATGATCGCCGCGGCCGCCGCCGGCGAGTTCCTCCGGGCGCGGGGCATCCTCGACGAACTCGTGACGGACATGGCGATCGCCGCCGATGACATCGTCGACCAGATCCACCGCGGCGTCTGGGACCTCGACCTCGAGGAGGACCGGGCCGTGGCCCTGCTGGAACACCTCGGTGAGGTCGATTATCGCATCTCCGTCGGCGCGAACGAAACCCTCCAACTGGAGGCGTTGCTGGCGACACTCGCGCGCGGAAACGCCGCCGATTGAGCCGCCATGGGGGTCGCGGACGCAACTGTTTTCACCACGACCGGACCAACCCATCGCCAACGATGGCGCTGGATGAGGCGGCCTATCGGCTGGCCTATTTCGAGGAGGAGGGATTCTCTCGTCGGACGTGTCCGTCCTGTGATCGACAGTTCTGGACGCGCGATCCCGACCGCGAGACCTGTGGCGAACCGCCCTGTGCGCCGTATGCCTTCATCGGGCGGGAGGTGTTCGATGCATCCCACAGCCTCGAGGAGATGCGCGAGATCTTCCTCTCCTTCTTCGAGGAGCACGACCACGGCCGGATCGATCCGTACCCCGTTGCCGCCCACCGCTGGCGCGAGGACGTCCTCTTGACGCAGGCCTCCATCTACGACTTTCAGCCCCTGGTCACCTCCGGGCAGACCCCACCCCCGGCCAACCCGCTGTGCGTCTCCCAGCCGTGTATCCGGATGCAAGACATCGACAACGTCGGCAAGACTGGCCGGCACACGATGGCCTTCGAGATGATGGCCCACCACGCCTTCAACGCCCGGGAGGACCTCGACGACCCCGAGCAGTATGCCTACCAGGGGGAGGTCTACTGGAAGGACGAGACGGTCCGCTACTGCGACGCCTTCTTCGACCGCATGGGCGCCGACCTCGAGGGGGTCACCTACATCGAGGATCCCTGGGTCGGCGGCGGCAACGCCGGGCCAGCGCTGGAGGTCATCTACGAGGGAGCCGAACTCGCCACGCTCGTCTTCATGTCGATGGAGCGCGACGACGACGGCCCCTACGAGCTCAAGGACGGCAACCGGTACGCCGAGATGGATACCTACATCGTCGACACCGGATACGGACTCGAGCGGTGGACCTGGGTGAGCCAGGGCACCCCCACGGTCTACGAGGCGGTCTACCCGGAGATCATCGACGACATGATGGACGACGTGGGCCTGTCGTACACCGAGGACGAACGTGATCTGGTCGCCCGGGCGGCCGGGCTCGCCGGGCGGCTGGATCTGGACACCGACGAGGACCTGGCCTCGGCGCGAGTGGCCATCGCCGACGACCTCGGCGTGAGCGTCGACGACCTCCTCGAGCTGCAACGCCCCCTCGAGCGGATCTACGCGATCGCCGATCATACCCGGACGCTCGCGTACATGCTCGGCGACGGGATCGTCCCGAGCAACGTCGGTGCCGGCTACCTCGCCCGGTTGGTCCTCCGGCGGACCGTCCGCCTCGCCGATGCCATCGACCTCGAGACGCCCATCGAGCACCTGGTCGACCGCCAGGCCGAGCGCTTTGGGTACGACGATCGAGCGGTGATCCGGGAGATGATCGACGCCGAGGTCGACAAATACGAGGCAACCCTCGACCGCGGGCGCCGGCGCGTCCATCAGCTCGCGGACCGCTACGGCGACCGCGGCGAGCCCATCCCGGTCGACGAGCTGATCGAGCTCTACGATTCCCACGGCATTCACCCCGAAACCGTCGAGGAGATCGCCGAGGCGACCGGCGTCGCGGTGACCGTCCCCGAGGACTTCTACGCCCGCGTGGCCGATCGACACGAATCGACGGCGCTCGCCAGTGAGCCGGCCGCGGAGCCGGATCGTCTCCCCGACCTCCCGGAGACGGAGAAGCTCTACTACGAAGACCAGGACCGGATGTCGTTCGAGGGTGTCGTGCTGGATTGCTTCGAACGGGATGAGGGCTATGACGTGGTGCTGGACCAGACCATGTTTTACCCCGAGGGTGGCGGCCAACCGGCCGATACCGGCTCGCTCTCGACGGAGGAGACCGCCGTTCGGGTGCGTGACGTCCAGGCGGTCGACGGCGTGATCCTCCACCGCGTCGACGGCGAGCTCGAGACCGGGACCATCGTCTCTGGTCGGATCGATCACGAACGCCGACGGCAGCTCATGCGCAACCACACGGCCACGCACATCCTGCTCGATGCGGCTCGCGAGGTGCTCGGCGAGCACGTCCACCAGGCGGGGGCCCGCAAGGGTGTCGCGAACTCACGATTGGATCTCGAGCACTTTCGCCGCATCGACCGGGAGGACGCCAAGGCGATCGAGCGCCAGGCCAACGAGACCGTCCGGGCGAACCATCTCGTCAAGCAGTCCTGGCCGGATCGCCACGAAGCCGAGGCCGAACACGGCTTCGACCTCTACCAGGGCGGGATCCCCCCGGGTCGACGCATCCGCCTCATCGAGGTCGGCGACGACGTCCAGGCGTGTGGCGGCACCCACGTTGGCCGCACGGGCGAGATCGGCCTCATCTCGATCAACCGCACCGAGCGCGTGCAAGACGGCGTGGAGCGGCTGGTGTTCTCGGCCGGGTCGGCAGCGATCGAGCGCATGCAAGAGCGCGACGACTGGTTGAAGGATGCCGCAGCCGTCCTCGACGTGACACCGGATGCGGTCCCGGCCACGGCCGAGCGCTTCTTCGAGGCCTGGAAGGAACGCGGCAAGCGCATCGACGAGCTCTCCGAGGAGGTGGCCCGCCTTCGGGCGACCGGGTCGGACGCCGCCGACCGCATCGACCTGGATGGCGAGACGGTCGTGGTGCGCCGGCTCGACGCGCCCCAGGCGGAGCTTCGCGCCACGGCCAACGCGATCACCGAGGACGGATCGAGCGCGGTCGTCGTCGGCATCCACGAGGGGAGCGCCCACGTCGTGGTCGCCACGACCCCATCGTCGTCGCTGCACGCCGGCGAGGTGGTCGGCCAGCTGGCAGAGCTCGTCGGCGGTGGGGGTGGCGGTCCAGCCGACTTTGCCGAAGGGGGCGGCCCGGCGGTCGATCGGATGGACGACCTCCTCGAAGCGGTCCCCGAGGTGCTCCATGGGGCCGTCGAGGCCTGACTGCCGTCACGCCTTTTACGACCGACGGCGTACGGACTCGCGATGACGGGCCCGCGGATCGCGTTGCTTGATGCCTCCCATGAACACCCGGCGACCCGACGGAACTTCCGTCGAGAACTCGCCGCCAACCTCGACGAGTACGACGTGACCGGCGGGGAGGTGCCCCGATCGATCGAGTACGACGGGATCGTCGTGACCGGGTCGAGCTCGTCGGTGTACTGGGACGAGCCGTGGATCGACGACACCGCGGCCTACGTCGACGAGGCACTCGCCGCCGGGGTCCCTACGCTCGGGGTCTGCTGGGGCCACCAGCTGCTCGCGGAGGTGCTCGGCGGCGAGGTGACCGCGAGGGACCGGTACGAGATTGGCTACCGGGAGATCAGGCACCCGGCGACCTCGCCGCTGCTTGCGGGGATCGATCGCCGCTTCCTCGCGTTTACCACGCACTCCGACGAGGTCTCGACGCTCCCACCGGGGGCGGAGGTGATCGCGGAGAACGATGCCTCCATCCAGGGCTTCTCGATCGGTTCGGCCTACGGCGTGCAGTTTCATCCAGAGTATGACCGCGAGACGGCCCGCGAGGTGACGGAGGCGAAGGACGACCTGGAGGAGGAACGAAAGCGAGCGGTCCTCGCGGGGATCACGGCCGCCAACGAGCGCAAGGCGGCCCAGGCCAAGCAGGTCTTCGACAACTTCGTGGGCCTGCTCGGGTGACCGTCGACGAACGACGAGCTATTGGCGTCCCGACCCCGATCGCTCCCCATGCTCGATTACGTCGACCTCGAGGCCGACCTCGACGAGGAGGCGAGATTGGTCAAGGAGACGGCCAGGTCGTTCGTCGAGGATCGCGTCCGACCGGACATCGGTGCGCACTTCGAGTCCGGTACGTTTCCGACCGAGCTCATCCCGGAGATGGGCGAGTTGGGCTTTTACGCGCCAAATCTCTCGGGATACGGCCTGCCCGACCTCTCGGCAACCGCATACGGCGTGCTCATGCAGGAGCTCGAGGCGGGCGACTCGGGCATTCGGTCGATGGCGTCGGTCCAGGGCGCACTCGTGATGTATCCGATCCACGCGTTCGGCTCGCAAGCCCAGCGCGACCGGTGGTTGCCCGCGTTGGCTGACGGGGAGGCGGTCGGCTGTTTCGGCCTCACGGAGCCGGCCCACGGGTCGAACCCGAGCGCGATGGACACCACCGCCGAGCGCGACGGGGATGGCTACGTGCTGAACGGGACGAAGACGTGGATCACGAACGCCCCGATCGCGGACGTCGCGCTCGTCTGGGCGCGCGACCAATCCGGCGCTGCAACCCCCGTCCGTGGGTTTCTCGTGGAAACCGACCGCGACGGCGTGTCGACTGACCCCATCGACGGGAAACTCTCGATGCGCGCGTCAGCGACGGGTGCGGTCGCCCTTGATGACGTCCGGGTCCCTGAATCGGCGGTCCTCCCGGGAGTGGAGGGCATGCGCGGTCCGCTGTCGTGTCTCACCCAGGCGCGCTACGGCATCGCCTGGGGGGCCGTCGGTGCCGCCCGGGACTGCTTCGAGACCGCCCGTGCATACGCCGCGGATCGGGACCAGTTCGGCGGGCCGATCGCCCGGTTCCAACTCCAGCAGGAGAAGCTCGCCGAGATGGCCACGGCCATCACGACCGGCCAGCTGCTGGCCTACCGATTGGCCGACCTGAAAGAACGCGGTGATCTCCGGCCCCAGCAGGTTTCGATGGCCAAGCGACACAACGTCCGGATGGCGCGCGAACAGGCCCGCACGGCCCGGGAGATGCTTGGCGGCAACGGTATCACCCTCGACTATCCCCCGATGCGCCATCTGGCCAACATGGAGACGGTCTACACCTACGAGGGCACGCACGACATCCATACGCTGATTCTCGGCGAGGATCTGACCGGGATCGCCGCCTTCGAGTGACGTCGGGGCGCGCTGCCGTTCGGATCAGGGGGATGGCAGCCGTCATTCGCGCCCCGGTGGTGACGAAGCGTTGAAATCATCGCCCGACCGGTGAGGTCGCATGCACGAGTGTGTCTTCTGTGCGATCGTCTCGGGTGAGGAGTCGGCCCACCGCGTCTACGAGGACGGCGCGACCCTCGCCTTCCTCGATCACGCACCCATCGCAGCAGGGCACACCCTCGTCATCCCACAGCGCCACGTCTCGACCCTCTCGGCGGCGGAGTCGACGACGGTCTCGGCGGTCTTTCGCACGGCGCAGCTGGTCGGCCGGGCCGTCGAGCCTGTCCTCGACGTCGATGGGTACAACCTCATCCAGTCCAATGGCGTCGCGGCCGGACAGGAGGTCGACCACCTGCACGTCCACGTCGTGCCCCGCACCGACGGGGACGACGTGACCATCGACGCCGTGCATGGGTCGTTGTCGCAGGCCGCGGGCCGCCAGGTGGCCCGCCAGTTGCGCTCCGCACTGCAGTGAGTCGCGACACGCCGCGCCAGCCGGCGTCGACCGTTCGGTACGGATTGATTCCGTCGGCACGGAGGTATCGTCCCCGGGGAGATCGCCCGCCCCCTCGAAACCGCTGACGGCCGTATACAGATACAAGACGCGTCGGCCCCTCGCTCGACCAAGCGATGGCCATCGATCCACGGTTTCCCGAGACCCGCGAACGGGTGGGGGAGTGTTCCGATCACGACGTCTGGGGGCCGATCGACGAGCCCGAGCAACGGGGCATCCACGGCACTCACGTCGCCGTCGATTTCGACATCTGCGATGCGTCCGGTGACTGCATCGAGCACTGTCCGGTGGACGTCTTCGAGTGGACCGAGACGCCTGGGCACCCGGTCAGCGAGCGCAAGGCCGACCCGGCCGACGAGTCGGCCTGCATCGATTGTATGCTCTGTGTCGACGTCTGTCCCGTCGACGCGATCGATGTCGACCCAGATCGCGCCTAATCCTCCCCGGACAAGCCCGCAGCCTCGGTCACGAGCGAACGGTGGAGGGCATCGACCTGGTCACGGAGATGGCGCTCACAGAGCCCGACGCGAACGCCGTCAAACGCCGGCTCGGCCACGGCCGGCCGATCGCAGTAGTGACATCGCATGCGGTGCGACCGACGACGGCGACGGCCTTCAATCTACCTCGAGCTGGAGCCGACCCGCGACCGGCTCGAGGGCCGCTCGATCGAGCCCCGTCGTTCCCACAGCTGCCGCGGTGTGCGCGTCGCTACCCCCGGTTTTGAGCGTATCAGCTGGCAACAACTCCTCGAGTTCGGTCAGCCGCCCGGGTTCGTCGTAGGGATAGACGTATTCGATTCCGTCCAGCGAGGCGGCGCGTTCGATCGCGCTCGCTGGATCGTCGTAGCGCATCGGATGTGCCAGGACCACCAGGTCACACGCCGCCGAGAGGACCGATCGCCCCCGTTCGAACCGCGGGACGGTGCGCTCGACGTAGCAGGGGCCGTCGGTGTCGATGTACCGCTCGAAGACCCCCTCGTAGGACAGGTCGGTCCGCGCGGCCACCGCCCGAGCGAGGTGGGGGCGACCCACCCCGGGCTCGAGGTCGACCTCGAGGTCGATCCCCAAGGCGGACTCAAGTTGCGCCCCCATCGAGCGGGCCCGGCGGATCCGGTCGGCCTGCACAGCCTCGACGAGGGCCTCGAGATCGGCCGATCCACGGTCAACGCCGTACCCGAGAAGGTCCATCCGACCGAGATCGTCCGCCTCGACGCGGAGTTCGATCCCACCGACCACGCTGACCGAGCCACCGCCGAGGGCCGGGGGTGGCAGGCGCTCGTGGTCGGTGACGGCGACGACGTCGAGGTCGGCCGCGGCGGCAACACCCGCTAGCTCCGCTGGGTCCACCGTCCCGTCCGACCGCGTCGTGTGGACGTGGAGGTCGGCGATGACGCCTTCCATTGTGGTGTGGTACCCACCGACACCATTATAGTCGCCTCGGACGAAGGACGGGTGTAGTAACCATGTCGATGGGAGCGTATGACGAGGACGAACACGAGCGCCGCGAACGGAAAGCCACGTCCGTCGATGCCGATTTCGACGACGACCGAACCGTGTATCGCGGGTCGGTAGAGTACGAAACCGGCGACTCTACGGAGGACCTCCTCAAGCAGTTCAAGGAGATCAAGACCGACTGATTCCCCTCGGGTTCACTTGCGTCGACGACCGTGATCGCCTCACACAGGATCCGTCGACGATGACGAGCCAACGCTGTGAGGGCTGTGGCCGACGGATATCGGTCGTCAGCCCCCGGGAGGACGGCTGGCTCCTTGACGGCCCCGCACCGCGTGGTCTGCACCTCGAATTGCCCGACGCCACCACCCACCTCCTGTGTTTCGACTGCATCGGGCAGTTGCCGGACGACCCGGCAGGCGTCGACGTCTGGCGGCTTTCTGCCGACGAGTCGTGAGCGGAGGGGCCGATTAGATGAGCGTGAAGGAATAGGCGATCATCGACGAGACCATGAAGAAGGCGAGGATGATGGCCAGCCACTGCTGACGATTCATGGGTCCGCATGGGTCATGATCGCCCTTTAGCCTGTTGCCGGGTGGATACGGACGTCAAACACGAGGTGATCGGTCCTCGGGGCGACGGATTTGACCTGCCGGACGGTCACCGTCTCCGGATTCACCTTCCGGTCGGCCAGTCGCTGGCGCAGCGCGTGCGACGCCGCGTCGTGGTCCCCATCGTACGCCAGCCCGTGCACGTGCAACCATCCATTCTCCCCGACGGCGTGGATGGCCGCATCGAGGTATCCCCCACCGAACCGGTCTTCGTCCTCACGGCAATCGTGGACCGGGAGATGACCGATCACGGCCCGGTTGGCCCGCACCGTGACGCCACGACAGTCACCACGTACCGCGACAATCCGCTCGTCCAGTCCGTTTCGGGAGGCGTTCGCGGTGAGCCATCGGTAGGCGGCCGGGTTTCGCTCGACGGCCGTCACCCTGGCGCCCGCGGCCGCCATGGGCAGGGTAAAGTAGCCGATCCCGGCACAGAGGTCGACGACGTGCTCGCCGGGATCGATGACGCGACCCATGCGGACCCGTTCCGCCTGATTCCCCGGGCTAAACATGACGTCGGTCAGGTCGAGGCCGTATCGAATGCCGTGCTCTCGGTGGACGGTCGTGGTTCGAGCCTCGCCGGCGACATGGGCGATGGCCGGTTTCCGACGGTCGCCCTCGATGTCGAGCCGGGCGAGCACCGTGGTCGACTCCCCGTGAAGGTCGAGCAGCGCCTCGCCCACGTCGTCGGGACGACGTGGAGGCCAGCCGTCCAGGAGGACGACGTCGCCGATGCGAGCGTACGACCCGGGCGCCTGCGCAAGCTCGCCGTCCGTCCATCCGCGGGCCTCGAGGTGGTCCGCCAGGGTCCTGAGCCGCCGTCGGTCGGCCAGACCGGTTTCGACCCGCTCGACGGCCGGGTGGGCCACCGGCCGGGTGATCGGAATGGCGACACGGCCCTCCCCGAGGTTCTCGAGGCGGCGGTCGGCATCGTACACCTCCCGCGTTTCGAACGCCCGCAGGCAGGCATCGACGTGATCCGTCGGAACGACCGCGGCGAGGTCACCCGACATCGCGTGGCAGGAGGTACAGCCGGTCGCCCACCTCGACGACCGGGACCGACTCGCCGGAGAGGTCGACCGCATCATGGCGAGCCACGGTGACGGTCTCACTCGTTCGGGGATGGAGCACCTGGACCGACCGGTCGTCGAGGGGAGCCACGATGGTCGCCTCCTCGGCCGCATCAACGGACGTCTCCGGCCCCTCGAGCTGCGATGCCTCGCGCGTGGACCGATCACCGGTGGCGAGGTCGTACACGGTGATCCCGGGGCCGCCGGATTCGACGAGACCGACACCCCCGTCGAACGTGACGATGTCACCCGGCCGGATCCGGGGGAGTCGGACGGCATACGTGACCCGGTAGACCTCCCGCCCGTCACCGTCGGTCGTCACGAGCGTCTTGCTCGTCTCGATTCGGCCCCCGAGGCGGTCCCGTATGCGGGTCGCGATCTGATTGCCGAGTCGCGGCGTGGACAACCGGAAGTCCAGGCCGTCCGCTCGCTCGTCGACCGTCGTCAAAAACGCCTCGCGGTCCCCGCGGTCGACGCGGTCGTCGAGGACGTGGGCGACGGCCGCCCGGGCGCGCCGACGCTCGCCGTCCGTGGGCGTCCGGCCGTCCGCGCGGAGTTGCACGATGGCTCCGAACTCGTCGCCGGCGATGCGCGAACACCGCGGACAGGTCGTGTCGATCACCGCGAGCGTGGTCTCGCGCTCGTGGGTGACGGTTTGCTCGCCGATGGTGAGCTGGAACGTCAGCCGCAGGGTCCGGTGGTTGTCGTCGATGGGCTCCTCCCGCACGGCCCAGTCGACCGCGTCGACGGACCGATGCACGCGAATCGAGCCGGTGAGGTGGTCGACGGCCAGGTCGAGTAGATCACCGTCGTGGTCCTCCCAGTCCCCCTCGACGGCCAGCGACGCGCACTGCCCGCACCGAAGCACCTCGATGGACCCCGGGATGTCGACGGGCTCGATCGCGTCGAGATGACACCGGACACAGCGCCCGCGCTCGTCGACCGGTTCGGTGACGGTCTCGCCACATCGCGGACACAGCTGGGACGATCGGGACACGGGTGCGATTCCTCCGTATCTACGCGGTGCAGCGTTGTAAGGGCATCTCTCCTACTCGACTCGACTGGCAAAGCCGAACCGCGGCTTGACGGCCTCGATCTCGGCCGTCACGGTCTCACCCACGGCCGTCTCGGGCACGAAGAGGGTGTAGCCCTCCACCTTGGCGATGCCGTCGCCCTCTGCGCCGGTATCGACGATCTCGAGCTCGACGCGGTCGCCCTCCTCAACCGGGGCGGTCAGTCGACCGCGGGCCACGAGATAGACCTCCGAGGAGGCCGCTCGAGTCGCCTCCGGGCGGTACCGCGCGACGTGGTCGAACCCGTCTTCGAGGTCGGCCACGACGCCGTCGAGGTCGCGGCCGTCGAAGACCTTGACGACCAGGTCTCCGCCGGGTCCCAGCAGTGAGCGCGCCGTCTCCGCCGCGATCCCCGCCAGGTGGATGGACCGGGCGTGGTCGAGCTCGTACTCGCCGGACATGTTGGGAGCCATATCGGAGAGGACCAGGTCGATGGGTCCGTCAGCGGCCGATCGGACCTCCTCGAGCGTGGCGTCGTCGGTGACGTCACCGCGGATTCGAACGACCTCGACGGCGGTCCCTTCGAGGGGCTCGATTCGCCGTCGGTCAACGCCGATCAGCGTCCCGGATGGAGGCATCGCCGCCGCGGCCACCTGGAGCCACCCACCGGGTGCCGCGCCCAAATCCAGGACCCGTTCGGCACCATCGAGCAGGTCGAACCGGTCGTCGAGCTGGCGGAGCTTGAACGCCGCCCGACTCCGCAGGCCCGCATCGTGCGCCTGTGTGGCCCAGTGGTCCCGGTCTGGCATCGTCGGCCGAGCGTTTCGGGCGGACGGATATGGGACTGTCGCCGTGGGCTTTCAATCGTTTTATACTGCGCCCGGGTGTCCAACCGGGTATGTTTACAGCGATCGTTGGTGCCGACACGCTCGGGGGGACCCTCGACTCGGTTGGCGTGCTGGTCGACGAGTGCAAGGTTCGCCTCAACGAGGAGGGCCTGACGATTCGAGCGGTCGACCCCGCCAACGTCGGCATGGTGGATCTGTCGTTGGACGCCTCGGCCTTCGAGTCCTACGAGGCCGACGATACGCTCATCGGCGTCGACCTCGAGCGCCTGGACGACCTCGCCGGCATGGCCGACAGCGGCCAGCTGATCGATCTCACCCTCGACGAGGAGGTCCACAAACTGCAGCTTCGCATCGACGGGTTGACGGCGACCATGGGCCTGATCGACCCCGAGTCGATCCGGGAGGAACAGGACATTCCGGACCTCGATCTCCCCGCGACCATCGTGCTCGAGGGTCGCGACCTCAATCGGGCGATCACGGCCGCCGACATGGTGTCCGACCACGTCGAGTTCGGCGTCGACGAGGATGACGAGCTCTTTTACGTGGACGCACGCGGCGATACCGACGACATTCGCCTGGAGCTGTCCCCCGGGGAGTTGATCGAGTTCGACCCCGGTCCGGCCTCCTCGCTGTTCAGCCTCGATTACCTGCGCGACATCAACCGGGCGATCCCCAGCGATACCGAGGTACAGATCCGCCTCGGCGAGGAGTACCCGGTGAAGTTCACCCTGCCCTACGCGGAGGGTCGCGGGCAGGTCACCTACATGCTGGCACCCCGCATCCAAAGCGACTAGGCGTTCAGGCCGAGCTCGCGCTCGATCACCCGCTTGGCCGACTCCGCCTTCTCTCGCCACCCGTATCCCTGCTCGTGGACGTGACGTTTGTCCTCGACGAGCTGTTCCGGGGTCGACTCCTCGAAGCCACCGCGGGCCCAGGTGCCACTCTCCTCGAGCCACTCGAGGACCCGCTCGCGAGTCTCCGCCCAGGAGAGCCCGACCATCTCGTACCAGGCGATCATGGCGAAGACCGCGTTGTCGTGACAGCCCGGAACGCTCCCGTGGCGATAGATGGTCCGGATCGGTTCGATGTCAGGCTCGATGAGGCGCTCGGCCTGCGCCGCGCCGCTGGTCACCTCGAGGGTGCCGTCGTCCGTCCGCCGGACCCGTCCCTCGCGGCGGAGTCGGCCGAGCGCGGCGGCATGCAGGCCCGACCAGTCACCAAGGGCGGTTCGGAGGGTGCGCTCGTCGCGGGGCTCGTCGACCAGGGTGGCGACGATGTCGATGTACGCCTGCTCGATCGCCGCCCGGTCACGGCCCGCGAAGCCGCAGTCGGTATCGTGGACGGCTCCTCCCGTGCCACAGCCCGGACACGGGAAGGCGAAATACCCCATGGACGGCGCGGAATACGCCCCGCGGGCGCTTGTAGCTGTCCGTCTCACCGGTCCGTTTAACCACCCGGTGTCCGGACTCCCATGCGTCGATGGACCGCGCGCTCGCTCGGTATCCGTTTCGCGAGTCGGCGAGAGCCGCCGTGCGGGCCGAGGGACCGCCCCTCGAGGAACTACTGGCGGCTGAGGGCCCGTCCGCCGTCGTCGACCGCGCCCGCGAACGGATCGAACGAGCTCTGGACGGCTCGACCACGGGTGAGACCCATCCCGATGCCGAGGTGGAGGTGCTCTCCTATCCGGTTGCCCGGATCATCGTCTCCCTCGTCGACGACCCGCTGGTGACCGATCGCTTCGTCACGGCCGAGGCAGAGACGGCCGTCCGGCGGTTCGAGGCCGATCGCACCGACGACCGCCGGGCGATCGATCCCGCCGACCTCCTCGCGGAGCTCGGCGTGCACCTGGGAGACGTCGACGGCCGGATCGCGGTGGATCGAGCGAGCTTCCTCCGACTCGCTGTCGACCTCGAGGGTGACGACTGGGATCTCGTCAACCGCGCCCTCGCCGACGGGTGGGTCCCGATCGACCCCGAGGAGCGCGCCGAGGTGCTCCGTGCCGCCGTCAGGGGCCGGGTGGGTCGCGATCTGCCCCTCGACGTTCCCGACGCCCTGGCCGACCGACTTGCGGCGGCGGTCGATGCCATCGAGGCCCGTCTCGGTCGGCCGACCCTGCCGACGACGTTTGACGCGGTCGATCCCGACCGGTTTCCGCCCTGTATGGCCGCCCTCGTCGAGCGCGTTCGCGCGGGCGAGGCGCTCGCGGCCCACTCACGGTACGCGCTTGCGAGCTTCCTCACGAGCATCGGCCTCGAGCCCGAGGCCTTCGACGAGGTGGTCGGCCAGTCGGTTTCGGAGGAGCTTCGGGCCATGGGTTCGGCGGTGGCCGGCGATGATGGCCCCACCCAGTTTCCCCCGGGCTCGTGTCCGACGATGGTCGCCTACGGCGACTGCGTCGATCCGGATGACCTCTGTGCGCGCATCGACAACCCCCTCGAATATTACGCCCGACGACTGGACGGCGAGACCCCCTAGTCGCTCGTCTCCGCAGCCGCCTCCTCGGCGGTCACGGTAAACGCGAGGACGTACCCGATGACGGCCATCACGAGCACGAACAGGATGATGGCCACCACGAGCATGAGGCCGCCCTCGCTGGCGAACTCCCCGTTGGTGGTGTACTGCTGGCCGATGACCGAGAGGATCGCGATCATGAACCCAACGGCGATGACAGCGGCGACGATTTCGATCACCCGCGCCCGCTCAAGCTGCATGGCCCGGACTTTCCCGGGGGTCGGGATAAGAACTTCGACGTGGCCTCAGCCCCCGAGCAGGGCGTCGATCGGGTCGCCGTCTTCGAGGGCCGTCGACCGCTTGACGCGGTAGTTCCCCCCGTCGGTGCGATAGAGGTCGCCCGGATGGAAGAAGTACCAATCCTCCCGATCGAAGCGGACGCCGACGCGTGGTCGGGCACCGAAGTTCCGCGAAAAGTACAGGAGCGCCTCGAGCTCCTCGCCGGCGATGTAGATCGGATCGCCGCTGGAGGACTTCACCTCGATCGCGAAGAACTGCGAGCCGTCACCCGCAAGCAGGTCGGGCTGGGCGCGAACGGTTCCGCTGCCGCTGGCCGGCGAGCGGATGACGGCGAAGCCGGCCTCGTCGAGCAGGTTGACGAGTTCGCGTTCGCGCCGGTCGCCCTTGGAGGACATCTACCGGGTTGTCGGCTGCCCTGGCTGAAAGCGTTGGCGACGGCGACTTCATGCGAACCCGAGCACGAGCGCACCGACGCCGACGAGCAACGCCGCGGCCCAGGCACGGGCGGGATCGGCCTCGTGTAGCCCGAGGAGCCCCTTCGCCATGATGACAACGCTCCAGGCGGCGACGGCCACTTGCAATGCGACTGCGGGGAGAAACGCGCCGCCACCCATGACGCGTTCGGCCTCCGCTGCCAGCACCGATGGGTCGGAGGCGTCGATCGTCATGCCGGCGAGCTGCCCGACGATGAGGGTAGCGGCGAGGGGAAACGTGACGACCTCGGGCGCGTACGACCAGCCGGCGACGATGAGGCTGTCGACGACGTCGCCCTCGGTGCCGAGGCCGCCAATCAGGTGCAAGATGGCACCGACGACGATCCAGGCGACGACCGTGAGGGCCACGACTGCAACGGCCAGCTCGCCGACGATTCCGTACAGCTCGTCGCGGACACCAGCGGGTGCACCCTCCATCGCCTCGAGGACGAGTTCGGTCGCCAGCAACAGCCCAACCACGTTCACGACCGCGTACAGCGCGAAGACCGCGAGGGCGGAGCGCATGGAGGGCGACCCCTCTCGGAAGCATGCACCGGGGCGTCTGAGCGGGGTTCGCGGGGGCATCGGCCGGGTATCTCACGGCCGGTCGAATTGAGCCCATCGATGCAGGCCATCCCCTCACGCCGTTGGCGGTCGCGCTACCGGTGTGCGTCCGTCGTTGAATCGTGGGTTCAGGTTCCGTGGTCCCAGCGCTCGAGATAGCTCGTTTGTGCCTCGGTCAGGTCGTCGATCGCGATCCCCTCGGCCTCGAGCTTGATCGACGCCACCTCACGGTCGAGCGCGTCGGGAACGGCGTGGACGCCCGGATCGTATGCCTCGGCGTTGCCGGCGAGCTCCCTGACGGCGACTGCCTGCACGCCGAAGGACTGGTCCATGACCTCGATGGGATGTCCGAGGGAGATCGGCGTCGCCAGGTTGACGAGTCGCCCCTCGGCGAGGACGTACAGGACCCGGCCATCGGCCAGCTCGTAGCCGGTGACGCCATCCCGTGCGGGAAACCGACCGACCGATCGCTCCGCGAGGGCGTCGACATCGATCTCGACGTCGAAGTGGCCGGCATTGGCGAGGACGGCGCCGTCGGACATCCGGTCGAAGTGCTCGTCCACGATTACGTCGCGGTTGCCCGTCGTCGTGATGAACACCTCGCCCTCCTCGGCAGCCTCGGCCATCGGCATGACCTCGTAGCCCTCCATGTGGGCGCGAAGCGCCGCGCGGGGATCGACCTCGGTCACGATCACGCGGGCGTTTTGCCCGGAGGCCTTCTTGGCGATGCCGCGCCCACAGTAGCCGAACCCGGCGACGACCACCGTCTTGCCCGCCCACGCCAGGTTCGTCGTCATGGCCATGCTGGCCAACGAGGCCTCACCCGTACCGTGGACGTTGTCGAACATCCGCTTCATGGGGGTATCGTTGACGGCGAAGACCGGATAGCGGAGGGCGTCGTCGTCGGCCATCCGTCGGAGGCGATGGACCCCGGTGGTCGTCTCCTCACACCCGCCGACGATCGACGAGAGCAGCTCGGGGCGATGCTGGTGGATGCGAAAGATGAGGTCGCCACCGTCGTCGACGGTGATGGTGGGCTCGTGGTCCAAGACGGTGTCGATGGCCCCGTAGTACGCCGTCTCGCCGACTCCCCGGCGGGCGTAGCTCGTGATACCCTCCTGGGCGTCGAGGGCGACGCTGACGTCGTCGTGGGTCGACAACGGGTTGCACCCGGTGAGGGCGACCTCGGCGCCACCATCGCGGAGCAGTTCGACCAGGATGCCGGTTTTCGCCTCGACGTGCATCGCCATGGCGATCGTCTCACCGGCCAGGGGCCGATCCTCGACGAACGCCTCGCGGAGCCGGTCGAGGATCGGCATGTATCCTCTGGCCCAGTCCAGCTTGCGCTCGCCGGCGTCGTACAGCTCGTCGGCCGTCTCCAGGGCTCGTCTGACGGACGCGGTCCCGTCGCTCATATCGGCTCTGCGAGCAGGCCGGAGAAAACCCTACCGACCCTCACCGACCCGGCCGATCGCCGCCCGAGCGCGCTCGCTGGCCTCGCGTCTGACGGCCGCCTCGTCGAGCGTCTCGACGGTCCGGTCGCGCATGAGGACGGTGCCGTCACAGACGGTGTGGCGGACGTCTCCGCGGTTTGCGACGTACGCGAGATGGCTCACCGGGTCGTGGTCGGGCGTGAACTGTGGGGCATCGAGATCGATCACCGCGATGTCCGCCGGGGCACCCGCCGCGAGGCCACCGGTCCGACCCAGCAGGTCGCCACCGCCACGGGTCGCCAGCTCGACCGCCGTCGCCGCGGGTATCGCCGCCGCGTCGTCCGCCTCGAACTTGCCCATGAGGGCCGCAAGGCGGAGCTCCTCGAGCAGGTCGAGGTCGTTGTTCGAGGCGGGACCGTCGGTGCCGATGCCGACCGTCACGCCCGCCGTGAGGAGTGACGGGACCGGCGCGACCCCGCTGGCGAGCTTGAGGTTGGCCGTCGGACAGTGCGCCACGCCCGTGTCGGTGGCAGCCAGGAGGTCGATCTCGTGCTCGTCGAGGTGGACCCCGTGGGCGATGAACGCCGTCCCATCGAGGAGGCCACACTCGGCGGCGGTCTCGACGGGTCGCCGGCCGTCACGCTCGCGGACGCGGTCGACGTCCGTCTCGGTCTCGTTGGCATGGACGTGCACCGGGACCGCCAGCTCGTCGGCCAGTGCGGCCACCCGGTCCAGCACCTCGGGGTCAACCGTGTTGATCGCGTGGGGCATCAACCCGGCCCGAATCCGTCCCTCGGCAGCCCCATCGTACTGCCTGACGAAGTCGACGCCGGCGTCGAGCTCGTCCTCGATGCCGGCCGCATCCTTGCCGACGGTGATCATCCCGTGGCCGAGCAGCCCGCGAACACCTGCCGACGCGACGGCGTCGGCGATGGCTCCCTCGTGGAAATACATATCGCACACCTGGGTGGTTCCCGCCTTGATCGCCTCGAGCAGTCCGAGCCGGGCACCGGCGGCCACGTCCGCCGGCTCGAGGGTGGCCTCGACGGGAAAGACGTCTTCCTCGAGCCAGGCGTGCAGGGCCTTGTCGTCGGCGTAACCGCGCAATAGCGTCATCGCCAGATGGGTATGGGCGTTGACGAGACCGGGAATCACCAGGCCACCTGTGGCGTCTAGCTCGGGTGCGTCGCCGGGATCCGTCGCGGGATCGACGGCGTCGATCGTGCCCGCGTCGCGATCGATCACCACGTCCGCCTCGACGATGCGCCCGTCCGCCCGAAGCACCCGACCCCCGGTCACGTAAAGCGCCCGCATGGCTCGGTGTCGGTTCGTCCGAGGCCGTGAAATACCATCGGGTCCCGGCGACACGAACGCTACCCAGCCTTATCTGTGGTGACCGGGTAGGAGCGCCCATGTCGACCGGCTCGTCACGCGGTGTGGGCGTGGCTGGCGTCGTCCGGGCATTGGCCCCGTACGTTGGAGTTGCCGCCGCGTTGTTCTTCGCCGGCGTCGTCGGCGGTGTGGCGATCGCCGATCAGGTGGACCTGTTCGGGCTCATGGGCCTGGACGGCGTTGGCGAGGCGGTACCGGCGGAGCTGTCGGTGGCATTCATCCTCATCAACAACTCCATCGTCTTCCTCATCGCCCTTGTTGGAACGCTCTCATTCGGTGTGTTGACGGCACTCGTACTCGTGTTCAACGGTATCGTCGTGGGGTACGTCGCGGTGCCGGCGGCGCGCGATTCGGGACTCGAGTTCGTGATCGTGGCGCTCGTCCCCCATGCGATCTTCGAGCTGACCGCCTTCTTCGTGGCCGCGGGGGTCGTGTTCCGGGTGATCCATCGGTTCGTCCAGCGCCTCCGCGACCGACGCGAACGCGTCATGAGCGCGGGTGACTGGCGACGGTCCGCCTGGGTGCTCCTCGCCGCGTGGGTGTTACTCGCGGTCGCCGCGGTCATCGAGGTCCACGTGACCGGCTGGCTGGTGGAGACGCTCGTCCTCGACGGCTAAGGGGTCGCTTACTCCGGCGTCGCCGATTCGAGGAGGCCGAGTTCGTCCAGCCGTGACACGATCTTGTCGACCGCATGTTCGGCATCGACCGGGCGCTTGCCGCCGGTGATCACGAGCTTTCCGCTGCCGAACAGGAGCGCGACCACCTTCGGCTCGTCGAGCCGATAGACCAGCCCGGGGAACTGCTCCGGTTCGTACTCGATGTTCTCGAGGCCGAGGCCGATCGCGATGGCGTTGAGGTTGAGCTTGGTCCCGAGGTCGGCGCTGGTCACGATGTTTTGGACGACGATCTCGGGATCGTCGTCCACCTCGATGTTGAGCTCGCGGAGCTTGTCGAAGACGATCTGCAGGCTTTCGTGGACGTCGTCCGTGCTTTTCGCCCCCGTGCAGACGATCTTACCGGAACGAAAGATCAACGCCGCAGATTTTGGCTCCTGCGTTCGATAGACCAGGCCGGGAAACTGCTCGGGATCGTAGTCGGCACCGTCGAGGTCCATCGCTACGCTCTGGAGGTCGAGCTCTTGCCCGATCCCAGTCGAGGCGACCACGTTCTCGATGTTGATGGTCTCCTTGGGGTCGTCCATGGATAACTTAAAGCTCGTATTTAAGAGTTATAAAGGTTCATGCCCATCGATGGGGTCAAGCGCCAGTGCTTTGTCCACCCCGCTCGCGCCACTGCGCGTGTATCTCCTCGAGCTCGCCGGGAGCGACGATCGCTTCGCCCGCGGCGAGGCGGCCGTCGCCGCCGAGGGGCTCAGCGAGGTCGCTCCAGGGGTGGCTCTCGCCGAGGGGCTCGATCGGGATCGCGCTCGCCACCTCGCGTTCACCCGCGCCATCAGCGACCACCTGGTGACCGCTACGGGAGACCGTTCGCGGGCGGTGGCGGCGGTCGACGCGATCGCGTTCGACCGGACCGGTTCCGTGGCCGTGCGGGCCAGGGACGTCCGCGGCCGGGCCGGGGTGGACACGGTCGCGGTCGAACGCGAGGTGGGTGCGGTCCTCGACGCCGCCGGCTTCACGGTCGATCTGGAGGCCCCTGATCACGAGTTGCGCGTCATCGCCGTCGCCGACGATGGGACCATCCGCTGGCTCCTCGGCTGGCTCCTCGTGGAGCCCGACCGGGGCTTCGGTGCGAGGCGGCCGCCCGAGCGGCCGTTTCGCCAGCCAGGCACGATGCAGCCACAGCTGGCCCGTGCCGTCGTCAACCTCTCCGGAGTCGCACCGGGCGAGCGCTTCCTCGACCCGATGTGCGGCCCCGGGGCCATGCTGATTGAGGCCGGCCGCATGGGTATCCGACCGATCGGCATCGACTACCAGCGGCGGATGGTCGAGGGTGCAACCCGCAACTACGCCGCGTTGGCCGCCGACTCGCCACCCCTCGAGCTGATCCGGGCGAGCGCCGATGCACTCCCGCTCACGGCGGTCGATGCGGTGGCATTTGACGCCCCGTATGGCCGACAATCACCGATCGGCCATACCTCGGCGACGGCGCTCGTCGGCGAGACCCTCGAGGCGTTGTTGCCCGTCGTCGACCGGGTCGTGGCGGTCTTCGATCGTCCCATCGCCGATCTTGCCGATGGCGTCGGGTGGACCGTCGTGGATCGCTTCGATCGGCGGGTCCACCGCTCGCTCACCCGCCACGTGACCGTGTTGAAGCGACCACCGTAGGGAGACTTTTGAGGCCGGCCGAGGTGGGTGAATGCGATGGGGGTGCACTCGCGGCCGTGGCGGTGATCGCACCGGCCGCGTGGATCATCGGCCAACTCGGACCGCCGTCGACGGCCATGGTGATCGTCATGGCCATCGTCGCCGTCGCGTTCGTGGCGTTCGTGCTGGAGCCCGTGCCCCTCGACGTCACCGCCCTCGGCGTGCTGGTCGTCCTGATGGCACTGGAGCCATGGACGGGCGTCGACGTGGCGACCGGCCTGTCGGGGTTCGCCAGCCCGGCCACGATCACCGTGTTGGCCATGTTCGTGCTGAGCGAGGGCGTTCGCCGGACGGGCGTGATCGCGGTGGTCGGTCGTGCGATCGCCGACCGGTTCGGGGACAACCCCACGGGACAGCTGGCGGCAGTGCTCGGGCTGGCCGGCGGGTCGGCCGGGATCATCAACAACACGCCCGTGGTGGCGATCATGATTCCGATGGTCCAGGAGATCGCCGACCGGACCGGCGTCTCGCCGTCTCGGCTGCTGATGCCGGTCTCGTTCGCGGCGATGATGGGTGGCATGTTGACCCTGATCGGCACGTCGACGAACCTCCTCGCGAGCGACATTTACGACCGGATGGGGCCACAGTTCGAGGCGTTCTCGATGTTTGAGTTCACCGCCCTGGGGGTGGTGGTCCTGCTCGTCGGCGTGGCCTACCTGCTGACGATCGGACAGCGCCTCGTCCCTGAGCGGGTCGGGACCGAGGGCGACCTCACCCAGACCTTCGACATGTCGGAGTACCTCACCGAGGTGGTGGTCCAGGCTGACTCGTCGTTCGTGGGTCGGACCGTCGAGACCTGTCTGGGGGACCTTCCGGCGGATGCCGACGTGGTCCAGCTGGTCCGCGACGGCGCGGCCTTTCCGGAACCGCTCGCGCGAAAGACGGTTCGCGCCGGCGACATCCTCGTGTTGCGCACGGACCGGGAGACCCTCGCCAACCTCATCGAGACGCGCAGCCTCGAGCTGGCTCCCGACGCCACCGACGTCACGGACGAAGCGCTCGCTGCCGAGGCTGACGACCGGGAGGACGTCGAGGAGCAACAGCTCTTCGAGGTGGTCATCGCACCGGATGCCGATCTGCTCGGCGAGACGCTCGAGACGTCGAACTTTCGCAACCGGTACCATGGCTCGGTCCTGGCCATGCGACGGGGTGGACGCGTCATCCACGCCCGGATGGACGAACGACAACTGCGTGCCGGCGACACCCTCCTGGTGCAGGCGACGACCGATGCGGCCAAGCAGTTTCAGCGCAGCCGGAACTTCATCGTGCTCGGCGAGTTCGAGCTCCCGGCGTTCCGTCGCGACCGCCTCCCGGTCGCGTTCGCCATCGTGGGGATCGTCATCGCGTTGCCCGGCCTCGGGCTCCTCCCGATCGTCCACAGCGCCTTGGCCGGGATGGTCGCGATGGTCGCCACCGGCTGTTTGCGCCCCGGGGAGGTGTATGCGTCCGTCGACTGGAGCGTCGTGGTCTTGCTGGCCAGCCTGATTCCGCTCGGCGCCGCGATGGAACACACGGGGACGGCACGGTACCTCGCGGAAAGCATCGTCACGGCGGTTGGCGGCCTGCAACCGATCGTCCTGTTGGGGATCGTCTACCTGCTGACTGCGCTCGTGACCCAGCTCGTGAGCAACAATGCGTCGGTGGTGGTGATGATCCCGGTGGCCGTCGACGTCGCCATCGCGATCGGGGCGAACCCGTTCGCGTTCGCCCTCGCCGTCACGTTTGCCGCCTCGACGGCCTTCATGACGCCCATGGGGTATCAGACCAACCTCATGGTCTACGGCCCGGGTGGCTACCGGTTCACCGATTTCGCCCGGCTGGGCGCCCCGTTGCAGGGGCTGCTTGCCGTGGTCACGGCCGTCGGCATCGCGTTCTTCTGGGGCGTTTAATCGGCGTCGGCCGTCGCGATCCGCGCGAGCAGCCGGGACAGCTGGACGCGGTCGTCACCGCCGGTTGCCAGCCTCGCGTCGGTGTCGGCGGCCAGCTGCGTCAGCCAGCCGGCCTCCTGATCGTCCAGTCGGGAGCGCCCTGCGGTCACCAGCCCCTCGAGGAGTTCTCCCCCCTCGAGGCCGGCGTCGATCAGTAGATCGTCCAGGTGGTCCCGGGCATCGACGAACTCGCCGGTTTTCGCGGTGGCCAGCATCTCCGCGATTGCCTCCCCGTGGCCGACCCCGCGGATCGTGTCGACGACCGCCTCCTCGGTGATCGCCCCGTCGTCGGATCGCGTGGCGTGGACGTGGGTGGCCTGGGCGGCCAGGATGGCGTAGCGGAGGTTGCCGTCGGCGTCGTCGGCGAGCAGGGCGAGGGCGTCGTCGTCGAAGTCGATCGCCTCCCGCTCGAGGATCGTCGCGAGACGATCGACGACCCGTTCGGGAGGCGGTGCTGGGACGGGAACGGGGAGGCATCTGGAGCGAAGCGCGGGGATGATCCGGCCCAGTTGGCGCGAGGTCAAGACGAACTGCGTCGTCTCGTGGTGACGCTCGATGAGCCGGCGGAGGGACTGCTGGAAGTCCTCACGGACCGATTCGGCGTTGTCCAGGAGGACGGTCCGGTACGACCCGTCGACCGGAGCGTGGGCGGTCGATTCGCGAAACACCCGGTTGATCATATCGCGTTTCGACCGGCGTCGGCCGTCGTCCAGAAAGTGGGCGAATCGTGGATCGCTTTCGATCTCCGACTTCGAGCGGTCGAAGAAGTCAGCCACGTTGATTTCGAGCAGTTCGCCCCCGCCATCGTCCGCTCGGGATCGCTCGAGGGCGCGGACGGCCGCGGTCTTGCCTGCCCCCGCGGGGCCGTGAAGCAGGAGGTTCACGGGTCGGCCCGTGACCGCCTCGAGGTAGCGACGGAGATGCGCCTGCGGAAGTTCCGCGAGGGTCGGCGCATGGCGGTCCGTCCACAGCGGCTCCGGCATCGGTTGAACGGTCGGCGAGGTCGACCTTGAAGGGACCGGTCCCCCGTTCCGAAGGGGGTAAGTGGACCCCCGAACTCGGTTCACGGGATGACCCTCCGGGCGACCTTCCTCGGGACGAGCGGTGCCGTTCCGACCCCCTCCAGGAACCCGCCCGGGATCCACGTCAACCGCGACGGTCTCGAGATGCTGTTCGACGTCGGCGAGGGAATCCAGCGTCAGATGATGCGTTTCGGCACCGGCTTCGGGCTCGATTACGTCTTCATCACCCATCTCCACGGCGATCACTACTACGGCCTTCCGGGGCTGTTGGAGACGCTGGCGTTCACCGACCGGACGGAGCCGTTGACCGTCGTCGTTCCCCGTGGCCGTGTCGACCGGCTCGAACGATTCGCCCGGACGGCCGTCGACGACCTCCCGTTCGCGCTGCGCGTGGCCGGTATCGAACCGGGTGCGGTCGCGCTTCGATCGAATTCGTTTGAGATCCGCGCCCTCCCGGCGGACCACGACACCGTCGCCGTCGGCTACCTCCTCGAGGAGGACGATCGCCGTGGTCGGTTCGACCGCGAGCGTGCGCTCGAACTCGGCGTTCCGGAGGGGCCACTGTTCGGCAAACTCCACCGGGGCGAGCCGGTCGAGCTGGCGGACGGTCGCGTCATCGACCCCGAGGAGGTGGTCGGACCCCCCCGACCGGGACGGACGCTCGTGTACTCGGGCGACACTCGACCGACGGAGGCGCTCCTGTCGGCGGCCGAGGAGGCACAGCTGCTCATCCACGATGCCACCTTCGGGGACGATCTCGCCGATCGGGCGGCCGAGACGGGCCACTCGACCGCCCGCCAGGCCGCCCAGGTCGCTCGAGACGCGGCGGTCGAGCGACTCGCGCTCGTGCATACCTCGCCGCGCTATGCGGGCAAACGAGACCAGCTCCACACCGAGGCGGCTGCGGTCTACGACGGCGGGTTACTCCTCCCCGAAGACGGCGACGACCTCGAGATCGACTATCCCACCTGACCTCCGATCCAGCGCGCGCTCGCCGGGACCGTTATGGTGGCTCGGGCCCCTACCGTCGGGCCGTGACGGATCGGCCACTCCCCGGTGAGACGGGCCTGTTCGGCGTGGACGTCCACAGTGGCGACGTCCGTGGCTCGTCGCCCACGTACGCCTGGGTTCACTACGACGGCGAGCCCATCGAGCGCGATACGGTTTCCGCCCGGAAGCTGCGCCGGCTGATCGCCGAGCATGAGCCGGCCATCGTGGCCACCGACAACGTATTCGAGCTGGCGTCGGACAAGGACGCGCTGATCGGGTTGCTTCGTGACCTTCCAGAGGGGACCCGACTCGTCCAGGTGACCGGGGACGAGAGACCGGATCCGCTGTCGCGGGTAGCCAACCGCCACGACGTCCCCTACGACTCCTCACCCATGGGTGAGGCGGAGGCGGCGGCACGCCTCGCCGCGGCGAACGTGGGGTACGCGGTTCGTGCCTTCGAGGAGCGCTCGCTGGTGACGGTCTCCCGGGGGCGATCGACGGGTAAGGGTGGGACCAGCGAGGACCGGTTCACCCGCCGGATCCACGGCGCGGTCAAGCGCCGCGCCCGGGCGGTGACCGACACGCTCGACGACCACGGGTTATCGTTCGAGCGCGACGTCACCGAGAAGTACGGGGGCTGGGCCCGAGCGGAATTTCGCGTTGCGGCCCCGCCAGCGGACGTGCCGGTCGCGACCGGCCGTGACGGCGATGTCCGGGTCGAGGTGGAGCCCGTCTCCTCGGGCGGGCTCCGCTTTGAACCCCTAGCACGGCGTCGCGAGTTCGTCATCGTCGGGATCGATCCCGGGACCAACACGGCCGTCGGCGTGGTCGGGCTCGATGGTTCGGTGCTGGACGTGTGGAGTTCGCGAACGAGCGACGTGGGGGCGGTCATCGAGTGGATCGTCGAACGCGGTCGGCCGCTGGTCATCGCCGCGGACGTCGCCACGATGCCCGAGACCGTCGACCGGATCAGACGCAGCTTCGATGCCGTCGGCTGGACACCGGCGCACGATCTTCCGGTCGACGAGAAGCTCCACCGGTGTCGCTCGTCGAACGTGGCCAACGACCATGAGCGGGACGCGCTGGCGGCCGCACTCTTCGCCCACGACGACCACGCGGAGCTGTTCGATCGGATCGAGCGCGAAATGCCCCCGGACCTCGACGTGGGCACGGTCGCCAATGCAGTGCTGACCGAGGGCCACTCCATCGCATCGGCGATCGAACACGTCACCGAGGCGCCTGGTGAGGACGAACCCGAGGACGAAGCCGAGCCGACGGAACCGAACCCGACGCGCCGGCGCATCTCGGCACTCGAAACACGGGTTCGTCGCCAGCGAGACCATATCGAGCGGCTCCGCGATCGGCTCGATGACCGTGAGGGTCGGATCGAGGAGCTTGAGACCGAACTGTCGGAGACCCGGTCGGAGGAGCGACGGGCGGTGCGTCGCGAACGGGTCGTCACCCGACTGGAACGCGAAAAACGCCAGCTCGAACGCGACCTGGAGGCCCGGGACGAGCGGATCGCCGACCTCGAGGACAAGGTCGAACGGATGAAGGCCCTGTGGCGGCTGGATCACTCCGACTTCGCGACCGTGGACGAGACCAAACGCGACCTGGTCCCGGTCAAACCGGTGGACAAGTTCACGGAGTCGGCCATCCGGGATGCCGATGCGGCGTACGGCCTCGCACCGGGCGACGTGATCTGGTTGCGTGACGCGACCGGAGCCGGGCGGGATGCGGCCCGGATGCTGGCCGACCTCGACCCACGGGTGGTGCTCAAAGCCGGTGGATTGAGCGACGTGGCCCGACAGGTGTTACAGGAGGCGGAGGTCCCGCTCGGCCCGATCGATGCGGTCGCGGTGCAGGAGGTCGACGAACTGGCCGTGGCGAAGGAGTCCGACGTCGAGGCGGTCATCGAGGAGTGGGCAGCGCGGGCGGACCGTCGCCGTCGCGAGCGCAAGCGCGAGCTCGTCGACGAGTTGATCGACGAGCACCGACACGAGCGGGGCTCCTCGCCCTAGACGACGTCGCCCATCCCGAACCGCGAGGCGAGGGCGCGGACGGCGGCGTGCACGACGAGCGCCGCGCCGACGAGGACGAGGCCGACGCCACCGGCGATGATCGGATCGATGTAGGCGAGGACGCCGAATCCGGCCACCATCCCGATGAGCCCGATCACGCCGGAGACACCCAGCGAGCGGATCATGAGACGGACGCCGACCGGTCACCGCTTAAACGCGGCGGTCCGTCCTCCCAGCGCCTTTATAGGCCGGAAGGTCCAATCCGGACGCGATGGACGAGGAGGCCGAGGCCAACCTTGAGGACCTCCGCATGCCCGACGAGGACGAGGTGTTCGCGATCGTCACGAACATGCTCGGGGCGAATCGAGTCAAGGTGCGGTGTGCCGACGGTGTCGAACGGACGGCCCGCATCCCTGGTCGGATGCAAAAGCGCGTCTGGATTCGCGAGGACGACGTCGTCATCGTCGAGCCGTGGGACTGGCAGGACGAAAAGGCCGACATCAAATGGCGCTACGAAAAACAGGAGGCTGACGTCATCCGCGACGAGGGATTGATCGGTTGATCCGGCCCCCATGAGTGACCTCGTTGACGAGGATGCGACGGCAGCCCCGGGTGACGAGTGGGAGTCGATTGACGTCACCGAGACCGAGGCGGACCGCATCGCGGCCCGGCAGGATCGAGCGTTCGACGAGTTTCGCGAGCTCATCAAGGATTCGGAGGCGCTGAAGGTCGAGGCCTCCGTCTTCGATGACGCGACCTACGCCGCGTTGTACAAGCTGGTCCAAGACGGCTACCTCGAGGCGATCGGCGGGCCGCTCTCGACCGGCAAGGAGGCGAACGTCTACCTCGCGACCGCCGGTGAGCGCGCGAAACGCGTCGTCGAGGGCGACGACGTCGCCCTCAAGGTCTTTCGGATTAACGCGAGCGATTTCCGGGACATGCAGTCCTACCTGGAGGCCGACCCTCGCTTTCGAGACGTCCACGGTGACAAGAAACGGGTGGTCCTCGCGTGGACGCGCAAGGAGTACGCCAACCTCGAGCGCGCCGCCGCGGCGGGCGTGCGCGTGCCGGCGCCAATCGCGGTCGAACGCAATGCCCTCGTCATGGAGTTCATCGGCGCTGACGAGACGCGAGCTCGCCGTCTGGACGAGGTCGCGATCAACAACCCTCAGACGGCCGTCGAGGTGGTGCGCGAGTACATGCGCCGGCTGTACCGGGCGGGGTTGATCCACGGCGATCTCAGCGAGTACAACGTGTTGGTTCACCGGGGCGAGCTGGTCGTCATTGACGTTGGCCAGGCGGTCACCACCCGTCATCCCAACGCCGAGGAGTTCCTCCGACGCGACTGTGAAAACGTGGCCGCCTTCTTCAACCGACAGGGTGCTGACGTCGACCCGGACGCCCTCTACGACGCCGTCACCGCGGCCCCCGCCGAGTGAGGGCGAAGTCTTCAAATCACACCGTCCAATAGAGACGGTCATGCGTCACGTGAAGATTCCGCAGGATCGGATCGGCGTTCTCATCGGCGAAGGGGGTGAGACCATGCGTGAGATCGAAGAGCGCGCCGAGGTCCGCCTCAACGTCGACTCGGAGAACGGCTCGGTCAGCGTGGACGCGGTCGGCGATCCGGTGCGGGGGCTGAAAGGCCCCGAGATCGTGCGGGCGATCGGGCGGGGGTTCACGCCCGACGAGGCCCTCCGGCTGCTCGAGGGCGAGTTGATGATGCTCGACGTGATCGACATCGAGGCCGCCTCCAGAAACAAGAACGATCTCCAGCGACAGAAGGGGCGGTTGATCGGCGAGGGTGGCCGCACGCGGGAACTCATGGAGGAGCTCACCGGCGCGTCGGTCGTCATCTACGGGTCGACGTGTGCGGCGATTGGTGACCCGGAGCAGGTCGAGACGGTCCGACGGGCGGTGGAGATGTTGCTCGACGGTGCGCCCCACGGTACGGTCTACAGCTTCCTCGAGGACCGCAAGCGGGAACGCCGCCAGGGCGGCCTCGAGTACCACCCCTACTCACCCGGCTAGGTGGAGCCAGCAACCCGATGTCGGCCGAGCGGGTGGCGGATCGGACCGTGTGGTGGCGAGGTGCAACCGTGTTTCTTATATTGAACGGCTATCAATCCACAATCAACTATGGCACAGCAAATGGGAGGACAGCCGCTGATCGTCCTGTCGGAGGATTCCCAGCGAACCTCCGGACGGGACGCGCAGTCGATGAACGTAACCGCCGGTCAGGCCGTCTCTGAGGCGGTCCGAACCACCCTCGGACCGAAGGGGATGGACAAGATGCTCGTCGATTCGAGCGGTGACGTCGTCATCACGAACGACGGCGTGACGATCCTCAAGGAGATGGAGATCGACCACCCGGCGGCCACGATGGTCGTCGAGGTCGCCGAGTCCCAGGAGGAAGAGGTTGGTGACGGCACGACGACGGCAGTCGTGATCGCCGGTGAATTGCTCAAACGCGCCGAGGAGCTGATCGAGCAGGACATCCACGCGACGACCCTGACCCAGGGGTTCCGCCAGGCCGCGGGGGCCGTCGATGACTTCCTTGCCGAGCACGCGACGGAGGTCGGCCCGGAGGACGACGAGGTGCTTCGCCAGATCGCCGCCACCGCGATGACCGGCAAGGGGGCCGAGAACGCCAAGGACCTGCTCGCCGAGCTGGTCGTCGAGGCCGTTCGCTCGGTTCACACCGAGGAGGGCATCAACCTGGACGACGTCCAGATCCGCACCCAGGCCGGCGGCTCGATCGACGACTCCGAGCTCATCGAGGGGGTCATCGTCGACAAGTCCCGGGTCAACGAGAACATGCCGGGGAGCGTCGAGGAGGCGAACGTGGCCGTCCTGGACAGCGCCCTCGAGTTCGAGGAGACCGAGATCGATGCGGAGGTCAACGTCACCGATCCGGACCAGCTGCAGGAGTTCATCGAGCAGGAGAAGTCCGACGTAAAGCGACAGGTCGACGCCCTCATCGAGGCCGGGGCGGACGTGGTGTTCGCGGGCGAGGCGATCTCGGATTTCGCCCAGCAACACCTCTCCGACCACGGCGTCATCGCGGCCAGACGGGTGTCCGACGACGACCTCAGAAAGGTCGCCCGGTCGACGGGCGCCCGCATCGTCCACGACGTCGCCAACATCGAGGCCGACGACCTCGGCTACGCCGGTCGGGTCGCCGAGCGCGAGGTCGGCGACTCCGAGGAGCTCTTCGTCGAGGAGGTCGAGGCGGGCGCAGCCGTCGCGTTGTACCTGCGAGGCGGCACCGAACACGTCATCGACGAGGTCGAGCGGGCCGTGGTCGACGCCCTCGGGGTCGTCAAGGTCACCCTCGAGGATGGCGCGGTGTTGCCCGGCGGGGGCGCAACCGAGACCGCACTCGCGATGGAGCTTCGCGACCTGGCCGAGAGCGTCGGCGGGCGCGAACAGCTCGCCGTCGAGGCGTTCGCGGACGCCCTCGAAGTCATCCCGCGGACCCTCGCCGAGAACGCCGGCCACGACCCGATCGACAGTCTCGTCGCGCTCCGGTCGACGCAGGATGAGGGTCACTTCGCCGAGGGGCTCGACGCCTACTCCGGTGACATCCTCGACATGAGCGAGGCGGGCGTCTACGAGCCGCTGCGGGTGAAGACGCAGGCCATCGAGAGTGCGACCGACGCGGCCGTGATGATCCTCCGCATCGACGATGTCATCGCCGCGGGCGACCTGCGCGCGGACACCGACGACGAGGAGGACGGTGGTGCCCCCGGTGGCGGCCCCGGCGGCATGGGCGGCATGGGCGGCATGGGTGGCATGGGCGGTATGGGCGGCATGATGTAAGGGCCGGCCGACCGCCCCCTTCGAGTTTCTTAAGTGAAGTCCGTCGGTAGCGCCGCGTATGCACACGCGTTTGCTCGACCGCGAGACGGTCGAAGCGACGGCCAACATCGGGGACGTCATCGGTGCCGTCGAGGAGGCCTTCGCCGCCTATGCCCGCGGGGACGCGCAGATGCCGGCGAAGTCGTACATCGACCTCCGCCGGTATAACGGCGACTTCCGGTCGATGCCGGCCTACCTCGATGCGGGCGAGTGGGACGCGGCCGGGATCAAGTGGGTCAACGTCCACCCGGACAATCCCGACCGGTTCGACCTGCCCACGGTGATGGCGACGATCGTCTATTCCGATCCCGAGACGGCCTACCCGCTGGCCCTGATGGACGGCACCTCGGTGACGATGTTGCGCACCGGTGCCGCGGCGGGGGTGGCGACCGATCACCTGGCGATCGAGGACGCGACGAGTCTCGGCATCATCGGTGCCGGTGTGCAGGCTGACACCCAACTTCGCGCGATCGCCGCGGTCCGGCCAATCGAGAAGGTGGTCATCAACGACGTCGACGAGGCGGCGGCACGGTCGTTCGTCGAGCGGTTCTCCGAGGCGTTCGACGTCCGCCTGGGAACGGTCGCCGAGGCGGCGGCCTGCGACGTCCTGTCGACCGTGACGCCGGTGCGATCGCCGATCGTCGATGCCGCCGACGTGGGTGGGCACACCCACGTCAACGCGATGGGAGCCGACGCCGAGGGGAAACAGGAGCTCGACCCGGCCATGTTACGCGACGCCTACCTGGTGATCGACGATTACGACCAATGCACCCACTCCGGCGAAATCAACGTGCCCTGGGCTGCAGGCACGCTCGACGACGATGACCTCGATGCCGAACTGGGCGATATCGTCATCGGGGCGGTGGACGGACGATCGTCCATCGAGGGCGTCTCCGTCTTCGACTCGACCGGCCTGGCGATCCAGGACGTGGCGACGGCCAGGGTGGTGTACGAGCGGGCGGAGGCCGACGCCGCTGGTGAGGCGATCGACCTGCTCGGCGTCTGATCGCTCGCGGTGGCCGGTTAGTCGAGATGCACTGCGGGGCGACCGGGCAAGGCGGTGTCGGCCTTCTCGGCCGACCCTGACGGTGCCTCGTCCTCGCGATGGATCTCGACGGCCGCATCGAACTCGTCGCTCAGGAACGCCTCGGCCCGGGAGAGCGCCGCGGCCTCGTCGAGGCCGGGGAGCGATTCGATGATGTCGGTCGGCTTCGCGTGGACGAGGTCGAGCAGGTCACCGACCAGGTCGGCCACCGCATCGCCCCGCCGTCGGAACCGCTCGTCGTCCATGAGGTCGCCGATGATGGCGCCTCGGTCCTCGCCGTCGGCCTCGAGCACTGACACGAGGACCTCGCGCTTCCAGTCGGCCGCCGTGTAGATGCGAATGCGCTCGGGATCGGTCTCGGTCACGTCAACGATGTTCTGAATGTCATCGACGAGGTCGCGAAGGAGCGACTCGCCGGTCTCGAGGTCCGGTCGGATGCGGTCATCGTCCACGCTGGGCCAGGCAGCCGTCTCGGCTGGCTCGCCCGTCAGGCGCTCGTGCAGTTCGTTGGTCAGGTACGGGATGAACGGCGAGAGCAGCCGCAGGCGGGTGCGCAACACCTCCCGGAGCGTCCAGCGAGCACCCGGTCGGTCGGTGTCGGTGCGCCGTCGATACCAGCGCAGGTCGTCCTCGATCTCGAAGTATGCGGCCTGGCTCGCGCTCCTGGTCTCGTAGGCCTCCATGGCGTCCGTGGTGGTGCGGATCGTCCGCTGGAGCCGGCCCAGCATCCACTCATCGATGGGTTCGAGCTCGCGTCGGCCGGGGTCGCCGTCGATCAGCGCCACCGAGCGACGCCAGAACCGTCCAAGCTGCTCGCGCGTGTTCTCCACCGGGTCCGGTCGCCAGTCGAAGTCCTGCCAGGGCTCCGCGGCGTTCATCAGGAAAAAGCGCACGGTATCCGCGCCGTATTCCTCAACGGTCTTGTCCGCGAGGACGACCCGCCCCGCGGAGGAACTCATCGACTGGCCCTTGATGAAGCCCATGCCCATGGTGGTGATCCCCTCCGGCCAGTGCCGGGGCTCGAAGAGATCGGCGTGGTGGTAGAGATAGAACGTCAGATGGTTCGGGATGAGGTCGCTCGCGGAGAAGCGAACGTCGACCGGATACCAGTACTCGAACTCCTCGCGGATGCGTGCGAGCTCGGGATCCGGATCGTCGGCCTGGAAGATTTCCGCGAATAGCTCCCGATCGACGGGTCGATCCAGTGCGTCGAGGTGGTGGACCAGCGTGTAATACGCCATGTAAATCGTCGAATCCGACAGCGGCTCGATGATGAACTCGTCGTCCCACGGCAGCGGCGTCCCGAGCCCGTAGTTGCGGATACATGGCCACTCCTCGAGCCAGCCGATCGTGTGTTCGTACTGGTCGCGCGCGGAGGCGGGGAGAATTTCGGTGTCGTCGAGGGCCGTCCGGGTTTGCTCGCGCCAGTCGGGGTCGTTGTACCGGAGGAACCAGGTGTCCTGGATGGCCACCTCGACGTCGCCGCCACAGCGACAGACGACCTCCTCGTTGAACTCGTACATCGTATCGAACGCGCCGCGGTCTTCGTGGTGGGTTCGAAACGTCTCTCGGGCGGTCTCGATGAGCTGCCCGGCGAAATCTCCGTACATGGACCGGAGTCGTCCCTGGTGGAACTCTCGGTTGTACAGCTCCTGTGTAGCGTCCTCAAGCCGGGGGTCGTCCTGGTCCTCGATGTCCCATTCCTCGACGATGTCCTTCGCCGGATACTCCCCGTATCCCTCGACCTCGGCGATCGAGATGGGATCGATCCCCTCGAGAATCTCGGGATCGATGCCGGCGTCGACCAGCGGCTGGGGATCGTCCCGCAGTGATTCGAGGGCGATCCAGTCGTCCGGGCTGTGGGCCGGGACGGACATCACGACCCCGGTGGCATTGTCCACGTCGACGAAGGTGGCCGGCAGCATGGGGACGCGATCGCCCGTAATGGGATTTTCCACCGCGGCCCCGACGAGCACCTCCGGGTCGATCGATTCCTCGACGGTCACCGACCGGAGCTGCAGTTCGAGCTTCTCGGCGGCCGCCGCCGAGAGGATCCACGCCTCCCCGTCGACGGTTGCCCGGACGTACCGTCCCTCGGGATGGACGAACGCGTTGGTCACGCCACGGACGGTCTCCGGCCGCAGCGTCGCCATCGGGATGACGGCATCGTCGTATCGAAACTTCACGAGGGTGTACTCCTGAAATTCGGCCTCCTCGCCCTCGAGGAGGTCGTGCGTGGTGACCGGCTGCTCCTCGTTCGTGCAGTAGTTGACCGGGTGAGTGTCCTCGGCGAGCAGCCCGTGGTCGCGAAGCGTCTCGTACTGCCAGCTGATGAACTCGCGGTAGGCGTCGTCGTTGGTGGTGAACTCCCGTCGCCAGTCGACCGAGAGCCCGAGCAGGTTCATCGACCGCTTGTAGGAGTGCTCGATGAAGTACTTCGCAAACCCCATCGGCGTCTCGAGCGCCGGGAAGTCCTCCTCGGGGACGTCGAACACGTCCCGGAGGATGCGCACCTGCTCGGCTTCGCGGCTTTTCAGTCGCTCGACGGCCCCGATGATGGGCGTCCCGGTCACGTGCCACGCCATCGGGAACAGGACGGTATCGCCCTGCATGCGACGGTATCGGGCGTAGACGTCCGGAACGGTGAACGTCCGGACGTGCCCGACGTGCATGGCCCCGTTCGGGTAGGGATAGGCGACCGTGACGTAGGTTACGTCCTCCGGGTCACCCTCGGGGTCGGCCTCATACCAGCCCTCCTGGGACCACCGTTCGCGCCATTTCGCCTCTATCGCAGAGGGTTCGTACGCCATGTGGGCGTCCGATGACCGCGGGTACCTAAAAGGGCACCAATTCGTCGGACTCCGATCGACGGGCGTCGATGGTTTCGTGGACGCCGAGGACGAGCGCGGGCACGACGACGATGAACAGGTGCTCCTCGATGGGGATGCCGAGCAGTTCGATGCCGATCGCGCGCTCGATCGCGAAGACGCCCACCTCCAGGGTATACCAGTCCCAGACGAATCCGAGGGGGTACAACGCGACGATTGTGACGGCGGCTCGCTTCAACGCGTCGGCACGGTAGAGCAAGCCGAGCGCGATCGACCCCCACAGGATGATCGTCGCGAGATACGTGTAGGGGCCGAGCACCGTGATGTCGGGCACCATGCCGCGAGCCTCACCACGACGCGCCTAAGAGGCACCGGTGGCGGTGTGTTGAAAGGGTCTAAGTAACCGGCAAGCGCACGCTTAGACAGCATGGACATCGCCGACATCGCGTCACCGGAGTACCTCGAGGTCGACGTCGGGACGCGGCTGGGGAAGGTTCGATCCCTGTTCGAGCAGGAAAATCCGAAGGGCATCATCGTCACCGAGGACGGCGCATTCGCCGGCGTGATCGGCGAGCGCGAGCTGTTGCAGTCCCACGTGGAGGACGAGGCCAAGACCAAGGCGTTGATCAAACCCAGCCGGAAGTCGGCGGTACCGAAGATCGACCGACACGAGAACATCCGGACGGTCGCACGGCATCTCGTCGAGGGGGGGACGAAGGTGGCGCCCGTCTTCGAGGGGGACGAGCTCTGGGGGGTCATCACCGAGAACCTGATCCTCGAGGCGGTCCTGGACAACCTGGACGCGCTGACCGTGGGCGACATCTTCACGGAGGAACCGGTGACGCTCACCCGTGACGACGGGGTCGGCAAGGCGATCAACCGGCTGCGCGAACACGGCGTGTCACGCCTGCCCGTGCTCGACGAGGATGGCCTGCTCGTCGGCATGGTGACCACGCACGACATCGCCGACGTCGCCGTGCGCGACATGGACAAGCTGACCACCGGCGACCGGGCGGGGGAACTGGATCGGATCCTCGACATTCCCGTGTATGACATCATGAGCTCGCCGGTCACCACCACGCACGTCGACGCGACGGTCGAGGAGGCCGTCAACCGGATGCTGGAGCACGATTACGGTGGCCTCCCGGTGACCGAGCGCGACGACGACCGGCGGCTGATCGGCATCATCGCGAAGACCGACGTCCTCCGGGCGCTTTCGTACACGGAAGAGGAGCACCTCGACGTGCAGATCACGAACGTCCACTTACTCGACGCGATGCCCCGACAGGCGGTGCGCGAGGACATCGAGGCGGTCGCCGACAAGTATCAGAAGATGCAGGTCCACCACGCCCACGTTCGGTTCCACGAGCACAAGGAGAAGCTCCGGGGCACCCCGCTCATCCAGTGTCAGATCCGGCTGCGAACCAACAAGGGCCAACTCGCCGGGACGGGCGAAGGCTACGGCGCCGACAACGCGTTTCACGTCGCGCTCGACAAGCTCGAGCGGAACGTCCTCGAGCGCAAGGGCCTCCGTCGCGACCAGGAGATCAAAGGCCACGTATTGCGCAAGCTCGGCGAGCTCTGACGATCCGTCCCTCAGGCAGGTTCCTCGTGATCGACGAAGCCCGATGTCGTGAGTCGGACGGTCGTTGCCCCTCCCGAGGCCCGATCACGGTGCTTCTCGAGTACCAGCTTCCGTCGGTCGCCGCGAAATCGATGCATGCTGACGATGATGCCACACCAGTGCGCGAGCGTGTAGCCCCCGAGGGGGCGCATCGTGTCGTCGTCGGGATCGGTGTACACCTGGTTCGTGATCAGAACCGCCAGGTCGTGTCGCCGTGCCAGCCCGAGGAGATGGGCCACCTGCCCGGCCACCTCGCGCAGCGTCTCGCCGGCGTCCGCCTCGGGTTCGTCGGCTCGTTCGAGCCGATAGTACCCCGTCGCGCTGTCGAGGACGATGAGTCCGGCGTCCGGTGCGACCTCCGTGGCCTCCCGAACGGCCTCGGTTTGGTCTCCGAAGTCGTGCACTGACGATACCAACACGCGATCGAGGACGGCATCAGCCCGCTCCGGTGGCACCCGTGCGTGGATGAGCTGGTCGAGCCGGTCGGCGGAGAACCCCTCGGTGTCGATGTACAGGGCCCGCGCCCCGCCGAGGGCCGTCGAAACGGTTGCCGACAGGGCTAGATTGGTCTTGCCGGCGCCGGGCGGGCCGTAGGCCTGGGTCACCGTGCCCCGGTCGAGGCCGCCGCCCAACAGCTCGTCGATGGCCGGACAGCCGATCTCGATCGCCTCGCTCACAACGGTCCCGTGGGGGTGGCGTCGTCTAATAGCCTCGGCTCATCGATTCCGGATCGGACACGACTACTGTCCAACTGACGGACCGCCACGATCGTGGTGCGCACCGCCCGGCGAATCGCTATTACCCTGGCGGATGAAGGCTCGCCGTGATCGTCGTCGCGACCGACAACTTCGAGCTCTATCACGACCTCATTCGCGAGCTCCGCCGTCGTGATTTTACGTTTACCACGATCGCCCCGGGCGATCCCGTTCCCGACCAGGCGAGCGCCGTGATCGTCGGACCCAACGATGCGGTCGAGGTTCCACCGGAACTGCCGACCGTGGTCGTCGACGGCGGAGACGTTCGAGCGGCCGTGCAGGCGGTTGCGGCCGGTGACCGACACGGGGAAGACCCCCGCGTGATCGGCGTGGATCCGGGTGCACACCCCGGCATCGCCGTCCTCGAGGGCAATCAGGTCGTCTCGGTGTTTCAGGTGCCCATGGAGGAGGCGGTCGCCATCATCGCGGCCGAGCGTGGCGGTCACCCGGAGACGATCGTGCGAATCGGTGACGGCTCGCGGCTGCAAAGCGCGCGACTCGTCAATGCGCTCGACGACGCCGTCGTCGAGGTGGTCGATGAGACCGGGTCGACCCCCCATCTCGGTGCCGGCGCAACGGGTGTGGGCGACATCGTCGCGGCGATCAACATCGCCCGACGTCGCGGGGAACGCGTGAACCGTCGTGAGCTGGAGCCGTCCGAGGGGGAGCTGACGGCGATCAAGCAACGCTCTCGAGAACGCGCCCCGGACGACCGGTCGATCGACACGGCGCTGGCGCGGCAGGTGGCGGTGGGCGAGTTGACCCTCGAGGAGGCGTTGGCCCGTCACCGCGAGGACTGATCCGGTCCATCGCGAGCGGCCTCAGTCACGGCGGTGGCCTCGATCTCGACGACCAGCTCCGGGGCGATCAGCCGCTCGACCTCAACCATCGTCGTGGCCGGCATGACCTCCGCGAAGAAACGACCATGCACCCGGCCGATCGTCTCCCAGGCGTCGATGTCGGTGACGAACATCCGCGTTCGGACCACGTCGTCGATCGTGGCGTCGAGGGATTCGAGGGCGGTGACAACGTTTTCGAGGGCCTGCTCCGTCTGCCGGGCCGGGTCGTTCGGAGCGACCACGTTCCCGTCCGCGTCGGTCCCCGTGGTTCCGGAGACGTGTACCTGCGCTCCCGCCCGTACCGCACGAGCGTACCCGACCGTCGATTCCCACGGCGTACCTGAGGACACCCGTTCGCGTCGCATGGTCGTCCCAGTCGGGCGGCGCTGATGAAACCCGCCCTCACCGATCGGCTGCGGCCTCGGCCCGTCGGCGGACCTCGCGAACGGGGAGCCCCGTCTGGTGAGCGACCGCCCGGGCGTCGGCATCCTCGGCGCTCACGTCGATGACCGTTCCCCGGGCGTCGGTGGCGACCTTGACGTCGACCTGAAACGTCTCGCCATCGACGTCGACCGCGACCGAACGGATCTCGCGTTCGGCGACCCAGCGGTGGCGAACGGGAAGCTCGCGGACGCCAAGGGTCCCCGTCTCGGCCGCCAGCCGCCGGGCGACAGACTCGGCGTTCGCGGGATCCACGACGACCTGGACGAGGTGGCCCGGCCGAGATTCCTTCATGGTGGCCGGGAGGACCGTTACGTCGAGGGCGCCGGCCTCCGGGAGGGTCTCCTGAAGGCTTCCGAGCGTCTCCGGGGTGGCATCGTCGAGGATCGTCTCGAGGACGGTGACGTCCTCCGGCGTCAGCCGACCCACTGCACTGCCCAGGAGCCCTCGGAGGACGTTCGGTCGGTTCCGATAGGTGCGATCGCCGGCACCGTAGCCGGTGGCCTCGATTCGCATCGGGGGGAGCCGCTCGCGACCCTCGGCGATCTCGGCGAGAATGGCGGCACCGGTTGGTGTCAGCAACTCTCCCTCGACCGGGCCGGGGACGAGCGGCCAGTCGACCGTCTCCGCGATCGCGGTCACGGCCGGGGACGGTACCGGATACGTTCCATGGGAGAACGACACGGTGCCGGCACCGGCTCGAATGGGGCCAACGACCACACGGTCCGGGTCGAGCTCCGCAAGCAGCGCCACCGCACCACAGATGTCGACGATGGCGTCATCAGCACCGACCTCGTGGAAGTGCACCGACTCGGGGTCCGTACCGTGAACGGCTGCTTCCGCCGCCGCCAGTCGATCGACGATCGCCATCGCTCGCTCAGAACCGGCCGGTGGGAGCCCGAGATCGCTAATCACCGTCCGAACTGCCGCTGGCGTCCGCGTGGCGTTGGGCGAGGCCGGACGGACCGTCACGGCCGTCGCGTGGATGCCCGACCGGTCGGCCTGATCGACCTCGATCGTCGCGTCGAGGCCGGCCTCGATGGGAGCGAGCGCGTCCCGGTCCGCCCCGAGGTCCAGCAGGGCCCCCAGCAGCATGTCCCCGCTGGCGCCCATCGCCGCGTCGAACGCGAGTGTTCGCATACGACCGGTGGCGACGCCTCGGCCAATAGCCGTTTTGGCACCCAGCGCATCCACAACATCTATCGGCGTCCGCATCCCAGGGTGAGTCGACGGCACCCAACCGCCGCAGGACGAACCATGAACGAGGTCCAACTGGAAGTCGACAAGGCCTATCCCAACGACTCGGGCCGCGGTATCGCCCGGCTCGACCCGGACACGCTCTTGCATCTCAAGCTCAGCCCGGGCGAGATCATCACCATCGAGGGGGGCACGACCACCGCCGCCAAGGTCTGGCGGGCCGATCGCAACGACTGGAACACCGATACGGTCCGCATCGACGGCTTCACCCGACAAAACGCCGAGGTCGGCATCGGCGAACGGGTCACGATCAGCAAGGCCGAACCGGAGAAGGCCGAGCGTCTCGTTCTGGCGCCACCGGAGGACGCGAGCGTGCAGTTCGGGTCGGACGCGGCGGGGATGGTCAAACGCCAGATTCTGAAACGGCCGGTCGTCAAACGCGACATCGTGCCGGTGATGTCGTCGACGAACCACCCGTTCATGCGCTCGCCCGG
>CAZCYF010000001.1:122844-159560 GCA_964502835.1 uncultured Halobacteriales archaeon | reverse complement strand
CCCGGCGCGATGACCTGCCCGCCGTGGTCTTTGACCGCGTCCGCGACGGGGGTCCAGACGGCCTCGGCGTTCTTCATTGACGCTTTGACGTAGACCTCAAAGCCCTTCTCACCGGAGAAGCCGGTCTGGCTGACCAGGACGGGACAGCCGTTGATCTCGGCCTCCATGAGGCCGTAGTACGGGATCTCGCTGACCCCGTCACCGACGAGGTCGATCATGACGTCCTCAGAGCGCGGCCCCTGAATCTGCATCGGGGAAACGTCGATCTCGTCGATCTCGACGTCATAGCTCTCGCCGACGTTGACCCCCTGGAGCCACTGCATGAGCGTCGAATCCGAGATCGAGAACCAGAACTCGTCCTCCGACGGCCGGAGCAAGATGGGATCGTTGAGGATGCCGCCCTTCTCGTTGCACAGGATCACGTACCGACCGTGCATCGGGTCGATCTCGGTCGCATCGCGCGTGATCACGTAGTTGACGAACGCCTCGGCGTCGGGTCCTGCAACCCGAATCTGGCGCTCGACGGCGACGTTCCAGAGCGTGACGCTGTTGACCAGCGGCTCGTACTCTGCCATTGCGCCCCCATCCTCGGGTTTGACATACCCCCGTGGGTGGTACATGCGGTTGTACACGGTCGCCCGCCAGGCCCCCTCATCGACGGAGAGGTGCCAGAAGGCGGACTTGCGTACGCGGGTCGAGATCAGCATCTCGATGCCCGGATCGCCCGTTTGGCGCAGGTTCCGAGGGACCACGCGATCGGACTGGTCGACGCTCGGATAATTGGGATGCTCGGCCTCTTGCTCCATGGCTGGATTCTCGGCCATTGACTAGTGATTCGCTGTAGCTCCCTATAAACTCACATATTCGTTCCCAATAATCGGTGGACGCATCCGGTCGGCCCTCGCTCACACGAGTGGCGCCAGTCGGCCGGTACGGTGGGGGGATGGATCACAGACTCCCGGACCCGTCGCGCATCGCGCACGTCACCGCTGGCTCAGAAGTCGTGGTCCGTCGGTGAGTAATGCGCCCCCTGGACCATGATGAACCCCAAGATACCGACGACCAACAAGGGCGCACCGACCAACGGGTTGATTAGGATGAGCACCAGTGCGATCAGAATCAGCAACCCCGCCGCCATCTTGGCTTTTCGACCGGGGTTGTTCTCACATTCCGGACAGACCGAAACCTCGGGGTCGATCAGCTCCCCGCAACGGGCACACGGTTCGAGCCCGGCGTCATCCTCAGGGGCCATCCTCGGCAAGGCGTACCACCCCCCGTCGGTAAGACCTTTTGAAACCGGCGGGTCGCCGTCGAAGTCCCTTTGGCGATCCTCCCCCTGCTCTCGACCATGAACACGCACACGATCCCCGTCGACGGCATGCAGTGTTCGGGCTGTTCGACGCGGGTACAGACGGCCCTCGAAACGGTCCGGGGTGTCGTGGACGCAGCAGCCAATCACGAGGCGAATCAGGTCCGGGTGCGGTATGACCCCGAGGTGACGTCACCTTCGGAGCTATTGTCGACCATCGACGAGGCCGGCTATCGACCCGACCCGTGATCACGCGTTGCGCCATGTCCAGCCTGTCGATTGGCCACCCATCGGATCCGGCACCGAACGAGCATCGCGGAGGGGCGATACCATGAGGTTCAAGGCGATTCCCCCGGCTCCCGAGAATCTCGCTGCGCTCGAGGACGCCTGGCGGGCCCTCGGGCTCGTCCCCGCGGTTGAACGAAGCTGCTGTCAGCGTATCAGCGACCGCCGTCCCGAAGTCGACCCCGACGAGGCCCGGCGATGGTTGGCGCTCCTGCGCGCGCTCGAGATCGTCGAGCGCGGCCCCTCGGGATACACTCGAACCCGGTCGTTTCCCGAGGTGGCCGTTCTCCGCCGGCGGTTTCGTGAGCGGGTGTTCGGCGTCAGTGAACTCATTGCAGCCGGACAGGACACTCCGCTGACGGTCGAACGAGCATTCGCGGTGATCGAACCGCTCGTCCCCCCGTGGGAGCGCCATCGTGCCCCGGAGATGTGGCGCGATCGGTGGCACGATCGTGTCGGCCATCTGCTCGCCTGGGGCGACCTGTTCGGGGTGTTTCAGTCGGATCCCGATGGTTATCGGCCGTCCCCGAACGTTATTGGTGACACGGAGTCGTAGAGGAAGGCGTATGCCCGACCGCTCGGAGGGGGTCGAGACGCGGGCCGTGGAGTACGAGCCCATTTCTGTCAAGGAGTTGCTCATCCAAACGAAGGATACCTCGGAACTTCTCATCGACCTGGCCTACTCCGCGGTGTTACACAACAGCCGCGAGATCGCTGACGAGGTGCTCGAGCTCGAACAGGCGATGGACGTCATCCAGATGCGGTCGCGGATGTCGTTGTTGCTCGCCGCTCGCAACCCCCGCGAGGCCGAGCAGCTCGCCCCCGTGCTCGGAATGGTTGCCGGCGCCGAGAAGATCAGCGACGCGGCGGGCGACATCGCCAAGGTCGTTCACGAGGAGATCGGCCTCCCCGATGCGGTCAGACTCGCCCTTCCGGAGGCCGTCGAGACGGTCGCCCGGGGGACCGTCTCTGCTGACTCGCCCCACGCCGGACGGTCCCTCGAGGACATCGACCTCGAGTCAGAAACGGGCGTGCGCGTCATCGCGATCCGCCGCGACGACGACTGGATCATGAACCCCGGACCGGCAGATCGGCTCGAACCGGACGACGTGGCGATCATCAGGGGTCCGATCGACGCGCTCCAGGAGGTGTATGGCTCCCTGACCGACTCGACCTACGAGATCGCCGTCGAGGACGATACGCCACCGGACTACCTCGACCGAGCGGTCGATTCGATCGTCCTGATGAAGGACCTCAGCGAGCTTGCCGTTGACCTCGCCTACACGAGCGTCCTGCTGGACAGTGCCGAGCTCGCCCGGGAGGTCAACCACCTCGAGATCGAGGTCGACTCGCTCCGCTCGCGATTCGAGGCCTGGGTGCTCCAGGCGGCGGCTGATGTCGACGATCCCGTCAAGCTCCGCGGGCTGTTACACCTCGGCTTCGCGACCGAGATGATCAGCGACGCGGCCATCGAGATCAGCGAGGGCATCCTCCGCGACATCGACGTCCACCCGGTCACCCAGGAGGCCGTCCAGGAGAGCGACGAGCTCATGATCCGCATCGAGGTCGAATCCGACAGCGACCTGGCAGGAACGGCGGTCGACGGCGGTATTCCCGAGGCGTTGCCCGCAATCAACGTGCTCGCCGTCAGGCGTCCCGGTGAGGGGTGGATGTTGCTGGCCGATGGCTCGACGACGCTGCGCGTTGGCGACGTGGTCATCGGCAAGGGAACCGCCAGCGCCGTCGACGAGTTCCGCTCGGCCAGCCTCGCCTGACGTGTCGTTACAACACGACGATCGAGACGGCCGAGAGGATGATCACGCCGAGAATGTCACAGACGTTGGTTACGACGGGGATCGTGGTGTCGTCCGGGTCCAGCCCCCAGCGGTATGAGAGCCACGTCGCCCCGATCGAGATGGTGATCGCCAGGGTGGCCAGCGACAGACCGGAGACGAGCGAGATGGTCATCAACTCGACGAAGCCGATGGGGTTCACGTAGACGAACCGACCGACCAGATACGTCGCCACCCCGAGGGCGGTGAAGACCGTCCCGGCCAGCGCCGCGATGGCCGCGACGTTCATCCTGAGGTCCGGGTCTGACGGACTGAACGACAACAGGCCGAGGTGCATTCGGGTCGACAGCCGCGAGCTCATGATGCTGCCGAGGTTGCCCCCCATCGCGATCATCACGGGGACCATGATGAACAGCGTGGGGTTGCCGAGGTAGGTTGCCTCGAGGCGTTCGAGGATGTAGCCCGAGCCCATCTGGAGCACGCTGAGGCCGATCAGGATCGGCATCATCGTCACGATGATGGCCCGCACCTCCCAGGATCCCAGCGACCCCACGGGATCACTCATCCGATGCCTCCTACGAGGATGATCGCCACGTAGAGGAAGACGACACCGAAGACGTCGCCGAGGGTCATCACGATCGGGCCCACCAGGTTGTCAGGATCGATCCCCCGGGCGTATCCACCAAACACCAGCCCGAGGAGGCCGACGATCATCACGATCGAGGTGAGCACCCCGGCGATCAGCATGATCCCGACGAGCGTCACCAGGGACGGGTCGCTTGCCGGCCGGATGATGCTGGTCACGCCCCAGCTGAGCACGCCGATGACGATCGAGATGTACAGGCCGTTGATGAACGAGGCCACGACGGCGTTGACGAGCCGACGATCCCACTCGAATTCCGGCTCGATGAGCCCCTGATGCAGGCCGCTCGCGAGGCGAGCTCCCAGCGAGCCGTAGACGTTCCCCCGGGTCGCCAGAAAGGCCGGGAGCAACAACAACAGTCCGGGGAGTTCCTCAAAGGCCGCCACCATCCCCTCCGTGCCCAGCACGCTCCCCGCGAAGATACCGCCTCCAAGGCTGACAAACAGAATGGGCAGGGATTCGAGGTAGATCCGCTTGCTGCCCGCGCGGATCGACATGGCGCGGAGATTGTCGCAGGGGCTAGGTAAATCTACCGTGGACCGACTCTGGCGGTCATCGCGGCCCTTGGGGCTCGACGGCGGTGACGGTCCCGACGCCCTTGCTGGAGCCCTCGCGGAACACGAACCGCTGGCCGGGTTCGACCAGGTGGGGGGCGAACTTGAACCTCACCCGGGTCCGTCCGGAATCGCCGGGCAGTAGCGGTCCGTCAGCCGGATCGAACCGAGCTGCCTCGCTGATCGTTTCCAGGTGGACGACGGGCTCGTAGCCGGCCGTGATCCGGGTGGGGTGGTTCAGGACCATGACCTCGGCCTCGAAGGCTCGAACCGGTTGCGGGTCGGCCGCCTCGGGGACCAGGACCATCCCCCGTTCGATGGCCGCCGTCTCGACCCCCTTGAGGGCGATCCCGACGATCTGGCCCGCACGCGCACGGTCGACCCGGTAGTGGTGCATCTCGATCGACCGCACCTCGACGGTCGAGAACGAGCCGTCGGAAAACGGCCCGAGCTGGAGCTGGTCGCCGACCTCGACCTCGCCCGAGCGAACCGTCCCGGAGGCGACGGGGCCGACGCCAGTGATGGTGTAGATCCGGTCGATGTACAGGCGGAAGGCGCCGTCGTGGCCGGCGCGCTTTGGCAACCGGGCGAAGATCGCATCGAGCGTCTCAAGGCCCTCACCGGAAACGGCGCTCGTCGCCACGATCGGGACGACCTGTTCACCGAGCTCCTGGACGGCGGTATCGACCCCGTACCGGTCGACGGGAAGGGGGGTCCGGCCGACGTCGCGCAACATGCGTTCGATCTCCTGCTCGACGGTGTTTCGGCGCGACGAGTCGACGATATCGACCTTTGTCATGGCCACGATGGTCGGCAACTCGGTACCGAGCAGGATACCGAGGTGTTCGCGCGTGGTCCGGGTCACGCCGTCGTCGGCCGCGACGGTCAGGAGGCCGTAGTCGAGCTTGCCGCCGACGATTCCGCGGATGGTCGTTCGAAGCCAGGGATCGTGGCCGACGGTGTCGACGAACGACACCACGCGATCGGCCGTGCCAACGACGCGCGCCCGATCGTCTCGGCGGTCCGGGTCATCGAGCCGGATCGGGTCGTTGTCGGCAAAGCCATAGACGGCGTAGGAAATGTCGGCGGAGAGGCCGCGCTCGATCTCGTGGGGCTTCGTGTCGAGGTAGCCCCGGGTACCCCCATCGCCGTCGTCGGTCTCGCCCGTGATGAGCGACCCGACGAGGGTGCTCTTTCCGTGATCTACGTGTCCGGCGGTGCCGATGACGAGATGATCGTCGTCGATCGGCAGTACCGACCCCTCGACGATGGTCGCCACCCCGACGAGGCCATCGCCAACCCGATCGGTGTCGACCGATGCCACGCGGGCATCGGCCTCCTGGGCCAACAGACTCAACACGTCCATGCTCTCTGAGAAGGCGTCGGGGTCGATCCCGGCCAGTCCGCCGTCGTCGGTGACCCCGATGACGTACGTCGCCGTGCCGTCACCGGACAGGACCCGATGGCGTAACTGAGCGGCCAGGCTCTCGAAGCGCTCATCGCGGAGATGGACGTCCTTGCTGAGTCGTTCCTTGAACTCCACGCTGCCGCCATCGGACTCGCCACGCTCGAGCGTCGCCGCCAGCTCGGCCCGATCAAGGGCCATTTGCTCGTGAGATGACCCCGTCTGCGTAAAAAGGGTTCGCGTCAAATAATCGCGAGGTTGGTGGCCCAACACTCCTCGGACTGGACCGCCTCAACCGTAGTGAATGCGACGTCCACCGTCCCGTTTATCTCGCCGGGCGCCGTTGGGCGCCCAATGAGCGATTCTGGCATCTGTGCCGTCTGCGAAGCTGCACCGGCTCGACACGCCTGTGACCGGTGTGGCGCCATCGTGTGCGTCGATCACCACGATGCGCGGACGGGCTGGTGCACGGTGTGTGCGCGGTCGTCCGGCGGCGCTGGCGTCGCGCCAGAGTGAGCGGCTACCGGAACTCGTTAAGCCGGTTGCGCAGGCGTGTGGCCGACGCCCGTGCGGCACTGGCGAACTCCGGGCCGTCCTCCGCGAAGATGATGCTCCGGCTCGCATTGACAAGTCCGACGCCGTCGGCGAGCCCGTAGGTCACAGCCGCCTCGGCGTCGCCACCCTGAGCGCCGACCCCGGGCACCAGGAAGGGCAGCGTCGGAGCCAGTTCCCGGATACGTTCGAGCTCCTCCGGCGCGGTCGCCCCCACGACCAACCCGGCGTTTTCGTGGCGATTCCAGACGTCGACGAGGGAGGCGACACGCTCGTACACCGGATCACCCTCGGCGAGCTCGAGTTCCTGGACGTCGGCGGCACCCGGATTCGAGGTACGACACAGGACGAACACACCGGCGTCCTCGCGTTGGAGAAACGGCTCGATCGCGTCACGCCCCAGATACGGGTTGACCGTGATCGCGTCGCCGAGGTCGAGCAACGTGGCGTACCGTCGGGCGGTGTTCCCGATGTCGGCCCGCTTGGCGTCGAGCACGACCGGTACGTCCTTCCCGTGGGCGTAGGCGACGGTCTCCTGCAGGGCTCGCCACCCGTCGGCATCCTCGTAAAACGCCACGTTCGGTTTGAAGGCCGCGGCCACCTCGTGGGTGGCATCGATGATGCGACGGTTGAAGGCCCACCGGGGGAGGTCGTATTCCGCGAGGTGCGCCGGCAGGCGGTCCGGATCGGGGTCGAGGCCGATGGACAAGACGGTGTTCCGGCGATCGATACGGTCGCCCAGGCGCTCGAAGAAGCCCATCGGGCCAACGCTCGTCGGCGGGTCGCTTAACGGGTCCGAAGTGTTCGAGTGTTGCACGTCCGCCTCTTGCGGGGACCCCCGGACGCCGGCCGGGGGCTTCATGTCCGCTCGGTTCCTACCCTCGGTATGGTCCCTACGGCGGTGACCTTCGACCTCGACGATACCTTGGCCGTCGTCGACCGGGATCGTGCGGACATTCTCGATGCGGCCGCCCGTGCGGTCGGGGTTGAGGGGTTGTCCCGCGAGGCGTACCTCCGGGCACATCGTCGCCACCATGCGAATCACAGCCGGGCGCCCATCTTCGAGGCCTTGCTTCAGGAAATCGGCGCCGAGGAGGTCGACGCCCACGCGCTGGCGACCGCCTATCGCCGCCGCATCGGCGACGCGATCGAACCGGTCACCGGCGTCGAACCATTGCTCGATCACCTCACCGACGAACGTCCCGTGGGGCTCGTCACGAACGGGCCGATTCGCGCCCAACGGGCGAAGCTTGAGCGTCTTGCCTGGCTCGACCGGTTCGATGCGATCGTCATCTCCGGCGCGGTCGGCGCCGCAAAACCCGCGGCCGAGCCGTTTCTCGAGGCCTGTCGCCAGCTCGGCGTGGAACCAGCCGAGACGCTCCACGTCGGGGATCATCCGCGTGACGACGCCGCCGGTGCGCGCAACGCCGGGCTCTCAGCGGCACTGGTGACAACCGGCGCGCAACGGCCGGACGCCGCGATCCCGACGATTCCCCGCGACCGGCTCGCCGACGGAGTCACGCGCCACCTCGCCGCTATTCATCCGGCTTAGCCGACCCATTCCGCCAGGACGTCCACGCCTCGCTTCACGGCCGTACCGTCCTCGATGCGCACGGTCGGTCCCGCCGGGAGTCGCTCCACATGGACGGCCGACTCGGCGACCCGGACGGCCGCGAGCGAATCCCCGTCGATGGTGACGAGGTACCGTTCGCCTCCGTCGATCGATACGGCCGGATGGTCAACCCCCTCGACGTCGATCGACCCGAGCGGACCGAGGTTCCGTCCGACCAGCTCGGCGATGAACAACTCGGCGAGGCGCGGACCGTCGAGGTCCGTCGAGATCACGCGTCACCCTCGATCGATTCGCGGACCATCCGTGCCTCCTCGGCCACGTCGAGCCCCTGTCCATGCGCATACAGGACGGCCGCCCCATCGCTTGAGAGCGCCGTATCGGCCTGTAACGTGTTGATGTTGGCCACCACGTCGCGCCGATCGCTGCCGGCGGCCTCGAGCTCGTCGACCACTCGCTCGAACAGCGATCGCTCCGCGACGAGGGTCGCCTCCGGCTCGAAGTCCGGCGGAACCGTCACGGCCCCCACGTCGAAGGCCGGGACGTACTCGTCCGTCTCGTGGTCGAGTGCGCCCTGCTCTCGCCCGCGCGCCAACAGGTGTCGGACCTCGTCGGGCGTGAACCAGTCCCGTTCGATGGCCAGCGCGGTCACGAAGGCTGACTCGCCGAGGCGGTCACGACCGTGGTGTTTGTAGGCCACGGCGAGCGTCTGGCGGAGTTCCATGCTCCCCTCTATCCGAAACGGCCGGGTAACCGTTTCCCTCCCGAGCCATTGAAGTTCGTGCTCGTCCCACTGGGAAGCATGACCTACCACGGTCGGTCCAAACGCAAGCGGACGGGCGGGCGCCTGCGCCCCCACCGCAAGAAACGATTTCACGAACGCGGTCGGCCCCCCGCCGAGACCGAATTGGGTGCCCGAACCGTCCGGTCGGTCGACGCCCGCGGCGGCACGACGAAAGATCGAGCCCTGTCCCTCGAACGAGCCTCGGTGCGGACGCCCGACGGCGAGACGGTCGCCACGGAGATCGAGGACGTCGTCGAGAACCCGTCGAACCCGAACTATGCGCGCCGGAACATCATCACGAAGGGGGCGGTAATCGAGACGGGCGTCGGCCGTGCCAGGGTCACCTCCCGCCCGGGACAGGACGGCCAGGTCAACGCCATCGCGATCGAGGACTAGGGCCGCGGCGCCGCCTTTTGGAGCGCGGTCTCGGCGATGTTCCCGCCATAGTCGGCGCTTCTCGAGAGCGAGTCCACGATGAGCCCCAGCGACTGGGCTTCGTGGGGATCCATTTCTCGCAACAGGCGGTCGATCTCCCGGGTGTGTTCATCGATCTCGATCACAGCCGATCGGGCCTCATTGGCCGCCGCCACTGCCTCGTCCGACTCGCTGGCCAACAGCGCTTCGACGGCCGTTTCGACGATGGCGATCGCGTCACCGTGTAACGCCTCAAGGGCGTCACAGACGGACTCCGGAACCCCCTCGAGGTTGATGGCTAACTGGGCGATTTTCACCGCGTGGTCCGCGATGCGCTCGAGCTGACGCGCCGCCGAGTGGTAGTCGAAGCAATCCTCCCTGGTGATACCGAGCTCGGTGGCCGCAGCGGGCGACCGGAGGGTCCCACGGAAGATGCGCGACACGACCAGCCAGAGCCGGTCGACGTCGTCGTCGCGGTCGATCACGTCGCGAGCCAGTGCGTCGTCGTTCGTCGTCAGCGCCTCGAGAGCGTCGGTGAGCATCGACTCGGCGATCAGATGCATCCGTTCGACGGTATTGGTGATCGAAAGCTCCGAGGAGTCGAGGAGGTCCTGGATCACGACCCGGTCGGTGGTTTCCTCAAGGACCTCCACGCCGATCAGATTCTGGGTGGCGGTGCGAATCGCCTGGCGTTGGTCGGCCGAGATGGTATCGGCGGAGATCGTGATCACATCGAACCCACTGACGTACATCGTCATGACCGCCCGCGTGAGGTGGTCGCCAGTGAGCTCGCTCACGTCCAGTTCGCCCGACGAGTAATCGAGCTCATCGTGGGTCGTCACCGTGAGGAGGTCGCCGCCGTCGAGAAAGCCCAGTTCGGTGCCGGCGCTGACGCCGTTTCGCTCCGCCCACTCCTTCGGGAGGGACACCGTGTACGTCGACCCGCCGGTGAGTTGCACCTTCCGTGTCTCCATGGATATGGGCTCGTGCCGGCGAGCAATTAAATCCATCGTACATCTATATAGGCACCTGAATTCGACGCACGTTGGGCGTGTTTAGTGCCGAGAGTCCGGAATATTGGCGATTGATCCGTGCAGAAGAAACCACCATCGTACCCGCAGTTGTGGCGTTCTATCGGGGTCAAATCCGTGTGTCATCGTTTCACTATATACGTCTATATATGGAACATAGTAGGTTACTTATCCCGTCTTCATCACCCCCTCAATGATGGGAGGGTCCGGGTGGTCGAACGTGGGCAGCGACCGACGAACGTTTCTCGGTCTCCTCGGAGCGTCGACCCTTGGGCTGTCGGGCTGTCTCGGGGTGTTCGGCCGTGACCGAGACGGGGTGACCATCTCGGGCAGCTCCACCGTCTTTCCGATCACCGAGGCCATCGGAGCGTCGTTCAGTCGGGACCATCCGGACATCACGGTCTCCATCAGCCAGACCGGCTCAGGCGGTGGCTTTTCCAACTTCTTCTGCCCGGGCATGACCGACATCAACAACGCCAGTCGGGACATCGCCGAGACCGAAGTGGACCAGTGCGCCAGCAACGGCGTCGAGCCCATCGAGTTCCAGATTGCGACGGACGCGCTCACCGTCGTCGTCAACCCGAACGCCGATTGGATCGAATGCGTCACGGTCGAGGAACTCCGCGAGATCTGGCGCCGCGGCGGTGCCCAGCGATGGAGTGACATCCGCGATGATTGGCCCGACGAACCGTTCGAGCTCTACGGTTCGGCGACGACCTCCGGTACGTTTGATTACTTCGTGGAGGCCATCCTCGGCGAGCACGCCAACCATCGCAGCGATTACTACGCCACCGAACGCGATCGTATCGTCGTCCAGGGGGTCCGGGGCTCTCAGTACACGATGGGCTACTTCGGGTTCTCGTACTATAGCGAAAACCCCGATCAGATCAAGGCCGTCGCCATCGACGACGGCGGCGGCTGTACGATGCCGTCGCTCGAGTCGGCGATCTCCGGGGAGTATACGCCGCTGTCACGGCCGCTGTTTACCTACGTGGCGAAGGATGCCCTCCGCCGACCGGCGGTACGAGAGTTCGTCCGGTACTACCTCGAACAAGCGGCAACCGAGGCCGTCTCCGAGGTTGGATACGTGCCGGTGACCGACGCCGTTCGCGACGCCAATCTGGAACGACTGGACGCGGCCATCGCGGAGGTCACCGAATGAGCGTCACCGACTTCGGCCGGTCGACCGGCGGGTCGATCCGGGGGACGATCGCCCACGCGTTGGTGGCCCTCTGTGCCCTCGTCTCGATCCTCACGACGGTCGGGATCGTCCTCACGCTATTGTTCGATGCGGTCGACTTCTTCGCGGCAGTGGACGTGATCGAGTTCCTGACCGGCACGTCCTGGCGCCCGACGAGCGACCCCGTCAGCTTCGGCGTGTTACCGCTGGTCTCCGGGACGCTCATCGTCACCATCGGATCGGCCGCAATCGCCCTCCCGATCGGCCTGTTGACGGCCATCTACCTCAGCGAATTTGCGAGCGAGCGTCGGCGGGCGATCCTCAAGCCGGCGCTTGAGATTCTGGCCGGGGTCCCGACGGTGATTTACGGATATTTCGCGCTGGTCTACATCACGCCCGCGTTGGACGTCATCCTTCCCGTCTCAACGTTCAATGCGCTGTCGGCATCGATCGTGGTCGGCATCATGATCGTCCCGATGGTGTCCTCGATCAGCGAGGACGCGATGCAGGCCGTGCCGGATTCCCTTCGAGAGGCCGGCTATGGCCTGGGGGCCACCAAGTTCAGCGTCTCGACCAACGTCGTCGTACCGGCGGCCCTCTCGGGCATTTTTTCCTCGTTCATCCTCGCCCTCTCGCGGGCGATCGGTGAGACGATGGCGGTAACGATCGCGGCCGGGCAGACCCCCCGCCTCGCCGAGTTAACCGATCCGGCCGGCATGTTTCTGGAGTCGATTCAGACAATGACGGCGGCGATGGTCCAGATCGGGGCCAGCGACGTGGTCGGCCAGTCGATCGAGTACAAGAGCCTCTTCGCGGTCGGACTGACGCTGTTCGTCATGACATTGATCATGAACGTCCTCAGTGAATGGGTGGCCAGCCGCTACCGGGAGGAATACGAATGACCGACGACGCTTCGGAACTCCCGGAATTCGGCCGTGTGAGCCGCCTCAAGGACGTGCTGTTGGGTTACGTGACCCTCCTGGCGACACTGGTCGGGCTGGTGGCACTTGCGGTGTTGCTGGTGTACGTCGCGATCGACGCGCTTGCCCTCTTCGATCCGGACGTGACCGCCTGGCTCGACCTCTCGTTTTTGACCTCACCGCCGCATCCTGACCCGTTCGAGGCCGGCTTCCTCCCGGCGATCGTTGGCTCGATCGCGTTGATGTTGATCATCGCGATGGTCACCTTCCCGCTTGGGGTCGGCACCGCCATCTACCTCGAGGAGTACGCCGGCGACGGGCTTCTCACTCGGGCCATCCAGATCAACATCGCGAACCTCGCTGGCGTCCCGTCGGTGGTCTACGGCCTCCTCGGGCTGGGGCTGTTCGTCGGGCTGTTGAACCTCGGCTTCGGGACGCTTCTCGTGGCCGGGTTGACGGTCTCGTTGTTGATCTTGCCGATCGTCATCATCGCCTCCCAGGAGGCCATCCGAGCGGTCCCGGACACGCAACGCCAGGCCAGCTACGGCATGGGAGCGACCCGATGGCAAACGGTTCGCAACGTGGTCCTCCCCCGCGCATTACCGGGCATGTTCACCGGGACCATCCTGGCCCTCGGGCGGGCAATCGGTGAGACCGCCCCCCTCATCATGATCGGCGCACCGACGACGGTCTTTGGCATCCCGGACAGCCTGTTCAGCCGCATCAGCGCGATGCCGATGCAGATCTACACCTGGGCCCAGTACCCCCAGGAGGAGTTCCAGTACGGGATCGTCGCGGCGGGGGTGGTCGTCCTGCTCGTCGTCCTGTTGGGCATGAACTCGGTGGCCATCTACCTTCGGAACCGGTTTGAGGTCAGCACCTAACCATGGCACACGAACAGATGGATCCGTCCGACTCCACGGCAGAGGCGCACAAACCACGGCCGGGTACCGGTGGCCTCGAGGAAGGGATCGACCCCCGCACCGACTCCACCCGGACGGTCATCGAGACGCGGGATCTGTCCGTGTACTACGGCGAGGAACGGGCCCTCACTGACGTCTCGATGACAATCCCCGAACGACGGGTCACCGCGATCATTGGTCCCTCGGGGTGTGGCAAGTCGACGTTCCTCCGGTGTATCAATCGGATGAACGACCTGGTCGATTCCGCCCGCGTCGAGGGGGAGTTGTTGTTCAACGGCAAGAACGTCTATGACGAGGACGTCGATCCCGTCGCCCTCCGTCGCCGGATCGGGATGGTCTTCCAGCAGCCGAACCCGTTTCCGAAGTCGATCTACGATAACGTGGCCTACGGCCTCCGGGTCCAGGGCACAACGGACGACCTCGACGGGCGTGTCGAACGCGCGCTCAAGCGGGCCGCGCTGTGGGAGGAGGTTGAGGACCGCCTCGACGAGTCCGGCCTCGAGCTCTCGGGCGGCCAGCAACAACGCCTGTGCATTGCCCGTGCCATCGCGGTCGATCCCGAGGTCATCTTGATGGACGAGCCCGCCAGCGCGCTCGATCCCGTGGCAACCTCACAGATCGAGGATTTGATCGCCGAGCTGTCGGAGGACTACACCGTCGTGATCGTCACCCACAACATGCAACAGGCCGCCCGCATCTCGGATATGACCGCCGTCTTCCTCACCGGCGGCGAGCTCGTCGAGGTGGGCGACACGGCGTCGATCTTCGAGAACCCGGAGAACCAACGCGTCGAGGACTACATCACGGGGAAGTTCGGGTAGGTCGACGCGGGCCGACAGCCGGCTACCGGTACCCCGCCCGCCAGGATTCCGTGTCGCCGACCTGGTTGAACGTGTACAGGTGGACGCCGGCGATACCGATCTCGGGCTCGTCGGCTCGCTCGGCCAGCCCCTGCACGAGGTCGTCCGGCTGGTAGCGGCCGCGCGAGCCGATGAACTGGCGGATGAAGCCGAGGATGCCGGTCGTCTTCTGGAGGAACCGCATCGACTCGCCGACGCCCACTTTGCGCGAGATCGACAGCAGGCGCTGGTAGCGCAGGACGCCCGGCACGCCCACGTAGGCCGGCAGTTCGATCCCTCGGCCGCGGGTCTGTTCCAACCACTCGAGGACGGTACCGGCATCGTAACACAGCTGGGTCACGATGTAGGTCGCGTGGGGAGCCTTGCGGTCCATTGCCTCCTCGAGGGTCGCGTCATCGATGATGGGGTGTCCTTCGGGATATCCCGTGATGCCGACGTCGTCGAACGCGTACCCGAGGTCGTCCATCGCGGTGAGGAGCTCAAACGACGAGGCGTATGGCCCGGCCGGCTCCTCGTTGTCACCGCCGGGGACGAACACGTCGTCGATGTCGGCCTCCTCGAAGCGATCGGCAATCTCGACGAGGTGGTCCTCGCTCCGGACGGCTCTCGCGGCGAGGTGGGGGATCACGCGAAAGCCCCGCTCGGCCAGGTCGATCGAGCGATCGATCGTCAGGTCGAGGCCCTTGTCGGGCGATGCCGTGACGGCCACCCGGGCCCCCTCGGGGAGCTTCTCGACCTGTTCATCGAATCCCATGAACGGGAGGAGTTCGAACCGCGGATCGGCTAGCAGGTCGCTGGCATCGGCCCGTGTCACCTTGGTCACCACGTGTCGGTCGGAGCTGCGGTCCCATCAAAGGTCCGGCCTGCGCCGGGGCTCATGCCCTCACGTACTCCACCACGTCGAGGTCGTCAACCGTGGTCCGATCCGCCTCGGTCCAGCGATCCCAGTCGACGGCGGGAAATCGGGTGTCGCCCGCGTACCGGCCGGGAATTTCTGTGACCACGAGTCGGTCCACCCGGGGCAGGAACTGTTCGTAGACGCTGCGTCCCCCGACGACGTACGCGGCCGTCTCGGCACGGTCGGCCGCCGCCCGTTCGGCGGCGTCGAGGTCGCCGGCAACCCGCACGGTCGTGCGATCGTCCGGGATATGGGCCTCGTCGACCACCGCCCCGGCGGGTTGGCGGGTCAACACGATCGAGTCACGACCGGGCAGCGCATGGCCCAGCCGGTCGACGATGGCCTCGTACGTCCGTCGACCCATGATGACGGGGGCGCCCATCGTCGTCTCCTTGAAGTGACGAAGGTCCGCCGGGTGGTGCCAGGGGATCGTGCCGTCGTCCCCAATGGTCCCATCCGCCGCGATGGCGACGACGATCACCAGCTCCACGGTGACACCACCTCCGGTTGCCCGACCATCACTCGGCGACGGCGAAGCGAATGCGCGGATGCGGGTCGTAGTTCGCGAGCGTGATGTCGTCGACACCGAGGTCGTCGATGGGTTTGTCGGCGACCGAGAGGGTGGGCAATGCTCGAGGCTCCCGCGTCAGCTGGGTCAGAAGCTGCGGCACGTGATCGTATCCGGCCTCGGGCTCCTCGGGGGCCGATCGCTCGATCCAGCGGCGGATGTCGCGGTAGTCGTCCGGTTCGTCGGCGGCTTGCAGGCGCGATTGCAACGCGTCGAGGTGGTCGCCGTACCACGCCCCTCGGTCGTCCTTGCCGCAGTAGATGTGTGCATCCGTCAACGAGTGGGCGAACGTGCCCGGCTCGAACCCCGCCTCCTGCGCGACGACGTGCAACAGGAGGGAGTACGCGGCGATGTTGAACGGGACGCCGACGGCGATGTCGGCCGAGCGCTGTTCCAGCTTGAGATTGAGGCGATCCCCCTGCACGTTGAACGTATAGGTGAAGTGACAGGGTGGGAGCTTCGACACGGCGGCATTGGCGGGGTGCCAGGCGTTGACGACGATGCGTCTCGAGTGCGGCGCCTCCTCGAGGCGGTGCAGGACGTGCGCGATCTGGTCGAACGTGCCGTCATCGTTCACGCAGGGGTGGTCGGGATCCGGCCACGCCTCCCCGGGGAGACGGTCCGACCCCGGTGGGATGGGATAGCGCCGCCAGAACCGACCGTAGGCCGTCTCGAGGTGTCCCTCCTCGTCGGCCCACTGGTCCCAGATCGAGGTGTGTTCGCGAAGTTCGCGGATGTGACCCTGGCCGGAGAGATACCAGAAGAACTCATAGAGCAACGAATCCCAGTACATCGCTTTGGTGGTCAACAAGGGAAAGCCCTCGTCGAGGTCGACCTCGTAGTCATAATGGAACGTCGAGATGGTGTCGACCGCCGTCCGGTTCGGTTTGTACCCCCCCTCAGCCAGGACGGTCTCAACCAGGGTCTGGTAGGTGCGCATGGGCTTGCTGTACACCTCTGCCCGAGGGGGCTTAACCTTAGGTTTTCATCACGACTCTGGGGGGTCACCGACGACGTGATCGCCCGCGTCGAGTCCACCCGACAGCAGCTTTATGATGCCGAGGGTTCCCCCTATCGAACGGACCCATTGACGGCCTCGCGGCCGTCAGGTGCCGTGATGTCGATGACGAGTGACGAACCACATACCACACCCGTTCCGGCGTTGGACCGCCTCGACGGGGCGGGCCTGGACGCCATCCACGACGCGTCCATCGAGCTCCTGGAGGAGGTCGGCATCAAACTCGAACACGACCGGGCCCGGTCGGTCTTCGCCGACCACGGGGCGACCGTCGAGGACGGCGCGGTGCGACTCTCCCGCGACCTCGTGCAGGAGGCGCTCGACCGGGCCCCGGCGACGTTCACGCTGTATGGACGGGGTCCCGACACCACGATCAGCGTCGGCGAGGGCGACGTGGTTCGGGCTCCTGGGTATGGTCCGCCGAACATTCGGACGGTAGCGGACGGTCGGCGTTCGTCTCGCCTCGCAGATTACGAGACGCTCGTCAAACTCGCCCACGTGGCCGACCCGATCAACTGCACCGGCTACAACGTGTGCGAACCAAACGACGTCGACCAATCGGTGAAACACCTCGAAATGGTCAAACGGTCGCTGATGTTGTCCGACCAGCCGCTGTTCGGGTCGACGTACGGGGCCGACCGTGCACGGGCGTGTCTCGACCTCGTCGGCATCGCGCACGACGACCCCGACCTCTCGCGACCCTACATCATGGGGCTCATCAACACGGTGCCGCCGCGCAGCATCGATACCAAGATGCTCGGTGGATTGATGACCTACGCCGAGCACGGCCAGCCGGTCGTGGTTTCGTCGTTCACGATGGCCGGCGCCTCCGGGCCGGCCACCCTCGCCGGTGCCATGGCCCAGGCGAACGCCGAGAACCTCCTCGGGATTACCCTCGCCCAGCTGATCAACCCGGGCACACCCGTGGTGTACGGCCTCCCCTCGTCGAACATCGACATCCGGTATGGCTCGCTATCGATCGGCAGCCCCGAATCCGCGCTGTTCATCGCCTTCGCGGGACAGATGGGGCGTCGGTACGACCTTCCCTCGCGGGCCGGGGGGTCGCTCACCGATGCGAAGGCCGTCGATTACCAGGCGGGGTTCGAGTCGATGCTCACGATGGCGACGACCGCCTACGCCGACGTCGACGTCGTGTTGCATGCCGCGGGCATCCTCGAGTCGTACTCGGCGATCTCGCCGGAGAAGTTCGTCCTCGACTGCGAGCTCATGGCCTATCTGGATCGGTTCGAGGCGGGCTTTTCCATCGGCGAGGACCAACTCGCCCTCGACGTCATCGCCGAGGTGGACCCGGCGGGGCATTTCCTCAGCGAGCACCATACCCTGGATCACGCGGAGGACGCCCTGTTTCGCCCGGAACTGGCCGACAAGCAATCACACGGCGACTGGGCTGACGCGGGGGCGAAGACCGCCGAGGTTGCCGCCAGCGATCGCGTCGACGAGATGTTGTCGGCGTACGAGCCCCCACCGATCGACCCGGCGACCGAGGAGGCCCTTGAGGAGGCAGCCAGGGATCGGATCGCCCGGATTGAGTGACCGCCCGTCGGAGCATATCCTGTCCTTTGATATTCGCCGGCTTTGAATAGAGAACTTGATATGACTTCTTCCAACGACGAGGGGTCCATGCCAACCGATTATGAGATCGCGAAATCTGTTGACAACCAGCCAATTTGGGAGGTCACCGAACCGTTCGGTCTCGACCGAGACGATCTGGAACTGTACGGCGATTACAAGGCCAAGCTCACCAACGAGGCGGTAGATCGGCTCCTGGCGGCGGACGACGACAGCCGGCTCGTGCTCGTCACCGGCATGACGCCGACCCCCCTCGGGGAGGGAAAGACGGTCAACACGATCGGCCTCGGCCAGGCGCTGAATCAGCTCGACCGCCAAACCATGATCTGCATCCGCGAACCCTCGCTCGGCCCGGTCTTTGGGATCAAAGGCGGTGCGGCTGGCGGTGGCTGGTCCCAGGTGTTGCCCATGGAGGACATCAACCTCCACTTCACGGGTGACATCCACGCGCTCACGGCGGCACACAATCTCATCTCGGCGATGTTGGACGCCCACATCACCAAGGGTAACGCGTTAGACGTCGACGTGAACGAGATCGTCTGGAAGCGTTCGATCGACATGAACGACCGGGCGCTTCGCAATACGGTTGTCGGGCTGGGCGGCAAGACGGGGGGCATCCCCCGCGAGGACGGCTTCCTCTTGACGGCCGCCTCCGAGCTGATGGCCGTGCTCTGTCTCGCCGGCGATCTCGCCGACCTCAAGCGGCGCGTCTCGCGCATCATCGTCGCGTACGACGAGGATGGCGAGCCGGTGACCGTCGGCGACATCGAGGCCGCCGGCGCCGCGAGCATTCTGCTCCGCGACGCGTTGCGTCCCAACGTCGTCCAGACCATCGAAGGCACTCCCGCGTTCGTCCACGGCGGTCCCTTCGCCAACATCGCCCACGGCACGAACTCGCTCATCGCGGACAAACTCGCCGCCGGCATCGGCGAGTACACCGTCACCGAAGCCGGCTTCGGCTCGGACCTCGGCGCGGAGAAGTTCATGAACGTTGTCTGCCGATTCGGGGAGATGGCCCCCGATGCGGTCGTCATCGTCGCGACCGTCCGGGCGCTGAAGTACCATGGCCTCGATATGTGGCCGGCCGATCAGGACGCCCTCGCCGAGCCGGACGTGGAGGCCGTCCGAAACGGCTTCGAGAACCTCGACAAGCACATCGCAAACCTCCAGAAGTTCGGCGTCCCGGTCGTCGTCGCCGTGAACCGCTTCCCACAAGATACCGACGAGGAGATCGCCGCCGTCCTTGAGCACTGTCGCGACGACCTCGGCGTGCGAGCCGCAGAGTCGACCGTGTTCGGCGAAGGTGGGGAGGGCGGGATCGACCTCGCCGAGCGGGTCATCGACGCCGCCGAGGAGCCCTCCGCGTTCGAGTACTTGTATGACACGGACGCGTCCATCAAGACCAAGATCGAGACGGTCGCGACCGAGATTTACGGTGCTGGCGAGGTCAAGTACGTCGGTAGCGCCGAGGATGACATCGAAAAGCTCGAATCGATCGGTATGGACGACACCCCCGTGGTGATGTCGAAGACGTTCCACTCGTTCAGCGACGACGCCTCGGTCAAGGGCGCCCCCGAGGGCTGGGAGCTCGAGGTCAAGGAGGTCTATCCGTCCGCCGGTGCCGGCTTCGTCGTGGCCCTCACCGGGGACGTCCTCACCCTGCCCGGCCTTCCGGGACGACCAGCGGCTGCCGACATGGACATCGACGACGACGGGACGATCCACGGCCTGTTCTGAGCGCTCCATTCGGTTGCAGGTCGCGCTGGTGGGTGGATCGGCCAACCGACCCGGATGCCTGCCTTCTCCCATGAGTCGGGGGCGTCGATGGCAGCTCTACGCCGACAACGCTGGCTGGACGGTCGAGTCCGACGAGCTCGTGCCCATCAGTCTGACGCGTCGGTCCCGAGGCGCCAGAGCGCCCGTTGGATCGTGATCAGGTCCGCATCAAACCGGTCGGCCATCGCGTGACAGGTGCGATGGTATGTCGCGTAATCGGCCACCTCGGGACGGCGCGGATACGCGTGATCGAGCTCGTGGGAGGCGCGCAAGCCACGCCACTCCCTGGGCCCGAGGACGATGTCGCGCTCGGGGTCGACGAAGTACAAAATCGCGGTGGCGACTGGGACGTCGATACCGTTCAAATCGGTCAGGTGATCGACGCGGTCGGCTACCCGGTCGATCTCGAGGACGGTCGACACGGCGCCCCGAACGTTATCCCAGGGATTCGTCCGAAACGCCTCCTCCACCTCTGTCCGACGGTCCGCCAGATCGCCGTCGAGATGGCGACGAAAGTACCACCGGACGATCCACTCGACGTCCTTCCAGAGCAGCTCGCCGGACCGGGCAGCCTCGGGCAGCGTCTCGAGGCGCTCGTGTTCGACGAGGTGGAATGGCTCGGTCTGGGCGTAGTCCCGCGCCAACTCGTCGACACGATCGGGCGTCAGGGAGGCCACGGTCGGCCATGGGGAGGCGTCGGCTTAGTAGGTAACGCCGTCAACCCGCCCGACGCAGGGGCATGTGAGAAAGATACATGCGGACCCGGCACGAACTCATCGTAGTCACGGATCTGACTCCACAATGTCATCAGAGCAAGACGAACCCGTCAAGACGATCTGCCCGTACTGTGGCGTCGGCTGCGGCTTGCAGCTCGAACAGGGGGACGAGCCGGGAGAGGTATCGATCAAGCCGTGGTTCGAGGCCCCGGTCAACGAGGGGCCACTGTGCATCAAGGGGGGCGCCTCAACGGAGGTCGTCAACCACGACGAACGGCTCAAGGAGCCGCTCATTCGTGATGGCGACGAGTTTCGTGAGGCGACGTGGGACGAGGCGATGGAACGCATCGTTGACGAGCTCGAGCGGCTCCACGACACCTACGGTCCGAACGCGGTGGGCTTTTTCGGCTCGTCGAAGACCGTCAACGAGGAAAACTACCTGTTGCAAAAGCTCGCACGGCGGTACGGGACGAACAACGTCGACAACTGCACCCGGATGTGCCACGCCTCGACGGTGTACACGCTGCGCCAGAGCCTCGGTGCGGGGGCGATGACCAACAGCATGCAGGACCTGATGGAGGCGGGCGACGTCTACTGGATTCAGGGGGCGAACCCGGCCGAACAGCACCCGATCGCCCACAGCGTCTACTTCCGACAGGCGGCACTCGAGGACGCGCAGGTCATCCAGGTGGATCCCCACGCGAACAAGACGACGCGCGATGCCGACATCCACCTGCAGCACAAACCCGGCACGGACATCCCGCTGTTGAACATCGCCATCAAGACGATTCTCGAGGAGGACCTGTACGACGAGGACTTCATCGAGGAGCGGACCAAGGGGTTCGACCATCTCGAGGCGACGCTCGCCGACTTCGACATGCACGAAGCCGCCGACATCTGCGGCGTCGACCTCGAGGAGGTACAAGAGGCCGCTCGCATCTTTGCCGAGGCCGAGAACGCCGCCATCTTCACCGGCATGGGGATGAGCCAGCACACCTGCGGTGTCGACAACGTCCAAAACGAGGTCAACCTGGCGCTCATCACGGGCAACCTCGGCCGCCCCGGCACCGGCGTCAATCCGCTCCGCGGCCAGAACAACGTCCAGGGCACCTGTGACGTCGGCGCCATGCCGAACGTCCTCCCGGGCTATCTCAACGTCGACGACCCCGATGACCGAGCGAAGGCCGAGGAGGTCTGGGACTTCGAAGTGCCCTCGGAGCCGGGACTGACGAACGTCGAAATCTCAAACGCGATCGGCGACCAGATTCACGGCCTGTACGTCATGGGCGAGAACCCGGTCATGAGCGAGCCTGACTCCCTCGAGGTCGAACAGCGCATGGACGACCTCGAGTTCCTGGTGGTCCAGGACATCTTCATGACCGAGACCGCCGAGTTCGCTGACGTCATCCTCCCGGCGACGTCGTGGGCCGAACGCGGGGGGACGGTCACCAACACCGATCGCCGGGTCCAGCTGATGCGTCCGGCGACAACCGTCCCCGGCAACACCCGCCACGACCTCGAGATTCTCTGTGATCTGGGAACCCGCCTGTTCGGCGAGGGCTTCGACTTCGAGGGGCCCGAGGAGGTCTTCGAGGAGCTACGCCAAGTCTCGCCCGATTACCACGGCATCACGTACGATGCCCTCGGCGAGGAGGGCATCCAGTGGCCGTGTTACGAGCCCGGCGACGAGGGCGATCAGTACCTCTACGAGGACGAATTCCACACGGACGACGGGCTGGGCGTCATCCGCGGGGTCTTGCACCAAGAGCCCAAGGAGGTTCCCGACGAGGAGTATCCGCTCGTGCTCACGACGGGCCGCCTCGAGGAGCACTACAACACGGGTACGATGAGCACCCGGTCGCCGACCCTGTTGCGCCGCACGCCGGAGAACTTCGTCGACATCCATCCGGTCGATGCCGAGGCCCGCGGCATCGAGGATGGCGACTACGTCAAGGTCGTCTCCCGACGCGGTGCGATCGTCGTCGAGGCGAACGTGACCGAGGACATCAAGGAGGGCTCCATCTGGACGACGCCCCACTTCGCCGATGCCCGTGGCAACAACCTCACGCACAACGTGATGGATCCGCTGGCGAAGATTCCCGAATACAAGGCGGCCGCTGCGGACGTGACCCCGGTCGACGAGGCCCCGGCTGACGACTGATCCCGCGACGCAGTACTCAACGTATTTCCGGCTTGAGAACGAGGCACCATCCGAGCTAGCATGTCGAAGCGGATGGTGTGGGCCGGGACGGCCGGGATGATCGTCTGCGGGATCGCTGCGGCCGGGTTGTTGGTGATCGGCGAACTCGTCTTCGCGGGGACCGCGCTCGTCCTGTTCAGCTTCTCGATGTATCTTCGCGAGACCAATAATTAGGCCCCTTCGACCCGGGCGGGGCACGTACCCACCCTTCTAAGGCGGTCGCGGTCGGATGGTCGCGTGAGCATACATGTCATCGCAGACCCATGGAGCCACGTTCGACCAGCTTCGGGACATCGACGCCGCGTCGCCGACGCTCATCGAGGGGCTGCCCGGACACGGCCTCGTCGCGGCCATCGCGGTCGATCAGATCACCGAGCAACTCGGCCTCGAACACTTCGGGAACATCCACTCCGACGACTTCCCACCGGTGGTGACCTTCACCGACGGACTCGTGCAGGATCTGGTCAGAGTGTATGCGACCGCCGACCCACCCGTGATGACCCTCAAAAGCGATCTCGCGCTGCCGCCGCAGTCATTTGAGGCACTCAGCCGATGCGTCCTCGGCGACTTGGCCACCGAGTTCGAGCGGGCGATCTTCCTCGCCGGTGCGCCGGCCGAGTCGGAAAAGCAAATCGGCACCGTCACGGGGGTCGCGACGACCGATGCGGTGAAGGCGGATCTGACGCGTGCGGGCATTCAGGTCGCCGAGGATCCCGGGCTCGTCGGTGGCGTCACGGGCGCGTTAGTCAAGGAATGTTACCACGCGGGGGTCCCCGCCGCGTTGTTGATCGTCCGGTCGCATCCATTCCTCCCCGACCCGAAGGCTGCCCGCGCGATGATCGAAGACGCGCTCGAGCCGCTGGTCGACTTCGACATCGACACGACCGAGCTTGAGGAGCAGGCCGACCAGATCCAACGTCAGATGGAACAGATCGCGGAACATTACCGGCAGATGGAGTCCGAACAGGAGGGGCGACCCCAGTCGGCCGTCGGCATGTACCAGTGACGTCTGGACCCCACGTCCCCGTCGCAACCCTCGCTTAGTAATAGGCCTTCTCGCCGGCCTCGATTGCCACTTCGAGCCAGTTTTCCGTTGGTGGTAATGGACACTCGTAGTGGTCTGCATAGGCACACGTCGGGTTGTAGGCCTGGTTGAAATCGACGATCCAGGTGTCGTCCTCGCGCCGGTGTTCGTCGGCCTTGAGATCAAGGTACCGGCCGGCGCCGTAGGTCGCCTCGCCGCTGGTGGCATCCCGAAACGGTACCCAGAGCCGGTCGTCGGCCGGATCGGCCTTGTAGGCCTGGAGGCTCGTGGGCTGGCCGTCGACCTCGAAGCGAAATTCGCCCCAGCGAAGATACTCCTGTTCGCCGCCGGTGCTCGTCCCGACCGTGACGGATTCCGTGTCCTCGTACTCTCGAAGGTCGAGTTCGAACCGAAACCGTTCGTCCGGCGGGTAGTACGAGAGCCCCTCGAACGACGAGCGCTCCTCCGGTGGGAGGGGTGAGCGCTCGTGCTCGGCGAAGAACTGGTCCTTCTTGGCCCGTTGGCGCTCGATGGCCGCCGCCCAGTCCGTGCTCATGGTCGCCGTAGGACCTGCGCACGGTCGACCGTTTCGGTCCCGGCCCTCAGCGTGCCGTCGGCTCGAGGCGTTTGACCACGAGGACGAAGGTCGCGGCGATGAACCCGACCGTGGCGGTGGTGTAGGTGACGGGGACGGCCACCACGCCGCCAAAGCCCAGTGCGGACAGCCCTGCCACCACCGTGGAAACCAGACAGCCGACACAGGCGGTCAGTCCCAACACGCCTCCGGCGAGCGCAGTGGTCGTCTGCCGGAGGCCACGAGCCAGGAGATAGCCCAGGCCCAGGTAGCCGATGAGTTGGAACGGGACGGCGGTGAGCTGGAGGCCAGCGCCGGCGACCACCACGACCGGCCCCCAACCCGGCACCGTCTCGACGAGCTCGACGGCGGTGGCACCCGAGGGGACCAACAGGCCACTGAGTGCCGCCAGTCCAGCTGCGTAGGCGAGACCGAGTCCCACCGACCACCAGGGGAGCCGGTCGTCGGGACGGCCGACCGCGGTGATCGTTAGCGATCGCCTCGATCGCGTGCCGGAGCTGTTCGCGCTCACGGCAGGGACCAACCGGCGGATCGAGCAGAACCCTCGGCTCCTCGTTTTGTTACAATGCCGTGGCGACTCCACTGGCCATTTCGGGAATCATCAATCCGCTGTTGGCCGCCCTCGCCATGGCGTCCAGCAGCCTCCTCGTCGTCGGGAACTCGATGCGGGCGGTCTGGTCGCCTCCGGAGGAGTCGCCGGTGTCAGGGTAACATTCCAGTCAGTCCGATTCCGGCACCCGAACCGTCAACACCGGGACGTCAGCGAGGCGGACGACCTTCTCCGTCACGCTGCCAAGCAGGTACCGGTCGAGACCGGAGCGCCCGTGGGTCCCCATGACGATCAGGTCGACATCCCGTTCATCGGCGTACATGAGGATCCCCTCGTGTGGTGTCCCCTGCACCACTGCCCGTTCAACGTCCTCGAGACCGGCCTCCCGTGCGGATTCGACGTCGTTCGTCACCCACCGGTCCGCGGACTCCTCCAGCGAGGTCGTCACGTCGACCAGGGAGGAATCCGTGCCGACGCGGATGTCGACGACGGAGATAACGTGGAGGGTCGCGTCGTAGGTAGTTGCGAGATCGATGGCATGCTCGAGGGCCGCATGGGCTTGATCGCTCCCGTCAGTCGGATAGAGGATCGATTGGTACACGGCCGGTCCATCGACAGCCCTGGTGATAATCCCTCGCCACAACCCCGGCCGTTTTCACCGACTGGGAATCGCCTGTGGCCTACTTGGGTGACTCCTCCCAATCGCCGGGTATGGTTCAGGGACGTCCGACCACGACCATGTCTGGAGATGCTGTGGTGCAGGCGCTCGGTGGCGCCCTCGCGCTCGTGGCCGTGGCGCTGGCTCTGATCGGCGTGGGTGCCATGGCCCTCGAGGTCAATGGCCTCGGCGTCTCACCAATCGCCGTCTCGACGGTGCTCTTTCTCGGACTCGTGGTGCTCGTGGCCAGGGTTGCTGGCCGGTTCATCCCGCGACCGGCCTGAGGTCGGCCCGACTGGCTCGACCGCGGCGATCGTCGTCGCAAACGGGTGGATGAACGGGTATGATTTTGGTGCTCCGTCAGGAGCGTGTTGACGTGGTTGATCGGCCCCATGCCGCGTCGACCGAGGCGGTCCTCGAGGCACTCGAGTCCGATCGCTCCGGGCTGACCGCCGATTCGGCTCGAGAGCGGCTGGCAGAACACGGTCGCAACGACATCACCCGGCACACGTCGAGGACGTGGCCGACCGTTCTCGTCGGCCAGTTCGATAGCGTCCTCATCTGGGTGCTCGTCCTCGCCGCCGGCCTCTCGCTGGCGGTGGGCCATGGAATCGACGCCGTGCTCATTGCGGCGATCGTGGTGGCGAACGGCATCTTTGGCTTCGTCCAGGACTATCGCGCGGAGCGAAGCCTGGAGGCGCTGCGCGAACTGGCGACCCCCTCGGCCACGGTGCTTCGCGACGGAACCCCCACGACGGTACCCGCCACCGAGGTGGTCCCAGGCGACGTTATTCAGCTGTCGGCCGGCGACGTGGTGCCAGCCGATGCCCGGGTCCTTGAGACGGCCGACCTGTCCGTCGACGAGGGACCCCTGACCGGCGAGAGCCTTCCGGTGTCGAAGTCGGCTGATCCGGTCGGGGACGACCGCCCGCTAGCCGAGCGGTCATCGATGGTGTACAAGGCGACGAGCGTCACCCGGGGGCGTGGGTCCGCGGTCGTGGTCGCGACCGGCATGGCGACGGAGCTCGGTGTGATCGCCGCTTCTCTCGAGGGGACCGACGAGGCGGACACACCGTTGCAAGCCGAACTCGACACGCTCGGAGGTCGCCTCGGTCTCGGGGTGATCGCGCTGTCGGCCGTCGTGGCGCCGGTGTTGGTCCTCGGCGGGACGGACCTTGTCCAGGCGGCCTTGACAGCGATTTCACTCGCCGTTGCGGCCGTTCCCGAGGGACTGCCGGCCATCGTGACGCTGACGCTGTCCCTCGGCGTCAGGCGCATGTCCGAAGAGAACGCGCTGGTCCGGCGGTTACCGGCAGTCGAGGGCCTTGGCGGTGTGGATGTCGTCTGTACCGATAAGACGGGCACGTTGACGCGCGGCGAGATGACTGTTCGGACGTGCTGGGTGCTCGACGACCGGATCGAGGCCGGTGCAGCCAGCCTGGATGACCCTCGCATGCGGTCGCTGGTCGAGTCCGCAATCCTGTGCAGCGATGCCACCGCTGACGACGGCGATCCGACCGAGCAGGCGTTGGTCCGGTTTGCGACCGACCGTGGTCTCGACGTTACCGCCGAGCGCGATCGATTCCCCCGGATCGATGAGGTCCCGTTTTCATCGGAGACGAAGTGGATGGGAACGCTCCACGACGACGGCGGCCACGTCAAGGGCGCTCCAAGCGTCATCCTCGACCGGTGCTCGCACGGGCTGACGACCACTGGCCGTCAGTCGCTGGATGACCAGGACCGGGCGGACATCGCCGCGGCGGTCGATGCACTTGCCGACGAGGCCTTTCGCGTCCTCGCCGTTGCCCGTGCACCCGATGCGACCTCGACCGACGACCTTGAGGACGGGCTCACGTTCGTCGGGCTGGTCGGCATGATGGACCCTGCCCGGGCGGAGGTTGCCGATGCCATCGCGGCCACCGAACGCGCCGGTATCGAGGTGAAGATGATCACCGGCGATAACGCTCGGACGGCGGTTGCCATCGCCGATGCAATCGGCCTCGGTGACGACCTGCTCGAAGGTGGTGACATCGAGACGATGGACGATGCGACCCTTCGGGAGCGGGTCGAGGAGACGGCCGTCTTCGCCCGAACGTCGCCCGTTCACAAACAGCGGATCCTCGAGGCTCTGCAGGCCAACGGTCACCGGGTGGCGATGACGGGCGACGGCGTGAACGATGCCCCCGCGTTGAAAAACGCCGACATCGGCGTCGCGATGGGCATCCGGGGGACGGACGTCGCCAGGGAGGCAGCCGACATCGTCTTGCTGGACGACAACTATGCGACGATCGAACGGGCGGTCGAACGGGGCCGGGCCATCTACGACAACATCTGGAAGTTCGTGGCGTACCTGCTCAGTGCGAACATCGCCGAGGTGCTCCTCGTCCTCCTGGCCTCGCTGTTTGGCTACCTCATCCTCCCGGCCGTCCAGTTGCTGTGGATCAACCTCCTCACCGACGGCCTCCCGGCGCTGGCCATCGGCGCCGATCCCGCCTCCGACGACGTGATGGATCGCCCGCCTCGCGATCCCAATCGAGGTATCGTCGGGCGCGGCATGCTCGGTCTCATCGGCGGGCTCGGACTCGTGACCACCGCCGTCATGCTCGGCGTCATGATCATCACCCTCGGCGGTGCGCCCTCGACGACCGACTATGCCATGACGATGGTGTTCACCGGGTTCGTGTTCGTCGAGTTCGAGAAGCTGTACGTCATTCGGTGGGTGCGTGACACGCCAACGTTTGCGAACTGGTGGCTCGTGGCAGCGATCCTTGCCTCGGCCGCGTTACACCTCGCCATCCTCTACACACCCTTGTCGACGCTGTTTGGAACCGTGTCGCTGGGGGTGGCCGACTGGGGGCTCTTGGCGGTGGCCATGCTCGTGTGCCTCCCCGGCTATGCAGCGATCGCGTGGGCCCTTCGACGGGCCGAGGCGGGAACCAGCTAGCCCATTGGGTGCCGCGCCAGGCGCATTTGTCTCCCCCTCGTCGAGGCAGCACCGGGTGATCCGTCAGGTCCCACTGCGGAGGCGGTACTTCCCAGACTTTATCATCATAAATTTTATTGTTTGGTCAGGTGAAGTCATCCCCAGGAGGGCAATCCATGTACGACAACATCCTCATCCCGACCGACGGCAGCGAGGCGTCCAAGGAGGCAGCCGAGCACGGCATCGAGCTCGCCAAGCAGTTCGACGCGACCGTACACGCGCTGTACGTCGTCGAAACACAGGCGCATTACATCCTCTCCGTCGGCCTCGGCGACGAGGAGATGGCGGAGTACCGGGAGTACGGCGAGGACGTGGTCGAGAACGTCGTGAACACGGCTTCCGGCCATGGACTCGACGGGGTCGGCGTCGTCAAGACCGGCGGTGTTGCCGACGAGATCGTCGAATACGCCGAAGACAACGAGATCGACTGCATCGTAATGGGCGCGACCGGTCGTAGCGCCGTCGACAAGTACCTCATCGGCTCCACCGCGGAGAAGGTTGTGCGAACGTCTGACACTCCGGTCCTGACGATCCGGCAGTAGCGCCTGTTTTCGGTCGGTTCGGTCGCGTCGCTGGAATCCTCAGCGTGAGAACGTCTCCACCATTCACGGTCAGCCGACTGTTCGTCCACCGAACGAGAACATCGGAATGGAAAATGGCGCGGTCGACCGCCGACCGCGGATTCGTCAGTCGCCCGAGTCGTCAGAGTCGACCTGGGTCACCACGGCGCCACCTTCGCGTCGGACCACGACGCCCTCCTCCGTTTCGCCCATCTCATCGAGCGCCTCGAGGAACTCCTCGGACTGCAGGAGCTCGTACTCGTTGCGAAGGCCGATGTAGATGGCGAACGCCATGAAGACGAGGATCAACACGAACGGGAGCCCCGCGGAGATGGCGGCCGCCTGAAGGCCGTTCAGCGCGTTTTCGCCACCGGCGTACAGCAACACGGCGGCGACGAGGCCCTCCGTCACGGCCCAGAAGATCCGCATCGTGACTGGTGCGTCGTGCTTGCCGCCCGAGGTCAGGTGGTCGATGACCAGCGACCCCGAGTCGGACGACGTCACGAAGAACGTCGTCACGAGGAACACGGCCAGGATCGACAGGGGCACGGTGAGCGGCATCATGTCGAACATTTCGAACATGGCGAAGTCCGTCCCCTGGTTGATCGTCACGGCGCCGACGTTAGCCGGGTCGGTGCCGGATGCGCCCAGTTCGAAGTCGATCGCGGTGCCGCCCATCGTCGCGAACCACATGAAGGTGAACAGCACGGGCAGGACGAGTACACCCATCATGAACTCCCGGACCGTCCGTCCGCGGGAAATCCGCGCGATAAACATCCCCACGAACGGTGACCAGGCGATCCACCACGCCCAGTAGAAGATGGTCCAGAAGTTCGTCCAGTCGGCATAGACCTCTAGTCCACCAATGGCCTCGCTGTGGAAGGAGAACTCGAAGAAGTTCTGGAAGTAGACCCCGATACTTTGCGGCATCAGCCCCAGGATGAACAGGGTCGGGCCGAGGATCAAGACGGTGAATAGCATCGCGAACATGAGCACCAGATTGAGGTTGCTCAGCCGCCTGACACCGCCTTTGAGCCCGAGGGCCACCGAGACGACCGCAATGGCCGTTACGCCGAGCACGATGCCGACCTGGTAGATGGTCTCGGACCCGATGTCGAACATGTAATCGAGCCCGGCGTTAATTTGTAATGCCCCGAGGCCCAGAGAGGTGACCAGGCCGAACAGGGTGGCGAAGACGGTGAGGATGTCGATGAGGTGTCCCCACCAGCCGTAGATCCGCTCGCCGAGTACCGGCCAGAAGATCGATCGGAAGGTCAGCGGTAGGCCGCGATTGAACGAGAAGAACGCCAGGGACAATCCAACCAGGCCATAGATGGCCCATGGATGGAAGCCCCAGTGGAAGTACGAGAGTCCCATGGCGGTCATGGCCGCCTCTTGAGATCCTGGATCGGCGCCGAAGATTGGCGCTGCGACGCCGTCGTGGAACATGTGCCACATCGGCTCGGCGACGCCGAAGAACATGAGGCCGATCCCCATGCCGGCGCTGAACAACATGGCGATCCAGGAGATGTCACTGAACTCCTTGTCGGCGTCCACGCCACCGATCCTGATCTTTCCGTACTTGCTTACCGCGAAATATACGACCACGAGAATGAAGAAGTTCGCCCCGAGGATGAACAGCCAGCCGAAGGTGTCAGAGATGAGGTGTTGGAGCCCGAGGTCCCACGGCCAGAAGTCGGGAATTGCCTCGGCGCTCGTTCCCTGCATGATCTGGAAGATGTCGTCCGGGAACAGGATGCCGAGCAGGATGACACCGAGAATGATCGCCGCAGAAATGAGGAAGACCTGGGGATGGATGTCGAACCCATACCCCTTCCAGTTGGTGTCACCCGGTTCCCGGTCGGTCTCCGCGTGGAAAACCTCCACTTGGAGCCCCTCGCCAAACGGGCCTTCGTCGTCGTCTTGTTCACTCATGCTGTACCCCCGTACCGGTTTGGTTCGACCGTCCCAGTCTCATGTTGACGAGTTTGCGTTATCGGTTATCGGTCGTCAGGCGATACGTGTCGGTTTGGTGTTATGACCTATCTTGGTGCCTTTTGTTCACAATAGGCACTCCGAACCGACTTTTTTGTTTCGGTCCCTTCGAACGCGAATCCTTTGGGTGAACGAGCGGCGAACCGTTAGTAATCATCGGTGGCTGAAACACCATGACGGCAGTCGATTTGCCGGAGAACCATGGTGGCATCCGGTCCGCCGATACCGGCGGTACTGACGATTCGGTGGTGGTACCACATATCGGGTATTTATCGTTACTCGACCGTTCTCGCGTTCCATCGTCTATCTGTCATCATGGCCCAGGTGACTGGTCCGGACGGGTCAGCTTTGAAAGAGCGTGAACAGCCGACCGAAACGATACGGTTTGGCGATCATCGACACGATGTACATCGGCCCACAGAGCAACACGAGGGCCATGCCGAGGATCATCAACGGTGCGGCGAACACGGGTTCGAACGGCATGGAGGCGATGGCAAGGATCCAGAGGATCGGCCCGCCAGCGAGCACGTACCCCGTTATCAACAGCCCCCGACCCTTCGGGTCGAACGCACAGTGCGGACAGATCTGTCGTCCGGCCTCTACGTCACCACCACAATTTGAGCAGGTCTTCATGGTTGGTTGGCCCCGAACGTCCTCCCGAACGTTGGGAACGGTTCACAGCCCTGGGACAAGTCGTTTTCGACACTGCACGGTCGTCGCCCCGCCTGCAACCTTTATACGCGCGTTGGGACTCTAGCCGTCCGTCGTGCCACCGGATGCGCCGGACATCCCGGGCGATTCCGCCCTCGAGAAGCTCTTTCACCACACGGAGCGGATCCGGTTCGTCTACTGGCGACAGTTTTCGGGGGCGAAACCTACCGTCGGCCTGGTTGGCGTCGTCGCCATCGTGGCCTTCATCACCGGGCTATCCAACCTGAGCCAAGCCTCGGTCGCCCTCGACGGACCGGTCGCGGCCCTGATCGACGTCCCCGAGGCGCTCGTCCGCGTCTGGGGCGTCATCTTCGCGTTCGTGTTGGGGGCGACCGTGGTGGGCCTCAACCGTCGCAAGCACGTCGCGTGGTACGTCGCCGTCGTCGCGTTACCGGTCACCGGCGTGCTCCCGTTGGTCACGTTCCAGGTGAACGACGTGCCTTTGCTCGCGTTGGTCCTGGTGACGACCCCGCTGTTGGTCTACAATCGCTCGCAGTTCGACCAGTCGCTCGATCTCTCCCCGATTCAACTCGCCGCTCTCGCGTCGATCGTGGCGGTCCTCGCGTACGGCACGATCGGGTCGTACGTGATGCAAGAGCAGTACGTGGGCATCGAGTCGTGGACGGACGCGATTTATTACGTCATCGTGACTATCGCCACCGTAGGCTATGGCGACGCGACTCCCCTCACCCAGCAGACCAAGCTGTTCACCCTCTCGTTCATCATCATCGGGACCGGGGCGTTCACGGCCGCCATCGGGTCGATGCTCATCCCGGCGATCGAGTCGCGCATGGCCGCGGCGGTGGGCAACATGACGGCCTCGGAGTTGCACCTGCTGGACGACCACGTGTTGGTGCTCGGCTACGGCGAGCTCACGGAACCGATCCTCGAGGAACTCGAGGACGAGGTCGATGTCGTGGTCGTGACTCCGGACAGCGACGATGCCTCACTGCTCCGAGAGCGGGGCCTCAGCGTCCTCACGGAGGATCCCACCGAGAAGGACACGCTACGGGACGCTCGGATCGATGCCGCGCGGGGGGTGGTCGTCGCTACGGAGGACGACGCGGCCGACGTCCTCACCATTATCGCCGTCGAGCAAACCAATCCGGATGTCTACGTGGTGGCGGCCGCGAGCGACCGCGAACACGTCGACAAGCTCGAGGAGGTCGGCGCGGACGAGGTGATCAGCCCGGTCGTGATCGGCGGGCGGATGATCGGGCAGTCGGTGCTCGAGGGGGTGGCGGAACCCCGCCCCGACGTCGACGATACCGAGGACCCCTCGACGGCCACGGAGTGACGAGGAGACGGCCCGTTCCGCCGGTAACCATCGCAACTTAACACGTGCGGGGGACATTGGCGTGGTATGGCCACCCACGGCGAGTCCCCGGCCGAGGCCGTCATTCGGCGGGCGTTGTTGCCACTTTGTGTCCTGGCCGGGATGGTCGTCGTGTCCGGCTTCTTCTTTCCTGAGTTCGTCGGCACCGAGATCACCGGTGAGATCTGGTTGGCCCTCGCGCTCGTGTTCGTCGGCGCGGGGCTTGGCTACATCGCGTTGTTGCCGCTGTCGGGGGTTGCCCCCGAAGACGCGAGCGACGACACCGAAGCGTATCTGCTCCGGGTGCGCCGGCTGGGCTGGCGCGAGACCGTCCTCGAGTTCCTGAGCCGGCAGGATCGGATGATCTTTGCGGTCCCCGTGGCGGCCATCCTGACCTTCTTTCTGGCGCAAGTGATCGCCCCCGATGCGACGCTCGACGCGATCGACGCGGTGTCGGGGTTCGTCCTCTCCGACATCGGCTGGCTGTTCCTGCCGCCGATGCTGATTACGGTCATCGCGGCGATCTGGATCCTTCTGGGCCCGTGGGGTGACGTCAAACTCGGCGGGGAGGACGCCGAGCCGACTTACACCTATCCGGTCTACTTCACGATGTTCTTCACGGCGGGCATCGCCGCCGGGATCGTCTTCTGGGGGCCCGCGGAGGCGTTGTTTCATTACGACACCCCACCGCCGTTTTTCGACGCGGACCCGCGGTCGGACGCGGCGGTCACGGGTGCGCTCACGTACGCCCTGTTCCACTGGGGCTTCTCCGCGTGGAGCGCCTACATCGCCATCGGCGTACCGATCGCCTACTTCGTCTACCAGTGGGGTGCCCCCCTGCGCGTCTCGGCCATACTCACGCCGTTCGTGGGGGTCGACCGCCTCGACGGCATCCTGGGCCGACTCGTGGATATCATGGCGATCTTCGCGACCATCGGCGGCATTGCGACGTCCGTCGCGCTCGTCGGCGAGCAGTTCCTCACGGGGATCAGTTACCAGTGGGGGGTCGAAACCGGCGACCTCGGCCCGGTCGTGTTCGTGGCTGGCCTGGCGGCGATCTTCATCCTGTCCGCCCAAAGCGGCGTCCATCGCGGCATCCGCCGCATCGCGAACCTCAACATCGTCCTGTTCGTCCTCCTCGGGGGGTTCATCGCAATCTTCGGTCCCCGTGAGTTCATCCTGTCAACGGGCGGGACGGCGGTGGGGGAATATGTGGTCGAGTTCATCCCGCTCAATTTCTACTTCGGCGACGGCTGGGTCGCTGACTGGACGATCTGGAACTGGGTGTGGTGGTTCTCGTGGGCGCCCTTCGCCGGACTGTTCCTCGCCGCGCTCTCGCGAGGCCGGACGCTTCGGTCGGTCGTCTTCACCGGGTTCGTGGCCACCTCAGTCGCGACGATGGTGTGGTTCCTCCTCATGGGTGGCACCTCGTTGCAGCTGCAACACCACGGCGAGGTAGACGTGCTCGGGGCGATGGCGGCGGAGGGGATGAGCGAGGCCGTGGCCGGCTTTCCCATCCTCGACGCCCTGCCGCTCAGTGAGCTCCTGATCTTCTTCTTCCTCGGGCTGATTATCGTGTTCATCACCACCTCCGCTGACACGTCGACGCTGGCAGTTTCGATCCTCGCCTCACGGACCCACCTCGCACCCACGACGGGGGCCATCGTATTCTGGGGCGTCTTTCAGGGCGTGGTCGCCGTCGTGGTGTTGTTACTGGACGTCGGCGAGGCGTTGCAGACGGCCGCGGTCCTGACGGGTGGCCCGGTCGCGTTGCTGGCCATGGTCGCGTTGGTAGGACTCGGGATGGGCCTGCGCAGCGAGGAGCAATCGAAGCGCTCGATCGTCGGGGTCGTGACCGATCGCGTTCGAAACCGACGCGACGGCGACTAAGCTAGGCCTGCTGCGTGACCCGTTGTGGCTCCTCGAGCAGTTCCTTCGCCCGTTTAACCGCCGCGTCGGCGTTGTCACCGTAGCCGTCGGCGCCGATCTCTGCACACCACTCCTCCGACGTTGGTGCCCCGCCGACCATGATGCGCACCTCCTCGCGAAGCCCCTCCTCCTCGAGCAACTCGATGACCTCGGCCTGGTGGTCCATGGTCATCGTCATCAGGGCCGACATGCCGAGGATGTCGGGGTCGTGTTCGCGAACGGCCTCGACGAAGTCCTCGTTGGGGACCTTGACGCCGAGGTCGATCACCTCGAAGCCGTTGGCCTTCAACATCGTGACGAGGATGTTCTTGCCGATGTTGTGGATGTCCTCGTCGACGGTTCCGATGACGACCGTGCCGCCGGTGTCTGCCGAGTCAATCTCCATCTCGGCCAGGAGGGGATCGACCAGCTCAACGCCAGCTTTCATCACCTCGGCCGCCATCGCGAGTTGGGGTAAGAAGACTTCGCCCCGGCCGAACTGGTCGCCGACGACCTTGATGCCGGCGGTGAGTCCGTCTTGCAAGATGGCGAGGGGATCGACGCCATCGTCGATGGCCGCCTCCGTCAGCGACACGACAGCCTCCTTGTCCAGGTCGATGACGGCCTCCTGGATGTCGGCGAGGATCGGCTCGTCCACCTCGACGAGGCGTTCGTCGGGGTCGTCGGCCTGGTCGAGGTAGTCGTCACGGGTCATGGTCGGAGCGTGGCCCTACCTTGACCAATTATCTACATAAATATTTCCGTATCGAATATTCCCACAAGTAATATATCGGGTCAGTCGTCGACCTCCGGCACCCAGCCGGCGGGGCGAACGTTGACGATCGAGACCTCGTAGCCGTGCTCAGCAATGGCATCGGTGATGGTCGCGGCGTGGCGTGAGCCGCTCGTTTCCACCTGGAAGACGAGGTAGGCCTCACCGACGGTGAGGTCCTCGATCGCGCGTTCGTGGCGGACGGTTCGGATGTTGGCGTCGTGATCGGCGAGAATGCCAGCGAGCTCGCTCATCTTGCCGGGAACGTCCTTGATCTTCACGCGCAGTTGCAACAGCTGCTGGCGCTCCGCGAGGGCGTGGTCGAGCACCATCTGGAGCATCGGCATGTCGAGGTTGCCACCACCAAGCACCGGCATCACGGTCTCATCGTGGACGTCGACGTCTTCGTGTACCATCCCGGCGACGGCGGCCGCCCCGGCACCCTCAACGAGCTGTTTTGCCCGTTCGAGCAACAACAGGATTGCCCGCGAGATGGCCTCGTCGGTCACCTCCACGATCTGGTCGACGTGGCGGTCGATGAGGTCGAGGGTGAGCTCCGAGATACCACCGGTGGCGATGCCGTCGGCGATCGTGTCGACGGCATCGAGCGTGACGGGGATACCTTTGTCGAGGCTGTCGGCGACGGTGGCCGCGGA
>CAZCYF010000001.1:0-122834 GCA_964502835.1 uncultured Halobacteriales archaeon | reverse complement strand
TGACGGGAAACGTCGCGTCGACAGTGGCAGGCACCGGCTCGATCGCCGGTGCCTCGGCCGTCGGCTAGGGTGACGCCGCCACCCCGCGACTGGGGGATACCTTTGTCGAGGCTGTCGGCGACGGTGGCCGCGGACGCGGCCTGGACGCCGATAACACGCACCGTCGGGTCGAGGTGGTCTAACGCGGTCGCAATACCGCCGATGAGCCCCCCGCCGCCGATGGGGACGATGACGGTGTCGACGTCCGGACGTTGCTCGTAGAGTTCGACCCCGAGGGTCCCTTGCCCGGCCACGATCAGGGGGTCATCGTAGGCGTGGACGAACGTCGCGTCGGGGTTCTCCTCGGCGAGGGCGTGGGCGTGATCCATGGCTCGTCGAAAGTCCTGCCCATGCAACTCGACGGTCGCGCCGTAGCCACGGGTGGCGTCGATCTTGGTCTGTGGTGCCGTCGTCGGCATGACGATCGTCGAGTCGATGCCGAGACGGGTCGCAGCCAGCGCCACCCCCTGGGCGTGGTTGCCGGCACTGGCGGCGATCGCGTGGTCGACCCCCTCGGTCTCGAGGGTGTGCTTGAGCATGTTGTACGCCCCCCGGGGCTTGAACGAGCCCGTCCACTGGAGGTGCTCCATCTTGAGAAACACCCGCGCGTCCGCGAGGCGACCCAACGAGAAGCTGCGTTCGATCGGCGTCTCCTTGACGACGGTCCGGTCGTCGACGCGGCCGACGGCAGCCTCGATGTCGTCGAACGTGACCGGCGGCGGGGCTGGCATCGACTGGCGAGACGGCACGCCGGACGATAAAATCCCGGTCGGTCAGGGGAGCGTGACGTCGACGTCCTCGAGGTCGGCCGCGGCCTTGACCGTGTTCCACAGCAACATCGTGATCGTCATCGGCCCGACGCCACCGGGGACGGGCGTAATGGCCCCGGCCCGGTCCCTGGCGGCGTCGAAGTCAACGTCGCCGACGAGTTCGTAACCTCGGTCGTTGTCGGCGTCGACACGGTTGACGCCGACGTCGATGACGGTCGCTCCCTCGGCGATCATGTCGCCCTCGATGAATCGTGGGATGCCGACCGCGGCGATCAGGATGTCGGCCTGGCGCGTCTTCTCGCCGAGGTCAGTCGTCCGGGAGTGACAGACGGTCGTCGTCGCGTTCCCCTGGGGTCCCTTCTGGAGCAGCAGGTTCGCCATCGGCTTGCCGACGATGTTCGACCGGCCGACGACGACGGCGTCGGCCCCCTCGGTCTCGACGTCGGCCGCGGCCAGCAACCGCTGAATGCCGTGTGGCGTCGCCGGCTTGAAGCGGGCGTCGCCGGCGACCAGCCGGCCGACGTTCTCCGGATGGAAGCCGTCGACGTCCTTGCGCGGATCGACGTGACGCAAAATCGCCTGTCCGTCGACGTGGTCGGGGACGGGCATCTGGACGAGGATGCCGTGGACGGTGGGGTCTTCGTTGAGCCGACCCACCTCGTCGAAGAGCCGGTCGGCCGGCGCCTCGGGGTCGAGCTCGCGGTGGATTCCCTCGATGCCGATCTCCTCGCAGGCGCGTTGTTTCATCGAGACGTACGTCGAGCTGGCCGGATCGTCGCTCATCAACACGGTGGCGAGTCCGGGTGTGACCCCCTCTTCCTCGAGGGTCGCGATGCAGTGCTCGAGGTCGTTCCGGATGGCATCGCCGACCTCATTGCCGTCGATGATCGTCGTCATGGCCGTCCCCCCGCAGGACGGATCGACGGGTGCGCTTCGACGGTCGGAGTATCCTGATTGGCCCTGACGTTGGACATGGTGGTTGCCCCCTGGGGTTGACTGGGTCGTCCCGAACGGACGACCTGGCCGTTCCCGAGGTGATACGTGGGACTTCTCGGTGCCGATACAAACCCTCACCGAATCCGACCAATCGGCGTCTCCGGCTCCACGCAGACGATCCCGCCATCGGGGTCGGGACCCTCCGCCGGATCTACGGCCACCATTCGCTCAAACAGCGTCGTGCTCGCCGGTTCGACCTCGAGGGACACGTCCTCGTGGCACAGCTCCTCGAAGAACCGGACGAACCGGTCGGCATACTGGTGATGGTGTTCGCGGAGTGAACCGTCGTCCAGGAGGACCACCCGGTCATAATAGGCGAGCAGATTCTGGAAACTCTCGGTGAGCGCGGACCGCGATCCGCTTGAATCTACCGTGGATAACCGCTCGAGCGACGGCCAGGTGATCGCCGTCTCGCCCCCGGTGGCGGAATCGAACCACTGGACGAGCCCCTCCAACTCCCCGAGCCCGGCCACGAACAGCTTGTACGCGTCGACGCCGTGATCGATCCCGCCGGGAGTCAGGTAGTACGTGGCTGGTGCCTTCCCGTCGCCGTACGCGCTCTCGCTCGGGTACCGCAAGGCGGCGACGCAGTCGTCGACCTCCCAGACGACCAGCGGGGTTGGCGCTCGAACGGTCTCGAGCGCCCCATCCGATCTGGCATAGGCGACGATGATCCGTTCCACACCCTCACCGGCGAGCGCATCGACGGCGGTTTGCACCGCCTCGGCGGCTGCCGACCGGTCGCCCGGATCGAGCGGTGATTCGTGCATTGCCGGCGAGATCGCCCGGAGCGGTGCCGTGGGTGCGAGTTCACGAAACCGCTCGGCGACCGCCGCACAGGCGACGATGCCAACGTCACCGGTCGTGGCGTGGTCACCCATCGATCGGCTCCTCGACCTCGTCGAGGGTCCTGACCGACTCGAGGCGGTTCTTGATCCGTGGATGGGTGTCGAGTCGCTGATGGGGGAGATACATCGATTCGAGGAAGTGTGACTCGAACCGGTCTGTACCCGCGATTTCGACGTACTCGACGGTCTCGACGATCCGGCGTGCGTCAGCTCTCGCGTCTTCGTTTAACAGGGCCATCTGGGCGCCGGCACCCGCCGCGTTGCCGAGCGACGTTACCCGGTCGCCTGGCACGTCGGGGTACAATCCCACGATCCGGGCGGCGTCCGGGTCGATGTAGTTACCGAACCCACCGGCGACGACGACGCGATCGATCGTCTCGACTTCGATCTCCTCGAGCAAGACCAACGTTCCCGCCTGAATGGCCGCCTTGGCCATCTGGACGTCACGAATGTCCTGCTGGGTGAGGGTGACGTCGCCATCGACCGCGCTCTCATCCGCCCAGGCGAGGACGTACTCGAGGACGTCAGCCTCGGTCCGGCGGACGCGCGGGTGGTCACACACCGCTTCCCGGATGGTCCCTCGCCGATCGACGATCCCGACCAGGAGGCATTCTGCGAGGGCGTCGATCACGCCAGAACCACAGATGCCCGCCGGCGCCGTGTCGTCGATCGTCTCGACCGTTGGCTCGAGCGACTCGGCGTCGATCGAGACGGCCTCGATCGCCCCGGGTCGAGCCCGCATGCCGTCACTGAGCTCGGCACCCTCCAGTGCCGGCCCGGCCGGTGCCGAGGCGGTGACGAGTCGGTCGTGGTTCCCCACGGCGATCTCGCCGTTCGTGCCGATGTCGATGCTGACCGTCATGGATTCCGCGTCGGCCTGTCCTGAGGCGAGGAGGACCGCGACCGCATCCGGACCGACCCAGCCACCGCTGACCGGCAGCCAGGTGACGTACCCGCCGGGATGGATGTCGAGATCTGCGTCTCGCGCCTTCGTCTGGATCGACGCGTGGGCGGCGGGGACGTAGGGCGCGCCAGCGACGGGACCGGGATCGATCCCGAGAAACAGGTGGTGCATGGCGGTATTGCCGACACAGACCGCCTCGTAGATGGTCGTCGACGCCACGCCGGCTTCGGTGCACACCGTCTCGATCGAGTCGTTGAGGCCAGACAGCACAGCTGATCGGAGCTCGTGGCGACCACCCTCGGCCTGGCGACAATGGCGCATTCGCGACATCAGGTCCTCGCCGTGGGCTCGCTGGGGATTCAACCGGGCATCGACCGCCTCCACCTCACCGGTAACTAGGTTCACTAAGTAGGTCGCGAGCGTGGTCGTCCCGACGTCGATCGCCAGTCCGTACGCCTGCGATTCGTAGCCCCCGTGCACGGCGATGACTTCATCCTCCGCGAAGACCGTCGCGGTGACCTCGAGACCGGACGTTGTCGGGCAATCACGAAGTCGTGCGGGGAGTTCCTTGAGCGCGCGTGGATCGACGGCCGATACCTCGAGACCGTAGGTGTCGTCGAGGGCTCGCAGGAGGCGTTCCCGGTCGGCCAGATTGTCCTCGAGGGCCGGCTCGTCGACCTCGAGGCGATGGTGTTTGACCGCCGGGGCCAGGGGGAGATCGGTTTCGGTCCCTTCGGTCAGGATCACCGAGCCGGAGACCCGCGATGCCGGTGGCACGACGACGGTGACCTCGCCGCCGTGGAGCTCACACCGACAGGCGAGTCGTCGCCCGGTGGCGATCGCGTCGTCATCGAGGACGCGGCGTTCGACCTCGGTGGGTTCGCACAGATCGCCTCCGCCCTCCTCCACCGCCACCTCACACGTGCCACACAGACCGTTGCCGCCACAGAGATGTTCGATGCCGACGCCAGCGTCCTGGGCTGCGTCGAGGAGGGTCGTCCCCGAGGGGACCGATCGGTGCCGATCGGCGGGGCGAAAGCGAACGATCGGCGGTTCACTCACGGGCACACCCTCCCGTTCGGACGAATTCCGTGGATCATCGCCTCACCGAGCCGGGCGAGCGGTGAGTTCACCCGCGTCGAGGCGTGCCTCGACGGCCCGCGTCGCCTCGACAAGATTGGTGACCTTGTCGCGCGCCGCCGACCGGGGCAGTGGTTTGAGCCCGCAGTCGGGGGTGACCGTCAGCCGTTCGGAGGGCACCACCTCGAGGGCAGTTTCGATGTTCCGTTCGATCGTCGCGACTGACTCGACGGCCTTGTCGGCGGAGGCCACGACGCCGACGCTCACGTCCACGCCGAGGTCGACCCCGCCGATGACGCGTTCGATGTCGTCGGCATCATCGCTGGCGAACTCGAGGTCGACCTCGTCGACGGCGAAGTCAAAGATGGCCGGCGCGAGGGTGTCGTAGTTCCCGGAGCAGACGTGCAGGCCGAGGCGGACGTCGTCGGGGACCGCCGCCGCGATGGCCGAGACGCTCTCGCTGGCGATCTCGACGTGCGGTGACATCCCGAGGGCGGGCTCGTCGAGCTGGATCCATCGGGCGCCGGCGTCGATGAGTCGGGACACCTCCGCCCGGACGAGCTCGGTGAACGCCTCGACGGTTGACTCGACGTCGGGATACGCGTCGGGGGTGCAAAAGGAGGCGAAGGTGAACGGCCCGGGAATGGTCGTTTTCACCGGCCGCTTCGCCACCGACGTGGCGAACTGGAAATCATCGACGAGCCACGGGTCGCGGGTGGAGAGCTCCTCGACGACGGTCGGCATGTGGGCGTTCCAGTCGTCATCGGTGCCGTCGCCGGCCTCGTAGCCGTCGATGAACTGCGTGAAGTGCTCCACCATCCCGTTGCGTCGAAGCTCGCCGTCGGTCACCACGTCGAGGCCGGCGCGTTCGTACTCGTGGATGGCGAGCCGGCAACAATCGTCGGCTGCCTCCTCGAGGTGCTCGGCTGCCACCCCGCCATCGGTCGAACGAAGGGCGTCGAACCAGTCGGGTGGCGGGTGGCTCCCGACGACGGTTGCGAGGATAAAGTGGTCATTGGAATGGCTCGAGGGCCGAAAGTGGTCGCGGGTCATTCGGATGAGCGATGGTATTTGGCGGCTCAATAAATACCTATGGTTATTTCTCGACAATTCAAATAACTATGAATCATATATTCATCCGGCCTTCCCCGACAGTTCTGCCGATGTGACTGACCTTATGGGCCCGGCCCGAGAACCGGCTCCCGTGCGACAACGGATCGGTTCGGTGATGGTGGTCCTGGCGGCCACCGGGTTCGGGACGATCGCGGTCTTCGGCAAGCTCGGACAGGAGGTGGGGATGAACAATGCCACCATGCTCGGGTGGCGCTTTCCACTGGCCGCGGCGGTGCTGTGGGCCGTCATCCTGTTGACCCGAAGCGAGGTCGACCTCGATCGCCGCCAGACGACCGTCTCGCTTGGCCTCGGCGTGGCGTATACCGTGTTGACCGCCGCGTTCTTCTGGGGGCTCCTGTACGTCACGGCCGGCCTCGCGGTCATTACCCTGTATACGTATCCGATCTACGTCTTCATCATCGCCGTTGCGTTCTTGGACGAACGGGTCACCAAGCGCAAGCTGGCCGCGATGGTCTTGGCCATCGTCGGTGTCGCGATCATCGTCGGACTCGATACGAGCGGGGCCGACCCGTTCGGGTTGGTGCTGGTCTCGATCGGTGCCATGGCCTACGCGATATACACGACGGGAAGCCGGGTGGTCGTGGCCGACCTCCGACCCGATTTGATGGCCACCGTTGCGATGACCGCCGCGGCGGTCCTGTTCGCGGGCTACGGCCTCACCACCGGGCGGTTGTCGGTCCCCGAGACGGCGGCACAATGGGGGGTTGCCGGCGGGCTTGCCCTCTTCGGAACGGCCATTCCGATCGCGCTGTTCGCGTACGGCCTCGAACGGGTCGAGGCCAGCCGGGCGAGCGTCCTCACGACCGTCGAACCGCCGGTGGCCGTCGTCCTCGGCGTGGTCGTCCTCGGGGAGGCGCTCTCGCCGGGCATCCTCGTGGGAGGGCTCCTCGTGCTCGGGGGCATCCTGCTCATCCAGTCCGAGCAGTCCGTGGGACGCCCCGCCGTTCCACCGGCTGAGGAGCTCGATTGAGGGCGGTTGGCCGCTGCCGTCGTTGGAAAATTCGCCACCGGCCTGTCCGCCCAGTCGTTCCCGTCTGGCGGGGGTAATCGCAATTATTACTACAGGACCCTGAGACGTTTCCGATATGGGTCTTCTTAGCAAGGTTACCCACCGACGCTTCGAGAAGCAACGGGTTCGTGTGACCGTTCACGCGATCGGGGGGTGGCGACCGTGAGCGACGGCATTCCGTCATCAGCCCGGACCGTCATCCTGGGCGCGGGGATCGTCGGCAACAGCGTGGCGTACCACCTCGCCGAGCAGGGCCGGGAGGACATCCTGCTCGTCGACAAGGGGCCGCTTCCTGATCCGGGTGGCTCGACGGGGCACGCGTCGAACTTCATCATGCCCGTCGAACACTCGAAGGAGATGACGCACCTCACCCAGGAGAGCCGGGCGCAGTACCGGGACATGGACACGTTCACGCAGGCCGGGGGGATCGAGGTCGCCCGCACGGACGAGCGCATGGAGGAGCTCAAACGCCGAGTGCAGTCGGCGAAGGCCTGGGGGGAGCCCGCCGAGTTGCTCACCGTCGAGGAGATCAAGGAGCTCGTTCCGTACATCAACGAGGACATCATCAAGGGGGGCTTTTACGCCCCGGACGCCGGCGTCTGTGACCCGCTTCGGGCGGGCGAGGTGATGCGTGCCCGGGCCCAGGACAAGGGAGCACTCAGCCTCGCACCCAACACGGCGGTCACGGACATCATCGTGGAAGACGGCGAAGTACGGGCCGTCGAGACCGACCGCGGGACGATCGAGGCCGAGGAGGTCATCATCGCGGCGGGCCTGTGGAGCCCGAAGCTGGCCGAGATGGCCGGTGTGGAGATTCCCCTGACGCCGGCGGTTCACCAGATGATCAGCGTCGGCCCCATCGAGTTGTTCGAGCAATACGAGGGCGAGATCAACCACCCGATCGTCCGCGACGTCGACACGCAGATGTACGAGCGGCCAAGCGGGAACGACATGGAGGTCGGCTCCTACGAGCACCGACCGATCCTCTGGGACGTCGACGACATCCCCTCCATCGAGGAGGCGCCGCTGTCGCCGACACAGCCGCCGCTCACCCAGGACGCCTTCGAGCCATCGATGGAGCACGCCCTCGAGATCATGCCGGAGATCCTCGACGATCCGGACGTGGAGATCCGCCACGAGATCGACGGCCTGTTGTCGGTCACCCCCGACGGCGGCCCGCTGGTGGGACGGCTCCAGGACGTCGACGGGCTGTGGTCCTGTGCGGCCATCTGGATCAAGGAGGGTCCTGCCTTCGGCAAGGCGCTCGCCCAGCAGATGACCCAGGGCTACTCCGACATCGACATTCACGCCTCGGACGTCAACCGCTTCTATGAGTACGGCACCTCCCGCGAGTTCGTCAGGAACCGCGCCGACGAGGGCTATCGGAAGATCTACGGGATCGTCCACCCGTCCGAGCAGTGGCTGTCCTCCAGGGAGCTGCGCACGAGCGCGTTCTACGACCGCCAACAGGACCTCGACGCGTTCTTCTTCGAGGCTGCCGGCTGGGAGCGACCGCAGTGGTTCGAGTCCAATCGCGATCTCCTCCAGGAGTACAACAGCGAGATCGCGCACTTGATGCGCCCCAACGAGTGGGACTCCCGCTGGTGGTCGCCCATCATCCTCGCCGAGCACCTCCACATGCGGGACAACGTCGCCATGATCGGCGACATGGGCTTCACCATCTTCGACGTGGTCGGTCCCGGCGCCACCGAGTACCTCGAGGGCCTCGCCGTCGGCCGGATGGACGTCGAGGTGGGCAAGTCGGTCTACACGCCGATTCTCGGCCCCAACGGTGGTTTCGTATCCGACTTGACGATCGTCAGGATCGGCAAGAACAGCTACCGTGTCATCACCGGCGGCGGGATGGGTGGCAGCGACAAGGCGTGGTTCCGAGACCACCTGCCCGACGACGGCTCGGTCTTCATCCACGATCAGACCTCCTCGCTTTGCACGCTCGGCGTGTGGGGTCCGGAGGCACGCAACGTGGTCGACGCGGTCGCCGAGGAGGACATGTCCCACGACGCGTTCCCGCCGTATTCCGCCAAGGAGGTCACCCTCGGCGAGGTCGACGCCTGGGCGTTTCGGATCTCCTACGTCGGCGAACTCGGCTGGGAGATCTACGCGCCAATGGAGCAGGGCCAGAAGCTCTGGGACGTCATTGCGGAGGCCGGCGAACCGTACGACATCCGTCCGGCCGGCATGGGTGTGTACGGGACCACCGCCCGCATGGAGAAGGGCTATCGGCTGTACGGTCACGAACTGGAGCTCGAGTACAACCCCGCCGAGGCCGGCCTCACGTTCCACGGGGTCAAGGACGCGGACTTCGTCGGGAAGGCGGCCTACGCGGAGGCCCTCGACGGCGAGGTGGCCGCGACGCTCTGTACGCTCTCCGTGGACGACCACCTCGACGACTCGGGCGAGCGGCGGTTCATGCTGGGCAACGAACCGATCCTGGACCAGAACGGTGAGGTCCTCGTCGACGCTGAGGGTCGGCGATCGTACGTGACCAGCGCCGGAACCGGCCCGAGCGTGGGCAAGCACCTGCTGATGGGCTATCTCCCCACGGAGGTGGCCGAGGAAGGGGCGTCGTTCCAGGTCGAATATATGGGCCATCAGTACCCGGTCACCGTCGAGGTGGTCGGCAGCCGGCCGCTGTTCGACCCGGACAACGACCGCATCTTCAGCTAACCCGTCCGCCGCGGTTTCCCACTCAAGCCATGGAGATACTCACCTGCGTCAAACGCGTACCGAACACCGGCGAACGGATCGTACTGACCGACGACCACCAGGCCGTGGCGGACCTCGGTCTCGGGTATACCGTCAGCCCACACGAGGAGTGTGCGGTCGAGGAGGCCATCCAGCAGATCGAGGAACACGGCGGCAGTGCAACCGTGTTGACCCTCGGCCCGGAAGCGGCCACCGAACAGCTCACCACGGCCGTCGCCAGGGGGGCCGACGAGCCCGTCCTCCTGGAGGCCGACGAAACCGACCCCGGTCCCGCGGCCGTGGCCGAAGAGATCGCCAGCTACGTGGCGGACGACGGCGATGGTGCGATCGGCTTCGATCTCCTGTTGTTCGGCAACGAGTCCGCCGATGCCGCCAACTATCAGGTCGGCGTCCGGGTCGCCCACGCCCTCGACCTCCCGGTCGTAACCGGCGTGAAGGACCTCGAGGTCGACGACGGCGTCGCGACCGCCAAGCGCGAAGTCTCGGGCGGCTGGGAGGTCTACGAGGTCGACCTCCCCGCGGTCATCAGCGTCAAGGAGGGCATCAACCACCCCCGATATGCCTCGATGCGCGGGCGCATGCAGGCACAGAAGACGCCCGTGACCACCGAGGAGGTCGACCCCACGGGCGACGACCGCCTCGAGCTCGTCCGACTGGAGGTCCCCGAGGAGGACGACGCCGAGGCCGAGATTCTCGGCGAGGATACCGATGCGGCACCGGCCGTCGTCGATGTCCTCGAGGAGCTGGAGGTGATCTGAGATGGTCCTCGCGCTGGTCGAACACGACGACGGTGCCATGCCCGAGGAGTCGCTGCAGGCGCTGACCCTCGCTCGCTCGGTCGCCGAGGGGGAAGGGACCCCCCTCGAGGCCGTTGCCGTCGGGTCGGACGCCGCCGCACTCGGCGACCCTCTCGGCGAGCAGGGGGTGGAGACGGTCCACGTCGTCGAGCACGACGCGCTGGACGGATACGCCCCGAAGGCGTGGGCAACGGCGGTCGCCCAACTGGCCGACGACCGGGACGCCCCGGCGGTCATCGCGGCCGGGACCGACCGTGGCCAGGAGGTGCTCGCGCACGTGGGCGCCCGTTCCGGTCGGCCGGTCGCCGTCAACTGTCTGGACGTCACGGTGGACGACACCTACGAGCTCACCCGTCAGCGCTGGGGCGGGAGCCTCGTCGAGCGCGCCAGGCTGTCCGGCGATCGCAAGCTGCTGACCGCCGCGTTGCACGAACTCCCGGTCGAGACGCCGGCGGACGGTGCGGCAGCCGTGTCGACCGTCGAACCCGACCTCGATGACGGGGATCTGGCCGTCCAAGTTGAGCGGTTCGAAGCCTCCGAGGAGGAAGGCATCGCCCTCGCGGACGCCGACATCGTCATCGGCGGCGGGCGTGGCGTCGGGAGTGCCGAGGGCTTCGACAAGCTAGAGGAGCTCGCTGACGTCCTCGATGCGGCCGTGGGCTCCTCGCGTGCCGCCGTGAACGAGGGGTGGCGCCCACACGACGATCAGATCGGGCTCACCGGCGAGCGCATCGCACCCACGATCTACATCGCCGCCGGGATCTCCGGTGCGGTCCAGCACATGGTCGGCTGCAAGGGCGCCGATCACATCCTCGCGATCAACACCGATCCGGAGGCGGGCATCATCCAGAAGTCGAGCTGGGCGGTGTTGGCCGACCTCCACGAGGTCGTCCCCGCCGTCACCGAGGAGTTACGCGAGCGCGGCTACGACTGATCACGGTCAGGCGCGGACGCGGGGCCCCGGGCGATCGGGGTGGCGTCGTCCACGACGTCGCCCAAGCCGACTCGGTCGAGCAACCGCCGTGTCGGGCGGCCGTCACCCCCCCAGCCTCGCGTCGCATAGTAGCGATGGCGAAGTGCTTGGAACTGCTCCGCATCGATCGCCGCCCCGGCGGTCGGCCCCGTCTCGAGGGGTATCGTGAAGGCGGCCGGTAGCGCGTCGTCGGCCGCCGAAATCCCCTCGCGAACGTTGAACAATCGCGTGAGCGTCCAGACCCGTTCACCGATCGTTTCGAGGTCACGCCGGTCGTGCTCGAAGCCCAGCGCCTCGAGGTACGGCCGTCCCAGGTCCACCTCGAAGGCCGGGGCGGTCACGTCATCGACGATGTAACACCACAGCAGTGACCGGCGGTTTTGCTCGCGAATGACCGCCTCGACCCGGTCGGCCGCGGTCCAGTCGTCCCCGTCGAGTACCTCGGCGAAGACCGGTCGCGATCGGCGATGGCAGGCCCCGCGATCACTCGTGGCGTACGCCAGCGCCATGGCGATCGCCGGTCGGGGTTCGTACGTCGCCGCGGTCATCGACTTGACCGTCGGGATCAAGTCGGCACCACCGTACCGGTCGACGGCGGCCTCGATGCCGTCGCCCAGGGTTCGCCCGAGGGGCGTCGATCGATGAGCGATCGCCTCGAGCAGCTGGCGCGCCCCCTCGGCGTCGCCGGGTTCGATCGCAGCCTCGATGACGCCATCCTCGGCGGCGCGCATCGCCCACGCGAGGGCGTTCCCGGTCTCGATCACGTCCAGACCGAACTGGTCACACAGGCGCCCGAGGCCGAGCACCGCATCGAGATCGTCGATCCCGAGGTTCGCGCCGAGGGAGATCGCCAGCGCGCCTCTGGGCACGACGGCTGGATCCTCGATGGTAAAATCGCCCGGGACGTCGCCCGGTTCGCGTGCCGCCGCGCGTGCTCTGAGCGCATCGACACCGATGGCGTCGGCTCCATCGAACGCTCCCGAGCGCCAGCCGTCCGTCGGGAGGACGCCCGCGGCATCGGCGGCATCGACCGTCTCTACCGTTCCGCCCCGTCGGTGCCAGCGGCCGCGATGGCGCTCCTCGAAGCGGTCGGCATATTCCTGTCGAAGGTCCTGCAGGTCGGGACCGACCCCTGTGCCGTCACCGGCGACGATCGCCTTGAGCCGCTTTGCGCCCATGACGGCGCCCGTCCCGCCACGGCCCGCCTGATGGTCACCACCGTCGGCCGCGACGGTCGCGAATCGCACTCCGGCCTCGCCGGCGGGTCCCGGTCCCGCGACGGGCTCGTCGACCGCCTCGGCGAGGGCGTCCGCGGACAGCCCCCAGAGGTGCTCGGCTGGCTCGAGGTCCCCCCCGCCGGCGTCGACGTGGAGGGCCGTCGGGTCGGTGGCCTCTCCCTCGATGAGCAGTCCGATGTGCGACCCCAACGCGTCGACCAGCGCGGTCGCGAAGGTTCCGCCGATGTACGAATCCAGGAACAGCCCGGTCAAGGGCGATTTGGTGATGAAGCCGAGGCGCACCTCGCCGGGGAGCGCCCCCGAGCAGGGGCCGGCCAGCAGGAGCAACCGGTTGTCGCCCCCGAGGGGGTCGACCCCGGGGTCGAGTTCGTCATAGAGGTAGCGTGCCCCGAGGCCCTTCCCGCCGAGATAGTCGGTCAACCACGAGGCCGGTACCGTCTCGCTGGCGACCGTTCCCTCGTGCAGGTTGACACGCAGCAGTCGATCCCGGGCGGGCGCGTTCGACACGTCTCGCACGGAGCCCCTCGCCGGGATTAAACACCACGATGGAGCGACAAGCCGTTTACGTCGTGGCCGTCGAGGTGTCGACATGGACCTGGTGGACGCCCTCGACGCCGAGGGGGCGGCGGTAGCCGTCGTCGGCGCCGGTGGGAAGAAGTCGACCATGTACCACCTGGCGGCGTCGGTCTCCCGGGCAATCGTCACCGCGACGGTGCGAATCCCGATCTTCGACCCCCACGTCGAGCGCGTCGTCGTGACCGACGACCCGGTTACAACGCTCGATGGGACGCTCCCCGCCGTGTCCCCCCTCGGACTCGTCCCCGAGCGGGAGGGAACCGACCGCTACCGAGGGTTCGACCCAGCCACCGTGGATCGATTGATCGCGACGTCGTCCGGCGTCACAATCCTCGTCAAGGCCGACGGTGCGCGGATGCGCGAGTTCAAAGCACCCGGGCCGAACGAGCCCCGCATCCCCTCCCGGTCGGGGGTGGTCGTACCGGTCGCGAGTGCCCATGCGATCGGTGAACCCCTGGATGCGGAGGTCGTCCACCGGGTGGACGCGGTTCGAGAGGTCACCGGGCTCGACCGGGGCGACCCCATCACGCCTGCGGCGATGGCGACGGTCATTGCGAGCCCGGACGGCGGATACAAGGGCGTCCCCGAGGGGGCGACCCTCGTGCCGCTCATCAACAAGGTCGACGACGGGGAATTCGAAGCGCGGGCGAGGCGCGTTGCCGAGGCGATCCTCGCGCGGTGTGACGCCCCTCGGGTCGTCCTCACCCGGCTATCGGCGAGCCAACCGGTCGTCGACGTGATCGCGCGAAACTGACGACCACGGGATTTCATCGAGGCGGCGACTGCCCGGTCGAATCCGAACCGGCGTCGATCCCCTCGGTACCCGGGGGCCGCTCGCATGGGGCCGTCACCGGTCGACAAACGCGGACGGCGCGCTCACCCGGCGACGACCTCGACGGGCTGGTCGCTCGTGGGGTCGTGATGGATGTCCGCCCGGTCGGCCGACTCCTCATCGCTCACGTCGGCCGGCCAGGGAAAGCGCCACCGCGGTCCGGCATCGTCCTCACCAACCGTGACGCCGATGACGCCGGGGATGCCGTCGAACTCGATCGGGTCGCCGGCCAGATCAGCCTCGAGTTCGACCGCCTCTTGGGTGTGGTAGGTGTCGTGGTTCTGCCCGATGGAGACCTGGACGGTGACGGCCTCATCCGCGTGATTCATCACCCGGAAGGCGTAGGTTCGGTCCTCATCCTCACCGAGCATCCCGAGACAGCCCGCCGTCGAGGCGGCGATCGATGCCCCAATGCCAGCCAGCAACGTCCGTCGATGCATCGTTCTGGGCGGGATTGGTGAGCATCCGGCATAAGCGGCCGGCTACGCACAACGCCGATTTTACCTACCGTCAGCCGTCGGCAACGCCTCAGCTCCTCGCTCGGATCGCCCCGGTTCCCCCGCCGGATTTCCCCCGACTCAATCCGCCGTGGGGGGTTCCTCGATGTATTTGTCGTTGACGACCCACGACCCATCGTCGTCGCGGACCATGTACTCCCCGTAAAACGGCACCCGGTTGGCGACGACCTCGCGAAACGCCTCGCGGATGGCCGGTTTGCGCAGCGAACCCATGGAGACGTAGTCGTCGGTGCGGTTGAGACAGCCCTTGAGCTCGCCCTCAGGGGTTACCCGCACGCGATGGCAGTTCGCACAGAACGTGGGGTTCTCGACGGGATCGACGATCTCCACCATCCCACCATTGACCCAGTAGCGTTTGCGGTCGTGCATCTCGCGGTGCTCGATCCGGTCGGCACGGTCGGCCAGCCAGTCATGGACCCGGCCGATGTCGATCGCCCACTCCGGATTGCCGGTCAACTCCGGCATGTACTCGATGAGTTGGAGGCGCAGACCCTCGACCTCGCCGACGCGATCGACCATGTCCGGGATGTGATGGGCGGTGCGGTCGAACACCACCATGTTCAATTTGACCGGCGCGAGCCCGGCCTCGAGGGCCGCATCGACCCCCTCGAGGACGCGGTCGTACGCGCCGGTCTTGGTGACCTCGGCGAATGCCTCGGGGTCCATTGCGTCCTGGGAGACGTTCACCCGTTCGAGGCCAGCGTCGACCAATCCCTCAGCCCGGCCCGGGAGGAAAGTGCCGTTCGTCGTCATCGACACCTCGAGCTCCTCAGGTGCGCGCGCGATGATCTCCTCGAGATCCTGTCGGAGCATCGGCTCCCCGCCGGTGAGCTTCACCGCGTCGACGTCGAATTCGGTCGCCACCTCCATGACGCGGACCACCTCGTCGGCGTCCATCTCATCGTCCTGGGGGTCCATCGGTCCGCGGGTATCCCCCAACCCCTCGTTGTGGCAGTAGACGCAATCGAAATTACACCGGTCGGTGAGGGAGATCCGGATCCCGGTGAGTTCGCGACCGAACTCGTCGACGAGCATGGCCTATCGATTGGTCGAGCGTGTCAATAAATGTCTGGGTCGGCCGTCGCAGTAGGTTCAAGAAGCCGCCGACCGAGTCGCCCGACATGAAGGTCGTCCGCGTGGGGACGGGCGAGGACGTCTCCGAGGAGGAGGCCAGGACGTGGCTCGTGCGGATTCTCGAGGCCGATGGTCCGGTGGCCACGGTTACCATCGCTCGCTCGGACGGCTGGTCCGCTCGCGTCGAGCGGCCGAAGCGGACCGCGCAGTACGCCGACCCGGATGGCGCGGCGCTCCTCACTGACGTGCTCGATGAGCTTGCCGAGGCGGGCGTGGCCGTGGCGGTGCTTTCGGGACCCTCGCCGATCGAGGTAGCCACGGTGGCTGTGGGCGAATGGAGGGGGGACGATGCTCTCGTGGGGCTGGATCGGACTGTCCTCGAGTCGGACGAGCTGCCGCCTCCCCTCGAGACGGCCATCGATGCGATCGAACCGTACGAGACGCTGGGCTCGCTCATTAGACAGGCGACGACCCACCCGGATGCCGATGACGGTGGCGCGGTCGCCACCTTCACCGGGCGTGTCCGCGCGAACAACCTGGAGGATCACCGAACGACCCATCTGGAGTACGAGAAGTACGACGAGGTGGCCGACGAGGAGATGGCGGCGATTCGCGAGGATCTCGTGGCGCGCGATGGCGTCATCGAGGTGATGATCCACCACCACACCGGGGTCGTCGAGGCGGGCGAGGACGCCGTCTACGTCGTGGTGCTGGCCGGACACCGCGAGGAGGCGTTCCGTGCCTGCCGTGACGGCATCGACCTGCTGAAGGAACGGGTACCGATCTTCAAAAAAGAGGTAACGGAGTCTGGCGAGTACTGGGCGCACGATCGCCCCTAGTTAGCTCTCCTTGACCTTCTCCGTCACCCGGATGTCGTCGATCACCGTCTCCGGATAGCCACCTGCGTCGTCCTTTTCGACGCTCTTGACCATGTCCCAGACCGTCAACAAGGCGCCGGATACCCCCGAAAGGGCCTCCATCTCGACGCCCGTCCGGGCGGTGGTTTTGACCTCGACGTGCACCTCGATCTGCTCTTCGCCGAGGTCAAACTGCACGTCGACGCTCGACAGCGGCAGGGGGTGGCACATGGGAATCGCCTCCGAGGTCCGTTTGACCGCCTGGATGCCGGCGATGCGTGCCGTCGCAAGCACCTGGCCCTTCTCCACGGTTCCGTCGCGGATGGCATCGACGGTCTCCGGCCGAAGATGGATGGTTCCGACGGCCACGGCCCGGCGGTCGACGGGTTCCTTCGCCCCGATGTCGACCATTCTGGCACGCTCACCCTCGACGTGGCTGAACTCGTTCATGCCGTGACCTTGTCGCGCGCATCCCGTCACGTTACCGGTTAGCGTTCGGCCAGATCGATAACATGATCGAGCTCCGGAAGGATGACGTCGGCGACACCGAGCTCGACCGCCCCGGGGCTCCCCGGGAGGGCGAACACTGGCGTGTTGTCGACGATGCCGGCCGTCGCCCGCGTCATAATCACGGCGGTGTCAATGTCGTCGACACTCTGACGGCGAAAGTGCTCACCGAACCCGTCCAGCTCCTTCGCAAACATGGGTCTGAGCGCCTCGACGGTCACGTCGTCCGGCGTGAGGCCGGTGCCGCCGGTGGTGATGATCGCCTCGGCGTCATCGGTGAGCCCCCTGATGACGTCCCGGATGGCGTCGACGTCATCGGTAACGAGGCGTCGAGCCACGACCGAATGCCCCTCGGCCTCCACCAGGTCACGGATTCGATCGCCCGCCGCGTCATCCTCGTTCGACCGGGAGGAGCTGATCGTCGCGATTGCCACCTCTCGCGGACCGTGGTGCACGTGTTCGTGGTCGTGACCGCCGTCGGTCGATGGCACCGGCGCCATCATCACGAGCGCGCGCAGCCGCTCGTCGGACTCGTTGGCGATCCCGTGTCGTGATCCTCGCGGAGCGAGCACGATCTCACCGGCTTCGAGTTCGGTTGTTTCCTCACCCACACGGACCGTCGCTCGCCCTTCGATGACGAAGTAGACCTTGTCCGCCCCGGCGTGGGTATGTGGCTCCTGGCGTTGACCGGGGGTGAGGCAGTAGCAATCAAGAAAGAAGTCGTCCGTTTCGAACAGGTTCACCTTCTGGAGCGAGGCTGGGTCGAAGCGTTCCACCTGGCGAGTGTCATACACGTCCATGTCTACCCGTGACAACGGCCACGGCCTTAGCCGTACCCGGCTGAGCGTGGGTCCTATTGCGCTCCGGCGGGTAGCCCCGACCATGACGCGCGGCGGCGTGATCGTGGCGGGAGGTCGCTCCACCCGGTTCGACGGGGGCGACAAGGCCGTCGCGCCGCTTCGTGGTACACCGCTCGTCCGTCACGTTGCCGACCGGCTGGCGCCAACCGTGGATACGATCGTCGTCAACTGCCGAGACGACCAACGAGCGTCGATCGAGGACGCCATGGCCGGTCTCGATACGCCGACAGCCATCGCGATCGATCCGGTCGCGGATCAGGGTCCGGTCAGCGGTCTCGCGACCGGGCTTGAGGCGCTTCCGGCGACCGTCGAGTCTGCAGCGGTGGTGGCCTGTGACATGCCGTTACTGGAGGCGTCGTTCGTTAACCACCTCTTCGATGTGGCCGCAGCCTCCGGTGCCGACGCCGTCGTCCCCCGCGATGAGGATGGGTGGTACCAGGTGCTCCATGCCGTGTACGAGCCCACCCACATGGTGTCGGCCGCCCGGCGCGCCCTCGAGGCGGACGCCGCGAAACTGTTGGCCCCGCTTGAGTACCTGGATCCGATCGTCCTCGACCCCGAGGACTACGCCGATCACGGGTCGAGCCGATCGTTCGAGAACGTCAACACACGGTCGGCTCTCGAGGCGGTCCGACGGACGCTCGACCCTGATTGCGCAACTGACTACTCGAGTTCGTGACAGATGGGCGGCTTCAGGTCGAGCACCGGCGAGCCATCGATCGCATCGAGTCCGGTCACCTCGAGCCCCACCTCGGTGATCGCGTCGACGCGACAGATGGTCAGGCAGATTGGATTTGGCCGGTCCTGAGACCGACTGGCGAAGACGCCCGGCCCGCGTGTGACGGTGGTGATCGACCGGTCCGCACGGTGGGCGAACCAGACCACGACCACCCTGTCCGTATCGTATCCGGCCAGCCCCTGACGGTACGGCGGTCGAACGTCGATTCGACCCGATATCGCCGCGTTGGCGCCCTGACGCGGAAGGTCATCGGGCTCGGACAGGGGCGATGCAATCGTGCCGATCGGTTCACAGGTGACCATCGCTCGGACCATCCCGCCCTCCCCGCAAAGACGCCCCGGCGGCTACCAGCTGGTGAGGGTCGCCCCCGTGTTTGAAGCGGTGTCGTAGCCGAGGACCTCCTCAAAGTCCTGGGCCCCGATCGCGTCGATGAGTTCGTCCACCCCAGGCTTCGCGCGCCGCTCGTGACTCACGAGCAGGTCGAGGGCGGTCTGATCGACCGGCTCGAACGAGAGCCCATGGCGGTCCGCTGCGTGCTCGGTCGTCCAGCCCGCATCGACCTCGCCGTCGCGAACCGACCGGGCGATACCCGCGGCGGAAGGCCGTTCATGCACCTCGACTTCCGCTGTGAGCCACTCGTCGAGATGCCACCGCAGGCCGGTCCCGGCCGGGTGGGTCGCGATTGTTGCGGGCGCTGTCGAAGGTTCCGTCGGACGACCGGGCCGATTTGCGTCGGCGAACGCGAGGCCGACGGTGCGCGAATAGCCCCGAACCCGGTCCACTGCCTCGAGGGTGTACTCGTCGAGCACGTCGTCGGGGAGCTCGATCAACGCGGCGTCGAGGATGCCATCGCGCAACCGCACCACCCCGTCGACCGATCCGGCCGACAGCCATCGAACTCCCGCGGACACGTCGTCAATGAGCCGGTCGAACACGTGGCAGAATTCGCCCCCGACGAGGAGGTCCGGCGGCGTCACGTCGCGACCGAGGAGCGTCACCGTCGCGGTCTCCTCAGCAGGGCGGTACTGCGTCTGCGCCGGTACCGTGACGTACCCGTCAGCGTCGCCGAGAGAGGTGATCGCCCCGCTCCCCTTGTCGACCGGGTAGGCCAGTAGTCCCCGGCGGGGTGACTCCACGAGACCGACGGGCAACAGCTGCGTCCGTCCCTCAACGGAGTCGACCGTGGTCGCCAGCGTGGCAGCAACCTCCTGCGTCGGACGTTGCGTCGGACGACCGGCGGCACGCCTGATCAACGGTTCCGCGAAGACGCGGAAGGTCATCAACGCGGAGATGGGGTTTCCCGGAAGACCGAGGACGGGCGTCTCGTCGATGCGACCGACGACGGTGGGCTTGCCGGGCTTGATGGCGACCCCGTGCAGGAGCAACTCGCCGGCCTCATCCACGACGCGATAGACCACGTCCTCCGCGCTGGCGCTGGTCGACCCCGTCGAGAGGACGAGGTCGCACCCGGCCGTCGCCTCCTCGATGGTCGCGCGGATGCTCTCGTAGTCCTCATCGGCGTGCGGATAGATCGTCGACTGACCGTCGGCCTCCTCGGCGGCTGTGGCGAGCGAAAACGAGTTCGTATCGAAGATTTCGGCCGGTCCGAGCTCGTCGCGATCGGTCGGTCGGACGATTTCTCGACCAGTGGAGACGATGCCGACGACCGGTTGCTCGAACACGGGGACCTCGTCGACGCCGACGGCCGCGAGCAGCCCCACGCGCCGGGGATCGAGCCGGTCGCCCTGACGGATGAGCGCCGTTCCAGCCGGGATGTCGGCCCCGACCTTCATGACGTTCTCGGCGGGGGCGACCGGCCGCTCGACCAGCACGTCATCCGCCGGCCGCCTGGTTCGTTCGACCTGGACCACGGCATCGGCGCCGGATGGGAGGACGGCACCCGTCGCAATTTCGACCGCCTCTCCCGGTCCGACGGTGACCGACGGTGCCTCGCCAGCCCCGACCGCACCCGAATACGAAAGGGTCACCGGCGAATCGTCGTATGCCCCCACCGTGTCGCCCGCCTGAACGGCATAGCCGTCCATGATGGATCGGTCGAACCCCGGTACGTCGATGGGGGCCCGAACGGTCTCGGCGGCGATCCGGCCACCCGCCTGATCGATGGGTACCGTCGTCTGGCTGGGTTCGACGGCGAGGTCCATCACGGCCGCGCGAGCCTCCTCGAGCGAGGCCAGATCGCGAAACTGTTTGCGCATGGTCACTCCCACACGATCGCGGTCACACGCTCGCCTTGGTCGTATCCCTCAATGGACTCGGGCACCTCGACGATGGCATCCGTGGCGGCCAGACTCGAGAGGATGCCTGCACCACTCGTCATCACCGGTTCGGCGACCGGTCCGTCCTCACCGTCGCGCAGGCGTACCCGGGCAAAGGTCCGTCGGCCAACGGCGGAGGTGATCTTTCGCGACAGCTCACACTCCACCGTCGGATAGCGCGGTTGTGGCCGATGGGCGAGGCGGTCGACCGCCGGTCGCACGAACGTCACCGCGTTGATCGCACAGGAGACGGGGTAGCCTGGCAACAAGGCGATTGGCGTCTCGTCGATCCGGCCGAACCCCACGGGGTGGCCGGGCTGGATGGCCACGCCGTGGACGAGGAGCTCACCGAGGTCGTCGACCACCTCGGGAAGGTGGTCGCGGGCCCCTACACTCGAGCCGCCGGTGGTGACCACCAGATCGGCGTCCAGATCGGTCCGAATAGTCGCGGCGAGGCGGTCCGGTTCGTCGGTCACCACGTCCCGATAGCGGACGTCGGCTCCCCACCCCTTGAGGTACTGCGAGACCATCAGCCCGTTCGTCTCGATCACCTCGCCGGGGGCCGGGTCACCCTCGACGAGCTCCTCGCCCGTCGGGATGACGGCCACCTCGGGACGGTCGTAGACGGATACCGTCGCGATCTCGAGGCTGCGCAGCAAGGCGAGCGCGCTCGGCGATAGCTGCGTACCCTCCGCAAGGGCCACCTCGCCCTGGGCGAGGTCCTCGCCAGCCGGTCCGACGTGGCGACCTTCGGCGACGGGCGTTCGGATCTCGACGTGGTCTCCGGTCCGCGTTGCGTCCTCGACCATGACCACGGCATCGCTCCCTTCGGGGATCGCGCTCCCCGTATGGACGCGCACCGCCTGCCCGTCGTCGATCGTGCCGTCGGTCACCGTGAGCCGGCGTGGCGCGGTGTCCGCGGCGCCGTGTGTGTCGGTGGCCCGAACGGCCCAGCCGTCCATGGCGGCACGGTCGTAGTGTGGCACGTCACGGTCGGCGACGACGTCATCGGCCAGGATACGACCTCTGGCCGCGGTGATCGCGACCGACTCCTCGCGGTCGAGGGGAGCCACGGTATCGAGTATCCGCGATCGCGCCTTCGCCATCGGGATCGCGTCCCGGAAACCGTGCTCATGTCGCATGGTCCCAGCATTCGACGGGGATGGCCAAAACGCCTCCGACGTCCGGGTGTTTTTGGTACCCACCCGTCAATCGGAGGGTATGGCCCGTCAGGACTACCAATCCCAGCTCGACGAGTTACGTCGAGACGTGTTGTACATGAGCGAGCTGGTGCTCGACCGGCTCCGTCTCGGGCTCAATGCGCTCGAGACGAAGGACGAGGAGCTGGCGAACGACGTCATCACCGGGGACCACGAGATCAACGAGCTCTACCTCGACCTCGAGCAAGATTGCATCGACCTCCTCGCCCTCCAACAGCCGGTCGCGAGCGACCTCCGGTTCATCGCCGCCTCGTTCAAGATTATCACGGATCTCGAGCGGATCGCCGATCTCGCGACGAACCTCGGAGAGTACGCCCTCGATGCCGAACGCGACGTCTACCCGGAGGTGGACATCCAGGGAATCGGCGATGCCACCTTGGCGATGGTCGAGGACGCCATGGCGGCCTACAGCGAGGAGTCCGTCGAGCAGACCTACGAGGTCGCCGACCGCGACGAGGCAATCGACAGCCGCTGTGAGGACGCGAGCCGGATGGTCCTCACCAACCTGATCGAGACCCAACTGGACGTAACGGATGACGAGACCGTCGAGGAGACCTTCCGCGACGTGTCGCGGCTCCTGCTCACGATTCGCGATCTCGAACGAGTCGGTGACCATGCGGTCAACATTGCCGCACGGACGTTGTACATGGTCGAAAACGACGACGAGTTAATATACTAAGCTCCTCGGCCGCACGTCTCACCGACCGAGGTAGTCCTCGATCGTCGCTCGATACCCGGATCGAAACGTCGGGTGGCGAAACCCGAACCCGTACGACCGGAGTCGATCGTTTCCACAGCGTTTGTTCGACCGGGGACGGGCCCCTCCGACCGAGCCGTCGTCTGGAGGACGGCCTGCATCGGCCCGCTTCGGTGGATACGGGACGTCACACTCCTCGGCGAGCCAGTCTGCGAAGATCCACCGATCGATTGGTTCGTCATCGACGATCAGGACGACCGCTCGACGGCCGAGATCGTGCGCGAGAAGGTGGGCAATCGCCCCCGCCGCGTCCACCCGATGAATCAGATTCCGGTAGCCTGGCTTGACAGGCCCCTCGAGGTAGGCATCGAGACGGTACCGGTTCGGGCCGTAGAGGCCGGCCAGTCGCGCGACCGTCCCGTCGATTCCCGCTCGCTTCGATCGATCGAGAGCCACACGTTCGGCCTCGGCGAGGACCTCGCCACGGTCGGTCTCCGGGGTCAACGGGGTCGATTCGTCCACCCAGTCGCCCTGGTGGCCCTCGTACACCCCGGTACTCGAGGTGTAGACGAGGCGCTCTGGCTCGTGTGTACGGTCGCCAAACGTCTCGATCACGGTCTTCAATCCCTCGACGTACACCTCACGTGCCCGGTCGACATCGGTGGTCCCCGCACTCGCCGTAAAGATGACCCATCGGGCATCCGGGACGTTTTCGAGGGTATCCGCATCGGTCACGTCGGCCCGGACGGCGTCGAGGCCCGCCTCGCGGAGTCGCTGGCAACCGTCCGGTGATCGACGCACGCCGGTGACGTCACACCCGCGACTCGCGAGCTGTCGGCCGAGCTCGATCCCGAGATATCCACACCCGAGGATCGCCACGTCCATACCGGCGGTTTGGTCGCGGTCGTCTTAGCATCCCCGCACGATGAGATTTTACGCCCACAATCAGTTTCCCATCGGGACTGGCTACTGTCGCACCCTTCAGAAAACGGGACTGACGACCATTCACGCGTCAACAACGACTCCAGCCTCAGGCCGTCGGGCGACGTACTTGCAGTAGCCGTCCACCTTGCCACCAGACTGCGAGGGCCGCCACAGAGCCCCCGGCCAGGAGAACCGACTCGAACGCCACCCCTCGGAGCCCGAGATTTACCATGGCGATACCGACGGCAATGAGGAACGCGACCGAGATCGTGCGGGCTCCAAAGCGGCGGTAACCGAGGATCCCCACACCGACAACGATCCCACCGAGCAGTCCCCCGAGGAGGACGTCGACCAGATAGTGGACGCCAATGAGGACTCGACTCGCGGCGATCAGGACGACCATACCGAGGCCCGCGCCGATCCACTGCCGCCGTCGCCGTCGGGGCAGGAGGGTCACGAGGCCGAGGTAGATGACGGCCGCTCCGACGGCGTGGCCGCTCGGGAACCCGTAGCCGCCGGTCGCGACGGTGACGTCGTACAACATTCCTGCCAGACCGGTGAGCCCCGCTGGGTCGGCCATGGCGCTCGGGGGTCGTGGGAGGGCGAGGGCAACCTTCAGCACCTGGACCACGGCCGTCCCGACCAAGCCCAGGGCGATCACCACGAGCGTCTCCATCCGGTCGGTGGGCCGACGCCAGTACACCACCCCCAGCAGGAGCCAGAGGAACCAGGTGTCACCCAGCTGTGTGATCAGGCCGAAGACCAATACCAGCCACTCGGGCAGCGCCGTATGGACCGCCTCCGTCACGCCCAGCCCCCTGGACATCTGTCGGCGTTCGGTACGCGGGTGGATAAACGGTTACGACTGGTCGCCGTCGTCGGCGGATGCCCTGATCGCTACCGTCACGATCCGGTTATCATCGACCTCGGTGACGTCGTACTGGTAGCCACGGAACGTGACCTGATCGCCCACCTGGGCGCGTCGACCCAACTGGTCCAAGACGAGCCCGGCGACGGTGGCGTAGTCTACGCCGTGCAGGTCCGCATCGATGACGGTATTCAGTCGACTGATCGAGATGGCCCCGTCGGCGACGATCGCCCCGTCGTCGGTGCGCTCGATCGAACTCAGCCCCTCCTCCGGGTCGAACCGGTCGCGGATGTCCCCCACGAGCTCCTCCACGATGTCCTCGATGGTGACGATACCCTCAAAGGCCCCCCATTCGTCGATGATGCCGGCCATCTGCACGCGTTCGTCCTGCAGGGTTCGCAACACGTCATCAATCGGCGTACCCTCCGGAACGATCGGCAGATCATGGGTCAATTCGGCGGCCGTGGTATCCGGTTCATCCACGGTTCCGAGGACGTCTTTGGCGTCGATCATCCCGAGGACGTGACCGGCATCCTCGGCATCGACCACGGGGTAGCGCGTGTGTCCCGCGTTCGCAATCAGTCGGCGAAGGTCATCCACCGTCGCGTCCGCATCCGCGGCAACGACATCCGGACGGGGGATCATGGCCTCTCGCACCGGGATGTCGTCGAGATCGAACACGCGCTCGATCAGCTCGACTTCGGTCGGATCCACCTCACCCCCCTGGGCGGACCGGCGGAGCGTAAACACGACTTCCTCCTCAGTCAGCGTCTCCTGGGAGGCGTGGGCCGGTGGGATACCGATCTGGCGGGTGAAGAAATTGGCCGTCCCGTTAAAGAGGACGATGCCGGGATAGAAGAGATAGTAAAAGAGGTGCATCGGTGCCGCCACGAGCAGAGCGATCCGTTCGGCTTGAGCGATTGCGATGGTCTTCGGGGCGAGTTCACCGAAGACGACGTGCAAGAACGTGATCACGCCGAACCCGATGGCAAACGCGACGAGGTGGATCGCGGCCGCGGGCAACACCGGCTCCACGAGCGGCTCGATGAGGTCAGCAATGGCGGGCTCACCGACCCAGCCGAGGCCGAGCGAGGAGATCGTAATCCCGAGTTGGGTTACGGCGAGGTAATCGTCGAGCTGGTCCATGATCGACGCCAGCAATCCAGCGCCACTGACGCCCTCCTCGACGAGGGACTGCACGGCCGTCTCGCGAACCCGCACGAGGGCAAACTCCGAGGCGACAAAGAACCCATTCAGGACCACTAGGACGAGGGCCACGGCGATCCCAGCGGCCGAAAGGACGAGATCGACCACAACGGTGCGACACGAGGCGGGGCTCACTCAAGGATGCTCCGGTCCGGGGGTTGGTCAAGGAAGAGCCGTCAACGCCAACCTCCCCGGGTCCACCAACGTCGGATCATCGATGGCGATCGATTCGGCGCCACCGGGCATGGCCGTTCTATCCTGGTGGGAACGGTCTCGTGCGTTCAAGTCACGCGACCGCCGACGTCTAGATAGGACGGTTCACTTCCATGGTCTCGCCCGTGACGTTGATCATCCTCGCCAATTCGGCCACCCTCGTCCTCGGTGGTGCCATCACCGTCATGGCGTTTCGGGCCTTCCAACGAACGAACGCCCTCGCGCTTCGTGCGTTGTCGATCGGCATCGGCTTCATCACGGCGGGAACTGCCATTGGCGGATTGCTCCACCAGCTGTTCGAGATGGAGCTGATTGCCGCCATTTTGTTGCAAAATCTGTGCATCACCGCCGGTTTCGCCGTGCTGGTATATTCACTGTGGCTGCCGACCGACCGAACACATGAATCGGCAATCACCCGTCCGAAATCGTCTGATTAAACCGACGAAATTGCCGAATACAGTATTTCCTCATCATCTGAGAACGACTGATTTCGACGCTCTCAACAATTGGGAACGATCTCTCTTCCTGAAGTACCCTCGGGGCGCAGGATCACATGTGAGCTGACACCAATGTCAACAAACACGCAAACGATCGAAAGTCGCCTGTTCGGGCGCAACGTCACGCTCGGCCTCGACGGGCCGTGGACGGGCTACTGGCTCGTCTTCCTCCGACTCATGATGGGCTGGTGGTTCCTCGGCGCCGGGCTCGGCAAGGTGGTCGACCACGGGCTGTTCTACGACACGTACAGCTACCTGATGTTCGGCACCGAGGGCTCCATCGTATACCCGGTCACGTCATGGTTCGCGGAGAACGCCGTCTGGTTACCGGACCTGCTGGTCCCGTGGGGACAGATCGCCATCGGGCTCGGGCTGATCCTGGGCATCATGACCCGCCTGGCCGCGGCCAACGGCGTCTTCCTGATGACGTTCTTCTACCTGGGCGGCACCGGGTGGGCGAACGGCTTCATGAACGGCGAGATGGCCGGCATCTTGCTGTTCATCACGATCATCGTCTTCGGCGCCGGTCGGGTCTGGGGCGGTGACGCCTACCTCGAACAGACGGCGTTCGTCAAGAACCGTCCGAAATTACGGTACCTGCTCGGCTAAGGTGATTATCATGAACACAACCCAATCCACGTCAACCGCGGATCGCATCGCCATGCTCGTCGGCGGTGGGCTGATCGTCATCGGCACCATCGTCCTCGGGTTCTTGAACGTCATCACGAACAATCCCCACATGGAGGTCGTCGAGGAGGGCCAGGTCGTTGCGGAGCCGTTGATTCCGCCGGACCTGCGGGCGTACCTGATCGCCCTCGGCCTGCTCGTGTGGATCCTGTTCGGCCTGTACAAGGTCGTAGCAACCCCGAGTGGCAAGATCGCGCCGCAGCCGAGCCCGGCACAGTAAGCCACCTGCGGCGGCGCTGACTGTTTCTTCACTCTCCGTCGCCAGTTCCACTTCCCAATTATCCTCGCAGCGTTCGACGCGACGGTCCCCTCGAGCCTCAGGCGGTGGTTGAAACGAGCCACTACCCACTCCCGGGTGCACGCATCCCGGTGCCAGCGGTAAAGTACCGAGCGACGCATGCCGAGATATGATCGGAAAAGTACCTGCATCCCTCCTCGACGAACACGTCTTCGCTCGAAGTGGGGCCGCAGACGACCGGGTCATTCAGGGGCCGGCCTACGGCGAGGATACCGCCGCGGTTCAACTCGGCGAGGAGATCGTGGTCGTCAACACGGATCCACTCTCCTTGGCCACCGAGCGTATCGGAACCCTCGGCGTCCACGTCGCCTGTAACGACGTCGCGGCCTCTGGGGCCACGCCCGCGTGGATGACCAACGCAATCTTTCTCCACGAGCCGGATGCGGAGCGTTTGCGTGATCTCACCACACAGCTCGATACCGCCGCCAGGGCCCTCGACATCGCCATTATCGGCGGTCACTCCGAATACGCGCCGAATCGGTCCCGGCCGCTGTTGGTTGCGACCTGTTTCGGTCTCGCAGATCGGTACGTCCCGACGGCTGGTGCGACCCCGGGCGATCGGCTGCTCCTGACCAAGTCTGCGGGTCTCGAGGGGGCGGCGATCCTGGCGACGGACTTTGAAGCGCGCCTTCGTGACGCGGTGCCCCCCTCGGTAGTGACAACCGCTGCCTCGTGGTTCGACCGTATCAGCGTCTTCCCGGAGGCCGCTCACCTGACCCCGATCGCGAACGCCATGCACGACCCGACCGAGGGTGGACTCTTGAACGGGCTCCTCGAGATGGCCCTGGCGTCCGAGACCCACATCGATGTTGATCGGTCGGCAATTCCGGTCCGTGAGGAGACGAAACGGATCTGTGCGGCCGTGGGCGTCGACCCACTCCGGATATTCGCGTCGGGGGCATTGGTGGCGGCGATCCCCCCGGATCACCTTGAGGAGGCCCTCGATCGACTGACCGCGGCGGAGATCCCCCATGCGCTCATCGGGCGCGTGAGGGACGGTGCTCCCCCCGGGGTCGACCTGGATGGACAGCGATTCACCGAGCCGATCCGCGATGAGATGTATGACTTGTGGGCGGACTGATTCCGAATGGATGGGACGCTCCCGATGGGTAACGCCGATCCGAGGCCCGCTGCGGTCAACCAGGCCCTGCAATCCGTCGATTGGCGTCGATCCGTCGTGAACGACCGCCCGGACCACCCCCAGATCATGCAGCCATGAGCGGGTTCAGTGGGTTGCTTTCGGACACCGACGATACCCCGCATCGATTCGCACATCCACACCTGGGCCCGAGACTCGTGCTCCTGTGGACGGTCCTGTCCGGTCTGGTGGCGTTGGGTGTCACCTTGACCACGAGGCCGCACATGCTCAATGCGAACTACGCCGTCTACCACCACGCCGCCGACGCGGTACTGGCGGGGGGTGACATGTATGCCGTTGCACCCCCAGACCATCCCTCGTTCACGTACCTGTATCCGCCGGGAACGATCCTTGCCTATCTCCCATTCACCGTCGTGGATCCGTCCACCGGATTCGTGTTCCACACGGTCATTTCGATCGGGTTCGGACTCGCACTGGCGTGGGTGAGTGGCCGACTCATCCGGATGGCGGGGAAGTCCCTCTCGTGGATCGACCACGTGCTCATTGTTGGTGCGTGCCTGCTCAGTCCCTACGTGGTGCCCTCGCTGGTGTTCGGGAACGTCAATCTCATTCTCGCCGGGGGGATCGCCCTCGGCGTCTGGTCGGTGCTCACCGACGACGAGACCCGCGGTGGGATGGTCCTTGGTCTCGTCAGTTCCGTCAAGGTATTTCCCGCACTGGTCGGGATTTGGCTGGTCCGTTTGCGTTCGTATCGGGCGGTCGTGGGTGCGTGTCTGGCGGGTGGTCTGGTGCTTGCGACCGGTTTCATCGCGTTCGGCCTGGAGACAAGCCAGTATTACGTCACCGAGGTGCTCTTCGATGAGACGCAGCAGTTCCGAGACATCTCGGATCCGGCACGGGCCTACGTCTCGCTTCAACGGCCGGTTTCGCTCGTCGCGGATCTCTCGGGACCGGCGCTGATCGGCCTTTGTGCCGCGATCATGAGTCCTGCGATCGCCCTCGCGTTTCGCACCATTGACGATCACACATCCCAGCTCGTTGCCCTGTTCGTCACGCTCGTCGGCATGGTGGTCATCCTCCCGTCGACCTTCACGTACATCCCGTTCGTGTACGCCGCCCTGGTTCCGCTGCTGTACCTTCTCGAGGGTGTTCCGCGGCGGGTTTTCCTCATCGGTGCCGTGGTCACCAACATTTCAGTGACGCTTCGTCACGATGGCTTCATCACCGGCGCCCTCCCCGCCGAGCTGGCAACGGTATTTACGCAGGGGCTTGAGGCGGTTCTCACCGTCGGGACCTTCCCGTTGTTCGGGTTGTTCATTTGTGTGGCCGCTTGTGGATTGTCTGCTCTCTCATCCGACCGGTGAAGGGAGATGGCTGAGAGCTCCGTCACAGGTACACGTATCGGGTGGACCTCTCAGGATTGAGTCCGTCGAATGACCTGATACTGAAACATAGACGTATTACAGGGAGGATATAATCATATATTTCCCCCAAACAATTTTAGATAATCCAATTATAAACCATATTAGTTAATTACTACTATTTATTAGTAGAATCCACCTATAAATTAGGATATCACGCACTATTTGATATAGATATCTGTTAAAAATCTCCATCTAGTTCCAATTAGCCGAAGTCACGGCCATATTCACACGTCGCTACGTCTCATCGACGACCGTTTTGAAGCCCACGGTCATATGGACGATCGTGATCAGAATCATGACGAGGACGATGGATAGCGTCGCAGCGGCAGCGATTATCGGGGAGGAATCGAAGCGAAGGAAGAGGAATATCTCCTGGGGGAGGGTGCTGTACTGGTTCCCTCCGCCCACGAACAATGCGATATTGATGTCGGAAAACGAAATCATAAACGCGAGGAGGAACGACGCCACGACTCCGCTTTTCATCAGTGGTAGCGTGACGCGAAGGAAGGTCTGATACTTGTTCGCCCCCATGTTTCGGGCCGCCATTTCGAGGTCCTCGTTAACGGAGTACAAGCTTGCAGCCGAAATCAGCGTGCTATAGGGCAATGCGACGAGGGTATGGCCGATGATGAGGTTCAGATAGGCCATTCTGCTGATATCGATCCGGATGAAGAACAACAAGAGGGCGAGCCCGATGATCACCGAGGGAAAGATCAGTGGTGCCAGCACGAAGGTTTGGAGTTCGGTCGTGAATCGAGTCTCCGCTCGGACGATGGTATAGGCCGCTAAGACGCCCAGGATCGTCGCGATGCACCCAACGACGATTGCCACTGGGAGCGACATATAGAAAAACGAGGGGAAGAACCTTGAGTACCGCGTATCCGTCACCTCTCCGATCTGGAAGAACTCGAAGTACCACCGGAGGGAGAATCCGTTCGGCGGAAAAAGCTCCGCTTCCGTCGGATTGAACGATATCGCGATCACGATGAGGATTGGCACCAGGATGATCGCCAACCCGAACAGGATGGAGAGGTAGTATGCCAACGTCCCAAGGAGCACGGTCGGTTTGCTCAGCGATCGGGATGACGCCTTCGACTCACGTGACCCCCATGGAACGCGCTCGAGTAGTCCTTTCATTGGTACGCCTCCGGCTGTTCGACCGCAAGCTTATCCCGAACGAGCTTGAGATAAGTGAAGATGATCAGCAGGGTCACGAACGACAGGATGATCGCGATCGCGCCGGCTTGTGGCCAGTTGAAATCTCCGAGGGCGACGTCATACATGATCGAACCAAGGGTGTTGTTGCCCCGCCCACCGAGGAGAATCGGGACGACGACGGCACTCATCGAGATCGCGAAGACGAATATCGACCCCGTCACGGCGCCCGGTAGGCTCAGGGGAAAGACCACCCGGTAAAACGCCTGAAAACGATTCGCCCCGAGGTTCCTGGCGGCCATTTCGAGCGATTCGGGGATGTCCTCCACGGACGAGTACACCGGCAACACGACGAACGGCAGCAAGACGCTGATCAGCCCCACGTACACCGCCCATCTCGACCCGAGCAGTTGCGTCCTTGACCCGGTCGTGGCGGCAAGGATGTCGTTCAACAGGCCTTGTCGGCCCAAAATCGTAATCCAGCCATAGACCCGGACGATACTCCCGACCATGATGGGCAAGAAGATCGAGAACAACATGATCGACCGCACCCGTGGCGTCGTGCGGGCGATGAAATAGCCCAGAATGTAGCCGAAGACAAAGCAGCCGATGGTCGTGATGACTGCCAATTTCACGGTGAAAATGATGATTTCCTGGTAAAACGGTGTGAACAGGATGTCCGTGTACTGTTCGAGCGTATACCCCTCGCCGATCGCCTCGAATGGTTCGAACTCGTGGAAGCTCGCATAGAAGATGTAGCTCATCGGGATGAAGAGAAACGCGATGATGTAGACGACCAAGGGGACGATTGGAGCAAATCGGCGGTCGATACGATTGTAGCGGCGTCGGATCCCGTCAATGACCGCGGACACTTTACCGTCGGTGGTACTCATCACTCGATGACCCCGTATTCGTCAAACCGAATGTCAACCGAATCTCCCTCGGCGAATCGAGGCGTTCCAAGTTGGTTGACTCGAAGCTGCTGTCCTTGGAATGTAACGATATATTCGGTAACACTTCCCAGATGAACCGCATCGTACACTTCTGCTTGGTATACGTCGTCGCCGGCCAGTGACGGCTCCATGGCGATGTGCTCCGGTCTGACATACAGCATTGCTGAACCTGTTGCCGATCGGTCCTCCATGGGGAGTTCGAACCCATTTCGTGTGAAGACCGTTTGACCATCTCGTTGGTTGATCTCACCCCGCATGAAGTTCGAGTCCCCAACGAAGTTCGCAATGAATTCGGATGCCGGATCATTGTAAATGTTGATCGGGGTATCGTACATTTCGCGATGGCCTTGGTGGAGTACCATGAGCCGGTCCGAGAGGGTCAACGCCTCCCGCTGATTGTGGGTCACATAAATCGAGGTAATGCCGAGTCGTTCGTGGAGATCCTTGATTTCCCTGCGCATTTCTTCGCGGAGTTGCCGATCGAGGTCGCTCAGCGGCTCATCGTATAGCATGAGCTTCGGCTCGACGACGAGCGCGCGCGCCAGCGCCACCCGTTGTTGTTCACCGCCGCTGAGGTTGGTGATGCTTCGATCCTCGTATCCCTCCAGTGAAATGAGCTCGAGCATCTCCGAAATACGTTCGTTGATTGCCGCTGACCCAAGGTCGGTCTTCATCTTCAGGCCGAATGCGATGTTATCCCGAACCGACATGTGTGGGAACAGGGCCAACCGCTGAAAGACCAAGCTCATGTCTCGATCCTCCGGGGGCTGTCCAACCAGCTCCTCCCCATCCATTTCGAGCGTCCCACTGTCGGGGGAGTGAAACCCGGCAAGAATTTTCAATAACGTTGTTTTTCCTGACCCAGAGGGGCCAAGGATCGACACGAATTCGCCCTCCTCAAGCTCAAAGGACACGTCGTCGAGGGCGACTGTTTCACCGAATGTCTTGGTAAGGTCGGTAGCTTCTAAGAACGGCATCTGAGTTAGCTATGAATGGAGGTTCGTTCTTATAGTTAACCCGTTATTTGTCGCCACCGCTCGCTGTCTTCCTCTACGCGTTCGGCGGTGGCAGCCCAATTAACGCCAGCGCTTCCGGCCTCACGGACGGTCTCGGGATCGATTTGTAGAGACGGGGTTTCCTCGATAACGTCATCCGGGATGTGATCGAACGCATCCGGGTTCGTCGGCATGCTTCCTTGGTTTATTGCGAAGTTTGCCTGCGGTTCTGGTTCGTTGATTCCCTCGAGCAACTGGATCGCCGCATCGAGGTTCTCCTCCGGCCGATTTTTCAGGGGACAGAAGTTGAAGAATGTCGACATCGAGCCGCCTTCCGGGATGATGAACTCGGTCTCGACGGCCCCATCCGTGTTCTGCTCGATCTCGATCGATCGGTCGAAGGAGATGATACATGCGAGCGCATCCTCCGATTCCATTAAATTGAGGTTTTCGTCCATCGATCGCGCCGGGTACGGGTCCTGGGTCTCGACGAACTCCTGCCAAAACTCGAACCCGGGATCGAGGTCCTCCTCGTCACCCCCAAGTGCACGGTTGATCACGTAGAGGAAGTCGTTACCAATCCACCCCCAGCTCGGGACAATCGCCCGTCCTTCGATGGGGGCACTCAGGAGGTCCTCCCAGTCGTTAAATTCGAAATCACCGAGTTCGTTGGTGTTCCACGCGATCCCCCAAACGCTCGCGGATTGGCCGCCCATTACCTCGTTTCGAAAGATGTCCGCGTTATTTTCGTGGTTGTCCAATATATCTGCATGCTTATGGAATACGTCGAGTTGATCATCGTGGACGAGTGCATCCGCGCCGCTTTGCGACATCAGATCCCACGGCGGATCGTCACCCTCCGCTCGCAGACGGGTCTCCCGCTCACCCGTGTCCATTGGCTCGAGTTGGTAGTCGTGGGGATTTTCCTCCCAGGGATCTTCGCCATCACGCCAGGGAATCATATACGCTTCCTCACGATTGACGTCATAGGATCCGCCGCCAAGTGAGATTGTCAACGTGACACCTTCGCCGCCGTCGTCATCCCCGAGGATACAGCCGGCAAGGCCGATTCCTGCCGAGCCAGCCCCCAACGCCTTCAGATACGATCGGCGGGAGCGGTTGGAGATGCCTCCATTCCGATGGCTGTCGTTGGACGCCATGGGCAGGTGGTAAACAGTCACACACTTAGGTGTTCCGGTAAGGTAGAATCAATAAGAACTACCGACCAACGTTCCGCATAAACAAAATGGCGTGGCTAGAACTTGGCGATTGCGCGGATCGGGCTGCCATCGGCATTACGAAGCGGTAGCGGAAATGCGAACAGGCGACACTCCCTCGGAAGTGGGGTGAGGCTGGCGAGATTTTCGATGACAAACCGGTCACCGTCGAACAGGACGTCGTGAGCGGGAAACTCCTTGGGCCCCTCGGCCTCTTCGTCCGGGAGGTCGACCTTCGGGATGGGATCTGGGGAGAACGCCTCGAGTCCGACGTGGTAGTCGTGGTCGACACAGAATTGGGCGGCATCAGTCCCAAGACAGGGATGCCGGTGGTATTTGGCCGTTCCCCAGTGACGGCTCCAGTTCGTTTGAAACAATAGGAGATCGTGATCTGTCGGCTCGGGACAATCATCAACTGTGATGAGCTCGTTCGCCGCCTTCGACGTGCAATCAACTTTGAGAGCGTCGAAAACAAACGACTCGACGGGGTGCTCGTCGAGGAAGGAGCCGTCGGCTCGCATGTGACTCGGGGCGTCGATGTGCGTGCCGGTGTGGTTCTTGATGGTGAGGACCATCACGCGACCGCCGCTGACTCGACCGTCCTCATCGGTGGAGAACGACTCGCGGCTCTCGATGTGTGGTCGTTCCTTGCCGGGATAGACCGGCATTTCGTCATGCAACTCCTGGGAGATGTCGACGAACGCCATGCCGGCTCGATTCACGCCACAGCACTTATAGTTGGAGGATGGTGCGCAACGGACCACGGCCTCCATCGATCACCGCTGGGACTCCTCACGTCTGTGGAATGGGACGTTAGAGGTCCAACCCGAAGGTGTCGATGGCAACTTCACCGAGTGGAAGGGACCGGGTTTCCGCAGAGACATCCATCGAATCCCACAGGGCCCGTTGCATGCCGAGGTTGGCCGGATAATCCGAGGCCATCATGATTCGATCGGGGCCTGCTTGTTCCAAGAACTGCTCGACCGTCTTGGGATAATGCCAGGACGTGTCCAATATCACGTTCTCACACTCCGCCGCCACCATCGCCGCCTCGGCTGAGTTCATCCAGGCCCCGCTGTGGACGGCAACGAACGTGGTCTCAGGGTATCGATTCGCGACGGGGATCATTAGCGAGGGAGAGGCCCATGGAATGCCGATTCCGGTGTGGATCGACACATTCGTCTCAAGTTCGTCCGCAACCTCGTAAACCATCCGTGCGTTCTTGGATTGGATCGAGCCCCCGTGCCAGAGTGGATGATATTTCAGGCCGACGAAGCCTTCATCGAGGTACCGTTCGGCAGTCTCGATGTAGGCCTCCTTACCGATGATCGGGGGGATACAGGTCAGTCCGAAGATGCGATCGGGGTATCGCTCCATCAGGTCCCGCACCCGCTCGTGCTCCTGCTCGTAATCGTTTTGATCTGATGCACTCGGCAGGGGTTGGACGATGGCAGCGTCGACGTCGTGGCGATCCATCGCCGATATGATGTCGTCGCCCGTGATGACCGCGGGGGTGTTTTTCGAGTGGCCGATATGCGTCCGGCCGTCGACCACCGTCATCGCTCTCCTCCAGTATTTGGAGTGGTGTTTCGGGACAAGCAACCCATATCCTTCGCTGATTCACTGGGGTGAAGCATCGCGATGGAACACTCCGGCAGACTCATATAGTTTTTCTGGTCGGAAGGTCGTCCGAACGCAACGCTTTTTTAGATCAACTGAAATGGGAGCCTCGTGCCTTCCCTCAGAGAGAACCGCGGGTTTCACCCGGAGATCGAGGACGACCATGGCTATCTCTTCGTCGATTCGTGCATGCAGGCGTGGCCGGATGCCGAGTGGGAGATCGCCAATCGACACGGCGTAACCGCATATGGGGTTACCGCGTGGACCCCACACGCCGGGGTCGACTCTGCCCTGTCGGGGCTGATGTATTGGCATCTCATCGCCAGAACCCACGATCACATCAGGGTCGTCGAAACGGTGGACGACATTCGATTCGCGAAGGCCGAGGATGACGCGGCGTTGTTGTTGGCATCGCAGGATGGCGCCTTCATCGGGGATGAGCTCCACCGGATCGAAGCCTTCTATCGGCTCGGTCTTCGGACGATGATACCGTCATACAACGTGAACAACAACATCTGCGGTGGCTGTCTGGACCGTTCGGATCCGGGTCTCAGCTACTTCGGTGAGCGCGTCGTTGAGGAGTGCAATCGCGTAGGCATGGTATTGGATTGCTCCCACTTAGCGGAGCGGTCCAGCCTTGACATCATCGAGGCGAGCGACGACCCGGTTCTGTTCAGTCACTCGAACGCCGATGCGGTCGTCGAGCACCCCCGCAACCTCTCGGACGAACAGATCCTCGCCTGTGCGGAGAACGACGGCGTCATCGGGCTGGTCCCGTTCGGACCGTTCACGCTCAAGGACGGCCAAACGGAGTGGCCGACGGTGGATGACTTCATGGATCATCTCAACCACGTGGTGGACCTCGTCGGATCTACCGAGCACGTGGGGATTGGAACCGACTTCAGCTTGGGATCCTATCCCGATCACGAAGACGACCCGTGGGGCGAACCGGACTATCCGAACTATAGCGAGCGATACGATGCGGTGGTGACCGATCGGTTCCGCTCGCCGAGGCGCTTCCTCGACGGATTCCACCAGTATCCTCAGGTCACGAACTTCATCGAGGCCCTGGAGGAGCACGGCTACAGCGAGTCGGATATCGCAAACATCCTGGGGGAGAGCCATCTCAGCCTCTTCGAACGGGTATGGCGGTGATCAAGTGGCGGTCGCCCGACCGCTCCGGGCACCTAAACGATTAAGGCAGGGTCTTTCGAAGGCGGAGGTGCGTGTCAATGCACCTATCCGAGCTCGCGGAGCGGTATGACGATCGCCTTCGGACGAGTGACTTTGCGGAGCATGATCGAAGCCCCAACGGGTTACAGGTCGCTCCTGATGACAAGGAGATCAACAAGGTGGCGTTCGCCGTCGATGCCGTCCTCGAGACACACCGGGAAGCGAACGCCGTCGGGGCAGACGTTCTCGTCACGCATCATGGAATGATCTGGGATGGTCTCGAACGGGTCACTGACGACGTATACGAACGACTTGAGCCGTTGTTCGAGGGGGGTGTTGCATTGTACGTCTCACACATGCCACTTGACCGACACGAACGACTCGGCAACGCGGCTGGCATGGCCGAAATCCTCGAATTGGAGGATCGAGCACCGTTTGGATCGCGTGGACCGGAGTTTTTCGGGATGAAGGGTACGTTACCGAGTCCGATGTCTCGGGCCAGGTTAACGTCCGTGCTGACGGAGGAATACGATCCGACCGACGGGTCAGTCCGCGTCAAACCGCACGGTCCGGAGGAGATTGAGTCCGTGGCACTGTTACCTGGGTGGGGCGCGAACTGGCTGCCGGAGGCGATCGATGAGGACCACGATGCCTTCGTAACTGGCGAGCCGAGCTACCGGGTGCATCATCAATCCAAGGAGGGCAACATCAACGTCTTTCTCTGTGGTCACTACGAGACGGAGACGTACGGCGTCCGTCAGCTCATGGGATTGGCCGATGACTGGGGACTCGAAACGGTCTGGATCGACGTCCCAACGGGCATTTGAATGCCAGTAGAGGGGGTTCGTCATCGAGTTTCGAACCGGTCGAGCACGTCGTCCACGAGATAGTCGCCGAAGGCCAGCGAGCTCGTCAGTCCGGGAGAGACGGCGTTTAGCACGTGGGAGGACCGGGGGCCATGGACGAATTGAGGATCCATCACGAGCTCGCCCTCGGGCGAGACGAGTTGCGCACGAATGCCCGCGAAACCAGGTCGGAGCTGTGAGGGATCCAAATCAGGAACGAGCCTGCGCGCGGCGGCGACGAACGAACTTTTTCGAACCGATTTGTCGAGTTCGGCTATCGCCATGCTGAGCATTCGACGATCCTTGAGCAGATTCCGGAATCCCACATATCCGAAGATGTCCAAAAAGTCGTGAAAATCGACGGACCACGTGTCGTACGCTTCCCGGCCGAAAGCCAAGACAGCATTCGGACCGACGATCACGGAACCGTCGGCACGTCGCGTAAAATGGACCCCGAGGAACGGAAACGTCGGATCGGGCATGGGATAGATCATCGTCTCACAGAGGTCCGGTGCGGTGAGTTCGTAGTATTCACCTCGAAACGGGATGATCTTGTGCCCGATTTCGATGTCGAAGGCCTCGGCGACCCGATCGGCGTGCACGCCTGCCGTATTGAGGACGTAGTCGGCACGAAGGCGCCCCTGCGTGGTATGAAGGACGTGGCTCTCGCCGTCGGACTTCTGGCGTTTGAATCGGGTGTTCAGCCGCAGGTCGACGCCGGCATCGACGGCGTCGTCGATGAGCGCTCGGACGTAGGCCGTTGAATCGATCGAGGCGGCTTCGGGTGCGAACAAGCCGGCGCGGCCGTTCGCGTGCGGTTCGATCGCCCGAATCGTCTCGGGGTCGTGAAGCAGTTCGACCGATACGCCGTTTTGCCGAGCCCGTCTGGCGAGCGTTTCGAGCCGTCGTTCCTCGTCGTCGGTCGTTGCCACTACGACCACGCCCCGTTCCTCGTATGGAATGTCGCGTTCGCTGGCGTACGATTTCAGCTGTTGGGACCCCTTCGTCGCGAATTTCGCTTTGAGTGATCCCGGTTCGTAGTTGAAACCGGGATGAACGACGCCGGAGTTCCGCCCGCTTTGGTGGGCCCCCGGTCGGCTCTCCTTTTCCAAGATGACGATGTTCAACCCGGTGCGCTGTGCGAGTTTCATCCCAAACGCAGCGCCGATGCACCCCGCACCGATCACCGCGAGGTCGAACGCATCATCCATGCCGGCAAACCACCCGTGAAGTTCGCTTGTGGCCGACCTGGACTCCCTGCTCGTGTAGGGTCATGGGCGCGTGGGCTCCGACGGAGGTTCACGATGGACCGATTTAAAGATGCGGGCCGACCGAACCGCACGGTCGCCGCTCAATATCCGCGATCGTCCAGCAAATCGCCAGGCTCCAGGTGGGTGAGCGATGTGCCCTCCTCCGACCGCTGAAGGGAGAGCGTATTGACCTCGATGATCTTTGTGGACTTTTTGATCCGTTCTGGTAGTTCCTCCTCGAACGTGGTTTCGTCGACGATGCTCGTCGGCCCGCCGATGCTGATGGCTCCGAGGAGGTCCCCGGAGTCCAAATCCGAAATGGCCGACCCTACGGCAACGACCCCGTGGACCTTCTCCTCGCGGTTGAATGCCACCCCGGTCTTTCGGATGTGGGAGAGTTCTTCGAAGAGTTCCTCCCTGTCGGTGATGGTATTCGGCGTCATCTGCGGCAATCCGTGGCGATCGACGATCGAATCGACTTTCTCGTCGGGGAACTGCGCTAACATCGCTTTGCCAGCTGCGATGTGGTGGAGGTGTGAATAGCCGCCGGGGCGCACCTGGTCCTTCATGCCCGGCATGTCCGAGGTGTACATGACGATACCCAGGCCGTCCTCCTCGACCATGTACCAGGCACCCATTTCGACCTCGTCCCGTAGATTTTGGAGTTCTTCGGCGGCGACCCGGTAGAGCAGATGGGAATTTTTGATGTGCTCGGCGATGTCGATGAAGCGAAGTCCGAGGTTGTACTCGTCGCGTTCATGATTAACGAACCTGAATGATTCGAGTGTTTTAAGATGCTTGTGGATCGCCCCCTTGGACATGTCGAGATGCTCGGCCAATTCCGTCACACCGGCCCCGTCTAACTCCTGGAGGGCCGTGAGTATTCGGCACGTCGTTTCGACGGCTTTCACCTTGGTGTTCGGCCCGTCATCAGGATTCATTCACGGTAGTCATGAACCCCGTTTATGATAAATGTTCACTATGGGTGAAAGAGCCTCGCCACGTCGCTCCGGTGAACACGATCGGTGATCGCCGGTTTCGTGGATACCAGTCACCGTATGTATCCACCATGGAACGTGGGCGGTGCCCGTTCGGATTCTCGTTTACCACATCGAAACGATTTAACGTCTCCGTATGACAGCGAATCGGGCCAATTTGGGCGGTTTACACCGGATTCTCTAGGTATCTATCTGTTTCGTAATGGCAAACCGAGATCGGATTGATCGACGGAATCCTGCCGGATGTAGGAACATTTAAATATTTGGTTTGTAATTCTCCCGTAACTTCACCGTGGTAAACAATGTCGCACCAAACCAACGACGAGATCCGGCTTACCGCCCACAACATCGGCGGCATCGACCATACTGAGCTCGCGTTTCACGAGGGGGTCAACGTTCTCTCCGGTGAAAACGCGACCAATCGAACATCAACACTCCAAGCTATCGCCGCAGCCCTCGGCAGCAAGAACGTGACCGTCAAAGCAGATGCCGAGGTCGGAGAAGCTCAACTGGAGATTAACGGGGATACCTTTGATCGCACGATAAAGCGAACGAACGGTACGCATCACTTCACTGGGGCTCCCTATACAGATCGTGCGTCGCTGATCGATCTCTTCGTTTTCCTCTCCGAGTCCAACCGTGCTCGTCAGGCCGTCGTTCAGGGGACAAACCTCCGGGATGTCATCATGGAACCCGTCGATTCGGAGGAGATTCAGGCCGAGATCCAACGGTTGTCCTCCGAGAAGGACCGGTTGACTCGTCGGCGCGACGAACTCGATGCGTTGCGAGACAAGGCGGTCGACCTCGAGCAACGACGACAGGACGTTGAGGCGGAACTTGAGGATGCTGAGGCGGAACTTGCGGACCTCAATGATCGCATCGAGGCCGTCGAACTCGATCCCGAAGAGGCGAGGGCAGAGGAATCGAAGGTGGAGGAGCTCCTCGACCAACTGAACGAACGCTCGTCGAAGAAGCAGCAACTCGAGTTCGAGTTGTCCTCCCACCGGGAGAGCATCGAGTCGCTCAAGGAGGAACGCGAGGAGGTCAACACGCGTCTCGCGGAGGTCGGTTCGGACGACGATGCGACGCTCTCCACGCTCCAATCCGAGATCGACGAACTCCGTGAGACGAAATCGGAGCTCGAGACCACGATCTCGCAGCTTCGAAATCTCCTCCAGTTCAATCGGGGTATGCTCGGTCAGAGCGAGGCCGTCGTCGATCTTCTCGATGGGACCGAATCGCCCGGAGAACTCACGGATGCGTTGGTCGCCGACCAGGAATCGACCGTTTGCTGGACGTGTGGCTCACCGATCGAGGTGGCTGATGTCGAATCGACGATCGAGCAGGTCGAGGAGCAGTTGGAAGAGCAGGTGACGCGGCGCAAGGAGGTCGAGGCTCAGATCGATCAACTCTCACGGCGCATCGACGACATCCGGGAACACCGCAAACAGCGAGAGTCACTCCAACGGCGGTGGGACACCATCGACGACGAGATCTCGGCACGGGAACAAAGCTGTGAGGAACTTCGCTCACGGCTCGACCAGCTCGAGGAGGACATCCAGGCACTGGAAGCCGAGCTTGAGGACCATCGGGAAGAGCGCGACAGCGAGGTCCTTGATCTCCACGAACAACGAGGACAGGTGGAGCTTCGCATCGAACGACTGCACGATCAGCGCGACCAAATTGCGTCCGACCTCGAGGACATCGAAGAACGGTTGGAGGATGACTCCCGGCTCGACGAACGGATTCAGGACATCGATGACCGGATTGAATCAGAACGAACGAAGATCGAACGGCTCGAAGACCAGGCCATCGAGACGTTCAACGAACACATGGATGCTCTATTGGAGATCCTCGGGTTCGAGAACATCGAACGGATCTGGATCGAGAAGACGGACGTGGGCAACAGCTCCGGACGAGATCAGGATCCGGGGACTGATTTCGAACTGCACATCGTGAGGGACACGGCCGACGGTGAAGTGTACTGGGATACCGTGGATCACCTGAGCGAAAGCGAGCGCGTGGTGACGAGCATCATGTTCGCGATATCGGGTTTCCTCGCGCATGATGTCCATCAGGAGGCACCGTTTCTGTTGTTGGATTCACTGGAGGCGATCGATGCGTCGCGCATCGCCCGTCTCATTCGGTACCTCGAGGAGCACACCGAGTTTCTCGTGGTCGCATTATTGTCCGAGGATGCGGCGGCCCTCCCGGAGGAGTATGACTACATCGAGTGCTAATTTTTTACACCGGTACGGATGTAAATTTCACCTTGTCACTGGGTGGCATCGCAACTGCACCCACCCTCCTTGAGCAACGTGTCGACGTCATGGATGTCGCCACAATCTCGACAAAGCACCTGGACGTCGGTAAACACCTCAAACTCGCCGAGGGTGATGTCCCCCTGCCGTTGGAGTTGTTCGAGGGTGCTGGCCGAGACGGTCGTGGTCCGTCCCTGGAGCTTCGCCAGGGTTTCCCGTTTGTCCCGAATGCGGGCTTGGGCCGACCGATCGTCTCCTGGGCGATCGAGAGACAAACACTCCCTTAGATGGTTATGGACCGTTTGGTGGGAGACGAAATCCGTGGTGATGGACTCCACTGACACGCCGTCGTCCCGGAGGCGGTTTTCCACCTCGACGCGCCGGCCGCTAGTGACCTCAGGGTCGGTCAGGGTTTCGTAGATTCGATCGACTCGGTCGGGGGAGAAGTCGACGTCGTGAGCCTCCAATGCTGCCGCGAGAACTTTTTTGTTTAACCACGCAGCTAGATCCCGAACGCTGACGTGGTCCTCGATCCATTTGGTTTCAAGTCGGTCGTTGATGTTAGATAGTGAATAATTATTTATAGAATACCCAACTTTACAACCACAATTCGAATTATCATTCATGAATTACGATAATGTGGATACATTATCTGGTGATTCGTGATATATGTGACTATCTGCGGGTTATTCTTGATTGGAATCATGTATCCAATTTCGGTCCGGGATACCAGGTATTGCCGTCAAGTTCGACCAAATCGTACGATTCGAGGAACGCGAAGAGAGATGCGACCTCTGTCGGGGAGATCTCCACGGACGTTTCCTCGGCAATGACGCTCCGTGTGCCACCACCGCTTCGCGCGAGGGCCTCCAAAATGTCCTCTAAATCCTCCATTACAGGGATCAATCCATCCATTATGGCATCGTCACCCCCCAAAATCGAAACGACTTCGTCGTAGTCTCCGGTTAATTCGACGGAAACGGCGATATCAGTTTCTGAATCCATGTGTTATAGTATCTATTTGAACTATCTATACTTATATCGTCCGGATTCCGTATCGATTACCGGATCCTCAGATATCGATTTTACAATCGAACGTCGATCGGAGATCGAGAAGGTGATCCGTGCTCGCCGTCCGAGGATTTGACTTCACTACATCCGGTCATATGGAGAAATGACCTTCTCTATCTCGACCGTCAGTCCTCGCAATCTCGACTGTGTGTGGTGGCCTCGAAGTCTCGCTCGCGGTCTGAACGCTGCCAATCCAGAACAAAGATCGTGGGCCAACGCGGATTTGAACCGCGGACCTCCCGGTTATCAGCCGAGCGCTCAACCTGGCTGAGCTATTGGCCCAAACATACGCGCACTCGGGCAGTTGCCGAGTGACGCGTTTAAGCGTTACCTTCGGGCTCGTCGGATTCGACGTCCTCGACCTCGATGTCGACGTCGATGGGGTCGTCCGACTCAGAGTGCCGGGTGGAGCCGGTTCGAACGGTATAGACCTCGCCGGTCACCATCCCACCGCTTCGTTTGTCGAGATACGGGACGAGGACCCATCGCTTGAGGGCGATCCGAATCGGCGCCCGGGTCAGCCCGAAGAGGAAGAGAAATCCGACGGCATCCGTGACGAGCCCGGGTGTCAACAACAACAAGCCGGCCGCGAGAATGAACGCACCATCTAGCACGCGATCGGTCGGGACGTCACCGGCTCGAAGGGATCGTTCGATGCGCCTGAGGTTGCGACGCCCCTCGAAGCGGGCCATTATGAGGCCGACCAGGGCAGTCAACACGACGATCGCGACCGTCGGCACCGCACCGATCTCGCCGGCGACGATCACGAGAATCATCGCATCGAACAGCGGGATCAACAACACGAGCGCGGCGAATCGGAGCATCGGTCGTCGTTATCGGCCGGAGCCGTTGACCTCTTCGCGGAGATCGCCCATCTCGACGACGCGTTCGGCATGCGCGTTGTGCTGATGGATCGACTCGTCGTTGGACTGCTTCATGGTGACCACGGCGTCGTCGGGGAGGTCCGGAAACGCGGTGACGACCCCGTCGGCCATCGACCGCACGCAGTCCTCGACGAACTTCGCGTTCTCGTGGGCATGCAGCGTCATGTGGTCCTCATCCGGCCGTTTGGCGAGATTATAGATGCGTGCGCTCATGGCGTCGCGCGCCACGTCGATTAGATCGCGCAGGTCGACCTCGGGTGCACCGGCGCTTTCGACCATCAGGGTCGCGTGGCCACGCTGGGCGTGGCCGGCCTGGGGAACGGCCTCGAGGAATGCCTCGGCCGTCTCCTTGTCCACCCCCAGGTCGAGGAGGGTCGACCGCGCCCGGTCGGCCATCATCCCCTGGGAGCACGGACAGACCGTCATGCCGGTGACCTCCGCGCCGATCTTCTCGCGGGTCCCCTCCTCGGTCGCGACCGCCGAGGCGACGATGTCGGTGGTGCCTTGCGTTTCGAACCCCGACACGGGGGTCTCCTCGCGGATGAAGTACTCCGCGCGCATCTCGACGGATGCACGGGAGGTGTAGTCGTGCTTGGACAGGAGGCGTTCGGCGGCATCGCCACAGACGTCCTCGAGCCGGTAGGTCTCCTCACGGACCGCCTCCTCGAGCACCTCGTGGATCACCTCCATGTTGCGACTCATGTCGGCACCCTTGCGCCAGCTCGGTAGGTCGACGAAGACGTCGAAGGTGGCGTTCAAGACGATCGGCCGCCGCTCGCCCCGGGGGATCTTGACCAGTTTCTTGACGTCTTCCACGCCAACCCGGCTGAGCCCGACGGCGACCGATGGCGCAGCCGCCTGGACGTCGGGGAGTTGCTCCTCCATCGTGCGCGACTAGTCCGCCTCGCCGATTAGGCGTTTCGAAACCGGTATGTCGGTGGCCGGCGACGGTTGGTGCATCTCCAGGGCCGATGCGCCCGTGACCACTGCTCATGACCGACGCGGATAACCCCGACGACGAACTCACCCCCGACGCCAGCAATACGGCCGACATCGAACGGATCGAGATCGGCGTCGAGGGACTCGACGAGCTCATCGAGGAGGGGGTACCGGCACAGTCGCTCATGACGACCATCGGGGGCCCCGGGACGGGCAAGACCACCCTCGGCCAGCAGTTTCTCCATCACGCCCTCCAGGCAGACAAACGGTGCGTCTACTTCACCCTCGAGGAGCCCCGGGACCGCCTCATCCGGAGCGCGGTCAACCGTGGCTGGGCGTTCGACGAGTACGTCGCCGAGGGTCAACTCGCGGTGGTCGACATGGATCCCGTCCAGATGGCCACTCGGCTGGCGAGCATCGGGGCGGAGTTGCCCGACATCATCGCGGACTTCGGGGCCGACCGGGTCGTCGTCGATTCGGTATCGCTCCTCGAATTGATGTTCGAGACGCCCGCTCGGCGGCGAAACGAGCTCTATGACTTCACCAACGGGTTGCGTCGTGCTGGCGTGACGACGATGCTGACGAGTGAGTCGGCCGATGATTCGGCGTCCACCTCGAAGTTCAAGATGGTGGAGTATCTCACGGATGCGGTGTTTGTCATGCGCCGCGTCCGCGAGGATGGGGGCCAGGACCCCGGTCTCGCGATCGAGATCATGAAGATTCGCGACGCGGATCACGTCCGCGGCGCCAAACCCCTCGAGCTGACGGGACAGGGTATCGAGGTGTACCCGCAGGCAAACATCTTTTGAACGCCGAACGTCTCAGGCGGTCGCCTCGTGGGTTTTGACCACGGTCACCGGGACGGGGGCACGACGGACGACCGCCTCGGCGACGCTCCCCAGGAGGACGCGCGAGACGCCGGACCGGCCGTGACTCCCCATGACGATGTGGTCGACGTCGTTGGCCTCGACGTAATTGACGATGGCCCGGGCGGGTCGTCCGAGTTCGATCGCCGTCTCGACGGTCCCCCCGGCAGCGCGCACATGCTCGGCGGCCTGTTCGAGGGCGCGGTCGGTGCTCTCATGCGCGCGCTCGTACCAGTCGTCGGGAAGCGGTGAGAGGGTCTCTTCGCCGCCGGCGTAGGTGAATTCCGCGGGGTTGATCACCGACAGAAGGACCACGGTCGCATCGGGAAAGTGCTCGATGGCGTGGTCGAGCGCCCGCTCCGCCTGTTCGGAGCCATCGAAGGGTACCAACACCGTGTCGGCCATGGTGAACCGTACGGCATACAACCGGTTAAATGCGGGTGACTACCGCGGATCGTGCTTGGTGACGCACGTATCGAGGCCGACCACCTGGACGGCCTCGGCGTTGTCCGGCGAGTGCACGACCATCTGGCCCGTCTCGAGATCGGGCACCTGGTCAGCCAGACGAGCGGGGAGGTTCAGGCTCGAAATCGCCTCCTCATCGCCGAGGTTGAGGGCGATGCGGGTGTTGATCTGTTTGAAGATCGCGTCGGCCACGTCGCCAGGATCCTGGGTGACGAGGAACAGCCCGAGGCGTTCCTTGCGCCCCTGTTTGGCCGCTTCGGTAAACTTCCTGACCGTTTGACGGGCCTGGACGGTTCGCCCCTCGGCCAGGTAGTTGTGCGCCTCGTCCATGGCGAGCACGAGGGGGGTCTCTGCGATGTGTGGATAGGTCGGGTCGCTCGTGAGCTTCTCGTCGACGAGCAACGAGCTGACGCCCAGGACGATCAGCTCGCGAAGTGCGCTCGAGTCGAGGTGATAGGTGGGGATCGTCGAGATACCACCTCGACGGACGAGCCGATCGATCAGGTCCGTGATCGGCTCGGCAGGCCGATCGAAGGCTCGGTCGAAGACGGGTCGGTCGATCCGGCGACGAACCGCGTCGAAGGTGCTCTCGTGGATGCGCCCCGAGTCGACCAGCTGTTGCACCGTTGGATCCTCCTCGACGAAGGTGACGAAGCCGGCGTACGTCGGCCGACCCTGAGCCCCCTCGAAGTACGCGGAGAGCAGGTCGTCGAGGGCGTTGTACTGCTGCTCGTTGAGTGCACCGCCGGCGATAAGCCACCGATTCGATCGGACCAATTCGAAGGGGAGCCCGAAGGGGATCTGTTCGGCGGCGTGGTCGTTCGCCGCGTAGGAGGTGCCCGCGACGTCGGGGACGAACACGACGGTGTCGTCGACGCCGCCGTGGGCGATCGATTCCCGGTCGAGGCGTCGTGCAGTCTCCGGGTCGATGGCGGGGTTGTCGTCGTGGAGCTGGGCGTACTCGTCTTGGGGATCGATGATTACCAGTGCCGGTCGCGGGCGGCGACCGTCGGGCATGTCGTAACGGCGCCCATCCGACAGGAGCTGTCGGAGGACGTTCTTGGCTGCGTGGGTCTTGCCCGAGCCGGTACCGCCGGCGACGAGCACGTGACGAAACACGAGCGGGTCGTCGACGTCGCGGTCTCGCAACCGGTAGTCCACCGTTGGCGGACGGGCCGCGGTTCGGACGAGCTCGCCCCCGACGGCGAGGTGGCCGATGAACAGCCCCTCGTGGGGGAGCTTGAGCCCGGCCTTGATCTCCGGGTCATAGACCGCCTGTCGGACGGTTGAATCCGGCTTCGGCAGCGTATCGGGGATTCGTCGGCGCAGCTCCTCGGCGTCGGTCACGTCCCCGAGGAGGGTGGCCATCGGTCGGAGTGACGCGATGAACTTGTAATCGCGTTCGTCGATCCCCTCGCGGTCCATCGCCCGGCTGGCATGGATGGCGGTCGCATCGTCCGTGGCGAACTCGAGGCCGTAGCTGAGCTCTTCGACCCGACAGAAGAGGTGAGCCGGGGATTCCGCGGTGGTCTCGGGCAGGGGGACGACGACGTAGCTTCGAAGCCGAACGCGCTCTCGGTGCGCAGGAAGCACGTACGTCTCGAGGCGGTTGCTCTCGGAATCGACGCTCAGTCGAAGCCCCTCGCGGACGGTCAGCGTGCCGATCTCGCGCTCGACGGCCCCGGATTCATCGTCAGACCCGAACGCGTTGAGGTCGGTCATGTACTTCGACCGCCGACCGGGGAGGCCTTACCGGTTGCCCACGGGGACCACGTCGGAGGAGGTGGCTGTCCCCTCTGGCCACCGGACGGCATCGTAGCGTTGGAGCCGCCGGGACCCGAGAACGCGCTCGAGATGGCGATACAACTCCTGGCGTTCGCCCCGGCTGATCCCCGCCAACTGATCGGCCTTGTCGAGCGTGGGTGGTGGGCCGCCGGTCTGGGCGACCCCGCTGAGGACGTGGGTGGTGATCGCCTCCCGGTGGGTCGGGTCGGTGACCACCTCGAGGGGTGCCTCGACACGGAAGGCGACGTTCTCCCGGGGATCGTAGACGACCATGAAGCCGAGCCCGTACGCGGCCGACGCGGCCGCGGTGTCGAGGCCGAGGTCGGCCACGGCACTCGGCATGGCGCGACCGACGCCGTAGTCCATGCGAAACCAGCTGGTCCACCGAAGGGCCGGCTCCTCGTCCACCGCGAGGTCGTTGAGCCACTGCTGAAAGAGCCCGTAATCGGTGCGCCAGGGTAGCGGCGTTGAGTCGACCCCATCATGGTCCTCGAGCTGGCGGACAAGCCCGCGGGCGGTCCAGTTCTTGACGATGCTGAACAGGGCGACGTCGGCATCGACACAGTCGTCGACCACGTCGATGGACCGCTGGAGGACGTTCCGGGGAGCGGTCGCATCCATCCGCGAACGAAGGGCCCCCTCGCGGTCTTGCCAGTGGAGGATGCTCGCCGGGTAGACCGACCCATCGAGGATGAGCGCCTCGTCCATCGTTGCCCGATTGGCATGGGCGTGCTCGATCTCGGCCCCCTCGAGGGCGAGGGTGTGGACGGCCGTTTCCTCGTCCCGGTCGGTCGGCGGCGAGGCGACCATCCGCACCCGTCCGAACCCGTCGTCGAACGTCGACCACTCGCGGTCGGATCGAACCTCCGCTGGTGGACCATGGACGACGGCGAGGATCGTCCGCCGCCGGTGTCGGTCCACGTCGCTCGGGGTGGTCGCCATCGCGGCATGGGCGAGATCGACGACAAGGCCGTTTTGGAACGTCGTGGGGTTCAGCGAGCCGGCGTCGACGGCGGCCACTTGGTCGAAGGGTCGCGTGGCGACCGCGAGGTCGTCTACCCGTGTCGACCGTCGTGCCGGCGGTTCGAGCGGCTCGATCGGGACGTCATCCGGCGACTCGACGATAACCGTCTCCCAGAGGCGCTCGGCGAGTTCGGTACGACGCGTGGCCCGTCCCGGGCTCTCGAGGCTGTCGACGACGCCGTCGATGGCCTCGAAATGGACCGAATCGAGCGTCATCCGCTTACCCCCGGTCGAAGACGTCGGCCGTCTCGGCCTCGGTGATACGTTCGAGTCGATGCGGATCGATCGCGAAGACCGCGGCGGGGGTTCCCGCGCCCGCCCACACCTCCTCGTGCTCCAAGAGGTCGCGGTCGATGAGGGCGGGGATCGATCGGTCGTGTGCAAACGGCGGCACGCCGCCGATACTCCAGCCGAGGTGCTCCTTGACGGCGTCAGGATCCGCCGGATTGACGGCGTCAGTACCGACCCCGACGCGGGTGGCGAGTTGGTGTTCGTCCACGCGGTTGGGACCGCTCGTCAAAACGAGCCAGAGATCGTCATCGATGGCCATGATGAGACTCTTGACGATCTGCCCGAGGTCACAGCCGATCGCCTCGGCCGCGTCTGCGGCGGTATGGGTCCCTTCAGGGAGTTCGAGGATCTCCGGTTCGAACCCCACTGCCTCGCGTGATCGATCCCTGAACTCGACGGCCCGTGGATGCATGTCGGAGTCGTTCCCCGTCGTCGGCGATAAGTGTGCATGGTGGTGGACCCGGCTCGATTGGGCAAATTGGTGTCAGTGGACCGACCGCCAGCCGTCTCACCACTTGTTGAGAAAACCATGTCGAGGTATCGACTTTCGCGTGTCTCCGGAAAAAAATCAAGGCGAACCCACCGTGAAATGTAGGCTCCTATGAACTAGGTTTATTAGGAGGTGCTATATAAAGGAGTATATGGTACGTGCGTACAAACGACGTGATTTCGTCAAAGGGGTTGGGGCAGCAAGCGCGATCGGGATGACCGGGCTGGCCGGGTGTCTCGGTGACGATGATGGTGGTGGCGGCCCGATCCCGATGGGATCGATCCTGCCAGTCACTGGAACGCTCAGTGACCTCGGCCCGGCGATGGAATCGGCGGTGAACCTGGCGGTCGAGCACATGAACGACGCCGGGGGACCCCTCGATCGCGAGATCGACATGATCAACACGGACAGCGAGACGACCGAAGAGGCCGGTCTCGACCGGTACAACGGGTTGGTCTCCGACGACGAGGTCGTTGCGATCGTCGGGGCGGCGTCCAGTGGGGTCTCGACGCCGATCGCCGAGAACGTCGCCGACGATCAGGTCATGCAGATCAGCCCAGCGAGTACGAGTCCCGCGCTGGCCAACATCGGCTGGGACGGCGATCTCAAGTACTTCGGACGCACGGCACCGAACGACGCCCAACAGGGAGTCGTCATGGCGCAGGTGCTCCAGAGTGACGATTACGTGGGGGCGGACTCGGCGGCGTTCATGTACGTTGACAACCCGTACGGCAATGGACTCACGGAGGTGGCCGTCAACAACTTCGATGGCGATGTCGTGGCCCAGGTGGGGTATGACGACCAGGCACAGGACTTCACCTCCACGCTTGATCAGGTGTTCGAGGACGATCCAGACGCCGTCGGCTGGACCGGCTATCCGGGCGAGGGTCAGTCGATCATGGCACAGTGGCAAGAGGGCGGCTACGGCGGCGAGTTAGTGCTCAGTGAGGGCCTCAACTCGCCGGACTTCTTCGGAGACTGGGCAGACGCCCTCGAAGGGTTCTACGTGACCACCCCCCAGCCGGAGGAGACCGATGGCGCCCAGACTTTCGCCGAAGAGCACAATCCGGACAATCCCGGTCCGTTCGACGCCCACTCCTATGACGCGGCCTTCATCGCCGGATTGGCCATCGAGATGGCGGGCGAGGCCACCGGGACGGCCATCTCGGAGAACTTCCGCGACGTGTGCAACTCACCGGGCGAGATCGTGACCGTCGGCGAGTTCGAACGGGCGAAGGAGCTCATCAACGACGGCGACGACGTCCAGTACGAGGGTGCCTCGAGCCCGCTATCGATGAACGCAAACTACGAGACGCTGAACCGCTTCGGGATCGGCCAACTCTCGGGCGGCGAGCTGGAGATCGTCGAGACGATCCCGCGCTCGGAGTTCGAGGGCTCCATCTAAGGGGCGCCACCTCGCGCGGCGCAGCTCGATCACACTTTCATTCTGAACAAGCACACAGCCACCGGCCACTCCAGCGGAGTCTCATCGACGACTATAGCGATCGACGCAGCCGCACCCGGACCGTCACCCGCCTAGGTAGAGTTCCTCGACCTCGGCGTTGTCCAACAGCGCGTCGCCCGTATCCTCGAACCGGTTTTCGCCGCCGTCCAGGACGTAGCCGCGGTCGGAGATGCGAAGCGCCCGACGGGCGTTTTGCTCGACCATGAGAATCGAGGTGCCGCTTTCGCGAATGTCGATGATCTTCTCGAAGACGTCGTCGACGAGGTGTGGCGCCAACCCCGCGCTCGGTTCGTCGATGAGCATCAGTGACGGGTCGACCATGAGACCTCGCCCCATCGCGAGCATCTGTCGTTGGCCGCCGCTCATGGTCCCCGCAATCTGATCCTGGCGCTCCTCGAGGACCGGGAAGTGGTCGAACACCTCGTCGATCGCTTCCTGTGGGACCTCGTCGAGAATGTACGCACCCATCTCGAGATTCTCACGGACGGTGAGGCTCGGGAAGATGTTGTCGAGCTGGGGCACGTAACACAGCCCCTTCAGGGTCACCTCGTGGGGTTCGAGGTCGGTGATCTCCTCACCCTCGAAGATGACCTCCCCATCCCAACAGTCGATCAGGCCGAACAGCGCCTTCATCAACGTCGACTTGCCGGCGCCGTTCGGTCCGATGATGGAGACAATCTCGTCCTCCTCGACCTCGATCGAGACGCCATACAGGATTTGAGCGTCTCCATAGCCGCTTTCGACGTCATTGGCCTCGAGCAGCGTCATGTTTCGCCCCCGAGATAGGCGTCGATGACGCGGTCGTCTTCCATCACGGCCTCGGGCGGCCCCTGCACCAGGACGTCTCCCTGATCCATCACGATCACCGTGTCGCTGATCGTCATAATCACGTCCATGTCGTGTTCGACGACACAGAAGGAGTACCCCTCATCGCGGAGTTGCTCGATCCGGTCGAGGAGGTTGCGCTGGAGGGACGGGTTGACCCCGGCGACCGGCTCGTCGAGCAGGATCACCTCGGGGTCGGTCATCAGCACGCGGCCGAGCTCCAGGAGTTTTCGCTGACCACCGCTGAGGTTCGCGGCATAGTCGTTCGCGAGATGCTCCAAATCGAGCAGCTCGAGCACCTCAACCGCGCGCTCGCGAACTTCCTCCTCGTCGCCTCTGACGGTTCCCGGTGACAACCAGACGGTGAGCAGGCGCTCTCCGCGCTGGCCCTGGGGACCGAGCATGAGGTTCTCGAGGACGGTCATCTCGCCGAGTTCGCGCGTGATCTGGAACGTCCGCGACAGGCCGGCCTTCGTCAGGGCGAAGGGCCGACTCGGCCGTTCTTCGAGGAACCGTTCACGGACGGATTGCTGGCCGTAGTACATGCCGGCACCCGCGACCGCACCGACGGCTCCACCACCCGCCGTGACGGCGACAGTCGGCGCGATTGCCCCGCCGATCGCCCCGCCGATCAAGCCGGCGGTTCCCCCGGCAGCGAGCGCCCAGATACGGCGTTCGGCCGTGCTTGGATACATGTACTCATGGAGCTGTTGGCCCTTGAATCGAATCTGGCCGCTGTCCGGACGCATAAAGCCGCTCAGGAGGTTGAAGGTCGTCGTCTTTCCCGCACCGTTCGGTCCGATCAGGCCCGTGATCTCGCCCCGTTGCAGATCGAAGGTGGCACCGTCGACGGCGACGATACCGCCGAAGGTCTTTCGGAGGTCTCTCACCTGGAGAATCGAATCACCGCTCATTGGCCGTTCACCTCGAAATACGGGGGTTTCTCCTTCCAGATCCCTTCCGGACGGTAGTACAGCAGCGCGATGATCATGAGTCCGATGATGGCGTTGCGAAGGATGGTCATCCGATCGCCGATCGTGCCGGGGAACATGGCCGCTAGCTCGGAGGTGGCCTGCACGAGCAACCAGTACATACCGGCTCCGAGGATCGCACCCTTGTGGTTACCCCGGCCGCCGAGGATCACCGCGAGGAAGACGAAGAAGGTGATTCGGGGGTGGAACATGTTGTAGCTCAGTGCTCTGGCCTGGATCGCCCACATGGCGCCGGCCAACCCGGCAATCGCACTCCCGACGGCCATCGCCTGGACCTTGAACAGGAAGGAGTTCTTTCCAAGGGCCTTCGCGACGTTTTCGTCGTCACGCACCGCTTTCAGGACCCGCCCGTGGGGCGAATGTTGCACGAGCTGGACGAGCACGAACATCAACGCCAGACTCCCGATGACGAGAATCAGGAGGAACCGGTCATAGTCGAGCACGGTTCCACTCCGCCCGCCGAAGTCGACGAGCCAGAACAGGTTCTCCTGCGTTGACTGGACGATACCGGACAGGCCACCGGCTCCTTCCAGCGAGACGATGAAATACCGGATCGAGATGAGCCAGACGGTTGCGATGCCGAGGATGCCAAGGCGGGTGCCGGGCACGTCGTATCGATTGAGGACCGATCCGACGTTGTACAGCGCGACGCCAAACAGGACGAGGAGCACGAACGTGAGTGCGGAGGCCCCGTAGCCGATGGCACCCCCCTCCGAGCCATACATGTACGCCGGCGCCAGCGCGATGAGCACCCCGACAACGATACCGAGGCCACCGAGGGCACTTCGCCACGTGTACTCGTGGTAGTGATTGCGGAGTTTAATCCACGCGACGACCCAGACGGCCGCCGAGGCCGCACCGAGCATGACGAGCACGATCGTCTGACCGAGACCGGCCACGGCCCCGGCCACGGCGACGAGTCCCAACGCAGCCGCTGCAGCCACGGCCGGGAGGAGGGTCCGCGGATAGAACTGGGGTCCGACGGTCGATTGGGTTGAGTCGTCCCGCCGAGCCCGTGACCGCGCGATCCCCCAGTAGCCGACACCAAGGGTCGTGATTCCGAGCAGTGCCTGATTGAGGCGCGATTCGAGCTGGCGACCGGGAGCGACCGAGCGCTCCCTGATGACGAGCCAAAACAGGAGGAACCAGACAAGCATCACCACGAGGCCGAGCAGGATCGCTCCGCTGAGGTCATCGCCGGGGAGCGGGAACAGATCGTTGAACGGTCTGGAGAAGCCCCGCATCGTGTCCGGTCCGTTGACGAGCGGGACGTCGCGCGGCGGGGTCTGGACGACCCGCATGAGAATAACCGACACGCCGAGGAGGGCAATCGCGAGGTAATCCGCTCGCAGCCGGATGGCTGGTAACGCCACCACGAGTCCGAGGAACCCGGCGACAGCCATGGCCATCCCGATCGCGACGACCCAGCCAAGCCCGCTCGCGAGCAAAAACTCGGTCCCGATGACGCCTTGGACGAGCTCGTTGATGTGGGTGGGGAGGTTGAGCCCGAGGATGTACTCCTGGAACTGCTGGGTGGCTGCGGGTGGTGCCGTGATCAGGGCCACGGTGTAGGCCCCGATGAGGTAGTAGGCGACGTGGCCGAAGTCGAGGATGCCGGTCGTGCCGAATTTGACGTTCAGACCGACCGCCAGGAGCCCGTAAATCCCAACGAACGTGACGATGCTGATCAACGTCCCCGTGGCGGACATGTTACTTCCCCCCCACGATACCTTCGGGCTTCGCCAGCAACACGATCAGCAACACGACGAAGGCGATGGTCACCCGATGGCGGCCGTTCAGACTGAGCGATAAGATCCCCGCCTCCATGGCGATGCCAACCACATAGCTCCCCACGATCGCTCCATAGATGGACCGGAGCCCACCGAGGATGACCGCCGCGAACATGGGCAACAACTGGAAGAAGCCCATGAGCGGTCGGATCCCGTAAAACAGTGCACCGATAACAACGCCTGCGACGGCGGCGAAGGCACCCGCGATAACCCAGGTCGTCATCATCACCCGACTCGTGTCGATTCCGGTCACCTCGGCGAGATCGAGGTTGTCCGCCGAGGCCCGCATTGCCTTCCCGAGTTTGGTCTCGCGAAGGAGGAGGTGCAACCCGAGCATCGCCACGGCAGCGAGGACGATCACGCCGATGCGGAAGTAACTCGTCCGAATCTGTGTGGCGACGATATGGTCTGACGGCACCGACCCATCGCTGGCGAGGACGACCCCGAGGACGACCACCGAGAGGAGGCCCACGAACCCGGCAACGAGGCGGGGACCGATGGTCTGGGCCGACTCGAACTCCTTGATGCCCCGACCCCGCCAGCGGTACGCCCCGTAGGTCAACGCGATCGTCCCACCGACCAGAAGCAGCAACATCAGCCAGGAGTACTGGAACACGGCGAGGGTGACGTCGGGACCCCGATCGACGATGCGCACCACGAGGCCGTTGTCGGTCAGGAAGAGGTCGAAGGCCTTGAACGTGGTATAATCGATGTTAAATCCCATCAGGGAGAGTTCACCGGGATATTCGAACTGCCTGACTTCACTCGTGTAGTACGCTTGTGCGCCATATCGAAGGAAAAACGCGAGGCCAAGGGTCACGATCAACATGGTCGCGAGCGACGCTCCGGCCGACCGGAACCGATCGAAGAGGTACCGGTCGAGCAGCGGCGTCACGGCCCCCATGACCAAGCCGGCAAAGACGGCGCCGGCCAACAGACTCGGCGCCGTGGCTGCGACGAACACACCGAGCAAGCCCGCCCCGAGCAGATGAGCCCCATAGCCCACGGGTGGCGGTACGTCCACCGGCCAGTAGCGGCCAGCGAGGGCGTATCGCCCGCCAAGCAAATAGACGATGCTGAGGGCAGCGATGGTGGTGATCGCGAACATCACGGCCATGAGGATTAGCCCGATATCGCCAGGTCCCGATGTCAGCTGGTCGAGTATCGGCACCGTCCACGGGAGGTTGATCCAGAGCGCGAAGTACGCCCCCAGCGTGAGCAGCTCCCCATGGGCAAAATTCGGCACCTTCGAGATGTTGTACACGAGCCCCAAGCCGATCGCCCCCAGGGCGATATAACTCCCGGTCACGATCCCGCTGACCACCCAGTGTAAGACCCCCGCATCTACCATTCTCTACGTCCCTGAGGCACCTTTCGGAGGCACCTAAATATCTGTTATGCCTTATCGTGTCACGGTATCGTTGCGTCGAAGCCTAGTTACCCGCACCCGCTCATGGCCGAACCATGGAGGTCGCGCTCGTCATCCTCGACGGCTGGGGCATCAATCGCTACTGGCCCGTGGCGAGCGACGCGCCCGACCGTGACGCCGATTCGGGCCGGGATGCGATTGCCGCCGCGTCGACACCGACCTACGACGCACTCCTCGAACGAGGCACCGTTTGCCACCTTCGGGCGGATGGCCCGTCCGTCGGCCTGCCCGACGGGCGCATGGGCAACAGTGCCGTCGGCCACCTCACCATCGGTGCCGGGACGGCGATCGACCAACCACTGACCCGCATCGATCGCGCCGTGCGATCGGACGCCCTGGAGACGGTCCCAGCCATCGCCGACTGGCTCGCCCACGCCGGCGACCACGATTCACGGTTGCACGTGTGGGGATTGCTCAGCGATGGGGGCGTGCACGCTGAGGCGGCGCACATCGAGGCGCTCGTCGATATCGCCACATCGGCTGGCGTTGAGACGGCCGTGCACGTCGTAACCGACGGTCGGGACACGCCGCCACGATGTGCGGCGCGCATTCTCGGATCCCTCGCTCGACGACTCGATGGCCGTCCGCACGCGTCGGTGGCCACTGTAACGGGTCGGTACCTCGCCATGGATCGCGATACCAACTGGGAACGTACCCGGCGGGCGTATGAGGCGATGGTCAACGGGACCGCGACACGCGTCGTCGCCCACCCGACGGCGGCGATCGATCGGGCCTATGCCGTGGGCGAATCCGACGAGTTCATCGCCCCGACCCGGGTTCGAGCGACGCCCACCGTCGAGGACGGCGACGCGGTCTTCATGGCCAACTTCCGGGCCGACCGAGCCCGTCAGCTCACCCGTCTGCTCGGCGACATCCAGCCCACCTGGCCGTTCGATCTCGACCCGCCGGACGTGCATCTCGCCACGATGACGACGTATGACGAGACCTTCGACCTCCCCGTTGCGTTCGAGCCCATCGTCCCGGACACGACGCTCGGTGCCGAGATCGCTGCTGCGGGGCTGACCCAGCTTCGTATCGCTGAATCTGAAAAATACCCCCACGTCACCTATTTCATCAATGGCGGGCGCGAGCGGCAGTATCCGGGGGAACGTCGCGAAATCGTCCCAAGTCCGGACGTCGCCACGTACGACCGCCAACCCGAGATGAGCGCGACCGCAGTGACGGATCGGGCGGTGGCGATCATCGACGCCGAGGATCCCGATGTGCTGGTGTTGAACTACGCGAACCCGGACATGGTCGGCCATACCGGCGACTTCTCCGCTGCCGTCGCCGCCGTGGAGGCCGTCGACGACGAACTCAGCCGCTTGCTCGACGCGCTCGCAGACGCTCACGTGTTCGTGATCGCCGACCACGGCAACGTCGACGACATGGGCACGCCGGATGACCCCCACACGGCCCACACGACCAATCCCGTCCCGCTGATCTACCTTCGCCCAGGTGATGACCGTCCCCCCGTGCGGATTCGGCAGGGGGGAACCCTCGCGGACGTGGCACCAACGCTGTTGGTCCGACTCGGGCTTTCCGTTCCGGAGGCGATGACCGGCCGCGATCTCCTCGACGACGAGTGACCAGCCTGTCCGGTCGCCCGGGCCCGTCTCTATCGAGATGAGGCACGGGCGAGTCCGCACCACGGTGCGATCCGGTCGACCGTGTTCAATCGGAGGGTGAGCGCGTGCGAGGTACCGAGCGTTCGTCCCGGGTGCGGCTCGCTGTGGGATGGACGATCCGGCCGTCGACGAGGGTGCGCCAGACGTCGATGTCGTCGATCGCGTGCTGGTGCTCCCAGGGCGAGCGCTCGAGGATCACCACGTCGGCGCGTTTGCCGGACTCGATCGAGCCGAGGCGGTGCTCGTCGAACCCGGCGTAGGCGGCTCCGTGGGTGTACGCCTGGACCGCTTCGTCCACGGTGAGTCGTTGCGCGGGGTCTCTCGCGTTGACCGCCCAGTGGATCCCCACGAGAGGGTCCATTGGCATGCAGTCACTGCCGAACGCGAGGTGGACCCCGGCGTCGACGAGCTCGCGGAGGCGGTTGCTCGAGCGGCTCCGTGACTCGCCGAGTCGACGGTCGTACAGGCCCTCGGGCTCGGCCCACTTGAGGAAGTTCGGTTGCATCGAGGCCACGAGGCCCACCTCGGCAAGTCGGTCGATGTGTTCGTCGCGCGCGAGTTCGAGGTGTTCGATGCGATGGCGACTCCCCTCGGGGTCGGCGGTATCGGCGAGGTCATCGATGGCCACGTCGATGGCCTCGTCGCCGATCGCATGTAACGTGAGCTGGAGGTCCTCGTCGTCGACGCGTTCGACGAGATCATGGACCACTTCGGGCTCGACAACCCATTGCCCGCACCCGTCGCCGTCGGCGAACGGCTCGGACACCCTGGCCGTCCGTCCACCAATCGCGCCGTCGGTGAAGGACTTGATCGCACCGGCTTGCACCATCTCGCTGCCGTGATTGGTCCGCAGCCCCGTTTCACGCACGGCAGCAAAGTGGTCGCTCCAGTAGTTCACCCTCACCCGGAGATGGAGCCGATCCTCTTCGTCCAGATCACGGTAAATCCGTGGTGCCGGCGACTGGCGAACCATGTCGTGAATGCAGGTGATCCCCCGTTGCAGGGCTCGATCACGCGCGGCGATCACGAGTTCGCGGGCCGCCTCCGGGGTGTCCGTCGTCGCATCACGAACCGTCCCGACCGCCTCCTCGACGATCACTCCGCTGGGACGACCATCCTCACTCTCGAGGTCCTCCTCGGGTAGCTCCTCCTCGAGTCGGTCAAGGGCCTCGGTGTTGATCGACGCGGTGTGCATGTCGACGCGGATGGCGGCCACCGGCCGATCATCGCTGACCTCGTCGAGGTCTTCACGGGTCAACAGCCGGTCGTCGTCCCACATGCTCTCGTCGTAGCCGAACCCGAGGATCCAGTCGTCGCTCGTCTTCGCCTCCGTCGCGAGCCGGTCGAGGGCGTCCTGTCGACTCGTGGCGTCGGACAAGTCGGCGTGGACCTCGTGGCGTCCGACGCTGAGCAGGTGGGTGTGTGCGTCGATGAACCCCGGGACGATCACCCGCCCGCCGCAGTCGATGACGTCGGTTTCGACGCCCTCCAGTCGACGGACGTGTCGCTCGCTTCCGACGCGTCGAATGCAACCCTCGGCGATCGCGATGGCGTCTGCATCGGCCGAATCCCCAGCCATCGAATGGACCTCCGCATTGACCAACAGTCGGTCGGCGTGGATGGGCATACTGGCTAGGCCGTGGAGACCGACCAAAGCGTTTCGGCCGGGGGAGGATTATTAATATCGACCGTTCAGATACACTGTGATTATTAATATTTATTGAATCAATAATAATCTTTAACCGTCCCCACTGCCGAGCCCACGTCGTGTCCTGGTCACGCCGTCGACTCATTGGTAGCGGTCTCGCCGGCCTGACCGTTGGGCCACTCGCCGGGTGCCTTGGCGACGACGCGGGCGCCTCGACTGGCTACGGCGCCTTTTTCACGTTGGCCGTCTGGGGCGAGGCGGTTGCTGGAGACCACCGCGAGTTCGAATCACCAGTCCCACTCGGCCGGGTCGGCCACGGCTGGGAACCCGACGTGCGGTTATCCACCGAACTCGCGGAGGCGGCCGTCTTCATCTATCCGGACCTCCCCTCCTTCGCATGGGCGCAGTCGGCCGCCACGACGCTGCGGCGGGACTACGACGACGTGGCGGTCATCGACGTTCTCGATGGTGTCGACTTGCTTCCCATCGGTGACGACCACGCGCCGGACGGTGATGACCACGCCGAGGACGCCGGAGCGGTCGATCCGCACGCGTGGGTCGATCCGGTTCGTGCACAGACGATGGTGGAGACGATCGCCGATGGGCTGGCCAGCGCCGACCCGGGTCACGCTGCAGACTACCGGGCCAAGGCCGACGAATACGTCGAGCGGCTCCAGGCGTTGCACGGTGCGTTCGTCGAGTCGCTCTCCGACGCCGACCGCGACGTGGCCGTTCTGGCTGGCCACAACTCGTTTCGCTATCTCGCCCGACGCTACGGGTTCGAGATCGTCACACCCCGGGGCGTCGCCCCTGACGCGTCGCCGTCACCGACCGAGATCGCCGACGTAATCGACGTGGTGGATGCGAACGACATCGACGTCATCCTGAGCGACGTGTTCGCGTCGGACGAGCTCGCCGAGACGATCGTGCAAAACTCCTCGGCTACGGAGATTCGCGAGGTCACCCCCGCGGAGGGCACGACGGAGACCTGGCAGGCCGAGGGATGGGGCTATATCGACCAAATGGAAGCCGTTAATCGACCCGCCTTCGATGCGGCGCTCAACCAACCGTGACCCCACCCGTCCGCGTCGAGAACGTGACCTTCGCCTATGATGATCGGCCGGCCGTGGCCGACGTGTCCCTCACCGTGGAGGCGGGTGAGTTTCTCGGCATCGTCGGCCCGAACGGCTCGGGCAAGACCACGCTCCTGCGCCTCATGCTGGGGTTACTCGAGCCCGACAACGGTACGGTCGAGCTGTTCGGCGAGCCGGTCGACGCGTTCGGCGATGGCCACCGGATCGGCTACGTCGCCCAACAGCTGGGCGAGGTCGGCTCGCACATGCCGGTCACGGTCGAGGAGGCGGTGCGGATGGGTCGGTACGCGCACGCAGGCCTCGGTCGGATGGGGGACGATGACGCGGCCGCCGTCGAACAGGCCATGGCCCGGGTTGACATTGCGAACCTGGCGGATCGCCAGGTCCGACGGCTGTCCGGTGGCCAGCGCCAGCGCGTGTTCATCGCCCGCGCGCTCGCCTCGCAGGCGGAGTTGCTGGCGCTGGATGAGCCGGCCGTCGGGGTCGATGCCGAGTCGCGAGATGCCTTCTATCGACTGTTGGACCGCCTCAACGACGATGGCATCACCGTCATCCTGATCGAACACGACATCGGCGTCGTCACCGACCGGGCGGACACGATCGCGTGCATTAACCGTCGGTTGTACCACCACGGGGATCCAGCGACCTTCCTCGAAAGTGACGCCCTGGCCGAGGCCTACGGTTCGACCGGCCGCATCGTCCACCACGACCACTGATGCACTACCGACAGCGCGCGATTCAACTCGGCATGGCGGCCGTCGCGACGCTGGCCGTGGTGATGGTGATCTTCCTGCTCGCGTACTGGTTGCGGGCGACGTCCGTCGCCTCGCCGGTCTATTCGACCATCATGGACGTCGGACGGAGCGTCGACGGCCTCTTCGGGCTGAACGCCTTTCGCCATCCGTTCGTGTGGCACTCACTCGCGACGGGCGTCTTCGTCGGCATCGTCTGCCCGCTTGTGGGGACGTACCTCGTCCATCGCGAGATGGCCCTGATCGGGGAGACTCTCGCGCATACGGCCTTCGCGGGGGTGGCGGTCGGACTGTTGTTCGCCTCCGCGACCGGCTGGAACGTCTCGTTGCTCCTGTCGGCCCTCGTGGTGGCCGTCCTGGGCGCCTTCGGCGTCGAATGGCTCGCCCACCGCACCGACGCCTTCGGGGACGTCCCGATCGCGATCATGCTCACCGGGAGCTTCGCCGTCGGCACCATCCTCATCGGCATTGGCGACGGCCTCACCGCCATCAGCGTCGACAGTTACCTCTTCGGCAACATCGCCTTCGTCACCGTCGAGGGTGCCCGGCTCATGGCGGGGCTGTCCGCGGTGGTGATCGTCGTGTTGGGGGTGCTTCACCGCCCATTGACGTTCATTACCTTCGACCTCGAGGCCGCCCGCGTCGCTCGGCTCAACGTGCGCGCCTACAACGTCGCGTTGATCGTCATCACGGCCGTCGTGGTGGTCGGCGCGATGCAGATACTCGGGATCATCCTCGTCGCGGCAATGCTCGTGGTGCCCGTCGCCGCGGCTGCACAGGTGGCGACCAGCTTTGCCGAGTCGCGGTGGCTCGCCGTCCTCATCGGTGAGGCGGCCGTCCTCGTCGGCTTCCTCATCTCGCTCGAGTGGGGCTGGCCAGCCGGTGGCACGATCGTCGTGGTGGCGATCGGCTGGTATCTGCTGGCCATCCTCGTGGAGCACGGCTGATTCGTCGCCCGCGAAGCCGAAACGTTACTGACCCACCCCTCGTGGTCGGCCCCATGTCAGATATCGCCTCACTCGTCGATCGGCTCGAGTCGGGCGAGCTCCAGTTCTACGAGCTCGAGGAGGTCGCCGATCCCGAGGTGGCCATGGCGGCCAGACGCGCCTACCTCGCCGACCGAACCGGGGCCACCCTCTCGGCCGTCGGCGACACCGCCATCGACTCGGGTGACGCCCGAGCCAACATCGAGAACATGATCGGCACGGCGGAGGTTCCCCTCGGGGTCGCTGGCCCCGTCACGATCGACGGTACTGCCGCCGAGGGCACCTACCGGTTGCCGCTCGCCACGACCGAGGGGGCACTGGTGGCGAGCGTCAACCGGGGCTGTGGGGTCCTGGAGACCGCGGGCGGGGCGGGGACCCGCGTCTACCGTGGCGAGATGACGCGCGCCCCGGTCTTTCGCACGGGCGACGCGGCCGGGGCGACGGCGCTGATCGACTGGGTGGCGGCCAACGAGGATCGACTCCGGAAGGCCGCCGAGTCGACGACCGATCATGGGGAACTCCGCGGGATCGACCCGTATCCCGTCGGGGACAACGTCTACCTCCGGTTCAGCTACGACACGAAGGACGCAATGGGCATGAACATGGCCACGGTAGCCACCCGGGCGGCCGCCGAGGTGGTCGACGACGAGACCGAGGCCGACCTGGTCGCGCTCAGCGGCAACCTGTGTACCGACAAGAAGCCCGCCGCGATCAACGCCATCGAGGGCCGGGGCTACACCGTCACCGCCGACGTCCACCTGCCCCACGAGGTTGTCGAGCAACGCCTGCACGTGGATGGTGACGCGTTGACGGAGGTCAACACGCGCAAGAACCTGATCGGGAGCGCAAAGGCCGGGAGCTACGGGTTCAACGCCCAGGTCGCGAACGTCGTCGCCGCGATGTTCCTGGCCACGGGGCAGGACGCGGCGCAGGTGGTCGAGGGGGCCAACGCCATCACCACGGTCGACCCCCGCGACGACGAGGTGTACGTCAGCGTCACCCTGGCCAGCCTCGAGGTCGGTACGGTCGGTGGTGGTACCGGGTTGCCCACCCAGTCAGAGGCACTTGATCTCATCGGCGTCGCCGGCGGCGGCGACCCCCCCGGGAGGAACGCCCGGGCGTTTGCCGAGGTGGTCGCGACCGGTGCGCTGGCTGGCGAGCTGTCGCTGTTGGGCGCGCTCGGCTCGCGCCACCTCGCCGAGGCCCACGAGCGCCTCGGGCGCTAACTCAGGCGAAGGAATCGATCCGTTCGGCGACCTCGGTGGCGAACGCGCTCGTCCCAACTTTCGTCGCGTCGTCGAGTTCGCGCGCGAGGTCGTAGGTGACGATTCCGTCGGTGATCGTGTCCTCGAGCGCGTCGATGATCACCGAGGCCGCGTCGTCCCAGCCGAGGTAGTCCATGAGGATGCGTCCCGAGAGGATCATCGCGGTCGGGTTCACCTTGTCCTTGCCGGCGTGTTTCGGTGACGACCCGTGCACCGGCTCGGCGACGATCCGCCCGTCGCCCATGTTCGCGCCGGGGGCGATGCCGAGACCGCCGATTTGCGCGCCCGCCGCGTCGGAGAGGTAATCGCCGTTGAGGTTGGGCAACGCCAGCACGTCGTAGTCCTCCGGTTTCAGCGTAATCCACTGCAACATGGCGTCCGCGATGCGGTCGTTGACGACGACCGTATCTGCCGGCGGCTCCCCGTCGCGCTCCTCCCAGAGGGTGTCCTCGGTGATGACCTCGTCGCCGAATTCCTGCTCGGCGACCTCGTACCCCCAGTCGCGAAACGCCCCTTCCGTGAACTTCATGATGTTCCCCTTGTGGACGAGCGTGACGTAGGTCCGGTCGTGCTCGAGGGCGTACTCGATCGCTCTGCGCACGAGGCGTTTCGTCCCGAACTCGGTGATCGGCTTCAGGCCGATCCCCGCGGGGCCGTCATGGATCGCGTCCTGAACGCCCATCTCGGTCTCGATGAACTCGCGGACCTTCTCGACCTCCTCGGTGCCCGCCTCCCACTCGATGCCGGCGTAGACGTCCTCGGTTGCCTCCCGGAAGCAGACGAGGTCGGTGTTCTCGGGCTCCGTCATCGGCGAGGGGACGCCATCGAGATGAAACGTCGGGCGGACGTTCGCGTACAGGTCGAGGCGCTTGCGGATCGCGACGTTGAGGCTGCGATATCCGGCACCGACTGGCGTCGTCAGGGGTCCCTTCACACCGACGCGGTACTCCCGGAGCGCGTCCAGCGTCTCGTCGGGGAGGTTCTCTCCGTAGCGCTCGCGGGCGCTTTCACCGGCATATAGCCGCATCCAGTGGATCTCCCTGCCCGTCGCCGCGGCCGCCGCGTCCCAGACCGTGATCGCGGCGGGCGTGACGTCCATGCCCGTACCGTCGCCGTAGATGATCGGCACGATCGGTTCCTCGGGGACCGCCAGCGCGCCCGTCTCCTCGTCGGCAAGGCGTACCGGCTCACCCGCCGCAGGCACCTCGATATGCTCGTAGGTCATCGATGGTCGTCACTCCGGTGAAGCGAAGTAAAAGCGCTGTTATCCGCATGCGACGCCATCCGCAGGCTACTTGCCCGCGGCCGTCGCCCCTCCGGGTCATGCAGGTGCTCGCCCACGGCGGTGCCGGTGGGGTTCCCACGGACCCACACGAGCGGCAGGCGATTCTGGACGACGCCGTTGCGCAGGCCCTCACAGCGGGGACTCCCGAGGCGGCCGTCGTCGAGGTGGTGACCAGCCTCGAACGATCCCGAGGGTTCAATGCCGGGCTCGGTGGGACGGTCCAAAGCGATGGCGTCCATCGGGCCGACGCCGGACTCATGTCGTCCGACGGAGCCATCGGTGCGGTCGCCGGGGTGACCGGCGTGTCGACGCCGATTGCGGTGGCGCGGTTCGTCAAGCACGAGACGCCACACGTCCTCGTCGGCCAGCCGGGGGCGGCCGACATCGCCGCCCACCTCGGGGTCGATGGGGCGGCCGTCGGCACCGACCGCACCCGCCGCCGGTTCGACGCGACGGACATGCCCGACGATCCCGTCGAGCAACTCGCCGAGGTCAGCGATCGGTTCGGCGACGGTGATTCGTCGCACGACCACGACACGGTCGGCGCCGTGGCCCGGTCCGGTAGTGAGCTGGCGGCCGCCACCTCGACCGGTGGTCGATTCCTCGCCTTTCGCGGTCGTATCGGCGACGTCCCACAGGTCGGCTGTGGCTTTTTCTGTTCATCCGCCGCGGCGGTGAGCACGACGGGGGCCGGGGAGGCGATCGCCCGCGTGACGCTCGCCCGATCGATCGAACGCCGAATCGATGCCGGGGCGTCGTCACGGGAAGCCGTGGCCGCGGCGGTCGCGGCGTTCGATCGTGAGACCGATGCTGGTGCCGGTGCCATCGCGATCGATGCGGCCGGTGGCTACGCCACGGGTTACAACACGGCCCGGATGCAAACGGCGTACGCCAGCGACGGATGAGCCGGGTGGAAACCCTTTAGGCCGCCTCGGGGTAACGCCAGCCATGGCCGACGCCGAGGTGGACCTCGACGCCGAACGGTACGAGAAGCACCGCGAGGCCGGACGCATTCTCGCGCAGGTTCGCGAGGAGACCGCCGAACACGTCGAGGTCGGGATGTCATACGCCGAGGTGGCCACGTTCGCCGAGGATCGCATTCGCGAGCTCGGGGGATCGGTCGGCTTTCCAGTCAACATCAGCGCCGACGAGGTCGCAGCGCACGACACCGCCGGCCGCGACGACGACCGCACCCTCGGCGAGGAGATGATCAACCTCGACATCGGGGTACACGTCGACGGGTGGCTCGCCGATACCGCGGTGACCGTCGATTTTACCGGTTCGGACGAGCTCGTCGAGGCGAGCGCGGCGGCTCTTGAGGCGGCCATCGAGGTCGTCGAACCTGGTGTCGAGACGGGCGAGATCGGCGCCGCCATCGAGTCGACAATCGACGGCTACGGGTTCAACCCGGTCGTGAATCTCACCGGTCACGGGCTCGGCCACTGGGATCAACACACCGACCCGAACATTCCGAACCGGGCCGTCGGCCAGAGCATCGAGCTCGAGGTCGGCCAGGTGATCGCCATCGAACCCTTCGCCACCGACGGTGGCGGGAAGGTCACCGAGGGCTCGCGGACGGAGATTTACGCACTCGACCGCGAGGATGCACGGGTGCGCAACCGCGATGCCCGACAGGCGCTCGAACACATCACCGAGACGTACCGGACCCTTCCGTTCGCCACCCGCTGGCTCGAGGTCGATCGCCCCGAGATCGCCCTCCGCCGCCTCGAGCGCCACGACGTGATCCACGGCTATCCCATCCTGAAAGAGGACGAGGGCACCCTCGTCAGCCAGAAGGAGCACACGGTCATCGTCACCGAGGACGGGGCCGAGGTGACCACCGCCTGATCCATGGGGTCCCCGCCAGCGGCCATCGAGCAACTGTTCGCCCCGTGGCGGATCGAGTGGGTCCGTCGCGAGGAGCGACCGGGTGACGGTGACGCGTGCGTGTTTTGCGCCCTGCTCGAGGTCGAGGCGGACCGCGAGCACCTCGTCGTGGCTCGATCAACCCATTGCTACGTGCTCTTGAACAACTATCCCTACAATCCCGGGCACGTGATGGTCATCCCCCACACCCACACGGGCCGGTTCGATGCCCTCGACGCCGAGACGCTCACCGGTCTCGAGCGGACGACGCAGGCGACCGTCGCCGCCCTCGAACGGGCGTTCGATCCGGACGGGTTCAACCTCGGTATGAACCTCGGGTCGGCGGCTGCAGGCGGATCGATCGGCGACCACCTACATCGCCACGTCGTCCCCCGGTGGGCCGGTGACACCAACTTCATGCCGGTGATCGGCGACACGAAGGTGATTGTCGAGGCCCTCGAGTCGACGTACGAACACCTCCACGCCGCGTTCGCCGAGGCCGAGACGGCCGTCGAGGATCCAGCGACGGGCCAGGCCGTCAGGCTGCGACAGGGTTAGGTCCGAACCGACCCAACGACCTGGTCGTCATGTCCCGCGAGCGCACCCTTCGCCGGCTTGGACTCGTCATCCTGGCCGGCAACGCCGCGCTGCTCGCGGGAAAGGCCCTCGTCTGGTACGAATCCGGCAGCCTGGCCGTCGGCTCCGAGGCGATCAATAGCCTGACCGACGTGGCCTACAGCGTGCTGATCGTCGGGGGCATCCACCTCAGCGTGCGGCCACCCGACTTCGATCACCCGCACGGGCACGAACGCATCGAGCCGTTCGTGGCGCTCGCGGTCATCATCGGGTTTGTCCTGGCCGGCGTGGTCGTCCTGTGGGGGGCGGTCGACGCGCTTCTCTCCGGTGAGGCCACCGTCGCCCAAGGCCCCTGGGCAACGGCGATCCTGGCGGCCGCCGCCGCGGGGAAGTACCTGCTGTACCGCTACAGCCTCGCCATCGCGGACCGGCTCGAGGCGCCATCGGCGCGCGCCATCGCGATCGACAACCGCAACGACATCCTCACCGCGATTGCGGCGTTGCTCGGCGTCGTGGGCGCACAGTTCGGCATCGCCGTGCTCGACCCCCTGGCGGCGGCGGGCGTGGCCGTCGTTATCATCTACAGCGGCGTCGGCATCGGCCGACGGAACGTGAACTATCTCGTGGGGGCCGCCCCGCCCGAGCCGTTGCGCCAGCGCATCGTCGAGCGCGCGCTCGACCATCCCGACGTTGAGGGCGTCCACGACGTGTTGGCCCACTACGTGGGGCCAGAGGTCGACGTCAGCCTCCACATCGAGGTCGGCGAGGACCTCACGCTCGCCGAGGGCCACGAGATTGAGACGGCCGTCATCGAGGCGATCGAGGAGTTGCCCGAAATCGACGAGGCGTTCGTCCATCTGGACCCCAAGGACCTCGACGAGTGGAAGCCGGGCACCTACGCGGTCGAGGAGGGGTGACTCAATCGTCGGCCGGCGACGCTGTCGGCCGGGTCGCTACCGCACCAAGACAGTACGTCGGCTCGGCGTCGGTGACGTGCACCTCGAATCGGTCGCCGATCGCCACCCCCTCGGGCTCGGGCAGGGCGATGAGGTGGTAGGCGTCGTCGCGACACTTCAGCGAGTCGCCGGTGCCTGCCTCGACGGCCAGCACCTCACGTGTCGACCCGACAAGGGACCGATGGACCGCCTCGAGGATGGTTCGCTTTCGCTCGGACATCGCCCGGGAGCGCTCTTTCTTGATCGTCCCGCCGAGGCCGTCCATGGCGGCGGCATCGGTCCCCGGCCGCTTCGAAAACCGCGTGATGTTGATCCGTTCGGGCCGGACCGCGTCCAGCAGGTCGAGGCTGGCGGCGAAGTCGGCCTCGTCCTCGGTGGGAAACCCAACGATGAAATCCGTCGCCAGGGTCCACTCATCGAGGGTGCGGTCGAACGTGTCCACCACCTCACGGAACTCCTCGACGGTGTGTTGCCGGCGCATGTCGGCGAGGACGTCGTTCGAGCCGCTTTGCACGGGTGCGTGCACGAAGTTGTAGAGCTCGTCGTGTCGGGCGAAGACGGCGGCGAGTTCCTCCCGGACGAGGTACAACCCCTTCGGGTTGGCCATTCCCAATCGCACCCGGAAGGTGCCGGGCAGCTCGCAGATCCGATCCAGCAGCTCCGGTAGCCACCGTCCGTCCCGGTCCCATCCATACACACCGGTGTCCTGTCCGGTGATGCGCACCTCGACGGCACCCGCATCGAGCAGCCGTCGGGCCCGGTCGACGTTCGTCTCGATCGACGGGCTCTCGATGCGGCCGGTGGCGTGCTTCGTGATGCAGTATGAGCAGTTGCTGGCACAGCCGCGGGCGATGGGGAGGATCCCGATCCGCCCGCGCAACACGGTCCCGACGTCGTCGGTCGGCGTGGGACACTCCCCGTTGAGGACCGCGTCAGGGACCTCGTCCCACCCGACCACGCGCGCGGCAATCTCCGCGTCATCGAGGCGATCGGGTTGGGCGAGGGCGAGACAGCCCGTGACGATCAGGTCGGGGACGGTCGCGGCGAGCTCCGCGGCGCGGCGCACCATGTTGTGCTCGGTCGTCTCGGTCACCGTGCAGGTGTTCAAAATCGCCACGTCGGCGTCCGCGGGCTCCTCGACGGGACGGTGGCCGCGTTCGCGAAGCCGCCGCTCGATCCGGAGCCCCTCGCCCCGGTTCGAGGTGCAGCCGTACGTCTCGAGGAGATACCGCGCCATCCGAACGGTCCCACCGAGGCGGTACGGGGTCAAAAATCCCGCGGGGGACCGGTACCTTTTCGAGCGGTCTGGGCCCATCGCATGCATGGTCCTGCCCGAGGGCTTCGCCCTACCGGCACCGACGTACGTCGTCCCGGTGCTGGTGGCCCTCGGCCTCGTAGCCGGCCTCTTGTGGCATCGGAAACCGACCGTCACCGATGGCGTGGTCGTCGCGACCGTCCCCTGGATGGTCGCCGGTGCCGGGGCACACGTGTTGTACCAGGTCGACGGTCTCCCCGAGGCCATCGCCCCGCTGGTGGGCGTTCCGATGGTCTATCTCTCGTTGGCCGCGGCAACCGGAGGCGTCTGGCTGATAGCGGCCGAAACCGTCACCATCGGACGCGACCGGCGACCCGCCGCCGACCTCGGCATCGTTGGGGTGGTCCTTGCCATGGTGGTCATGGGGCGACTGGTCGGCATCGGCCTCGGCGAGGGGACCCTCTCGCTGACGTGGCCGGCGATCGCCCTCGCGGCGACGGGCATCATCACCGCGGCGTCCTGGCTGAGCCTTCGGCACTGGTATCCCTCGGCCGCCGACACCACGGGCATCGGCGGCTTGCTCGTTATCGTCGCCCACACGCTCGATGGCGTCACGACCGTCATCGGCCTGGACGTCCTCGGCGGTGCAGAGCGGTCGCCGATCGTTGATGCGTTGATCGGCTGGTGGGGCGGTCTCCCCACGGCCGACCTCCTCGGCGAGAGCTGGCCGTTCGTCCTCTTGAAGGTCGGCCTCGCGCTCGTCATCGTCGCGCTGATTCGTGAGCCCATGGAGGAGGCGCCGAGCCTCGCCCGCCTCGTGCTGATCGGCGTGGCGGCCCTCGGACTCGCGCCGGGCGTGCACAACCTCCTCTTGTTCATCGTTGGCGGCTAGCCTACGGCTTTTTTGCGGACCCGGCGGGAGATGGTGCATGGGCACGCAGCCACATCTCCTCGTCGACCCGGGTGACGTCGCGGACGTGGCGATCCTCCCCGGTGATCCGGACCGGGTCGAGCGGATCGCGGCCGCCTGTGACGACCAGCACCGATTGCGTTCGAATCGGGAGTACACCGTGGTGAATGCCACCTTCGATGGCCGGCCGATCACCATCTGTTCGACCGGGATCGGCTCCCCCTCGGCGGCCATTGCGGCGGAGGAACTCGCCACCGTCGGCGTCGAGACGTTCCTCAGAGTCGGCACCTGCGGCGCGTTACAACCGGAGATCGACGTCGGCGACCACGTCATCGCGACGGCCGCCGCCAAGGACGAGGGGACGACCAAGCGGTATGAGTCCGCGACCGTCCCGGCCGTGGCGGACCCGTCCGTGACGACGGCCCTTCGGGCAGCCGCTGGCGAGCGAGACACCCACGTCGGCCCGATCGTCACGGACGACGCGTTCTACGCCGAGACGGACGACTACGTGGAGGCCTGGTCAGCGGCCAATTTGTTGGCCGTCGAGATGGAGGCGGCGGCGCTGTTCACCATCGCCAGACGCCGTGGCGGTCGCGCGGGGGCGATCTGCTCGGTCGACGGCAACCTCGTGCACGGCACCCAAAAGGGCGAGACCGACGACGATCACGAGCTACCCGCAGCGGCCGCTGACGCCGTGGGTTCGGCGATCGACATCGCCCTCGATGCGGTCACCCGCCTCCCCGCGGCTCGGTAACCGTTTTACGGGTCACTGCCCTCGACCGACCCATGGCACCGCTGCTCGTCGAGCTCTTTCTCGGCATCTATCTCGGCCTGCTCACCGGGATCGTGCCGGCGCTCGTCGCCGGTGTCCTTGGCTTTTTGTTCCGGTACGTGACGGGCGTGACCCTCCCCGGGCTCGGGGTGGTCGTCCTGGCGGTGGCGATCGCCGGCGTCAATGGCGGGCTGCTTGGCCTCGTCGATCCGACCATCTCCCAATCGCCACGGTTGCTGTCGGCGGTGGTCGTCGTCATGATGCTCTCGTTGTACGCTCATGCCCAGGGCGACCGACTCGGCGAACGCCTTCCGCGGCGGTTTTCCCTGCGCGAACTCGGCAAGCGGACGCTCTCCGGCGAGGCCATCTTCGACGTGGGTGGCATCGGCCGGGTCGAAATCGAACCGATCGGCGATGTGAACGACCTCGAGGGGTATCCGCCACTCGGGGAGGAGCTCCGGGCCGAGATAGCCGCCGACCGGTGGGAATTCGCCGCGGACGTACCGATCGAGGCGATCGAGCGCAGCCTTGAGGAACGACTGCGGACCCGGTACGATCTCGCGGCCGTCGAGGTGCGCATCGACGTTCACGGTCGGGCTCGGATTGCGGCTGCGCCGCCATTGGGATCACTCTCCCTCGCGACGCCCAGCGGGCGGCGGACCGTTTCGGTGCGCGGTCTCGTCCCGACCGGCATCGCCCGAGGGGAGCGCGTCGCGGTGGTGACCGAGGATCGCCGGATCGATGGGACCGTCCTCAGCGCGCGTTCCTCGCCCGACGCAGGTGCGATAGCAACCCCGGGTGGTGGCCCGGCCGAGGACGCCGTGGCACCCATGTCGACGGCCCCACGCACGACCGGCGGGGAGGGGTCGGTGGCCGTGGCGGTCACCCCCGAGGAGGCTCGGTACTTGCTTGGCATCGATCGCGCGCGGATCGTCGTGTTGCCGCGTGGATCGGGCCTCGAGTTCGAGGCCGTACGGCGATTGCGGTCCGCGGGGAATCGGTTCGTCGCCGTTACCGTCAGCCACGATGGGGCCGGTCAACCACTCGCGTCGGTGGCGGTGGCGACCGGTGTGCGCATCCTTGCCCGGTATCCGGCACCGAGCGCGGCGGATGCTCGGGGCCGTGACTGGCAGATCGACCCCGACGGCGAGGTTCGGACCGTCGCGGGTGACGAACTCATCGCGGTCGGCCAGCCAGACGCGACGGCGGCCCTCGAGGAGGCCCTCCGATGATCGTCGCCCAGACGGTCGACGAAGCCGTCGGCCTCGGGGGTCGAATCGTAGCATTGGCCCTGTTGGCCGGCATCGTGAGCCTCGCGGTGGCAGCCGTCTATCGCTGGTATCTCGCAGAATCCGTCCCGCAGGGGGTTACGCTCTTTCTCGGTGCGAGTGCCATCGCGATCACCCTGAACACGACCGCCTCCCTCGGCGACTCCATCGTCGGTTCATCCGATCTGCTCGATATCAGCTCGGGGCTGTTCACGATCGGTTCCCTCCTGCTCGGAGGGATCGCCTCCGAAGCGGGCCGCCACGTGGGCGATGCGCTTGGCGATCGGTTCGGAACGGGGCTGTCCATGGGCGGCCTCGATCGCGATATATCGGCCTTCGTGAAGGGTGGCGGGCGGGTCCTTCGTGTCGAACTCCCCGAGACGATCGCTGACATGGACGGATACGAACCCGTCAAGCCCGAACTCAAGGAGGACCTGGCGGGACGGGTGCTCACCTTCCCCGGCCGCCTCACGTTTGCAGAACTGCACGACACCTTCGTGCACCGGCTTGAGCGCGACTTCGGGGTGGGAAAGGTCGACGTTGAGTTCGCCGAGGACGGGGCGATCACGTACCTCGCCGTGGGCCGGGGACAAGCCGGGGTTGGCCACACGCTGGCACCCGGACGAGTTGCGCTCGCGATCCGTGCGGACCCGGCGTATCGCTCGAGCCCCGGCGATCAGGTGCGAATCTGGCGAACCGACGGCGACCCAGAACGGGTCGCCACCGGCGAGCTCCGGGGCGTCGTGGCCGACGTCGCCACCGTGAGCGTTCCGGAGGAGGCGCTCTCGTTGCTCCAAGCAGAGGCGGGATATCGGCTCGAAACCGTCCCCGAGGCGCGAAACGTCGACCGCGAGTTTGTCGCGATTCTCCGCCGAGCCAACGAGACTGCCGAGGAGTTCACCATCACGGGGGATGGGGACCTGCCCGGCCGGACCGTGGCCGACGTCGAGGTGTCCATCCTGGCGATCGAGGACGCCGCTGGCACCCTCGACGCGCCACCAGCCGCCGACACCACCTTCGAGGCGGGACAGCGCGTGCTGGCCGTCGGCCGCCCCGACGAGTTGCGTCGGTTCGCCGCCGCAGCGCAAGGTACTTCCTGACCCCTCGACCTAGCCACGCCACATGGAATGGCGGCTGTTTGCCGATCTCGCGGAGGTGGCCGGCGCGCGCCGGATCGCCGTCGATCCCGGCGACGAGGCGACCGTTTCGGACGCCTTGGCGGCCCTCGTGGCGGCCGAGCCCGCGCTCGAGGCGCACGTCTTCGATGCTGGCGAGCTCGCCGATCACCTGACGATCTTACGCAACGGCCGCAACGTCTCCACGGAGGCCGAGGGGCTGGACACCTCCGTCGATCCCGACGACGAACTGGCGCTCTTTCCGCCGGTCAGCGGCGGATAAGGCCGTCTCAGCGCCGTCTTCGAGCGGGATTGCCCGCCGATCCGAGCAGGTCGGCCTCCATGACCACCTCGGGATACTCGGTCACGTCGGCGCGATAGAGCGCGGCTTCGCTGACGACACCGGCCGTCTCGGGCACGGCCACTCTGACACGATCGGCACCGACCTCGCCTGCATCACCCCCAATGGCGTCGAACAGCGTCGCGCCGGCGGCCAGCCCAGACCAGCTCGCGTAGCCGTACTCCGCGACCGTCTCCTGGTCGCCGTCGTCACCCTCGTGTTCGTAGACCCGTGATCGGTACGTCATCCCTGCGACGCCGGTCGCATCGTGAACCGTGATCACCGATTCCTGGCTCGCCGCCCGCTCGAGCAGCGAGGGCGTGAGTTCGACGAGGGCCCAACTCTCCTCGAGCGACAGCCCGAGGCCACCGAGGACCGCCGACCCCGGTGACCGATTGCGACCGACCCAGGCACTGGTCGGATCGGCCCTAACCGAGATTGACTCGACGTCGATCGCCGGTTGGTCCCTGACCGCCGTCCGGGCGCGATCCGTCTGCCCAGGCTCGGGATGCACCCACCGGAACGTTCCGACGGGCTGGTAGCCCGTGGATCGGGACTGGCCGAGGCCCGCCGCGTTCCAGCCATGGACGAGCGCGCGAACCACGCCGGCATCCCGTGATCGGGCCCAGTCGAAGAGTTCACTCGTGAGCCGTCGGCTCAACCCACGGCCGCGATGGTCCGGGTGGACCCGCAGCCCCTGGCCCCAGGCCTCGTGCTCGGTCAGCAATACGCATTGGGCGATGGCAACGACCTGTCCCTCGTGTTCGGCCACGAGCGTCCGTTTTGGCCGGGAGCCGTGGTCGAGCCAGCGGGGATAGACGCGACCGAGATAATCGCCCCCTGGGCGATCTGGCCACGTGTCCGCCGTGATCGACCGGACGTCCGCGTGGTCCGCCTCGACCGCCTCTCGGATGGTGACCTCGTCGGTCATGTCCAGGGGACCGACCGGTCGGTCAGCTCGCCGGCCAGCGGCTCGCGCATCGTCTCGGCCACCGCGTCCGCGTTGGCGAGGGTCCACATCAGCTTGACCAGGGCCACCTCGGGCAACATGTCCTCGCCCTCGATGACGCCCGCCTCGAGCAGGTCGCGGCCGGTATCGTAGACGCGATCGCAGATGCGCCCCTCGAGGCACTGACTCGTCATCACGACGGGCGTGCCGCCCTCAACCAGGGCCGCGACCCGATCGATGTGGTCGGTGTTGACGTGCCCGAGGCCGGTCCCCTCGATGACGAGTCCCTCGGCCTCCGCCAGATGGTCGAACACTGTGGGGTCCATTCCGGGCGTCACCTTGAGCAGCTCGACGTCCGGTTCGAGATCGGCCGCCAGGGCCAGGTCGGGCTCGTCACGCGAGGTGACGCGGCCGACGAGGGTGACGCTCCCGTCGTCGGCATCGACGGTCCCGAGGGGGTGGCCACCGACGGTCTCGAAGGCGTCGCGACGGCTCGTGTGGTTCTTGCGCGCACGGGTGCCCCGGTGCAGGGCACACCGGTCGTCGCTCTCGGTGGCGTGCATACAAATCAACACCTCGGCGCAGTCGGCCTTCGCGGCCTCGACGGCACAGACCGCGTTCATGACGTTGTCGGAGGACGGCCGATCGGCCGACCGCTGGCTGCCGGTAAAGACGATCGGAACCGGGGTGTCGAGCATGAACGAGATGGCCGCCGCGGTGTAGTGCATCGTGTCCGTACCGTGCATCACGACGACCCCCTCAACACCGGCCTCGATCTCGTCGTGGATGGCCCGGGCGAGGTCCTGCCAGACGGCTGGCGTCATGTTCTCCGAGAGGATGTTCGCGACGACGCGGCCCCGGTAGTTGGCCCGACCGGCCAGCTCGGGTACCGCCCGGAGGACGTCCTCGGCGTCGAACCGGGCGGTCACGGCACCGGTGCGGTAATCCACCGTCGAGGCGATCGTCCCACCGGTCGAGATGAGCGCAATCTCGGGCAGATCCTCATCGAACGACACCGTCGACTCACCGTGTGCGGCGTCGCGGTCGATCGGCGTCGCTTCGCGTGAGAGCACCTCGACGTCGGCGGTCGAGCGGTCGATGCCGACGTTATAGCCGTCGGGCTCTTTGAGCACCAACGTCGACCGCGTCGAAGAGGGCATCACGACACCCTCGTGCGTGGTACCTTCGACCTCGACGCGGACGCGATCACCGGGGTCCATAGGGTGGCCTTCGACGTGGGCGAACTCAAGCGATGCGGTTCGCCGGGCCCGTCACGTCCGCACCCATCCATCGGCGGTGGGCTTGGCCAAGCCGGCGCTGGCGAGCTGTCGCAGGCGGCGATCGATCGTACGGCGATCGACGGAGACCTCTCGGGCGAGCTCCTCGACGGTCATCGGGTCGGCATCGAGCGCCCGGATGATATCGACGTCCAGGCGCGTCCCGCGCCCGTCGAACAGGACCGAGATGAGGGCGTCATACAACTGGTCGATCTCGCCGTGGACGCACCGTTGGGCGCGTGACAACTCTGAGGCGACCTGCTGAAACCGATCCAGTGCGTCGAGCAACTGCCGGGGGTCGTCCGCATCGTCCGTCGTCGGGACGTCGATCTCCAGACGCGAGAACTTGTGATCACCAACCGCACGGGGGGGCAGATAGCCGTTGGTCGCGCCGAACTGATGGGGCCCGATCGTGATCTCGAGCCGCTGGGACTGCACGATCGAGAAGTACTTCCGCCGGTCGTCGGTGTTGCGATACTCGATGAGGCCGGCATCCTCGAGGCGCTCAAGGTGGTCGATGACCGCCTTGGGGCTAACGCCGGTCGCCTCGCTGATCTCCGTCACGTAACAGGGCTTTTGGGCCAACAGGGAGAGAATCCGCCGGCGGGTATCGTTGCCAAGTAAGTCGAGCAACTCGGCGGATTCCATATGGGAGGGTTAGGACGCGAGCGTGGAAAAGCGTGACTGCCGAGGCTTCGGTAGCTGGACCACCCGGACACACACCGGCGATACCTTTTTGAGGGGGTCATCACGATTGGTATGACATCGCATGTTCGAGCCGTTTTCGAACAGCTACTACATCGGCCGGATGTTCGTCACCCCGGCCGGCGAGGACCGTTCGGTCATGCAACAGGCCCAGCTCGAGCGGTTGAACGAGGCGTGCGTCGACGACGAGGAGGGCATCACCGACCTGGACCAACCGCTCGTGATGAAGCTGGGTCGACGCCACTTCCCCGTGCATGGCGACGAGGGTATTCCCGAGGGGACGTTGGCGGTTCCCGAGTCGTTGCTCGAGGACACATCGGTATCGAACCCGCCGACGGTCGCTGGTGTCCTGCTGGCGACGGGTGCGCGCGCCCGCCAGATGCTGTGGCTCTCCGGACACCAGCCGAGTCGAGGCGGAACGTAAAAAGGGCGCGCGCCCGAGCGTCGTCCAAGGATGTTCTCGTGGCTCCTCGATCGGGGGGACCGGCAGGAGACGATCGACGAGCTCGAGGCCGAATTAGCCGAGTGCCGCGAGGAGCTCGAGCGGGTCGAATCACAGCTAGAGGCGGCGGACGAGCGGCGCCGGGAGGCGGTGCGCGCCCGCCAGGAAGCCCAGGAGGAGCGCAACCGGCTTCGCGATCGGGTCGAACAGCTCGAGGCCGACCTCGAACGAGCCGGGAGCGACCAACAGGTGCAGCTGCGCGGTGAGGCTACGCTCGGTCCGCGAGCGGCCCGCCGGGTCGTCGAGGCGCTCTCGGGATTCGAGACCGAACCCGACGGTGCCTACACCGCGATGATCGAGGCGGACCGTCCCGAGGCGGTCGTCGACCACTTCGGCGAACGCGTCGCACTCGTCGATCGCGCCACGCCGTGTCTGCTCCTGTTCGATCGGGATGGACTCATCGAGGTCGCCCTGTCACCACCCGTCACACCCGAGCCGTTCGCGACGTGGCAGTCGACGTTCGACATCGAGCCCGACTGGTTCGTACCGCACACTCCGCACTGGTTCGCAATTGTCCGAAACGACCTCGCCGCCCTCGGACGTTTCGACGGGGACGATCTCGCGTTTCACGACGGCTTCGAGTCGAACGTCCAGGGACGTCACAGCAAGGGCGGCTTCTCGCAGGCCCGGTTCGAACGGCGTCGCGCCGAACAGGTCGAGGACCACCTCGACCGTGCCCGTGACCTCCTCGAGACGGTACCCGCTGAGGTTCCGCTCATCCTGACCGGTTCGGAGTCGGCACTCGACGTGCTGTCGGTCGAGTCCAGGGCTCGGGCCACGGTGGACGCCTCCGGCGGTCCCGAGGACGCGCTCGATGCCGCCTTTCGCTCCTTCTGGCAGACCCGCCTCCGTCGGCTGTGAACCGTGGAGGTGGTACCTTCATGCCACGTGACCTGGAGGGGACACCCATGCGGGTCGCACTCCTCGCCCACGACAAGTTCCCCGACCGGGCGAAGACGGCGGTGGGCGTGTTGCGCTACAGCGATCACGACATCGTCGCCGTCATCGACCGCGCCAACGCCGGCGACCGGGTCCGAGACCATCTCTCCGACGTCCAGGACGCCTCGATCGTCGACACCTTCGGATCGGTCCCCGATCCGGTTGACGCGTTGATCATCGGGGTGGCCCCGATCGGAGGCGGCTTCGAACCGACCTGGCGCCCCGACGTGCGCGCGGCGATCGAAGCCGGCTGTGACGTCATTGCGGGATTGCACTATCTCCTCTCGGAGGACGACGAGTTTGCGGCCCTGGCGGCCGAACACGACGTCACGTTGCGGGACGTCCGCGTACCCCCATCGGATCTGTCCGTCAGTGACGGCATCGCCCGCGACCTGGACGTGTCTGTGGTCCTCACCGTGGGGACGGACTGCTCGACGGGGAAGATGACCACGACCATGGAGCTCGTCGACGCGCTGGGCGAGCGCGGCGTCGACGCGGCGGCGATTCCGACGGGCCAGACCGGTATCATGATCGAGGGCTGGGGGATCGCCATCGACCGCGTCATCAGCGATTTCGCCGCCGGTGCCGTCGAACGGATGCTGCTCGAGCGGGCCGACGACCATGACGTCCTCGTCGTCGAGGGGCAGGGGAGCATCACCCATCCGGCGTACTCGGGCGTGACGTGTTCGATCCTTCACGGGGCGATGCCTGACGCGATGGTGTTGTGTCACGAGGCCGGTCGGACCACGGTCCACGGCTACGAGGCGTTCGAGTTGCCCGATCTGGCGACGGTGGCCAGCCTCTATGAGGAGCTGGCCGACCCCGTCGCCTCGACCGACGTCGTCGGCATTGCCCTGAACACGGCCGAGCTGACCGAGGCGGAGGCGGCCGCGTCCATCAACGCGGCTGAGGCCGACGTCGGCGTCCCATGTACGGACCCGGTCAGGGGCGGTGCGGCGGACCTCGCCGCGGTGATCGAGCCATGAGCCTCTCGGTGCGCTTCGAGCGCGTCGATCTCCCCCTCGAACGGGCCTTCACGATCGCCAGAGGAACCGTCGAACGCACGGACAACGTCATCGTGTCCATCCGGGATGGGGCCGGTCACGTGGGGTTCGGGGCCGCCGCGCCCTCGCGTCACTTCGGCGAGACGGCCGCGACCGTCGAGGCGGTCCTCCCCGAGCTCATCGACGTCGTCGAGCGATACGAGGACCCCGAGCCGGTCGTCGAAATCGAACGGTCCCTCCGGGACGCCATTCGGGGAAACGCCGCCGCTCGCGCGAGCATCTCGATCGCGCTTCACGACCTGATCGCCAAGCGTGTGGGGTTGGCCCTGCATCGGCTCTGGGGATTACCCTCGACGGGCCTGCACAGCTCGTACACGATCGGCATCGACACGCCCGCCGCCATGGCCGACCACGCCCGCGAGGCGGTCGAACGTGGCCGAACCCGTCTGAAGGTCAAACTCGGGACGGATGCGGACCGGCCCCGGCTGGCGGCGGTGCGTGAGGCAGCGCAGGAGGCGCACCTGCGCATTGACGCCAACGAGGCCTGGGGTCCCAAGGAGGCGGTCGCGATGGCGGAGTTTCTCGACGACCATGACGTGGCCTTTCTGGAGCAACCGGTTCCCGCGGAGCAACCGGACTCGATGGCCGCGGTCACGGCCGCCTCGCCGATCCCGATCGCGGCGGATGAAAGCTGTATTACGGCCGCCGATGTCCCCGACGTGGCGGACATCGCCGACATCGCGAACCTCAAGCTGATGAAATGTGGCGGTCTCCTTGAGGCACGACGCATCATCCATGCTGCCCGGGCCCACGGGCTCGGCGTGATGCTCGGCTGCATGACCGAATCGAGCGCGTCGATCGCCGCGGGTGCCCAGCTCGCACCCCTGCTTGACTACGCCGACCTCGACGGCGCGTTACTCCTCGAGGACGATCCGTACGCCGGTCCGGTGGCCGATGACGGCGCGATCACCCTCGACCCCGAGACGCCCGGAACGGGTGCAGTGCGGACGGACTAGACGAACCGCGGGTGGCGGCTGACGCGGCGAGGAAGGTACCGGCGGCGGTGGGGCATGCCCTCGAGCTCGTCGGCCAACTGCACCTCGAGCTCCTCGGGACGCATCTGGACCTCCTCGTCCGCGGCACGGACGTTGACACCGAGGGTGTCGCCGTCGACCTCGCGATCGCCCACGACGACGTAGTACGGGACCCAATCCGTCTCGGCGAGCGCGATTCGCTTGCCGACCGATTCGTCGCGGTCGTCGACGTCCGCCCGAACGCCGGCCGCCTCGAACCGCTCGGCCAGCTCGAGACAGTATCCTTCGTGGTCATCGGTGACGGGAATAAACCGCAACTGCGTCGGCGAGAGCCACGTTGGCAACCGCGGAGTGTCCTCCTTCGCGGCGGTTTCGAGGAGGGCGCCCGTGACGCGTTCGATGCTCCCCGACGGTGAGTAGTGCAAGATTGGCGGATGGTGCTCCGCATCACCGTCGTGGTACGTGATGTCGAACCGTTCGGCACTCTCGACGTCGATCTGGACGGTGGGATTTTCCATCGGTCGGCCGAGCCCATCGATAACGGCGAAGTCGATCTTGGCCGACCAGTAGTGGTGCCGTTCGGGGAGCACCTCGATGAGGGTCGGCTTGTCGAGCTCGGCAACGACGCGTTCGACCCACTCGCGGTTGGCATCGAAAAACGCCTCGGTGAGGCGAATCGCGGGCTCGTAGTTGAAGCCGAGGTCATCGCCCGTCTCGAGCGCGAGGTTGGCCTGCCGACGGAGCTCATCGCGCGCCTGGTCCATGTCGCGCGTCGCCGTGTGCATATCGGGCATGGTAAAGGCCCGCTGGCGCTTGAGGCCGACCAGCTCGCCGCGTTGCTCCCGTCGGAACGAGTACGTCGACATCTCGTAGATCCGCAAGGGCAGGTCCTTCTCGGCGATGTACATGTCGCGCATGATCGAGAACTGCCCGAAGCAGGCGGCGAAGCGAAGCATCATCCGGCGATCGCCCGACTCGAAGCGGTACTGTCGCTCTCCGAACTTCCCCGCATGTTCGTCGATCGCCCGTGCGCCGAGGTCGTACATGATCGGCGTCTCGACGGGCATGCCGCCGTAGTCGACGACCAGCTCGTTGACATACTCCATCAACACGTCCCGGATCAGCTTCCCGCGCGGGTACCATCGGAGGTTGCCGGCATCTGAGAGCTCGTCGTAATCGACGAGTTGTTTCTCGCGCATCAACTCGAGGTGGGGCGGTTCAGCGCCCGCCGAGGCGGCCTGTCCCTCGACCTCGTCCTCGATGAAGGCACGCATGTCCGCACCCACGTCGGCCTTGGCGGTACGGGCGTCGACCAGGTCGCCGCCCGGGAACAACACGTGCCAGTCACTCGGTGGCGACTCCGCCGTCGCGGCATCTGGTTCAGCGTCGTCGCGGTGGGCGGCGACGTGGCGCGACAGCTCCGATAGGGGATGGCCCTTGCAGGCGACCTCGAACGACTTGTACCAGCCGAAGGGTGCCCGTAAGAGCTCGTAGTCCGCCTCGAGGGCGGCTTCGAGGTCGCGCATCACGCCGGTCGCGACCGCCGGGTCGGCCAGGTCGTCGCTGAGGTGGGCGTACGGATACAACACGACCCGGTCGGTCTGGAGCTGGCCGGTCACGTCGCGAATCTCGTCGGCCGCGTTGGCGACGACGGCGGCGGTGTCGTCGGCGTCGGGGCTCTCGACGCTGATGAACGTGGCGACGCACTCCTCCATCCGGCCCTCCAGGGGGACCCCCTCGGTCTCGCCGAGATCGCCAACCTCCTCCGTGGCGGCGAACTCGAGGTGGTCCGAGTGGATGAACAGCAGCCGCATATGACACCGCTCGCCCACCGCTGGTAAAAAGGGTGCCGAACGGTTCCCCGACGGACCATCCGGTCGAAATCGTTTTGGCCGATGGCCGAGCACGCACGGTATGCCCGACGAACTTCGGACCGGCTACGACCCCGACCTGGGCAACAAGTTCGTGTTCGTCACTGGCGGGGTGATGTCCGGTCTCGGGAAGGGGATTACGGCGGCCAGTATCGGGCGATTGCTCACGAACGCCGGGTTCGACGTGACCGCCGTCAAGATCGACCCATACCTGAACGTCGATGCCGGAACGATGAACCCGTACCAACACGGCGAGGTGTACGTCCTCAAAGACGGCGCCGAGGTCGACCTTGACCTTGGCAACTACGAGCGCTTCCTCGACGCCGACATGACGGCCGACCACAACGTGACGACCGGCAAAACCTACCGCCACGTCATTGAGCGCGAGCGCTCGGGCGACTATCTTGGTCGCACCGTGCAGATCATCCCGCACGTCACCGACGACATCAAGCGCCGCATCCGCGAGGCGGCCGTCGGGACTGACGTTTGCATCGTCGAGGTCGGCGGGACGGTCGGCGACATCGAGGGCATGCCCTATCTCGAGGCGTTGCGCCAGTTCGCCAACGAGGAGGCCGACGGTGACGTGCTCTTCACACACGTGACGCTGGTTCCGTACTCCAAAAACGGCGAGCAAAAGACCAAGCCCACCCAACACAGCGTGAAGGAGCTGCGGTCGATCGGCCTGCAGCCCGACGTCGTCGTCGGCCGGTGTGAGGATCCACTCGACCCGTCCACACGCGAAAAGATCGCGCTCTTTTGTGACATCCCCACCCGGGCAGTCTTCTCGAACCCCGACGTCGAGGACATCTATCACGTCCCCCTCGTGATCGAGGACGAGGGCCTGGACGACTACGTCCTCGAGCACCTCGATCTCGTTGAGCCCGCGCTGTCGGCGGGCCGTCGCGATACGACCTGGCGGGAGACGGTCACGCGCGAGCCGACCGACACGGTCGAGGTCGCGCTCGTCGGCAAGTACGGCCTCGAGGACGCCTACATGTCCATCCACGAGGCGCTCAAGCACGCCGGTTTCGAACACCGGACCGAGGTCGAGGTGACCTGGGTCGCGAGCGACGAACTCGACGACGTCCACGAGACGCCGTTGTCGACCGTCGACGGGATCGTCGTGCCGGGTGGCTTTGGCAGCCGGGGGACCGGCGGGAAGATCGCCGCCGTCGAATACGCACGGACCGAGGGTGTGCCGCTGCTTGGGCTGTGCCTCGGCTTTCAGATGGCCGTCGTCGAATACGCCCGGAACGTCCTCGGCCTGGTGGGGGCGCACTCCGCCGAGGTCGACGACGAGACGCCCCATCCGGTGATCGACCTGCTTCCCGACCAGCAAGACATCGACGACCTCGGTGGCACGATGCGACTCGGCGCCCACGAGACGCAGATCGAGGAAGGATCGCTCGCGCACGAGATCTACGGCGACACCAGCTGCGTCGAGCGCCATCGCCACCGGTATGAGGTCAATCCGGACTACATCGATGACCTCACCGAGGCCGGATTGCGCTTTTCCGGGTGGTGCGGTCCGCGCATGGAGATCCTCGAGCTCGAGGACCACCCCTTCTTCCTCGGGACGCAGTTCCACCCCGAGTTTCGATCCCGGCCGACCCGGCCGAGCCCGCCGTTCGTTCGCTTCCTCGAGGCGGCCAACCCCCGAGAGACCCGCCCGACCGAGGAGGTGCAGGTCTAAACCGATGGACGACCCAGCGGCATTCATCGAGGAGGCGATCGCCGAGCTCGAGTCGGCCATCGGGGACCGTCGGGCGCTCATCGCCCTGTCCGGCGGGGTGGATTCGTCCACGGCGGCGGAGCTGGCCCATCGCGCCGTCGGTGACCAGCTCACCCCCGTCTACGTCGACACGGGGTTGATGCGCAAGGGCGAAACCGATCAGATCCGTGAGACCTTCGGCCACATGGAGGACCTGCGGGTGGTGGACGCGCAGTCGGCGTTCGTCGAGGCGCTATCGGGCGTGATCGACCCCGAGCGCAAGCGCCACGTCATCGGCGAGCGGTTCATCCGCACCTTCGAGTCGATCGCCGAGGAGGTCGATGCGGCGGTGCTCGTCCAGGGGACGATCTACCCGGACCGCATCGAGAGCGAGGGCAACATCAAGTCCCATCACAACGTCGGCGGGCTACCGGACCGCGTCGGCTTCGAAACGATCGTCGAGCCGATGCGCGACCTGTACAAGGACGAGGTCCGCGAAGTGGCCCGCGAGCTCGGCCTCGCATCGATCACCGCCGAACGCATGCCGTTTCCCGGCCCGGGACTGGCGGTCCGGATCGTCGGCGAGGTCACCGAGGAAAAGCTCCACGTCGCCCGCGAGGCGACCGCCATCGTCGAGGACGAACTCGAGGCGTACGACCCGTGGCAGGCCTTCGCCGCCGTGCTCTCAAAGGGGACGGGCGTGAAAGGTGACAATCGGGTTCACGGGTGGATCGTCGCCGTGCGGTCCGTGGAGAGTCGTGACGGCATGACCGCCCGGGCACAGGAGCTGGAGTGGTCGACGTTGCAGCGGCTCCAGAGTCGGATCACCGGTCAGATCGATGCGGTCGCCCGCGTCGTGTACGACGTGACACACAAACCACCGGCCACGATCGAGTATGAGTGAGGTGATCGTCGTCGGGACGGATCCTGATCGCCTCGCCGACGCCCTCGAGGCGGCGGACCTCGAGGTGGCCCGCGTCGCCGCCGACGCCGGTGGTGCCGACCTCGAGGCAGCGGGTGGCTCCGCGGCGGCCGTGTTGCTGTTGACGGGAGCCGGCCAGGCCTCGCTCGTTCCAGTTGCCCGCGACCTCAACGATCGCATCGCGATCGTGCTCTACGCCGACGAGGGATTCCCGGACTTCGCCAGCGCCCAGGCAGACCTCGCCGTGGATCGTACGCTCGTCGATCGCGACGCGATCGTCGACGCCATCGTCGACCGGGTCCACACGAGCGCGTGAGTTGCCCTCAGGTCCAAAGGATTTTCCCCGGTGACTCGGTCGCCTCCAGCATGCACGCGGTGCAGTTCACCGACCATGGCGGGCGTGAGGTCATCGAGTACGGGGCGGTCTCGGACCCGGAGCCCGGCGCCGGCGAGGTGCTCGTCGATATCAAGGCCGGCGCGTTGAACCACCTCGACCTCTGGACGCGCGAGGGCCTGCCCGGGATGGACCTCGACATGCCGCACATCCCTGGCAGCGACGGGGCGGGCGTCGTCACGGACGTTGGGGCGGACGTGGACCGCTTCGAGCCGGGTGACCGAGTCGCCCTGCTTGCGGCCGTTTGGTGCGACAACTGCGAACACTGTCGCAACGGCGATCGCGTCCTCTGTGAGCGCTTTCACGTCATCGGCGAACACGTCCCTGGCGTCCACGCCGAGGCGGCCGCCGTGCCCGCGGCGAATCTCACCCGCGTCCCGGAGGGGGTCGACTGGTCGACGGCGGCGGCCGCCCCGCTGGTCTTTCAGACCGCATGGCGGATGCTGATCACCCGTGCCGGCATCGACCCCGGCGATCGCGTGCTCGTGCAGGGGGCGACCGGTGGTGTCGGCCACGCGGCCGTGCAAATCGCCGCCCACGCGGGTGCCCAGGTGTTCGCCACGGGCGGGACGGACGAGAAACTGGCCACCGTGGCCGACCTCGGGGCCGACGTGGTCATCAACTACGAGACGGAATCGTTCAAGGAGGTCGTCAAGGCCGAGACCGACGGCCGCGGCGTCGACATTGTCGTCGATCACGTCGGCGAGGCCACCTGGGCCGACTCACTGAAATGTCTCGTCCGGGGCGGGACGCTCGTGACCTGTGGCGCGACGACCGGCGGACTGCCGGAGACGAACGTGCGCCGACTGTTTTGGAACCAACTGTCGGTCCTCGGTTCGACGATGGCCAATCCTGGCCCGGCCGAACGCGTCCTCGAGTTAGTCTGGGCCGGCGAGCTCGAACCGGTCGTTCGCGCGGAGCTACCGATGAGCGAGACGAACGCGGCCCACCGGCTTCTCGAGGATCGCGAGGGGGTTGGCAAGGTCGTCGTCATCCCCGACAGCGAGCGGTGACCGATGGCCGACGCCACCCGCGACTGGCTCGTGGTCGTGGCCGTCATCGTCGGTCTGATTGGCGTGCCACTGGCCATGCGACTGTGGCCCGCGAATCTGCCGTATCGGGTGGCCTTCGTCATCCTGCCGTTGTTGCCGGGAATTGGCCTGGGGCTCCTCGCCATCTGGTACGCAGTCGGTGGCGGCGATCGATGACTCACATCCGAAGGCTTAGGCGGCGGGCCCGGCCATCGCCACGCGAATGACGCCGCCGGCGATCGAGGCCGAGGAGATCGGGTTCGCGTACGGCGAGACCGTCGCCCTCAGCGACGTCTCGATGACCGTTCCGACCGGGTCGGTGACGGCGCTCCTCGGCCCGAATGGGGCCGGCAAGACGACGTTCGTGCGGCTCGTGACCGGCGTCCTCGAACCCGACACCGGACGGCTCTCGGTGTTCGATGACGCCCCGGGGTCGCTCGATCGCGAACGCCTCGGGGTCTTACCACAGGCGTTCGACCCGCCGGGCCGAGTCACGCCCCGCGAAGTGTTGCACTACTATGGTGGGCTCTATGCCCGGTCACGGGATCCTGGTGTGTTGATCGACGAACTCGGTCTGGCCGCGGTCGCCGACCGCCGGTATCATCGCCTGTCGGGGGGCGAACAACGGCGGACGTGCCTCGCGATCGCACTGATCAGCGACCCAGAGTTACTCGTCCTCGACGAGCCCACGGCAGAGATCGACCCGGCCGGCAAGCGCGCCGTCTGGTCCGTGTTGCCCGAACTGCTCGACGATGGGACGTTGTTGTTGACCACCCACGACATGCACGAGGCCGAACGGCTGGCCGACCGCGTCGCGTTTTTCCACGAGGGTGGCCTCGTGGCGGCCGGCGCGGCGGAGTCGGTCATCGCTGACCACCTCGGGAGCCACCGGCTCGTCGTCGCCACGGACACGCCCGAACTGCTCCAGCACCACCTCGATCGCGGACAGGTGACCGATGATGGCCTCGTCATCGACGGGATCGGTGCCGACGCCCTGCCCGAGGTGGTTCAGGCCGTCGTCGCGGCGGAGGGGTCGGTGTCGGGGATACACTGGCAACGGCCACCCCTGGAAGATCTGTTCCTGGCGCTGAGCGAGGAGGACGAGCGCTCATGAGCGTCACCCATCGGCTCAGGGCGGAGATAGCGCTCGAAACGCGGGCGTTCGTCCGGCGTCGGACGGCGCTGTTCTTCACGGTGATTTTCCCCGTGCTGGTCGTGCTGGCGTTCGCCCTGGCCATTCGCGCCGGCGACGGATCCTTTCTCGGGGCGGATGCCGCGTACTACCTGCCGGGATACGTCGCCTTACTGGTCGTCTTCACGCCGCTGTCGCGCCTGTCCGGATCCGTCCCACGGGATCGAGCCGCCGGCCGCCTCGAAAAGCGCGCAACCACCCCGCTGCGCCGGTGGGAGTGGCTGCTTGCCCGAATCATCGTGGCCGGTGCACTCGCCCTCGGCCCCGCGGTCGTGGTCCTGGTTGTGGGCGAACACCTGACCTCGGCATCGGCCACGTACTCCCCGTGGCTCGTCCCACTCGCCCTGTCAGTCCTGGTAACGTTCGCGGGACTCGGCGTGGTCGTTGGCCGACTCGCCGACTCGGAGGACGGGGCGATCGCGGTGGCCAACGCGATCGGCTTTCCGGTCGTGTTCCTGTCCGAGTCGTTGCTTCCGCCCGCGGTAGTACCAGGCTGGGCTGCAGACGTCCTCGTGCTCTCGCCGGTTACCCATTTCGCCCGGGCAAGCCGCGCGGTGCTGGCAGGTGGATCGCCGGAGGCCCTCACGTTGGTGATCCTGTTCGCCACGGCGGTGGTGGCCTTCGTCGTTGGGAGCGCGTCATTACCGGTGGTTCGACGGTGACTGATTCGGCTGTCGCATCGGCTGCTGATACAGGGCGGTGACCTGGCGTCGGAATCAGGCAGCCAGTTCGGCGCCATAGACGTGGTTCAACATGAGGTACGCACCGATGCCGAGCACGAGGCTCAAGAGCCACGTCGTCGCGGTTAGTCGGCCGAGTCGAGCATGCCGAGAGGCGTAGATGGCATCGAGGTCGTTCGTCACTCCGAGCAAGAACACGTACACCACCAGCGGCACCGCCACGATCGAGAGCACGATGTGAACGCCGAGCATGCCCAGGTATGCGGCCATTGCGAGCCCCTCGGCACCGACGATCTCCTTTTGCCCGCCACCACCGATGCGAGACAGATACAAGACGAGAAACGTCCCAATGAGGAGGAGCGCGGTCGTCATCGACGCGGCATGGCGGCGGACACGCCCGGAGCGGATCGCGTGCCAGCCCGCGAGAATGGCGCCGACGGTGAGCGCGTTCACCACGGCCGTGACATGCGACAGGAGGTCGATCGTCCCACGGCCGAGGTCAGGAAAGATCGGCAGCCAGCCGGCGAAGGTGGCGATGACGATCGCGTAGGCGACGGCCGTCACGACCACCGTCCCCCGGCGGGGATCGATCGGCATCGCGCGGTCGGGCCACTCGGTCATTGCGTGGGCGTACCCCCGGCGCGAAGATGTGGGTTTCCTTTGCGGTTCGTAACTGTGATACCCCGGGCGCGGGTAGTCCGTACACATGAGCGCTGACGGGCAACAGCGGACCGTTCGGTGCCTCGTGGCCAAGGTGGGCCTCGACGGTCACGACCGCGGCGCCCACGTGATCGCCCGGGCGTTTCGTGATGCGGGCTTCGAGGTGGTCTATTCGGGCCTGCACCGCGCCCCGGACGAGATCGTCCAGGCGGCCGTCCAGGAGGACGTGGACGTGCTCGGCATCTCCATTCTCTCTGGTGCACACAATACGCTCGTCCCCAAGGTCATCGAGGGGCTCAAGGCGGAGGGGGCGTTCGAGGACACCCTCATCCTCGTCGGCGGCGTCATCCCGGACGAGGACGCCGAGCACCTGAAGGACCTCGGCGTCGCGGAGATCTTCGGCCCCGGCACGAGTATCCAGAAGACGATCGAGTTCGTCCGTGCGAACGCGCCGCAGCGATGACGTCGGCGCACGCGACCCTCGTCGACGACCTGGTCGACGGCGACACCCGCGCCCTAGCGCGGGCCATCTCCCACATCGAGGATCGCTCGGCGGGCTATCGCGAGCTGGTCGCGGAGCTCCACCGCCGCGGCCGGGACGCGGCGGTCATCGGCGTCACGGGATCGCCCGGTTCGGGGAAGTCGACGCTCGTCGACCGGTTGACCGCGCGGTACCGAGCGGCCGATGAGACGGTGGGCGTGTTGGCGATCGATCCGTCGTCGCCGTTTTCCGGTGGGGCCGTCCTCGGCGACCGAATCCGGATGGGCGCCGCCGTCGGCGACGACGGCGTGTTCGTCCGCTCGATGAGTGCCCGTGGCCGCCTCGGTGGGCTGAGTAGCGCCACATCGGACGCCGTGAAGGCGCTCTCGGCGGCTGGCATGGACCGGATCATCATCGAAACCGTCGGCGCCGGCCAGAACGAGGTCGACATCGTCCGGACCGCAGATACCGTGCTCGTCCTGGTTCCACCCCAAAGTGGCGACACGGTGCAGATGCTCAAGGCGGGTATCCTCGAGATTGCCGACATTTTTGCCGTGAACAAGGCCGATCTCTCCGGTGCCGACCGCACCGTCGATGACCTGCTCGAGATGATCCGTCTCGATCCCGAGGTGGCCGATGGCGACGGCTGGGAGCCGCCCGTCATCGAGACGGTCGCCACTCAATCCGAGGGGATCGATGACCTCCACGACGCCCTCGCCGACCACCGTGACTACCTCGAGACGTCGGGTGAGGGAGCCTCCCGCGCACGTCGGCGCTATGCCGAGGAGGTCCGAACGATCGTCCGGGAGGAACTCGGCGCTCTCGCCGAAGCCGAGATCGACCGCCGGGGCGGACTGGACGAGCTGGTCGAGGCGATCGCCGCGAGACGGACCGATCCCTACACGGTCAGCGAGGAGATCGTCGGGCCGGTGCGCGCGGCCATGGACGAGGACGCCCCGGGGTGACCGCGGTGGTCAGGCGACGCCGATCTCCTCGCGGTACGTGCCGTGGATTTCGGCGAAGACGTCCATGATCTCGCCCATCGTCGCGTAGGCCTTGACTGCATCGACCATCGCCGGCATGACGTTCTCACCGGCGGCTTCTCGCTCCCGGATGCGCTCGAGGGCGGCTTCGACCGCCTCCTCGTCCCGATCGGCCTCGACGGATGCGAGGCGATCGTGTTGGATCTGCTGTGCGTTCTCGCCGATGGAGAGGATTTCCGGGCTCGTGTCCTCCTCGATGGTGTACTTGTTGACCCCGACGACGACCTCCTCCTCGCGCTCGACGCGCTGTTGGTATTCGAACGCGGACTCCTGGATCTCTCGCTGGAAATAGCCGCGCTCGATCCCGTCTAGGACGCCGGCTCGCATCGAACCGTCGCCCATGTCCCGGATCTCCTCGAGGTAGGCAATGGCCTCGCGCTCGACCTCGTCGGTCAGCGCCTCGACGGCGAAGCTGCCACCGAGGGGATCGACGATGTCGGCCGCACCCGACTCATCGGCGATGATCTGCTGTGTGCGAAGGGCCACCCGGACCGACTGTTCGGTCGGCAGGGCCAGCGCCTCGTCGTAGCTGTTGGTATGCAGACTTTGGGTACCCCCGAGGACGGCCGCCAGTGCCTGGATGGTGGTTCGGACCACGTTGTTCAACGGCTGTTGGGCCGTGAGGCTCTGCCCGGCCGTCTGCGTGTGGAACTTGAGCCGTCGGACCTCGTCGTCGGTGGCATCGTACCAGTCGGCCATCTTGCGCGCCCAGATCCGGCGGGCGGCACGGAACTTCGCGATTTCCTCGAAGAACGAGTTGTGGCAGTTGAAGAAAAACGACAGGCGGGGCGCGAACGCCTCGAGATCGAGCCCGCGGTTGAGACCGTCCTCAACGTAGGCGAATCCGTCGGCGAGTGTGAACGCCAGCTCCTGGACGGCCGTCGAGCCGGCCTCGCGGATGTGATAGCCCGAGACGGAGATGGGATGGAACTTTGGTGTCTCGTCGGCGGCAAACTCCACGACGTCCGTGACCAGCTTGAGCGACGGCTCCGGTGGAACTACCCACTCCTTTTGCGCGATGAACTCCTTGAACATGTCATTCTGGAGGGTGCCGCGGATCTCCTCGCGGGGGACGCCTTGCTGGTCGGCCAGCGCGACGTACATCGCGTAGATGACGGGCGCGCTCGGGTTGATCGTAAAGCTGGTTGACACCGCACCGAGATCGATGCCGTCGAAGATGATCTCCATGTCGCGCAGCGTGTCGACGGCGACGCCTTCCTTGCCGACCTCGCCGACGGCCATGTCGTCATCCGAGTCGATACCCATCAGCGTCGGCATGTCAAAGGCCGTCGACAGGCCGGTCTGGCCCTCCTCGATCAGATAATGAAAGCGCTCGTTCGTTTCCTCCGGCGTTCCGAAGCCGGCGAACTGGCGCATCGTCCACGGCCGCCCCCGGTACATGGTGGGGTAGACGCCACGCGTATAGGGTGGTTCGCCGGGAAAGCCCAGGTCGCGATCGTACTCTACGTCGGCGACGTCTTCAGGCGTATAGAGTCGGTCCACCTCGAGGTTCGACACCGTCGCAAAGCGGTCGCGACGCTCGCCGTAGGCATCGAGGGTTGGCTCGAGCGTCTCGGACTCCCATCGCTCGCGCGCCTCGCGAATGGCCGCGAGGTCGTCCTCGTCGTACATGCCCAGACGTTCGGCCCCAGATGGAATAAACGGTGCTCCTCGGAATGGCCTCAGTAGTGACCCATCACGCCCGCGCGTCGGGCCCATCGCTGGCACCACTGGAAGATCACAAAGCCGACGACGAGATAGCCGACGCCAGTCACCAGCAGGACGGCCAGCTCCTCCATGGGCAGCTCCCAGATCGACAGCCCCTCAACCATGGTCCGTTGCAACATCGCGCTCCCCTGGGCGAGGGGTAACCACCGTGCCAACGGGATGTCGCTGATCGGCGCTGCGATCAGGCCGATGAAGAGGAACTGGAAGATCTGGAACACGTTTTCGATCCGTTTGAACCGAACGGCCACGCCGCCCAGGGCGAACCCGATGCCCACCGCCGGTGCCACCGCCAGGCCGAGCAACGGGACGACCGTCAGGGGATCGATATGGACCATCTCACCGGTGGTCACCATCATCAACACCAGGATGGCGGCCCCCCAGAGGAAGGATTCCAGCACGTTCACCACCATCTTGATCCCCATCACCCGCCCGAAGCCAAACGGCGACATGTACAGCTGCTCCAGCGTGCCCCATTGGGCCTCGCGAGTGACGTTCCAGGACAGGCCGGAAAAGGCGGTGAGCGCCATCGTCCACAGCAGATAGCCCACGATGATGCCGGCCAACGAGTCGGTGATCGTCGCCGGCGCGACGGCCCGCCCGCCGAGGAAGATGACGAGGAACAGGAGATAGATCGTCACGAACTGCGAGATGGTGTTCACCGGGTAGCGCACGAGCAGGAGGATTCGTTTTCGCGCGGCTGCCGCCGCGAACCGACCAGTGCCCCGGAGGTCGCCAGGGAACGCCGACGTCGTCACGATGCATCACCGCCGGCCGACACCGGTCGGATACCCCGAGGTGTGGCCGAGGCACGTGTGGGGGTATCGTTGGTCATCTCGAGGAAGACCTCCTCGAGGTCCGGTTCCATGCTTTCGATGTCATCGAGGGGACAGCTCGCCTCGGCCAGGACGCTCAGCACGTCGTACACCGAACCGTCGTCAGCGATCGTCACCTCGAGCGTCGTGTACTCCTCGTTCGTCGACCAATCGTCCGGGTCGAATCGCGACCGGATGGCGTCGCGGACGGAGGCAGGGACGGTTCCCTCGACGGTGATCCGGTACGCCCTGGTGCGAAACAGCCCCATGAGGTCGTCGATCGTCTCGTCGGCGATCACCGATCCGTCGCTGAGGATGACGACGCGGTCGCACACCTCCTCCATCACGTCCATGTCGTGACTCGAGAGCACAACCGTCAACGACTCGTCGCTGACGAGCCGTCGGAGCTCGCGTCGGAGCTCGTGGGACGCCTCGACGTCCAACCCGAGGGTCGGCTCGTCAAGAAATACCACGTCCGTATCCCGCACGAGGGTGCACGCGAGGGAGACCTTCTGTTTTTGCCCTCGAGAGAGCTCGTTCAGCGGCTCATCCGCCTTGTCCATCAGGTTGAATCGCTCGAGCAACTCGTCGTGGTCCTCGGGGTCGACCGCCTGACCACCGAGCGCCGCGAAATAGGCGAGATTTTCACGGACGCTCAGGCGCCAGTACACGTTTCGTGCGCCCTCGAGCATGGCGCCGACGGTACCGTACGCTCGTTTGGGTCGTTGGTGCACGTTGTTCCCGGCGACACGGACCGTCCCGTCTGTCGGGATGATCAGGCCGAGGATGGTCTTGATCAAGGTCGTCTTGCCCGCTCCGTTCGGACCGAGCAACCCGACGACCTCACCGTTCGGGACGGTGAGCGAGACGTCATCAACGGCGGTGAGATCGCCGTAGCGTTTCGTCACCCCGTCGACCTCGATGACGGGATCTGGAGGGTCGGCCATAGGTTCGGATCACGACGGCAGCCCCATAAATATAAGCAGAATTATATTTCTGTCAGCTTCGTTCCCGAACGCGTGTTCTGTAATCGAGGTGAGCGGTTGCAACCGGTACTGGGATGGTTTTGGCCACACAGCTCCGGGCATGGCGACCGATCACGGGGCGCCGGAGGTGGATACCGCCCGTGCCAAGGCCGTGTTTCGCGGCCTGGCCGATACGACACGGATCGCGATCCTCATCGCACTTGCCGAACATCACCGCACGGAGCGTGGTGCGCTCACGTTCAGCGAACTGCGGCGCCGGGCGGAGGTGGCAGACTCCGGGCGCTTCAATTACCACCTCGACGAACTGGTCCCCCGGTTCGTCGAGCGAACAGACGATGGCTATCGGCTCCGGTATGCTGGTCGACAGGCGTACGGGTTGCTCGTCGCCGGTACCGGAAGCACCGAATCCGTTGACCTCGGCCTCGAGACGGACCACACGTGCATGCTGTGTGGCGCGCAGCTTGTGGCGCACTACGAACACGATATCCTGCAGCTTCGCTGTCCCGACCACGGCGGCGTCGCGGGGACGGGCCTCCCCCCGCGGGTCGTCGCCGATCGGCCGCTGGATGAGCTTCTCGAGGTCGTCGATGCGGAAATGCGCTCACAGGTCGAATTCGCCCGTCGCGAGTTCTGCCCGGAGTGTTGGTCGTCAATGGAGACCTCGATCGACATGCCCGCGGTGGAGGTTCCACAGGACGTCGACGACCCCCCGATCATCGTCCATCACCGGTGTCGAACCTGTTCGTACGAGATTCTGGTCCCTCTACGGTTCCTCCTCGCCTCCCATCCGGCCGTCGTCGACTTCCACCTCGACCACGACCATGCCATCACGGACGTCCCCTTCCTCCGGTTGGATGAGCACCTAGCCGCCACCGATACCAGCGTTGATGGTGAACTGGCGAGCGTGACGTTCGAAGCCGGTGACGACACCCTCACTGTCGCGGTTGACGATGCGGGCGTCGTTCGATCCGTCGACCGTCAGTCGTGAACGACGGATCGCTCCTCACTGGAGCCGCCTGGTCCGTTCGATGAGCGGATGCTTGGCGTAATCGACCACCTCGATGTCCTCGACGGACTCCAACCCCTCCCGTTTCGCCGTCTGTTCCATCCCGAGCTCGACGGTCGGGTCATCGATGACGATCACGTACGCCTCGAGCTCGTCGATGTCCAGCTGTCTGGCGGCCAGGGCCCGGTGGTGGCCGTCGGCGAGCAAGAGCCGATTTCCCACCTCGATGACCACGAGTGGCTCGTCCAGCCCCCGCTCGAGCTCGTACTGCCGTCCCTCGAGCTCGTCCGCGTAGACCCGCGTCTGGGTCGGAATCAACTCGCCAATCGAGACGGGCCGGCGCTCGTCGCGGAACTTGAGGTCGTGGATGCGCTCGAGCGTCCGCTTGAGCTTGCCCACCTTCTCGGGGGTGGCCCGTTCGATTTGGCTCCGAATGACGTCCGCGTTCGAGATGATCCCGACGAGGTTGTTGGCGTCGTCGACGACCGGCAGCTTCTGAATCCCGGACCGGAGAATCACCCGGGCTGCGTCAGTCACGCGCATCTCCGGGTGGGCCACCACGAGGTCGGTGTTCATCACCTTCCAGATGGGCTCGTCATCGCCGACCAACAGCAGGTCGCGTGCCGAGACGAATCCCTTGACCTGGCGTCCTTCGGTCACCGGAAACCCGTTGTGCTCCCGGTTCCCGGCGATCCGCTCGGCGACGTCGACCACGCGGTCGTCGGGCGAGACGGTCACGACCTCTCGGGTCATATAGTCCTTGACCAGCACCCGACGCGCCTCGCTCATGCTGGATGGAGAGAGACACCAAACGACCAAAAGGCGCTCGACTCCTCGCGAGCGTCCGGCGAGTGCGATCAGGGCCGGGGCGTCCTCTCCAGATAGCCGGAGGGCAGGGGCCGCCCGGCGACGGCCACGCCCTCGCGGAAGCGGTCCTCGACCATCTCGCTGCGCTCGGCATCAGAGGAGGGCAACTCGCCGAAGGGAAGTTGCGCTCCCGCCATGTCCTCGTGGCCGCCAGCATGGCCGATCTGCTCGAAGCCGATCCGGACGGCCTCGCCCAGGTCGAGGTCGGGATCGCGCGTTCGAGCCGACGCGTAAATCATCTCCTCTCGGTGGCCGAACGCACAGACGGTCTCGACGCCGGCCATCTCGACCAGCACCTCCGCCGCCTGGGCCAGGGCGTCCCGGTCGCGAAGCGCTCCCACGTCGGTCACCAGCACCTCGGCAACGAGGTGGCGATTCACGATCGCATCTGCGATCGTGTCGAGGGTCTCGGCGGTCATGCGCGGCTCCTCGATCTGCTGGAGCACGTCCTCGTCGACCGTGCCGATGAGCCGTGACGCCGTTTCGAGATCCAGCGTGGAGATGCCCCGACGAAAGCCCGCCGTATCGACGTGGATGCCATACCACAGCGCGGTCGCGAGACGCGCTGAGGGGGTGATCCCCGCCCGCAGCAGGTGATCGGCCACGAGCGTACTCGTGGCCCCGACGTCGTGGCGCCGATCGACGAACGCCGCGGCCGCCTCCTCGCGCGAGGGGTGGTGATCGATGATTACGTCGACGGACTGCTCGGGATCGAGGCCGTCGTTCACGCCGGGATGGGCGTGGTCGACAAGGACGATCCCGCCGGCCCCCTCGAGACGCTCGATCTCGTCGACGTGGGTCAACTCGAGGGACAACAAGTTGACGAAGGCGCGGTTTTGTTGGTGCGTGATTGCGCCGCCGTAGACGGCCTCGGCAGTCCCACCACCGACCTCGATCAGGTGACTAACCCCGACGGCAGCCCCGATCGCGTCCGGGTCGGGGTTGTCGTGCATGACGACTCGAACCGGATCGGCCAGACCGCGAAGTGTTCGCACGAGCCGGCCGGTGCGCGCCACCGTCGAGGGCTCGACGGCGCGAAGCACACCGTTGGCGGCAAGCGCATTCATGTCGATCACCCTGTGGGCGGGTAACGCGTCGGCGCCACCCATGGTGGGGACGACTGCCAGGCGCGTCGCCTCGGGAAGGACCCGTTGGACGCGGGCGAGGAGCTCCCTCGCGACCTCGGGGTCGTCGGCCGCGACGATCACCACGTCGGGGTCGATCTCCATCGTTTCGAGCACCGTGGTGTCGATGGTCGCCACGGACTGGGCGGCCACGCCCGCCTCCCGGAGGCGCTCGGCCGTTCTGGTCGATTCGGTCACCACCTGCAGCGTACCGGGCCAGTCCGCGATCGAACGGAGCAGGTCGTGACCGCGTGCGGAGACCCCGAGGGCGAGGCGGACGACCATGCTGAGGCACTAACGAGGCCGTTCGGGTAACCCTATCGACGGCTCAGCCGAGCACCGTCTCGGCGGCGGCCATCGCCGTCTCCGCCAGTGGCCCGAACGCCGGCAGGGCGACGACCGTCAACACCGCCGCCAGGAGAATCATCCCGTACAGCGCGACCGGATAGCCCTCGATCTCGAGGTCGTCGTCGGCATCCTCGATCCACAGCGCCTTGACGACTCGTGAGTAGTAATACAACGACAGCGCGCTGTTGAGGGCGCCCACGACGGCGAGCCACCAGAAGCCGGCGCTGACGGCCCCGGCGAAGAGGACGTACTTCGTCAGGAAGCCGCCACCGATGGGCAACCCGGCGAGGTTGAACAGCAAGATCGTCATCGCGACGCTGAGAACCGGTGCGTGACGACCCAGGCCGTTCAGGTCGTCAAAGCCACGCCCCAGCTCCCAGTAATCGACGAGGGCGATGAACAGGAAGGCGCCCGTGTTCATGAGGCCGTACACGAACAGGTGCAACATGCCCGCCCCGAGGACGAGCTCGTTGTACGCACCCCCGCCGGTGAGCGCGGCCAGCCCGATGAGGGCATAGCCGGCGTGGCCGATCGACGAGTACGCCAACATCCGCTTCACCTCGGTCTGGGTGGCGGCCGCCAGGTTGCCGAGGGTCATCGTCACTACCGCCAACACCTGGAAGACGAACACCCAGTCGACGCCGAGCTCGAGCATGACCTCGAGCGGGAACGCCTCGACGAAGATCCGAAACGCCAGCACGAAGCCAGCGGCCTTCGACGCCGAGGAGATGAACGCGGCGACCGGCGTCGGGGCCCCGACGTAGGCGTCTGGGGCCCAGAAATGAAACGGCACCGAGGCGGTCTTGTACGCGACCCCGCCGACGACGAAGAGCAGTCCCAGCGCGAGCAAGCCGGTGTGTCCGTCGAGCACGCCCGCAGCGATCGCGTCGAACTGCAAGGCACCCGTCGCGCCATAGACCAGGCTGATGCCGTAGACGAGGATCGAGCTGGACAACGCGCCGATCAGGAAGTACTTGAGGCCGCCCTCGACGCTGCCACGGTTGGTCTTGAAGAACGCCACGAGCGCGTAGGAGGGCAGACTGGCGAGCTCGAGGGCGATGAACGCCGTGACCAGGCTGTTCGCGGCCGCCATCGTGGCCATGCCCGTCGCGGCGAGTAACACGAGCGAGTAAAACTCGCCGCGGTGGGGGTGCTCGCCGAGGTAGTCATGGCTGGCCACGACGACCAGCAGCGTGACCATCGCCACGATCACCATGAACCACAGCGCCATCTGGTCGACGACGAGCGTGGCGTCGAACAGCTCGAACACCCCCCGTCGGTCGGGATCGCCGACCCCCACGGCGAGATACCACACCGCGACGGCCAGCGAGAGGCCCGCACCCGCCGCGGCCGTGCCCGTGAGCAGTCGGTGGTCGATCGGCTGCCGGCGGATGCTATCGAACCCGAACAGGGCGAGCGCGGTCAGCCCCAGCAGCATCGCCGGCGCCAACGCGGTCCAGGGATCGAGCGGTTCGACCATGTCAGCTGGCACCTCCTGGAAGGATCGGCGTGGTCGCGTCACGGATCATGTCGAAGATCAGGTCGGGGGCGACGCCCAGCACGACGATCAGGGCCAACAGGCCACCGGCTGCGAGCAGGTCATGGCGCGGGGCGACACCCACGTCATACCCCTCGGCGAGCTCGTAGGACCCGAACAGCGACCGCTGCATGGCCCAGAGGTAGTAGCCGGCGACGATCACGATCCCGAACATGGCCGCCGGCGTGACCAGATGGGAGGCCGGGAGGTGCGTCGAGCCGAACGACCCGACGAAGATGAAGAACTCCCCGGCGAAGCCGGCCATCAACGGCAGGCCCATGTAGGCGAACGCGCCGGCCACGAAGGCGGCCACCGTCAGGGGCATCCGGGTGGCCAGCCCGCTGATGTCCGACACCATGCGCGTGTGCGTTTCGTTATAGATGATCCCGACGAGCATGAACAACAAGCCGGAGATGAGCCCGTGGGCGACCATCTGGAAGGTGGCCCCGCCGACGCCATACAGCGTCAGCGCCATCAGGCCGAGAATCACGTAGCCCATGGAGGAGACCGACGAGTACGCCACGATGCGCTTCAGATCGCGTTGGGCCAGCGCCAGCATGGCCCCGTAGATGACGCTGATGACGGCCACGACGGCGATGATCTCGGCGAACTCCATCGCCTGGTCGGGGAGCATCGTGAAGTTGAACCGCAACAGGGCGTACGTCCCCATTTTCAAGAGGACGCCCGCCAGGAGGATCGATGCCGGCGTCGGCGCCTCGACGTGGGCGTCGGGCAGCCACGTGTGGAAGGGCACGATCGGCACCTTGACGGCGAAGCCGATGAACATCGCCGCGAACGCCGCCGCCTTGAGCGTGCCCGGATCGATCCAGCCCAGGGCGTCCGGCTCGGTGGTCGAAAGCGCCTGGGCCACCTCGACCATGTCGAAGCTGCCCACGGCGTCGCCGAGGCCGAAGACGAGCGCGACGTAGCCGATGAACATGAGCAGGCTCGCCAGGTTGGTGTAGACGAAGAACTTGATCGCGGCGTACTTGCGCCGCGGGCCGCCCCACACGCCGATCAGCAGGTACATCGGGATGAGGACGGCCTCCCAGAAGACGAACCAGACGAAGAAGTCGAGCGCGCTGAAGACGCCGAGCAACGCCGCCTCAAGGAACAGGACGAGGCCGTAGAACTGCGATTGGCGCTCCTCGATCGGCGTCCAGGCACTGACGATCGCCGCGGTGGTGAGCACGGCGGTCATCACGAGCAGCGGGGCGCTGATGCCGTCGAGACCGACGTGCCAGTTGAGCGTGTAGAAGTCGGTCAACGAGACCCACTCCATGCGGGTCTCGTAGGCGATCTCGGATCCCAGCCGCAACGCGTTGCCGCTCCCATCGAAGCCGAACCAGACCCAGAGGCTGCCGGCCAGCGGCAGCAGGCTCAGCCAGAAGGCGAGGCGCCCGGCGTACCGGTCCGGTGCGACGAACACCACCCCCGCGGCGAGCAACGTGGCCAGGATGAGTGCCTCGAGGATCATCTACAACCACCCCCCGTAGATGCCAAAGAACACCACGATGACCAACAGCCCGGTCAGGAGCATGGCCGCATAGGTGGTGACCGTCCCGGTCTGGATGCGCTTGATACGCCCGGAGCCGAACAGGCTGATGCCGCCCGCGGCGTTGACCAGGCCGTCGACGACCACCTGGTCGAACAGGTCGGCGATGCCGGCGAGGCGCGCGGTGACCCCCTGGGCCAGCCAGACCTGGACCTCGTCGAGGTAGTAGTTGTGCTCGACGACCCGTCCGACGGCACCGAACCGGTCGACCTGCCGGTCGGGCTCGCGACCGGCGTAGGTGCGATACGCCAGCCCCGCACCGGCTAGGGCCAACACGAGGGAGACCGCCGCGGGCGCCAACGGCGTCAGATCGGCATGGGGCACCGTCTCGTGGATCAGGGCGCTGTACGTGCTATACGCCGTCTCCTCGATCGGTCCGTCGAGCCACTGCGCGAGGAAATCGATGTCCATCGAGAGCACCTCCTGCACGGGCACCATGTTGACGAGGCCGGACACGACCGCGAGCACGCCGAGCACGACGAGCGGAAGCTTGATCGGCAGCCCGACGGGGTCGGGATCGGCGGCCGCCTCGGACCGTGGCTCGCCGTGGAACGTGAGCAGCAGCATGCGGATCGTATAAAAGCCGGTGAAGAACACCGCCAGCAGCGCCATCGCGTACGCCACCAGCAACACCGGCGTTTCGAGCCCGGCGACGAGCGCCTCGTACAGAATCTCGTCTTTGCTCCAAAAGCCCGAGAACGGGATGATCCCGGCCAGGGCGAGCGACCCCGCCACGAACGTCCAATAGGTCACCGGTGCCCGGTCCTTTAGCCCGCCAAGTTTCCACATGTCCTGGTGATGGTGGGTCATGACGATGACCGAGCCCGCCCCGAGGAACAACAGCGCCTTGAAGAAGGCGTGGTTCATGAGGTGGAAGGTCCCGGCGACGTACCCTCCGACGCCGAGGCCGAGCATCATGTAGCCGTATTGTGAGATGGTCGAGTACGCCAGCACCTGCTTGATGTCGTCTTTGACCACGCCCATCGTCGCCGCGAACAGGGCGGTGAAGGCGCCGACGAAGGCGATGATGCCGAGGGCGGTGGGCAACACCGCGTAGTAGCCGTACATGCGCGCGACGAGGTAGACGCCGGCGGCGACCATCGTCGCGGCGTGGATCAGGGCGGAGACGGGGGTCGGGCCCTCCATGGCGTCGGGCAGCCAGGTGTGGAGGGGAAACTGCGCCGACTTGCCGATGACGCCGCCGAGGATCAACAGGCCGACGATGGTGAGCCAAGTCTCGGTCCCGAAGCCGAAGGTGTTGATGGCGACCGGTCTCGCCGCGTCGGCGTGTCCGAGGATCATCTGGGCGAGCTGGGGAAAGCTCCCGTCGCCCGCAAAGGCGGCCGTGCCGAACGTCGCGAAGACGGCGACGACGCCGACGAGGAAGAAGTAATCGCCGAACCGGGTGACGAGAAACGCCTTCTTCGCCGCGCTCGGCGGGGCTCGGTCGGTGAACCAAAAGCCGATCAGCAGGTACGAACACAGCCCGACGAGCTCGAAGAACATGAACGCCATCAGCAGATTGTCGGCGAAGACGAACGCCAGCATGCTGAACGAGAAGAGCCCGAGCGAGGCGTAATACCGCGGGAGCCCGCCGCGCTCGGCGTGTCCGGGATCGCGGTTCATGTAGCCGACGCTGAAGAGGTGGACGAGGAAGGCGACCAGCGAGACGATCACGAGCATCAGCGCCGACAGCGGGTCGATCAGGACGCCGAGGGAGAGCTCGAGGTCGGCGCCGGCGCCGGCCCAGACGAACAGCTCGTCGTGATACGTTTGGCCATCGGCGACCAGCGCGAACGCCGCGACGGAGAGCACCAACGACAGAAACGTCGCGACGATTCCCGGGACGGCCCCCCGGTAGGGTAAGCTCCGTCCGAACACCAGGATGATGACGAACGACGCGAGCGGCAACAGGGCGATCGCTGGCGTCGCGGCGAGGAGATCCACCATCGGTTCACCACCTCATCGTGTCGGCGAGCGTCACGTCGACCTCGCCGAAGTTGCGATACAGCGCCAGGATGACCCCGATCCCGATGGCCACCTCGGCAGCGGCCAGGGCCATCACGAACAGCGCGAACACCTGTCCAGTGAGCGAGCCGTACATGAGTGAAAAGGCGACCAAATTGATGTTCGCGGCGTTGAGCAACAGCTCCACCGACATGAGGAACATCAACGCGTTGCGCCGCGTGAGGATGCCGAACAGTCCGACGGCGAAGACGGCTGCGGAGAGGACGACGTAGTACTCGATCGCGACCGTCATTCGTCCTCACCTCCCCCGGCGAGGGCAGTCACCATCTCGCCCTCCTCCTCGCGACGCGCCAGCAGGACCGCCCCGTCCAGGGCGGCGTCGAGCACGAGTGCGATCAGGATGAAGGCCACCAGAAAGCCGTCGGTGGGGATGGTGGTCGGCACGTTGAACAGCGCGAAGCCGATGTTTTCGGTCACGCTCTCCGCGGCGGGAAAGCCCGCCGCCGTGGGCAGGTCCGCGCCCAGGGCGACGTATGCCATCACGAGAAACAGCGCCACGGCGACGACCCCCGGCGCGAGATGCGACCCGATGCGAAAGTGCGGCCGGCTCGTCATGAGTCGAGCACACCTCCCAGGGTGACGCCCTCGCGGGCGGTGAGCATGACGGCGAAGGTGATCAACACCAACACGCCGCCGACGTAGACCAGGACCTGCATCGCCGCGAGGAACTCCGCCTGCAACATCACATAGTGGATCGCCACGCTCAGCAGGGAGACGCCCAGCAACAACGCGGCATGCCAGGGCTCGCGCACCAGGACGACCCCGATACTTGCGCCAAGCGTGACCGCCGCAAACAGCGCAAAGGCGAGAAGCTCAAGTTCGGCCATTAGTGTTGGGTGCTCTTGGCGGGCCTTTGAAGATTTCGAGACGCCGTTTGTGGATCGCTACTGGTAGTCCACCGCTCCCTCGCCCTCCCCGACCCACGAGCCGCGATCCGGTTCGCGCTCGGCGAGGGGGTCGAGGTCGTCGTACCACGGGACCGACTTGAGCTGCTCCTTGTTGAACGCCAGGTCGTCCTTGGTGTCGCCGGTAAACTCGAAGTTCTGCGTGAGGACGATCGCGTCGGTCGGGCAGACCTCCTCACAGAGGCGACAGTACACGCACTGGCCGACGTGGAGGTTGTACTGCTCGCCCTGGCGTTGATCGTCCATCACGATGTGGATGGTATCGTTCGGGCAGACGTTTTCGCACTGGCGACACCAGATGCATCGCTCCTGGCTGTACTTGTGCACGCCGCGGAATCGCGGGCTCACCTCCGGTGGCACGTCCGGATACTCGACGGTGAACGTTTCGCCCTTGAGGGCGTGCTTCATCGTCGTGGCCATGGATTTGAGAACGCCGATCATGCGATCACCCCCACGATCAGGGCCGTGAGGATCAGGTTCAGGAAGCTCAGTACGAGCAGCCCCTTCCAGCCGATCTCGAGCAGCTGATCGATCCGCACCCGGGGGACTGCCGAGCGACACCACTGGGTGAAGATGAAGACCGCCCAGATCTTGATGAGGAACCACAGGAAGTCCGGCAGGACCGGCCCGGCGGGACCACCCAGGAACAACGTGGCGATGATCGCCCCACCGAGGAAGATGTGGATGAACTCACCGAGGTAGAACAACACGAAGTAGACGCCCGAATACTCCGTCTGGTAGCCGGCGACGATCTCGTTGGGCGCCTCCGGCGTGTCGAACGGATTGCGACCGACCTCGGCAAGGTTCGCGATGATGAACAGCGCGAATGCGAACGGATTCACCAGGGCGAACCAGGCCTTGACCTCGTAGCCGGCGACCGTGAACAGCGCCTCGTTCTGGGCGGCGACGATCTCGCTCAACTGTAACGATCCGGCGAAGATGACGACGGACGCGGCCACCAGGATGAGCGGGATCTCGTAGGCGAGATTCTGGGCCACCGCGCGAAGCCCGCCCAACAGCGAGTATTTGTTGTTCGACGCGTACCCGCCCATCACGAGGCCCAGGCTGGCGAGGGAGGCGACCGCGAAGACGAACACCAGGCCGACCTCGGGGTCGGCCACCTGGATGCCGTTGCCCATCGGGATGACGGCGAAGCCGAGCAGCGCGCTCATCGCGACGAGGATGGGGGCGAGCTCGTAGGCCGGTCGGTCGGCACCCTCGGGGATGATGATCTCCTTTGAGAGCAGGCGGACGGCGTCGGCGACGATGATCAACAGCCCGAACGGACCGATGCGGTTGACCGCGATCGCGTCGGAGAACCGCGCGCGGATCTTCCGCTTGGCCCACGGCCCGGCGATCGCCGTCATCACGAGCATCAGGTTCGCGATGAGGAAGGCGGCGAGCAGGCCCGCCGCGAACTCACCCAGGACGCCGAACCCCTCCAGACCCAGCCAGTCGACGAGTCGATCCGGGAGCAAGACCGTGTCGGTCTGGATGGGCCACGCCGGCATCAGCGATCGACCTCCCCGAGGATGATGTCGATGCTGCCCAACGAGGCGATGAGGTCGGCCACGTAGCTCCCCTCGGCCATCTCCGGCAGCGTCGAGAGGTTACAGAAGCTGGGGCTGCGGATCTTGAACCGCCCCGGCTTGTCCGTCCCGTCGGCTCGGATGTAGATACCGAGTTCGCCCTTGGCCCCCTCGACCGCGCGGTAGATGCGCGTGTCGGGGTCGGGCTTGAGGGTGCGGGGCACGTTCGCCTGGATGGTCCGGTCGTCCTCGTCCCAGTCTTCGAGCAGGTCAACGCACTGGCGCACGATCTTCGCGGACTCTTCGACCTCGCGGACGCGGACCAGCACGCGCGAGAAGACGTCACAGCCGTCGAGCGTCACGACCTCCCAGTCGAGTTCGTCGTAGTAGCCGTAGGGGTCGTCACGGCGCAGATCGTAATCGATCCCCGAGGCACGCGCCACGGGGCCCGTCGCGCCGTATTGCTTGGCTACCTCCGGCTCGAGGATGCCCGTATCCACACAGCGGAGCTGGAAGATCTCGTTGTTCGTCAGGAGGTTGTGGTAATCGTCAATCGCCTCCGGGAGGTTCTCGTCGGTAAAGGTGCGCACCTTCTCGAAGAACTCCTCGCGCGGCTCGGGGATGTCCCACGCGACGCCGCCCAGGCGCAGGTAGTTGAACATGAGCCGCTGGCCGGTCAGGTCCTCCAGCAGCTTCTGGGCGCGTTCGCGATCGCGGATGGCGTACATCGACATCGCGTTGAACTCGCCATAGATGTCGAGCACGAACGTCCCCAGCGCGAGGAAGTGTGCCGCGATGCGCGACAGCTCGGCAGCCATCGTCCGGATGACCTGGGCGTACTCGGGCACCTCGATGTCGGCCAGATCCTCCGCGGTGCGTGCGTACGACCACTCGTTGAGGATGCCCGCTGAGGCGTAGTCCCACCGGTCGGGGTAGGGCATGATCTGGTGGCGATAGGTGCCCTGTTCGCACATCTGCTCCTCACACCGGTGCAGGTAGCCGATGTCCGGATCGACGTCGACGACCTGCTCGCCGTCGAGCGTGACCAGCAGGTGCAAGACGCCGTGAGTGGCCGGGTGGTGCGGACCGATGTTGATCAGCATCGTGTCGCTCTCGGCACCCTCGGTGTGTTCCAACAACGGGTTCTCGTGGGCGTGATAGGAGACGACCTGGGGCTTGTCCTGGTTGTAGTCATCGGTCATCGGGTGACCGGTCCAGGACTCGGGCAGCAGGATGCGACGCAGGTCCGGGTGGTCCTCGTACTCGATCCCGACCAAATCGTACGCCTCCCGTTCGTGCCAATTGGCCGTTTCGAAGACGCCGGCCGCGCTTTGGCTGACGGGGGCATCGCGGTCGGTCGGGACCACGACGCTCACCTCGTTCGTCGGATCGGCGTACTGTTTGAGGTGGTAGATGCTCTCGTATCGGTCCGGGAACTCCTCGGCGGTGACACACGAGAGGTGGTCGAAGCCGAACTCGTCTCTGAGGATGGCCAGCGTCGCCTCGACCTCATCGGCGCGGATCACGACCGCCGGCGCGTTGAGGTGGTCCTCCCGATCGAGCACGCGATCGCCGAGGCGCTCGACGATCGCCTCGATGTCGACCGCCTCGGGTTTCGCGGGTTCCTCGAGCGTGCTCATGGTGAATCAGCCCAGTTGTACCGCATCGTGAGGGCGTCCTCGTCGATCCGGTCGGCGAGCTGGTCGATCACCTCGTCCTGTTCGAGATCACCGAAGCGCTCGAGCTCGTACGGCTTGACGACGACCGGGCTGGATTCGCCGTTGGCCACCCGCTCTTGCAGCTTCGTGATGCCGTAGATCAACGCCTCGGGACGCGGGGGACACCCCGGCACGTGGATGTCGACCGGGATCACCTCCTCGGCCCCCTTGACGACGTTGTACCCCTCCTGGAAGGGACCGCCGGAGATGGTACACGAGCCCATCCCGACGACGAACTTGGGCTCGGGCATCTGGTCGTAGACCCGCTTCATCCGCGGGGCAAACTTCGAGACGATCGTCCCCGGGACGATGATGAGATCGGCCTGCCGTGGCGAGGCGCGCGGCACGCCCACGCCGAACCGGTCCGAGTCGTGTTTGATCATCATCGTGTGGATCATCTCGAGGCTGCAACACGCGATGCCGAACTGGAGGATGAACATCGACGACCCACGCACCCAGTTCATGAACTTGTCGAACTTGGTGAGGATGAACGGGCTCGATCCCACCCGTTCGCGCAGCCGTGAGTTGAATCGATCGTCGAGTCCCTCTCCACTGCGGGCCTCGCGGGTCTTGTCCAGTACGTCTCGGTCGGTGTCGGATAGTTGATCGGTACTCATGGTGTGTGCTCACCCTCTCGTTTGGCTCGGGGACTGGCAGCCCAGGTGACCGCCCCGTTTCGCCACGCCCAGAGCAGCCCCATCAGGAGAATCGCGACGAACCCGAGCATCGGCACCAGCGCGCGCATCAGGCCGACCTGCTCGATGGCGTCCGTGTAGACGAGCGCCCAGGGGAACAGGAGGACCGTCTCGATGTCGAAGACGACGAACAGGAGCGCGACCATGTAGTACTGAATGTTGAACCGGATTCGGGTCGACCCGGTAGGAATCTCGCCGCTCTCGAAGACGGTCCGTTTCCCCGGTTCCGGAACCGACGGCCGGATGAGCCAGGAGGCGGCGACCATGCCGACGGGAACGAGCGTCGCGATCAACGCGAAGGCCGCGATTGCGATCCAATCGTTCATGTGGAGCTCCGTACGATCGGACGTTTAGGAGCCATCCATATAAGGGTTGTATTCTTGCCCCAGAACCCCCAACGATGCGGAATTCGGGCGGTACGGGGCTAACGCGACTCGCGGAAGGCCTGCGTCCCCCGGGCGTGCACGTCGGCGCTCGTGCGGGCGACCGCGCCGGCTTGCTCCTCGTGGACGGTGGCGAGCCGGTCGCGCAACGCCGGGTCGTCGACGGCGAGGACCTGGGCGGCGAACAGCGCCGCGTTGTAGGATTTGCCGGCATCGACGGCGACGATGGGCGCGCCGTGAGGCATGCCGATGACCGAGGGGACGGACTTCTCCTGAACGGGGACGCCGATCACCGGGAGGGGATGGGCGATCGAGGCCGTCATGTTGGGCAGGTCGGCGGACTTCCCGCCGGCCCCGGCGATGATGACCGACAGCCCGCGGTCTGCGGCCGTCGCCGCGTAGGTGTACATCAGGTCGGGCGTCCGGTGGGCCGAGACGACGTAGGTCTCGAAGGTGTAGTCCGCGGCTGGTGGATCGTCGTAATCGGTCACCTCGGCGAACCCGAGGTCGTCGACCAACGCGTCGTAGGCGCCCGGGCGGTCGCCCCCGGTCATCATCACCTCCAGGTCGGAGTCGCTGCCCATGATGATCCCGACGTCCGGCGTGGCCGCGGGGTCGCGCTCGGCCGACGCCTCGGCCTCAAGGGCGTCGATGAGGTCGCGCTCGTCACGGTGCATACGAATACCCTCCGGTGGCGGTGCCGTAAGGCTAGCGTTCCGTGGCGAAGTCGAGGGCGCCGCGCAGGGTCCGTGCCCGGTCGAGCGTGGCCGCGGGTGCTGTCTGTGCGGCGGTCACGGTGACGTGGCCCATCTTGCGAAGCGGGCGGACCTCCCGCTTGCCGTACCAGTGGAGGTGTGCCCGCTCCGCCGCGAGCACGTCACCCACGCCGGTCAACCGAGCCCGCCTCGGGCGGTCCACTTGGCCGAGCACGTTCGTCGTGACGACCGTCTCATGGACGCGGTCGGTCGCCCCGAGGGGCCAGCCGAGCACCGCCCTGACGTGTTGCTCGAACTGGGAGGTGACCGCCCCCTCGATGGTCCAGTGGCCGGAGTTGTGCGGGCGGGGTGCCACCTCGTTGAGCAACACCTCGCCGTCTGGCGCTTCGAACAGTTCGATGCCGAACACGCCACGGCCCGTCAGCGTGTCGAGTGCCTGCCGGGCAACGTCTCTGGCGCGATCGCGCACGGCCGGCTCGGCCCTGGCCGGCGCAACGGTCTCACGGAGGATCTCCTCTTCGTGGATCGTTTCGGTCACCTCATGGACCGTCACCCCGTCGACCCCGCGGGTGGCGATCACCGCCAGCTCACGTTCGAAGGGGACGAACGCCTCGGCCATGGCAGGCCCGCCGACCGCCTCGATGGCGTGCTCGAGGTCGTCCGTTTCGTGGACGGGAACGTTTCCCCGGCCGTCGTACCCGCCGGTTCGGGCCTTGAGCATGACGGGCGACCCCAACTCGGCCAGGGCGCCCCGGAGATCGTCGACATCGTCGACGGGCGTGAACGACGGCAGGGGCACCCCGTTGGCGGCGAACGTCTCCATCTGGGTGAGCTTGTCCTTGATCGTGGCCAGCGTGGCGGGAGCCGGCTCGACCGGCACCGGTGCCTGGCTGAGCCCCTCGGGGTCGGCGAGTTCGATCTCGAGCGTGAGCCGGTCGACGCGCTCGCCGAGGTCGGCGATCGCCGCGGCATCGTCGAAGTCGGCGACGATCTGTTCCGTGGCCGTCCGGCTGGCGGGACAGTCCGGCGTCGGATCGAGGACGATCACGTCAACGCCGAGCGGGCTGGCCGCCTCCGCCAGCATGCGACCGAGCTGACCGCCCCCGACCACGCCGAGGGTCGGCCCCGGCAGGCTCGTGTCGACGGACATGCCCGGGTGATTGGTGGGAACGACCATATACCGGGCGGAATCAGGTCCGGGCGAGGTAGACGTGCACCTCGGTGTTCCACAGTCGCATCAGGTGGATGCGATGCTCATACTCGTCCACGTAGGGGGTCACGAGGTGCCGGTTCGGCGAATCGACGATCACGACGGGGGGCGACTCGTTTTCGAACGTCGCGTCGACGGCCGGCGCGGAGGCGTCACTATCGGGAACGCCGTCGGCGGCCTCGATGTACCAGGGTAACGGTAGGCGATCGTACCAGCCGCTGGGTGCCGGCTTGAGGTCGGCCTCGGACTCGTTGAACACGGCATACTTCTCACCGACGAACAACACGTCCGCTCCCGCTTCGTTCTCACGGGCCAGCTCCTGGAGCCGGTCGATCGTATCACCCCAGTCGCCGCCAGGCTGGGCGTACTGGGCGAGTTCGTTGTCCTCGCCGGCCGGCTGGGCGTATACGTGGGTGACCGCCGGCATCACGACGAGGCCAGTCGCGGCCAGCAACACCATCCCGGCCAGGGCGGCATCGATCCAGTCCGCATCACTGACGCTGTCGAGCGCGGTGCGGGCGGCGAACCCGAGGCCGACGCCGGCCGGGATAGCCAGCGGCACGACGGCGTGGACGGTCAACCAGGGCGCCTGGATGTCGGCCGCGACGGGATAGCCCACAACGCTCGCCACGCCCCAGGCCGTGGCGAAGACGACCAACCCGCGAGGTCGACGGGTGCCGATGTGGACCGCGAGGAAGCCAACGAGGGCGAACACGCCCACGACCAACCCACCAGCTTGCAACGTCTCCAGATAGTCCCAGAGGAACGAGAGATAGGGGGTGTCAGTGCTCCCGCTGTAGACCCAGTAGTCGATCGTCTCGTTCACCGCGTACACGACCGACCCCTCGAGATAGGCTGGCAGGGTGGTCGGATCGGTCAACACGTCCGTGAGCGACAGTTCAGATGGACCGCGGGGGGCATACATGACCGCCAGGACCGCCATGCCGACGATCGTCGCGCCGAGGCCGTCACGCAGCCAGGGGCGGAGCCGCCCGTACAGCGATCGCATGGCCGCGCGTCGTCGGTCAGGGTTCAGGAACGGCTCGAGAGTGGGGAGGGGGTCGCCGCCGATATACCGGAGATACCCGAGGACCGCCGCTGCACCGAGCCACGCGACCGGATACAGGATCGCGTTGCCCTTCATGGTTAACCCGAGGGCCGCCAACAGCCCGATCGGGTAGAGGTACCACGACCGCCCGGTGTCGTACGCGCGCACGATCAACCCGAGGACGACCAGCATGACGACGGCGAGGGGAACGTCGTTGCGCATAAACCGCGAGTAATACAGCAGAATCGGGTTCACCGCGAGCAAGGTGGCGAACGCGAGGAGCTCCTCCTGGCGGAGGTGCTCCCGAAAGAGCCACGCGGCCAACGGTGCGAGGCCGCCAAGCACCGCGGCGACCAGCCGGATGGTCGTATCGGTCGGATCGAGCACCTCGAACAGCAGGTTGTTCAGCTTGGGGAGAAACGGCCCATGCACCACGGGCTCGTAGTACCAGATGCCACCCTTGTGATACCGGATGGCGTCGTGTGCGACCCGCGCCTCGTCGAAGTGGGCCATCCGGTCGCCGAGGCCGATCAACCGGATGAGGAGCGCCAGCGCCACGATGGCGAGGAGGGCGTACACCGTCCAGTTGCGGGACCGCGACGGAGTGGACAGGGCCATCGCGCTGGTGGAGGGGGTGAGGGGTAGAAAAACCGTCGGGACCGCGTCGACCGTCACCCATTAGTCGACCGCGCGCGCCGGGGCGACATGGTCAAACTCGCCCTCGTGGTCGCCACGTTTCACGGCCCGCTGGTGGATCGGATGGTCGATCGGGCCCTGGCGGCCGCCGAGGGGGCCGACGCCACGGTCGTCGACACCATCGAGGTCCCCGGGGTGTTCGATACGGTGCTCGCTGCCGATCGCCTCGCCCGGCGCGAGGACGTCGATGCCGTCGCCGTCATCGGCGCGATCATCGCGGGCGATACCGACCACGACACGGTCATCGGACACGCGACCGCCCAGCAGCTGCAGGCGGTGGCACGCACCCGCGACACGCCGGTCACCCTGGGCGTTACCGGGCCGGGCATGACCGCCGAGGAAGCCGCCGATCGGGTCGACTACGGCGCGCGGGCGGTCGAGGCGGCGGTCGATCTCCACGAGACGCTCGGGCGTCAGCCGTAGCGCTCGAGGATCAGGTCGACGATGTCGCTCGTCGAGTAGACGCCCTCTTCGGCCGCACGGGGGCCAACGCGGACGACCTCGCAGTCGATCCCCCGTGCGTCGAGCTCGGCCGCGATCGCGTCCTCGTCGTGGTGTTGGTCGAAACCGAGGGTGATGACGTCCGGTCGGAGGTCCTCGACCGGGACGAAGATGTCCGAGGGATGGCCCAGTCTGGCCTCATCGACGGCCTCGAGGGCGCCGAGGACGTCCCGGCGTTGTGAGGCTGGCAACAGCGGGGTCTCCTTGTGGTCGACGTTGCCCGACCGCGAGACGATGACCACCAGGTGGTCACCGAGTGCGGCGGACGCTTCCAGATAATGCACGTGTCCCGGGTGGAGCAGATCGAAGGTTCCCTGGGCCACGACGAGCCGGTCGTCGTCGGTCATCGGTGGCGCTCCCGGTCGAGGTCGGCCTGGGTAAAGTCGAAAAACCCCTCCGGATCCGGCACGTCGACGTCAAGAACCTCGAGGGTCGTCGGCTCCCCCTCGTGATCGAAGGCCCGCCAGTCGTCGGGGCCGTAGGGATGGCCGAGAATCACGTGTACAACGCCCGAGCCGAACGTCCGGACGTCCGCGTCGCTCGGGCGCAACACGCCGTTTGGATGGGAGTGAATCGACCCGAGCGACCGGACGTCGTTCGGGACGAGGAAGGACTTGACCGTCGCCGACGACGGGCTCGAGGTCGTGCCGGGGATGACCAGCACGTCGGTGATGACCTGACCGTCGCGATCGAGGCCGAGGTCGCTGGCGGGCGTGCCCCGGAGCATCCCCATGTACTCGTCCGGGTGGGTGGCCTGTGCGCTCTCTCTGGCGAACGCAATCGTCTCCTTCGCGATCCCGGCGACCTCTGCCGGCCGGAACAACGCATCGAACAGGCCCATCTACGCGGGTGCTAGCGCGATGGACGTGCTAAACGTTCCGGACGCCATCGAAAGGTGTTAAACGGCACGCTTGCCTACCAAACCGCACAGATGACCACCGAACCAGCGGTGGACGACGAAACGGCCGAACCGGCCACGCTGCCCGAGTCGGCCACCGCCGAGGACATCGAACCCGACACCCCGTACGTCGCCACGATCAATGGGATCGTCGAGTACGGTGTCTTCGTCGACCTCAACGAGACCGTCTCGGGACTCGTCCACGAATCAAACCTCACGGGTACGTATGCCGTCGGCGACCGCATGGTCGTCGAGCTCGATCGCATCCGCGACGATGGCGACGTGTCGTTTCTCCCCCGCGAAGACCTCGAGCCGCCCGCACCGGAGCCGACCGAACGCGAGCCCGTCACCGCGAGCACGCTCGACGAGCACGTCGATCGGGAGGTCAGCCTCCGCGGATCGGTCACGCAGATCAAGCAAACGAGCGGCCCGACCCTGTTTCACGTGACCACGGGCGACGGGATCGCGACCGTCGCCGCCTTCGATGGGGCGGGCGTGCGGGCCCATCCCGAGGTTGAGATCGACGATCACATCGCCGTGGAGGGGACCGTCCAGCGCTACGACGGCACCATCCAGATCGAATCGGAGCGCCTCGCCGTGCTCGAGGGCGACGAGCTGGCGGCGGCCGCGGACGAGGTCGAGACCGCACTCGACGCGGCGGCGAGCCCACCGACCATCGACGCGCTCGTCGAGTGGGACGCCCTCGACACCCTCTGGCCGGACCTGCGCGACGTGGCCGAGCGCATCCGCCGGGCGATTCTGACGGGCCGCCCCGTACGGATTCGCCACCACGCCGACGTGGACGGCATCTGTGCGAGCGTTCCGCTCCAGCTGGCGATCGAGTCCTTCGCCGACGACATCCACGGCGATCCGGACGCCTCGCGGTATCTCACCCGCCGGCTCCCGAGCAAGGCGCCGTTTTACGAGATGGCCGACGCGACCCGTGACCTCGATCGCGCCCTCGAGGAACGCGACCGCCACGGCCAGCGCCTGCCGCTCGTGTTGATGCTCGACAACGGATCGACGGCCGAGGACCTGCCGGCCATCGAGACGCTGACGAATTACGGCCTCTCGGTCATCACGATCGACCATCACTTCCCGGACCCCGAGGTCGTCGACGCGCACCTGGACGCCCACGTCAACCCGTACCTCGTCGACGAGGATTACCGGGTGACGACGGCGATGCTCGCCGTTGAGGTGGCCCGGATGATCGATCCCGAGGTGTCCGATGACGTCGAGCAGCTGCCCGCACTCGCCGGTACCGCGGACCGATCCGAGGCGACGGTCATGGACGACTACCTCGAGCTGGCCGGTGGCGACGCAGCGTGGGTGGAGGCGATGACCGATGCCGTCGACTACGCGGCCCACTGGCTGCGCTACCGCGCCGGCCGCCACCTGATGCACGACATCCTCGACGTCGGTAGCGCCGACCCGGACCGCCACCGACGGGTGGTCGAGCTGTTCGCCGAACGGGCCGCCACGGAGGTCGACGAGCAACTCGCCGCGGCCGTACCCCACCTCGAGCATCGCGAACTCGAAAACGGTGCCGACCTGTACACGATCGACCTCGATCAGTACGCTCACCGCCACATCTATCCCGCGCCCGGGAAGACGACCACGGCGATTCACGACCGCCGCGTGGAGGAGGGTGAGGGCTCGCCCACGATCACCATCGGGTACGGCAGCGACTTCGCGGTGTTGCGCAGCGACGGCGTCCGCCTCGACATCCCGGACATCGTGACCGACCTCACGGAATCGATCCGGGGTGGCGGCGTCAGCGGCGGCGGGCACCTCGTCGTCGGGTCGATCCGGTTCGTCGGCGGTCGGCGGGAGGAGGTCCTCGAGTCGCTCATCGACCGCCTCGGAGCCGCCGACACCGAGGCCGCCTAGACGGCCTCGTCCGGGCGGATCTCGAGCCGACGGGCGTGCCAGGCGACAGCGATGGCGACGAGCACCGTCGCGCCGACGAGGCCGAGATGGAGCTGATATCGGGCGGGTCCCGGCCAGTCACCCTCGAACACCTCGGCGAAGTATCCGGCAACCTCCGGATCGTCGATCAACAGCGCCAGCTCGCGGTTTTCGCGCAACGAGTGGTTGTTCCAGTTGATCGATCCGAGAATGACCCGCTCGCCGTCGATGATGGCACCCTTCGCGTGGATTCGGTCGAACCGTGCATTGGCTCCACGCAACTGAATCGCGACGTCGAGGTCGCGCTCGGCCGCGCGTTCGCGAATCGCCGCGGCGACGGCCTCGTTCTCCTCGCGGACCTCCCACCCACCCGAGAGCAGGAACCGTACCGATGCGCCCCGCCGTGCGGCATCCAGCGCGGCTCGCACCAACGGCACGTTGGGACCACCGAGATCGACCTGGATGATGTCGACCGACCGCTCGGCCGCGGCGATCGCCTCGGTGAGGACGGCCTCGGCGTGGTCCGGGGCGACGACGAGGGTGGCCGCGTCCACCTCGGTATCGATCGCGGGGTGGGCTCGTCGAAAGTCGCCGTCGGCGGTCCCCACGTCGACGGGTTCGATCGCCTCGCGGGCCGCCGGCCACGGGCGGGCGTCGCGCCAGCCCGCGTCGGCACTGAACACCGCCGCGGCCGCGTCGGCCAGGCTCGCGTTGGCGATCGCGATCCCCCAGCCCCGGTTTGCCTGACCACCGATCCCCGAGGGCTTCCAGTTCTCCGTGGTCACCACCAGCTGGTCGTCGATGACGGCATACTTGGCGTGGTGGAACCCCCACCGCGCGTACGGCCCCCGGTGGACGGTCACCGGGATCGCCGCTGCCGCGAGGCGGTCGAGCGATTGGTACATCGGCTCGCCGATACCGCCGACGGGCCGACCCTCGAGGTGCACGCGGACGTCGACGCCACGGCGGTGGGCCTCGAGGAGCGCCTCGGTGACGCGCGGCTCGGACAGGGTATACCCGCCGAGCCAGAGCCGGTGCTCGGCCGTCGTCAACCGGTCGATGAGCGCCGCTGGGTCGTCCGGCAGGACCGCTGCGTGCCCGGGGCCGCTCGCCCGGACGGGGTCGAACGCGGTCGCGCCGAGGGGTACCCAGCGGTGCTCCGTTGCCACCCACCGCTCGGCCTCCGGTGCCGGTCCGGGGTAGGTGATCCGGTCGACCACCCGATCGCCGATCTGCCACGTGATCGTCTCGCCCCGATTGGCCAGCTGGAAGGTGCCCTGGAGGGGATACACCGGATGGTCGACGAGGGGCCGGACGGCCGACGGATGGCGGCTGAACGCCACGGTGCCGTTGACGGTCGTCGCGGAGGGGACGGCCTCCTGGCCGGCGTCATCGCTGAACCGCCAGTCGGCGGTTGAGGTGGGCCGGGCGACGTGGAGGAGGATGTACTCACCGACGTCGCCGTGTTCGACGGGATTGGGATGGACCTCGAGGATGGCGGTTGCGTTCGCCTGCGGCTCGGCGGCGACCGCGACGCCGCCGGGTGAGAGGGCGAGACCGATCGCGAGGGCGATCCAGAACACGCCCCGCCTTCGGTGCGCGATCGCCCTTGAGGGTGGACGCCTCCCTTAAGTACCGGCCGGTCGTTGGACGCCTCGATGGCGGCGTATCTCGAATGGATCGAGCTGGGGGCGTACGCACTGGGCGCCATCGGCGCCGTGTTGGTCTTCGCCGAGTTGTTTCAGACGCCGAGTTACGTGGAGTACAAGGCGGAGGGCGACCGCTACCGGCTGAACTATTCGGCGCAGGAGGTCGCCGAATACACGCCCATCGGACGCGTCGGCGCGTTCGTGCTCGCGCTGGCCTTCGCGCTGTTGTTCCTCGTCCGGTTGCTCCAGTGAGGTCCGGTCAGGCCGCCTCGAGCGCGGACCGGGCGCGTTCGGCTTGGACCTCGACGAGATACTCGCGGTCGTCCGCAAACCCGCTCGCCGCCTCGAGGGCCGGCTCCGTGCCGATGGCGTTCAGCGCCCACGCCGCGCTGGCGCGGGCGTTGCCCGCGTCGTCCGATTCGAGGACGTCGGTCAACGGTTCGACCGCGCGCGGATCACCGATCATCCCGAGAGCACGGGCCGCGGTCGAGCGAACCAGCGGGTCGTCGGCGGCGAGGCGATCGGCCACCGCCTGGGTGGCCTCGGGCGAACCGATCATGCCGAGTGAGCGAAGGATCGTCAACTCGAGGGGTCGGGCTGGCCCTTCCTCGATGTACTCGATGAGCATGTCGACGGGTTCGTCGTCACCGATGCGACCGAGCACCTCGATGGCGTCACGATCGCGCCGCTGGGCCTGTTGCATCATCGCGTCCAGCGCCGCGGACGAGCCGAGGCGCTTGAAGGCTTCCAGGCAGTTCTCCTCCATGAACTCGGAGTCGAGCAGGTCGTACGCGAGCAGGATCATGTCGACGTTGCCGGCCTGCTCGTGGGCCTTGAGGGCGCTCCACTCGGGGGGGTAGTCCTTGCGGTGCTCGAGGACGTCGTAAAAACCGCGCGCGTCGAGTTGCTCGCGCACGGAGAGGTCGTCCCAGGTCTCCGCGTCCTCGACGGCCGCTTCGAGGGTCTGCGCCGCCGTCAACAGCGTCTCGATGGTGTCGGCGTCGTCGTCCGGATCGAACGCGGCCTCCTCGACGTCGTCGACGACCGCCTCGATGGCGGCGGCGACCCCCTCGACCTCGTCTGGAGCGTCGCGTTCCGCCGGCAGCGCCGCCTCGTCGAGGAAGGACCGGACGGCCTCGAGCACGGCCGTCGAGCCGTCCTCGGTCCATTGCTCGCTCTCGACCGTCGCGGTCACCCCCTCGAGGACGCCCGTGACGTCCTCCGCGTAGGGGCCTCGCTCCGCCTCGAGGGTCTCCGCGAGCTCGTCCAGCTCGTCGGTGATCTCCTCGACCGGTTCGGCCGCCTCGTCGTCATCCTCCTCGACCGCCTCCTCGAGGGCCTCGAGGTCCGACTCGAGCGCGTCGAGCTCCTCGTCGATGGCCTGGTACTCGGCCTCGGCCTCGGCGTCGTCCAGGCGCTCGGCAAGGTCGGCCAGGCGATCGCGCAGGTCGTCCGGGTCGGGTACGTCATCGCTCATGCTTGGTCCTCGGGCGGGATTCGCTAGGCGTATGTGGCGCTGACGCGACCCTAAGCGTTTCCTTTCCACTCAAGCAGCCGCCACCGGCCGCGCCAGTAGAGCCACGGCGACAACAGCAGGTAGGCCACCCCGAGCAGCAACAACGCCCAGGGCAGCGCTCGGCTCCACAGGCCGGGGGCGATGACCGCCCCGACGTGGACGATCCCCATGATGAGCGCGTCCCGCGCGAGCAAGTCGGGATACCGGATGGGCGAGACCATCAAGGCGGTGAAGACGACCGTCACGCCGAGCAAGAGGGTGGGGTCGGTCGCGCGGGCCAGCACCGCCGCACCCATGATGGTCGCCGCAAGGGTCGTCTGCACGCCCTCGGTGTAGCTGTCGTGCGTGTCGAACGCCGTGTACAGTGCCAGGCGCAAGATCGCCATGACGGTAAAGCCGATGACGACGAGACACACCGTGGCGTACATCGGCGTGAGCTCCAGTGGAACCAGCTCCCACCGGTCGAGGATGGCCACGTAGACGATCACCGCCGGTGCCACCGCGAAGGAGACGACGTCGGCGAGCGAATCGAGGAACGACCCGATGGAACTCCCTCCGTGCCACCGCGCCACGATCCCGTCGAGGCCGTCGAAAATCGCGGCCAGCAACACGAGTCGAGCCGCGAGGTCGAGGTCCGCCGGGGCCGCGAGGACGGCCAGGAGCCCGAGGGCGGCGTGGCCGGCGGTGACGACGTCGGCCGGGCCGACGTGGTCGACGACCCGCGGTTTCATGAGCCGAGGAAGTCAAACTGGCGCCTTACGTGTTATTATTGTCCCTGCACGGGATGGCACCGAACCGGGTCGCCTAAATCCGCTCGCCCGCGACGCACACCGTATGCGCCGGCGCGCCGTGTTGGGCCTCCTCGCGACGGGCTCGCTGGCGGGATGTGTCGGATTCGGCCGGTCCGACCAGCTCGCCTGCGGCGACGGGTGTGACATCGGCATGTCCTCGGGCGCGTTCTTGCCACGTGAGTTCACGACCACCGTCGGCGAGTCCGTCACCTGGAAGAACACGAGCTCGCGGGGACACACGGTAACCGCCTACGAGGCGGACCTCCCCGAGGGGGCCGCCTACTTCGCGACCGGCGGCTTTGACGGCCAGGCGGCGGCGGTCGATGCCTGGTTCGACCGGTTCGGCGGGCGCCTCGATTCGGGGGACACCTTCACCGTCACCTTCGAGGTGGCCGGGCGCTACCCGTATTACTGCATTCCACACGAGGCTGATGACATGCGGGGGACCATACGCGTCGAGGACGCCTGAGCTAGGCGGGTTCGGCAACGACCGCGCCGATGACCTTCCGGAGCGCCGCCGCGAGGTGCTCGCTGAAGGTCGACCGGGCGATGCCGAGGTCGTCGGCCACGTCGCCGGCGTTGGCACCCTTCGGGAAGTCGAAGTAGCCGAGCTCGTAGGCCCGCTCGAGCACCTCGAGCTGCCGGTCAGTCAATGCGCCCAGGTCGACCATCGCGAAGGGTGCCTCGCTCGTGTCGATGCGCGGCCGGCGAACGGTGATGGAGTCGAACGTCTCGTCGAGGTGGTGAACCACCTCGCGCACCCGGTCGGGTGCCGCACTGAAGCGCAGGTACAACGTGCCGTCCTCGGCGGTGACGTTCGTAACGGGGACGTCGAACTGTTCGACGTGTTCGCAGGGACAGTTCGCCACGTCGGAGCGGTGAAAGCGATAGACGGTGCCACCGTCGCCGGCGCGGATCGCCTCGAAGTCCTCCCCGGGATCCTCAGCCGTGTCGAGGGTGAACTCGCCGGTAATCTCGCCCGTCTGAATCGATCGGCCACAGACGCCGACGTTCGAGGCCGTCCCCTCCGCAGCCGCCGAGGCCGTCGCCACCGGACACGCGTCGGGCGATTCGATGCCGACGAGGACGGGCACCGCCTCGTCCGGTCGCGGGCGGCGGTGAGCACTCGTGGTCATGCCAGTTCGATCTAGCCCGCCCACCCGAATAATGGAGGTCGCTCGTTCTCAGCGAGTGAGAACCGACGCCCGGTCAGTCCTCACCAGCCAGCGCGGCCGGCCGCCCCTCGAGTTCGGCCTTTTGCACCTCGACCCGACGAAGCGGATAGATCTCCTTGGCATCGGCGTAGATCGCCGACGACAGCCGACCATGGACGATGCCGTCGATGAAGTCATCGGCGGTGCGCTCGGCCGCAGCCGTCTCGACGCGCTCGACCATGCGCCGGCGGATCTCGCGCTCTTGTTCCAGATCGGCCTTCTGGGTGGTGAAGGCGACCGGCTGCACCTGGTAGGTGACGTCGTCGGCGGTCTCGACGGTCACGACCGCATCGATCTTGGAGGCACCTCGACGGACCAGGCTGCGGACGTAATCCCGCGTGAGTTCGTGGCGGATGAACGTCGTGTAGACCGCGTCGCTGCCGACGTCGGTCACCTGGAACGTGAGCTTGGTGTTGTTCTGGCTCGAGTCGCCGGTGAGATCGCCGAGGGTGGTCTCGATGGTCCGCCCCGGCAGCTTGTCCGGCTCGTCGGCGGGCGTCTCGCCGACGACTTCACGGTCGAACCCCTCCGGGGCGTGGACCGTATACCAGGTCTTCGCCCCCGACCGCCGGTCGATGGAACGTTCGCTCATGGGTCTACCTCGTCGGTCGCCCTTACAAGTCGCACGGTTTCGTCCGCGACGGACAGCGCCCGCCAGTAGTCCGCAGCGGTCGCACGAAGCCCGCCGAGGCTTTCGCGCTCGATCGTCGTTACTACCGTCCCGTCCTCGACGCTCGTATCGACCTCGGCGGTGTTGTCCGGCCGGATGGCGGCGGCGACCGTCTCGGCCTCGGCATGGTCGGTCCGGATCGTGATTCGGTTCATAGGTGGCGAGACACCGAATCCGTGAGCGTGTCGGGGGTGGCCTCGAACGTCCCCTCCGCGAGCCGGTGGTCGCCCCAAAAGCCCCCGCCGAGGTCGCCGGCCACGGCCTCCAAAACCGCGCTCGCCCCCCGGGACCCCGACGAGGCCAGCGCGACGCGCACGGGATCGCCCTCGACGATCACCAGCCCGTAGGGACGGTGCAGCCGGTAGTGCGTCCAGAGGTGCGCCGTCGGTCCCGGGGGACCGTCCTCGATCGTCGTCGTGACGAGATCGTCCGGCCCGTCCGTCGGGAGCTCGCCGACGGTCGCGTGAACCGTCGAAGCCAGGTCGTGGTATCGCCCATCGACCGACTCCGCCGATCCACGCACGACCGCGACCGCCAGCCCCGGGTCGGCCCAGGCGAGCGTCTCGATCAGGTCCACCAGCCCTTCGCGGGTGGCCGTCGGACCGTCCGGCAGGGAGGTCGGTCCCAGGGCCCGTTCGAGGGCGCGCGTCGCGCTGGGCGGGCGGTCACCGGACTCGATGATGGTGGTGACGACCCACTCGGCCAGGCGGCGGCCCGCCTCGGGATCATCTCTGACGGTGGCGACCGAGGTGGGCAGGCCAGCCGCCCGCAGGCGCTCGCGAACCTGCTCGGGATCGCGCCCGGAAAACGGCCCGAACAGTCGCACCGAGCTCGCGAGGGCGCGTCCGAGGTCGTCGCCCACGGTCGCGATTCCAGGTCCGTCGACACTCTCGATCGAACCGGCCAGCGCGAGACTGGCTCGCGGAACCGCCACGCTGCGGTCGGACGCGATCGCGATCGCCGTCTCCAGGGGCCGATCGCCGAGGGAGTGACCATCCTCCGCGAGGCCGACGTCAGTCGCGATCACTGGAACGTCCGGTGCCGACGGCGGGTCGTGGCGGCCGTCGATGACCCGGACGTGGGCCGGGACCACCTCGAGGAGCGTCGCCGCTGCGGCGAGGTGAGTCGCGGTCGGTCGGGTCAGCATCCGGAGGAACGTCGCCCCGGTGAGCGTGTCCGTCAGCTGCGCCGTCGGGTTTGCCGGACGCGTCGACTGCCCGGTGGCCATCTACAGCAGGTCCTGTGCGGACTCGTAGGAGTACGTGAACTCCTCGGGAAGCTCGTCACCGCGGTAGTAGTTCACCAGGCGACGGACCTTGGATTCGGTGTTTTGTAGGGCGTGGCGGTTCGCGTGGTCGGTCGGGTGTTCATCGAGGTGCTCGCGCATCCTGACGGCCTGCTCCATCAGGTTGCGGAGGTCCTCCGGCAGGTCCGGTGTGGCGTCGTGCTCCTCGAGGATCGCGGTCACCTTCTTGCCGGTCGCGAGCTTCACGTCGGGAACAGGCGTCCCGTCGACGCCCTCATCGCGCAGCCTGAGGCCGATTTTGCTCGGTCCGTGGCCGGCTTCGGCGAGTTCGACGACGCGTTCCTCGACGGCTTCGGGGTCGACGTCGCTCCATTCCGGCGGCTCATCCGTGACGGGTCGGTCGGAGCCCGACGAGCCCCGACGGCGGGTGTGCATGCGTGCCATGGGTTGGTGGGGGAACCGCACGTGCCGACGGCAGACGTCCGCACTGCCGCAATCTCGAAGCCGGGAAGCCCGGCGAGTCAGATTTGCGGCCGTGGGGTTCCGTTGGACAAAGCCATGGCCGACACCGGTATAACCGTTTCCTCATGGGTCCACGCTGGCGCCCACATGCTGTCACACGTCGACTGAGTTGGGGTCGCGAACCCCGATCACCAGCGGTGAACGGCCCCGTTCCGAGGCGTTTATGGGCGCCCGGGGAGGAGATTCACCGCGGTCGAGGGCTCGTAGATCAGCGGTAGATCACTCCCTTGGCATGGGAGAGGCCCCGG